>CAZFVR010000088.1:0-1035 GCA_964522215.1 uncultured Ruminococcus sp. | reverse complement strand
TAATATCCGCCGCATTGGTCTTGATAATGACGGTAGGGATCTTTGCTATGATGCCCGCTGCTCCGGCCGCCGCGGAAGACGCTATCTACCAACATTTAGATGAGCTTTCACCCGGAACTATGAAGTTCAAGGAAAGCACCGAGAACGGCTATGATTATGTCTCCGTTACTGAGGCATACGATTGGTGTTCCTATTATATAGACATGGAGTATTTGCTTCAGGATTTTGACATTGATAATTATCTGAAGAAGAATGAAAAAGGCTATGTCTTTATATCCAATAAAAACTACGATGCCAAGGTATGCATCAGTACGAATGGTGGCAAAAACTTCTCGGACTATTACCCACGCCAGGACATCCTCGGTGTAGACCGATATGGCGATGATATGAAGGCTGATCGCTACGATGCCAGTGTCTGTGATTTTAGCCGGGACAATAAAGGATCCTACGAAAATATATGCACTTTCGGAACTGTTGCACTATTTTTGAGAGTTGTGGAGAGTCCGGTCACCCTGACACTTAGAATCAGCACCGATAATATGCTGCAAAATGTTGTTTATTCAAAGAAGATCAAGATCGAGAGTGGATCCATGCTTGATGCGATCAAGAGCGTAGATATCTATGATTTTGAGTTCGCCGGTAAGCATGCTGCTACCATGGATACCGAGGCATGGAGCAATGTGGGCAATGTTGTATCGATCAAATATCTGGACGAGAACAAAGAAAACGAGCGCACCAAGCTGATGGCCGGTGATAAGGGTTATATCGAGTTTACGATTGCGATGATACGGACCAACATTTATGTTGACATGGACGGTTTCCAAACCATTATGTACGGAAAAGAAGCACATTGGGCTAAAAACGTACAGTCGCATCTCAAGGGCAGCGCATATTCCGGCGTGGAGACTAACTCCGCATCGTTCTTCACATCCGTTGATAATAAGTACGTCTGCAAGTTCTACCATCGCTATGAGATCGCGGACAACGAAGACTACATCATCAAGCAAGGTACTATCGGCCTTACCGCTCCGGTTG
>CAZFVR010000087.1:0-1107 GCA_964522215.1 uncultured Ruminococcus sp. | reverse complement strand
TTCGCCGTGCCACCTTCCCCTCAAGGGGAAGGCTGTCATCACCGCACATTTCTGCCGTCACATATTGTCGGTATTTATCGATTTCGCAATTAATCCGACCTCAAGAATCGACATTTTGCATTATGCAGCGTTCAAAAATTATGCCGATTCCTTGATTTTCAAGATAGCCAAAGGGTGCATTTGTCGCAAAAAGTTCTCACAAAACTGCTTCCAAACAAAAAAATTGAGCTTTTATCGAATTTTTTCAAAAAACACTTGATTTTCCCGTTTCGTTCGAGTATAATAGTAAAGCTATCTGTGATTGCTTCGGCATGCGGATGTGCAACAGAATATTGCAAATTGATTTGGAGAGTTGTCCGAGCTGGCCGAAGGAGCACGATTGGAAATCGTGTAACAGGTCAAAGCCTGTTCGAGGGTTCGAATCCCTTGCTCTCCGCCAAAAGAGCTGTAAGCCTTATTTTTCAAGGTTTACAGCTTCTTTCTTTTTGCTCATTTACTTTACTTTCGCAAGGGTCGAACCATTAAATTCCCGAAACAAACAGTGACAAACAGTGATTTACTCTTTGAACACGTTGTTTATTACGTTTACGGCTGAAATCTGCATATCCGTTGAAGCGTGAGAATAAATATCAAGCGTTGTTCTGACATCCGAATGACCAAGAATAGAACTTGTTATTTTCGGGTCAATCTGCTTTGACAAAAGCAAGGTTGAATATGAGTGAGCAAAAATTTATATCACAATGGAAAACAATAGCATTATGGATGAAATTACGTCACATAAGGTTTTTCGTCACGCAAACTCGGTCTTTCGTCACGAATGTCTTTTCTTTTTTGTTTTAATGTGCTATAATTGGTGCGAAATAATTTTGGAGGGTGATGGCAATGTAGCTGCTTGAAGATGTGATTCTTGAGAGCTTTTTGCGATAAAACTTTACATAATATCTTTTAATAAGATAGAGGAGGAAAAAATGAAGAAGATTTTTAAACGTAGCCTTGCTGTCATACTGACGGTGGTGATGCTTTTAGGTATTGCACCGATGAGCGAAATAGCGAAGCTTGATTTTAGTTGGCTCAATTTCGGTGCGAAAGCCTCGGCTCTCAGTTCGT
>CAZFVR010000086.1:0-1157 GCA_964522215.1 uncultured Ruminococcus sp. | reverse complement strand
ATCGAAAATACGAGATCAAAATTGAATCAGCTGGAATTTACTTTTTCATTTGACCACATAGTATGCCGTATCAACCACCATATCAGCCTTATCCGCCTGCTCTTTGACCTTTCCTTTGAACCAATCCTTTGTATTTGGTACAACACTGTTCCCATTTCCCTTCATAACAAAGGTCAGCTTGAATGGGTCCACAGTACCATCATCATTTGTCTCTCCCACGATAACCTTATCCACAATGCTTTCGAATGCAACTCTGTCAAACTCATCCAGAACATTGCCATCGGAAAGAGCTTTCTTTAGAGATGCCATTCGCTTGCTTACGTCCTTCTGATTGGAAACATTTTCCTGCAAAATTGCAATGTTTTCCTTGGACTTCTGGATTTTTACGGAAATGTCCTCATACTTTTCATCGTATGCTTCCTTGGAAATCCCTTCATCCAAATCCAAATCGGTAAGCTTCTTGCGACGCTGTTCCAGATTCTCCATAGCCTTCTGCTCCTTTTTCAGTCTGCCGATATCCTCATTACTGGTGCTAATATCTTCAATTACATCTACGGCAGAATTTATCACATCATCAAAGCTTCCTGCCAGTAGCTTACATGCCTCAAGAAAAGCATTTTCCAAAATGGACTCATGCACCGACTTACTGTTAGGGCAGTTATGTTTACCCTTATTGGCAGCATTTCTGCAATACCACACCGGATTCTCATATTTGGAACTGCTGTGAAGAGTATGTCTTGTAAAGCATGGATTAGACCATCCCACCTGTATCCCTTTACTCACTGCCTCTGCAATAATCTCATCAAATCCCTGCACTTGGTCTCTGTCAAATACAATCCAGGGAATACGATATTGTGCATCATAAGCAGTGAGTTCCAGACATTTATCAATCATAGTCCGAGTCTTGGTTTCTACCACCTTTATTACAAGCTTGTTTCTCACATCCTCCGGCAACGCTTGATGAAGTCCGGTGAAGAAGCAACGTTCTGTAGCCTCTGTATCTGTGACAATCAAATAATAGCCTAATTCCGGCACCTTGAATTGCCTTCTCTGCTCTCTCGTTTTTCTATTACCTGTTCTGTCCTTTTTTGCCATACTCAATCCTCTTTATTAGACTCTCTCAGATAATTTTCTTTCAAACCGATCTTTACGAAGAT
>CAZFVR010000085.1:0-1341 GCA_964522215.1 uncultured Ruminococcus sp. | reverse complement strand
CACCCCTGTTAGACACACTATCTGATATAAATTATTCCATTCTGCCCGTCTATGTTGGTTGTTATAATTAAGAGCGATAACGACTGAATATATATGGCATTAACGAGTGGGTTATTTATGTAGAGATATTTTACTTTCATCATATGCTCTCCCTCTCAGGGGTGCATATGAAATTATAATTTATATAGTCCGCTAATTCTATTGGTAATGATTAGGAGGTTATTATGAGGACCGTTGCCGCATATATTCGTGTTTCGACTGAAGAACAGGCTGAATACAGTCCGGATTCGCAGCTTCAGGAGCTAAAAAACTACGCTGCACGCAACAGCATGATGATAGACCCTGCACATATTTATGTTGATGCGGGTATTTCCGGGCGTAATGCGGCAAAGCGGCCTGCGTTTCAGCGGATGATTTCCGTTGCAAAAACAAAGCCTGCACCTTTTGAGGCTGTGCTTGTGTGGAAGTATTCTCGTTTTGCCAGGAACCAAGAGGAAAGTATTTTATACAAGTCGCTTCTAAAAAAGGAATGTAATGTAGATGTTATTTCGATTACCGAAGAAACAGGTGATAATATGTTCGGCGGTCTGATTGAGCGTATAATAGAGTGGATGGACGAATTTTACTCTGTTCGCTTGTCCGAAGAAGTCCGCACTAAGATGACTTTCGTCGCTGAGACAGGCAAGGTTCAGACTGTTGCCTCATTCGGATATTCCAAGAAGGCGGGCGAGGAAATGGTGATCGCTCCCGATGAGGCACGCTGGATTCACTTCATCTTTGACGAATTTGAAAAAGGAAAGTCTTTTCTTTGGATTGCGAAGCAACTCAATGCCGCAGGGCAGCGAACGCATCGCGGCGGTCAGTTCGAGGGTCGCACTATTCAGTACATCCTTTACAATCCTATATACAAGGGCTATGTTCGCTGGACCCCAACGGGTAAGACTCTCAGCAAGAGAATATATGATTCACCGGACACTCTGATTATAAAGGGCAGATTTAAGCCCATTATTTCTGAGGAACAGTTCGATGCCGTGCAGCGACTTCTCGCACAGCGTAAGCGTACCCTCAGCAAGAACGAGCAGCCTATGACCGTCAAAAAGCACTGGCTGTCCGGAATAGTTAAATGCGGCAACTGCGGTGCTACACTCACTTACTCGCCACGGCATGGAGGCTTTCAGTGCTATAAGTACGCAAAGGGTGTGTGCAAAGTTTCGTCTTTTGTGACCGCCGCCAAGCTCGAAAGTGCTGTCATTGATTCTTTTGAGCATATTACCGTTACCGGTGATTTTATACGCAAGAACCATCGACCGGACACAAGCTCGTTCATCGACTATGCACCGG
>CAZFVR010000084.1:0-1342 GCA_964522215.1 uncultured Ruminococcus sp. | reverse complement strand
ATGGGACTTATCAAAGCGATCACAGGCGCACTCGGCGGCACACTTGCCGACCAGTGGAAGGAATTTTTCTATTGCGATGCACTGCCAAATGATGTGCTGATGCGCAAGGGACAAAAAAGAACGAGCAGTCGTTCTTCCAACACCAAGGGAGAGGACAATATAATTTCAAACGGCTCGGGTATTGCCGTTGCCGACGGTCAGTGTATGATCATAGTCGAGCAGGGCAAGATAGTTGAGGTGTGCGCCGAACCCGGTGAATTTACCTATGACAGCTCAACGGAGCCGTCTATCTTCTCCGGCAAGCTCGGCGAGAGCATTTTGGCTACCTTTAAGACCATCGGCAAACGCTTTACCTACGGCGGTGACACCGGTAAGGATCAGCGCGTTTATTACTTTAACACCAAGGAGATACTGGATAACAAGTTCGGCACTCCCAACCCGATAATGTTTGAGGTCATAAACAAGCGCATCGGCATGGCACGCACGGTACAGGTGCGCTGCAACGGAATTTATTCCTACGTCATCTCTGACCCGCTGCTCTTCTACACCCGCCTTTGCGGCAACGTGGCAAATGAATTCACCCGCGACCGGATAGATGCACAGCTCAAGACCGAGTTTATCGATGCACTTCAGCCCGCGCTTGGCGCACTCTCCGAGCAGGAGCTTCGCCCCGCGCAGATCCCTGCCAAGGCAAATGAGCTGAAAAACGCTATGAACGATGCCCTGAAGACGGAATGGGCAGAAAACCGCGGCATCACCGTCAGCAAGATAGCGCTCAACCCGATCACTCTGACCGATGAGGACATGAAGAAGATCAACGAGATGGAGGACGCGGCAACGATGGGCTCCAATCCCTTCATGATGGCGGGCAGAATGACCAACGCCACGGCAGATGCAATGCAGACGGCGGCAGGGAACGAGGCAGGCGCCATGACAGGCTTTATGGGCATGGGCATGGTCGGCGGCATGAACGGAATGAACGGCATGGGCGGCGGCTTTGGAGCGGCACAAAATCTTTATAACATGGGCGCGCAGCAGCAGGCACAACAGCAGCAGGCGCAGCAGGCAGCACAGCCTGCTCCCGCCAAGGACAGCTGGACCTGCAAATGCGGAGCCAATGTTATGGGTAAGTTCTGTCCCGAGTGCGGATCGAAGAAACCCGAGCCGATGCAGGCAGGCGCATGGAGGTGCTCCTGCGGTGCAACAGCTACAGGCAAATTCTGCCCCGAGTGCGGCTCACCGAAGCCGGCTGATACCGAGGGCTGGACCTGCTCCTGCGGTACGGTCAATAAGGGCAAGTTCTGCCAAAACTGCGGCGCAAAGAAGCCCGCAGGCGCTCCCC
>CAZFVR010000083.1:0-1385 GCA_964522215.1 uncultured Ruminococcus sp. | reverse complement strand
GTTGACTTTTTGCGTTATCTGTGGTATAATACATTTAAAAGTTGGGCAACACTACCCTTAAGTATTTAGCGAGGAGGCTACCTTATGCAAGAACTAATCAAGCGAGACTACCATCTGGGGCGGTTGATTGACAAAAAAGAAAACGGAATGGTCAAGGTTATTACAGGCGTCCGCAGGTGCGGAAAAAGCAAACTTCTGTTTGAATTATATTACGAATGGCTGATTCAAAACGGAGTGAAGTCCGAGCAGATCATCACCATTGCTCTTGACAGCCCGGAGCATGAGCAATATCGTGACCCGAAAGCATTGTATGAATACTTGCGTTCTGAAATTATCAATCCCGAAATGTACTATATCATGATTGATGAGGTTCAGTATGCCATCTCGGATGAAGAATTGAAAAAGGGTGGAGAGGTAAGGCTGTATAACGTCTTGAACGGCCTTTTGCGCCTTCGTAATGTGGATATATATGTCACGGGGTCTAACTCCAAATTGCTGACCAAGGATGTTTTGACGGCATTCCGAGGCAGAGGCGATCAGGTTCATATATGGCCGCTCTCTTTCAAGGAGTATTATGACTATGTCGGCGGAGACAAATCGGAAGCTTTTGAAGAATATTCTTTATGGGGAGGTCTCCCGCAGCTCGTTTTCTTCAAAACAGATGCCGAAAAGCGGAGTTATCTTGCAAATCTATTTACCGAAACCTATTTCAAGGATATCAGCGAACGATATGATATTGAACTGCCCCATGTGCTGGAGGGACTGACTGATGATCTGTGTTCTTCCATCGGTTCCTTGACGAATGCCACCAAAATTGCCAAAACATTGAAGTCCGCTCAAAACATTTCGGTTTCATCCAACACCATCGGAGAGTATATCGAGCATCTGACCGAATCGTTCCTGTTTACCAAAGCGCAACGCTATGACATCAAAGGAAAGCAATATTTTTCTTACCCGAACAAATACTACTGCGTTGATGTCGGGCTTCGCAATGCTAGATTGAATTTCCGTCAACAGGAAGAAACTCATATTATGGAGAACATCATCTATAATGAACTGCTGTGTCGCGGATATTCGGTCGATGTCGGTGTTGTGGAAATAACCGAAACTAATGCCGAAGGAAAACGCACAAAAAAGCAATGTGAAATTGATTTTGTCGTCAACAACGGTAATAAACGATATTATATTCAATCCGCACTCGACGTCCACGATCCGGAAAAGATGAAAACCGAGCTTCGCCCGCTCAAATCCACCCAGGACTTTTTCAAGAAGATCATTATCAGCAAAACGCATATGAAGTCATGGACAGATGAGGACGGCATTCTCCACATTGGACTTTATGAATTTCTTTTGAATACCGATTCGTTAAATGCTTAATATACCAA
>CAZFVR010000082.1:0-1464 GCA_964522215.1 uncultured Ruminococcus sp. | reverse complement strand
TAAAAATGGGTATAAGAAAAGCACCTACTTCTAACGAAGCAGATGCTTTCAGAATATGAGCTGATATTATGCGATTTCGTATCTTGTTTTTAATTCATTGTGCCAACTGTATTGGATATAGCCTTCTTTTTGAAGTCTACCAACCACAATGCCAACATCGATACCTATTTGATTGGCAAAGTCTCTTATTGTTTCTTTTGTAAAAGTATGGTTCATAACAAATCTTTGCAACACATCTTTAGGGATTAGCGTATCCCTCGCGTACGCATCAGCGGCAGCTTCATCTTCTTCGGTTGTGCCTTCAGCTTGACTAATGTGTCCCAAAAGAATATGTGCAATCTCGTGGAAAAGACTAAACCAAAACTTATCTGCATCTTTACCACGTACTGTTAATCCTATAACAATTTTGTTTTTGTCATAAAATGTTGCACCGTGCAAGAATGAACCACCAATGTGGGGAAGAAATACAAGTGCAATTCCACAATTCGCAAGCAATTCAATCAGTTTAGGGCAAAATACGGACGGGTTCATCTTAGTCATTGCCCGTATGGAAGGAATGCTCTCTGTGAGTGTCTTTAAGTCAATGGGTGCAGTTACTATATGGCGAGCTTCTAATTTTGCTTTCTGCGCCCACGCAATTAACGCAAAGTCTGCTTTTTCTGTAATGGATTGTCTACGGCAGGCGATGCCCGGAATAAGGTTGTCTTTGAGCAAGCCAAGCCGTACCACTTCAAAATATTTTCTTAAATTAATAACACGATCTTCGCCCTTTTTGGTTTCGGGTATCCAACCGTTTTTTGCCATTTCGTTGTAGGGCAGATTTTTGGCAATTTGCATATCTGCCTCCATTTCATTTTCAGCTTCTACCTTTAACAGCTTCTCTCGGTATACTGCCTCTAAATTGCTCCAAAAGCTCGCAGGAAGTCCTAATACCAACTCTAACCGCGTTGCAACATCGGTAGTCAACTGGACATCACCATTTATTAAGTCGCTAATGTGCTTTTCGGACATCTCCATTCTTGCTGCAAATTCCTTCTGGCTCATACCTCTATCAACAAGCTGTTCCTTTATGGTTACTCCTGGCGGTGTTGCTATAAATGTTTTGCTCCTCTTCATAACTAATCCTCCTAACAAATGCAAAATGACTAATGGTAATCCACTATTTCAATAATGTTTGCGATTTGAATTTCGTTTCCTTTCTTTTCGAATACCAATCGCTGTGGATGTACCAAATCAACTGCATATTGATTTTTACGGTTTTGATGTAGCGGTGACAACGACCGATTTTAAACTGAATCATCATTTCGACAGAATCGGCAGCTCGTATCTGATCGATTCTCAGTTGTATTTTTTCAGCCATTTCGCGTCCGTACTTGCGTTCGGCAACAGAAGCATCTTCACACACCTTTTCAATGCTTCTGCTTTTGTACTCGACCTTCAACGAATCACCTCTGTTCTAAATTA
>CAZFVR010000081.1:0-1475 GCA_964522215.1 uncultured Ruminococcus sp. | reverse complement strand
CCACCCCCAACGCCCACACCATGGAGATCGAAACCATGACCAGAGCCATCCAGGCGACGCTGCGGGTACTTGTTTCAATAAAATAGAGAAAAAGGCACTGCCTCTCGTATTGAGGCAGCGCCTTCTTTTTTAATATTGATTTCAGCGTGTCGGCGAATGCCGTACCGTCTCATAGAACTTAGGCCTGATCGCGATCCTGTTCAGAGGATTTCTGGATCAACTCCCGTGCCTTTGCTTTATTTTGGTTTGCAATGCAAATGGTCAGTGCCGCAGCCAAAGCGATATGCTCAAGAAAGCCGTTGTTGATATCCTGCAAAATGTCGGGATTACTATAGCTGGTAAGCAAAACACAGTCGGCGTATTGCGAAATCGCAACGCTTCTGGAGCAGGCAATGATGATGACGGCACAGCCGCTCTTCTGTGCATTTGAAAGCCATTTCTTAACAGTTTCACTCTGTCCAGTCACAGTAAAAACGATTGCGAGATCTGAAGGCATCAGGTTTTCTGAGGAAATCGTCTGATAAATCTGATCCCGATGATAGATAGTCGAAACGCCCAGGCGTTCCAGACCGAAGCTCAGATACTCCGCAGCAAAGCTGGAATTGCCGCGCCCAAACAGAACAACACGACGCGCAGAACGGATCTTCTCAATTGCAACATACAGGCTGTTTTGATCGATCAGGCTGATGGTATCCAGAATGCTGCTGGAAACACGCTGCATCACTTTTGTCAGAACAGTATAGGGCTCGTCGTCCTCCGTCACAGAGCCGAACAGAAGCGGATCCTCCTTGCCGAGCCCGAGAGCCAGATCGATCTTAAAATCCGAAAAGCCTGAGTATCCGGCTGCTTTGATGCAATTGATAATAGAAAACTGACTAACACCGACCGCGTCTGCTAGATCACCGATACTGAGACTCACAACCTCCTCAGGGTGATCGAAGATATAATCTGCGACAAGAGCAGGCTTTGGCCGCAATGTGTTATAGACCGACTTGAGCTTTACAATACATTCCGGCGTAGTTTTTTTCATGAACCATGAATCCTCTCTTTGCGCAACGAGATGCCGCTTTCCTTGTTATGATTTACCAAGTGCTTTCAGCTTTTTCAGATGAATGTATCCATCCATAATAACAACCAATACTAGGATACCACCAATTACGACACTTTTCAAGAGGGTGTTGATTTCAAACAGATTGAATGCATTTTGCAGCAAAGAGATGAAAACAGTTCCCGCGAGAGCACCAAGCATATCGCCCTTGCCACCAAGCAGCGAGCCTCCACCGATGATACATGCAATGAGAATATCCATCTGAATATCCTGCCCCAGATATCGACTCGCAGATTCAAATCTGGCGATGGAGAGAACACCAGCCAGAGCCGAGAATGCACCGCTGCAAACAAAAGCTGCAATTGTCATAGCATTGACGTTAAAGCCCAGCGATTTTGCACTGGCAGGATTGCCGCCAATATAATAT
>CAZFVR010000080.1:0-1489 GCA_964522215.1 uncultured Ruminococcus sp. | reverse complement strand
CAGTAACTACGGTTCCTCCCGAGGTAACAACAGCGCCGGCGGAGATAACCACCGCACCCACAGAGATAACAACAGCACCCGAGGATGTTACCACCGCTCCCGCAGAGATAACAACAGCACCCGAGGATGTTACCACCTCTCCCGAGGAAAGCAAAACGGTCGGCGGCGATGTAACTACCGCCCCCACGCCCGGTGATTCTGACGGCTCCTCCGCAACCGTTTGGATAATAGTCGGCATCGCGGTCGCAGTAGTGGCCGCCGCGGCAGTCGCAGTTGTCCTGATCATGAAGAAAAAGCGTAAATAATTATTGGAAGCTATCTCATCCCAAAGCTCCGCCTTGGGATGAGAGCACAACTGCCGATAAAATTGGTATTTTATAAGAAAGCATGGTATAAAAAATGAAAAAATTCGAAATCAAAAGGTTCATATCCGCCGCATTGGTGTTGATAATGACCGCAGGCCTATTTGCAGCGTTACCCTCGCCCGCAGCGGCAGCCGATACCTATGAAAGAGGCTTTAACAGCATGATCATGAGAGAGTACCCTGCTACACATTATGGGTTTGATTATGATGGCTATGTAATGATGTACGCGGGCGTCTATAATTATCTGAACATAGATTATCTGGTCGAACAGTTTGCGGAAGATCTTTCAAAATTCAAAGAGTATTCGCTTGAACTGAAGCTGACCTCCTATCACAAATCTAAAGTGGATACGACCGACCAAACGACCCTGACATTTTACGGAATGGAGCCATCCATAGAGGGTACCGCTGTCAAGAGCGATTACTATGATGGCAAGGTAGTAAACAGTCAAAGCTATAAAACCGTTCTGTCGCACAGCAATTACAAAAACAGCTCCGGACTGCCCGTCATGAAGACAGGTGATGTTGTAATTTGCGTTGATACCGAGAATGGTTGGAGTTCGGAGTACACGATCTTTATGACCGCCAAACTCAAGGGCAATCGCAGCGGCGCTCAGGGCACATACGATGTCGAGAAGGAACGAACCTACTCACTCACCCTGTACTCGACTTCTAATCCTGTGAAAAATTTTTCGATTTATGATTTCACCTCAAGGCCCTTGCATGGCACTGCACTCGGTACCGATGCGACTCCTGATTTTGGCGAATGTGTATCGGTCAAGTATTATAAGTTTGATGAGCTCAGGCTTGATCATAAGTTTATCGAGGTCACAAAAGCGGTTGCGGGTGAACGCATCATGGTAGAATTCACGATCGTGAAGCCGCATTCCGATTTTGAAATGTATAAGAGCGGACAGAGCGATTATAACGATGGTGTCAAATGGGCTAGTACTGCGGTGGGAAGTATATATCTCGAAGGCCGTCTTGCTGATAACGGCGTGGGTTTACTTGGCGATGCGTTTGACCCAAATGGCGTCACGATGAAGTTCTACGCACCGGTGGATGTACAAGACAACGAAGACTACATCATCAAGCAAGGTACTATCGGCCTTACCGCTCCGGTTG
>CAZFVR010000079.1:0-1489 GCA_964522215.1 uncultured Ruminococcus sp. | reverse complement strand
AAAAAAATGAAATGTGAATTTGTCTCGACAGAGAATTTTAGGAATATAGAGGCCTGTCGGGTCGAATTTTCGCCCGGGGTCAACATACTGCTGGGCGATAACGCACAGGGCAAGACCAACCTGCTGGAGGCCGTGTATTTTGCGGCGATAGGCAAATCCTTTCGCGGTGCACATGAATCGGATTTTTTGCGATTCGATTCAAAAAATGCGAGGATAGAGATAGGCTTTGCCGACTCGCTGCGCTCACAGCGGATAGAAATGGAATTTTCCCGCGATAAGAGCCGCCGCGTGTGTAAAAACGGCGTACGGATCACCAGAATGAGCGAGCTTATAGGCTCATTTCGCGCGGTGCTGTTTTGCCCGGAGCATTTGAATATAATAAAAGAGGGCCCGGCATTGCGGCGGCAGTACCTTGATGTTGCAATATCACAGCTGCGGCCAATGTATATGCACTCATTGCAAAGGTATAACCATATCCTCGCACAGCGCAATAAGCTGGTGCGCGGCGCACAGCTCCCCGGTGGGCGGGAGATATATGATGCCACGGTGGAGATGTGGTCGCGCTCGCTGGCTCATGAGGCCGCAGTGCTGACAGCATCAAGGATAAAATACCTTGATGCCGTTGGGGTAGAGCTTGCAGCCTGCTTTTCGGAGATGACGGACGGCCGTGAGATGCCCGGCGTGAGGTATATATCCTCCGCAAAGCTCGGCGAGGAGACGCTGCGTGACAGCTCAGCCTGCGAGGCGGCGTATCTTGAGGCGCTGGGCCGCGACCCGGAGAGGGAGATAGCAATGGGGGCAACTCTCATAGGCGTGCATAAGGACGATATAGAGATAACGATAAACGGCCGCGCGGCAAGGCAGTTTGCCTCGCAGGGACAGCAACGGTCGCTGGCACTGGCGCTAAAGCTGGCCGAGGGCGCGATATCCTGCCGTGACAGCGGCGAGGAGCCGGTGTTTTTGCTGGATGACGTGTTCTCCGAGCTTGATGCCGGGCGGCGCGCCTACCTTGCCGAGCGGATGCGCCGCGGTCAGCTGATACTGACTACCTGCACCGAGCGGCTCGGTGACGGCGGCACGGAGTATAACGGCGCAAGGATCATAAGGGTCAGCGGCGGCAGGTTTGAACGGCAGGGCGATGGGATATGTATTTAAATATAGGCAATAACAAAAATATCAGAATAAAAAATATATTCGGTATATTTGATGCCGATGCCACGACCGTTTCACCGGTAACGAGGCAGTACCTTGCCGCGGCAGAGCGGCGGGGCGCGGTGGAATCGGCAGGAGAGGAGATACCCAAATCCTTTGTGGTCTATCGTGATCGCCGCGGTATGCGGGTGTGCTTTTCGCAGTTCTCTGCAGCATCGTTGCAGAAGAGGATAGAGGAAGGTTCCCGCGGAGCGGAAATCTAAAGCTTTACCTATTCATCCGTTATAGATCACCGGATAATTCGCAAAAACGACGGTTTTGCTTGCAAAACGGCGAA
>CAZFVR010000078.1:0-1532 GCA_964522215.1 uncultured Ruminococcus sp. | reverse complement strand
GCCCGCACCAACGGCACGTGACCATTGGTGCATGACGTAATGAGAAAGTGAGGGGGATTTTTTGAATTAGCCGTTGTAAGCAGCGATAGCTTCTTCGATGTTAGCAAAGCCATCTGCCTGGATACCGAAAGCGTTTACGATGATTTCCCAAGAACCGGTGTAGTGGGTACCGTCAGGCAGAACGAAGCAGTTCTTGTGAGTATCGCCAGTTTCGGTGCACTGGGTGACACCCTTATCCATGAATACACGAGCCAGCAGAGCGGCAGTGGATTCGTTAGTCTTCTTAGCAGTATCGTTCTTGATGTATTCACGATAACCGTTATAATCTACATCACCGATCTTCTTGGTACCCAGAGAAACTTCTACAGTTTCATACTTCAGAGTGTAACCATTAGCAGTAGCTTCGGTGCCACGAACAAGATATTCAACACCATCTTTATCTTCATAGGTGTCAAAAGGATTGAAGTGCAGAGAGTTCTTGGCAGGGTCACCAATCTCATCAATTTTGCTGGGGATCCACAGCTCGATCCACATATATGCATCTTCAGAGCCAATGTTCTTCACAGTGACCTTCTTTTCCAGGGCATTGTTTTCACCAGGCAGCAGCTTGTTATTGGGGAAGCTTTCGACAAGTTCGATATCAACATTACCTGTGGTAAAGGTATTCGTCTGGGTATCGGTGTCGGTGAAGTACGCCAGAGTACCGCCAACAACGGCGCTTGCAGCCAGGCACAGGCAGGCTACGATAGATGCAATCTTCTTATTCATGAGTCATTCTCCTTAGTTCGTTATTTAAGTAGTGGGAGTTTCTTCCGGATCGGGATCAGTCGGTTCGGGATCAACAACAGGCCCCTCCGGTTCAGGATCGGGGGACGTAGTGCTTGTAATGTTTGCCCATGCTTCGGCAGCTGTGAACTCTTCGGTAGCATTCTTGTTCAGCTGAGAAGCATAAGCGGTGATGGTCAGCGTAGGCTTGCTGGTTTCAGCAGTCTCCATCATAGTCTTTGTGACATCCGTTTTTACAGTAACTTTATCACCCTTCAGAACGCTGTATGAAGTACCAATGTTGGCACTCTCAACCTTACGTGCGTACACGTTGGTCTCACCACTGACAAGTGTCCAACCATCAGCCATTTCGTATGTGAGATAGCTATCGAAGTTTGTAGACTTTTCCAGCTTAACATACAGCCAGCATTCTTCAGAACCAGCCAGCACCGTTGCTTTCGGGTCTTTAGCAATTTCGTGACCGGGAACCATCTTAAAGTCGGTCTTGGTTTCTGCTAATTGGACTTTGATAGTACTGGTCGTGAAGGTATTCTTCACTTCATCAGATGTAGCAGTCAACCAAGCCAGCGTACCACTTACCATACAGACCACCATCATGACAGTAGCCATGATCATAGCAATTGTTTTTACTTTCATATCATATACCCTTTCTCATTTAGTTGAGGTATATACTTTTTGGAACAATTATTCTTCAGTTGCGTCAGTTCCAGTTGTGGCAGATGCGCCGAAGGTAGCAGTCCAAATGG
>CAZFVR010000077.1:0-1678 GCA_964522215.1 uncultured Ruminococcus sp. | reverse complement strand
TTCTCTCCGTATTGTAGAATTATTGTGCACCCGGGCAAAGCTCGGCGCGGCGGTGGCTGCAGGCCGCTGCGTTCACAAAAACCCATTCATATTTATTTTTCCAAGATCTTTTAAGGAGGACTTATTATGGAACGAAAAACCATCGGATCCTTTATCTCTGCTATGCGCCGGGCATCCGGCATGATACAGCAAGAACTGGCGGATCGGTTAAACGTATCACCTAAAGCCGTCAGCCGTTGGGAGCGCGACGAGAGCGCGCCCGACATTACACTGATCCCTGCCATTGCAGAGATATTCGGCATCACCTGCGATGAGCTGCTCAAGGGCGAGCGGATATTCGATCTGCAGGACAAAGGCAACGGCAACGGCGCGAGCACGAGCGAGCGCAGAGAGCCGCGCGTGGAGCGTATGCAAAAGGCACTCATCAGGCGAACGATCACAAGCTATAAAACGCTCGTGTGGGTCTCGATCGCACTTTCAGCCTTAGGGCTTGTTTGCATGTTCGGCATCTCACGGGGGTTCTACCTCCCGGTGGTCGGCTTTGCGCTGATGCTTTTGATGACCATCCCCGCCATTATAATAACCGCTATCGCAGTGGGCAGGATGCGGGATGCACGGCTGGATAACGAGCTGTTTGACACCTCCCCCGCCCCACTGCTTGAGGAGTATGACCGTGCGCTCGGTACATATTCCTATTGCGCATACGCGGCGGCGATAACTGCCATAGTCCTCTCCCTGCCGCCGATCTTCTTTTTGTCCGGCTATACACACAGCGTGTTGAGCTTTAATTCCTATCTCCGCTTTTTTACGGTGCTCGCGCCAACTCTTGCTCTGCTATTTGGACTGCTTAAAAACAGCTACTGCGCACGCGTGACAGGTCGCCCGGCACCACAGCGAAGACCCAACCGCCGCGCCGTCATTATGAACGTAATACAGCTCACCGCGCTTGCATTTGCCGCGGCAGTGTATTTTAGCTTCCCTCCGAGCGCGGCATATAAAGCCGGCATGATAGGTGATGCGATATATTTGCTGGCCCTTGGCATGCTTCTGGCGGATATCCTTGCATTCGTCATTTTCTTGGCAAAATACAAAAGCGATCGCCGCGCGCTGATCCTCCCCGGCGCGCGCAACATGCTGCTGATCTTTCCCGTTGTGCTGATCGGAAGCATCCCCGCAACGCCAGCCAACACAGCTATCATCATAGGACTCGCCGCCGCTATCTTCGCTATCTTTATGTTGCTCTCCGCCACCACCCAAAAAAGCAGATGACTTTTCCTGCCGCCTCGTTAGCACGCGATAATGAGGCGGCAAGCTGTCGATAAACTCTGCAGGCGAGCTTGTGCGGAATGCGGTTTTCCCGACATAACAAAAGCTTTTGTGAGCGCGCTCTTAGGTTCATTGGGGATAACACCTGCAAAGAAAAACCGCCGTTTGTTGATATTTATTTGCAGGCAAGGAACGCTGTCCTCCCTGCATAAAAAGTGAAAGCGCGGCTTCTCGGTTTGTTCGAGGGCTGCGCTCCCGCTTTTTTATGCCATTTTTCATATTAGACCGCAAACTATGCCTAATATGAAAACTTTTGCGGTTTATATCCGCAACTCTATTGACTTTTCAAAAGAATTTGGGTATAATATATGGCGTGGGAGGTGTTTGCTATGATTTTAAGACCTGAATATGT
>CAZFVR010000076.1:0-1736 GCA_964522215.1 uncultured Ruminococcus sp. | reverse complement strand
CGCAAAGCGTCAGCCCCACAAGGGCAACCCCACCCATCACCATCAGTTTGTTCATGTTTTTCTCCTTTTAGTTGGCCGTTCTGTTTTGGCACAAGTACCTTGCAAGAACTGTGCCAAGGGGAACCACCCCCTTTTCACAGTCCTTCGCGCCCTCAAATCGATTAGTTTTTGACCACCCATTCAAATTCCGACCGCCGATGCATTGACTCATATAGACTTGCCCCCACGCATCTCACACTCACACTTCGTCATCATCCTTTCAGCCAATCACTGTCTGGTCGACAGATAATGCGTACGTCCGTGAAGGTCACAGACGCGACAGCCGTCAAGGCACGGCTATCTTCGCGACAGACTTTGCCGTCACAGCACCGATTTCAGTAACCGTCTCGCCTAATGCCTTCACATTGGCTGTAGCGGCATTGCCGACTGCTCCGAAATCACTAAGCAGAGACATATACCAACCACCATCAGGCTTCATATAGGGCAACTTCACTTGGACTAATAACGATAGAAATCCACAGAGGACATAAAACGTCCCGTATGATCCAAGTTGGGCATTTACCTCCTGTATGTGCGATAGAAACGCAATGGCAATAACAAGAATCGCCACGCCCGCCAACGCCCTCATGCCAATCCACGCAAAAAGTACAGTGGAGATCAGCAACGTCTGAGGATTAATACATAGAGCTTCAACCCACCCAATCTTAATTAGGCAAATGGATCTAGCCGGAAGAAACGCCTCTATCAGTGAAGCAATGAAAAGAAGATTTGCGAACACTAAAAGAAATGTCGGGAGATTTGACACGTTGCGGATGTACCTTCGTACAATCAAGGCTCCATACATCAGCGAAGCCCAAATGAGAGATGTCATATGCGGCCTCATGCTAAAACTATTAGCCTCTGAGATTACTTTCCCTTTTGATATAGAGTCTCCAACATAAACCGCCTCCACGAAACCCTCTGTCTGCCATCCTTCTGTAAAACAGATCGCCAAAGCCACCAACATCAAGAGAAGCGCCATCACATACCAGACAATACTTGTCTCTGCAAGTTTCTTGTTGGGGTCGAGCATATTCAACAATCTCATTCGTCATTCCTCCTCGTAGATTCTCCACCCTTGCCCATATCGAACAACCTTGAAACTCGTCTCATCCCCACTCCAAGGGGATATCGCAACGACAACTGTTCCCTCTGCCTCTGCGCCTATCCACCGCCTTTTCATTACATCTGTTCGCCCTTTTACAGGTTGGCTTGTCCACCCAATCCCACTCTTTTCCTTGGCATTGTTACAGTCTCTTGCCTTTGTGGTAAAGTTCTTTTCTGAGATCGGCTTCACGACACAGAATTGATATTGCTTGTAATCACAATCACGTACCGCGTGATAATACAAATCCACACAAATCATTGGGTCTGCGATTACATCAACCACACCAGCATTGTTCCTATGGCTCTCTTTAATCTTTTCTTGATCTTTAGCAGACCAATAATAATGAAGCGCGACGCCACCGCCACCGACACCAGCACCCCCCAGTGCAACAAGAACGAACCAAACCACAAGAGGAATTACGGCGAAATGCATTTCACCCTCCTTAATTACGGCAATTCACACCACTTCGCATACCCCCGGCACTTCGCTGCGGAGGCGAGGCCTGACTTTCGGCACTTCATGGCACACGGAGAAACGCCCTTCGCGCCAGTCTCGTCGGCCCGGACGACAAGGCGTTTCACGTGGACGC
>CAZFVR010000075.1:0-1791 GCA_964522215.1 uncultured Ruminococcus sp. | reverse complement strand
TCCTTCCGGGACGCCCTGCGGCTGCACAGAAAGTGGTGAGGGAATGGCCAGCATCAAGCAGCTCTCTGCACGCAAATACAAGATCACCGTCAGCAACGGCTATCGTCCTGACGGCCGGAAAATCAGCAAAGCGAAAACGATTACCGTTCCGAACTCCATCCAGCGCCGTGGCATCAACCAGTATGTGGCCCACGCCGCCGAGGAATTCGAGCGGAAAGTGAAAAACGGTTACAGCGAGGATGGCGAGATGACCTTCGAAGAATACGCCCTTCGCTGGCTGGCACGGCAGACGAAATACGCGCCCAGCACGCTGGCCAGCTATCGTCGGATGCTGGAGCGGGTCTATCCCTACATCGGCAGCATCAAGCTGAACAAGCTCCGCCCCATGGCACTGGAAAACATGATGCGGGAACTGCGCAAGCGAACCTGTCGTGGAAAGCCGGTGCAGGAAAAGACGGCGCAGAAATACCTGACGGTCGTTTCCGCCGTGCTCAGCGACGCCAAACGCAATGAGATCATCCAAAAGAACCCTGCCCGCATGATCGACCTGCCTGCCACCCGGCACCGCGAACAATTCATTCCCACCGTTGAAGAAGCCCAGCGGCTGCTGCAAGCACTCGCAAAGGAACCACGGCATTTTCGGGTATTCTATCTGCTGGCCATGGCCACCGGCTGCCGCCGTGGGGAGCTGTGCGCCCTGAAATGGTCTGACTTCACCACCACGCAAAATGGATTTCTCCTCACCGTCAGTCGCTCCTGCAGCATCGTGGCAGGCAAGGGCATCGTGGAGGGTGCCACCAAAAACGGACACAGCCGCCAGATCATCCTCTCCTCCGCTCTGCGCGGCGTGCTGCTCAGCTACCGTTGGCGGCTGGCACAGGAGGCCGCTGAGCGCCGCAGCGATCTCAGTCCCTATCTGTTCATCAACGAGCAGGGGCAGCTGCTTCACCCTGACACCTTCACCAAGCGTCTGCGGAAAATCTATGACGCCATCGGCTTCCCGAAGGAGTATCATCTCCACACCCTGCGGCATTTCTTTGTCTCCACGCTGCTGCACAGCGGCATCGACAAGCAGACCGTGGCGGAGCTGGCCGGTCATGCCGATACCGGCTTTCTGGAGCGCACCTACTGTCATCCCGAGATGGCGCGTAAGCGGGACGCCGCCGCGTCCATGCTCACCTCTATTCACCCCAGCGGTGGGATACTCTTCCCGCTTCAAAAGACGGCGGGAAAATAATTCCTCTTTCTGCCTTTTGGGTATAGCTTTTCCCTGCCTCTTAGGGTATGTTGTGTTCGCAAAACGTATCGCCGCCGGATCGGCGGCAGAAGGAGGTATCTCAAATGGCAAGTATCAGAAAACGCGGCAGCAGCTATCTCATCGTGGTGTCCATGGGCTATGACTACAACGGCAATCGCGTCAAGCCCCAGCAGAAAACCGTCCGCCCACCGGAAAATCTTACCCCAAAACAGATAGAAAAATGGCTTCAGGAGCAGGCAGTCCTGTTCGAGATGGAGTGCAAAAACGGCAGCCAGCAGGTAAACAGATCCATTACGCTGGGGAAATATGTGGAGCTGTGGCTGCGGGACATCGCGCCCCACAAGCTGGCAAAGTCCACGCTGGCCCGCGACAAGCAGGACATCGCACGATTCCTGCCGCATCTGGGCAACTACAAGCTCACCGACCTGCGGCCAGAGCATTTCCGCAGCTACTATGCCGAGCTTCGAACAGCGTTACGGGAAAGCCGCTCTCCGAGCATACGGTAGAAGGAGTCCACGCCTGCATCTGCGGGA
>CAZFVR010000074.1:0-1830 GCA_964522215.1 uncultured Ruminococcus sp. | reverse complement strand
ATGGAGACGGTGCTTTCCAAAGAAAGTGAGCTGAATTTCCGTATCTTTGAGATTCCAACCTCTGCAATCATGGTGGATGGGAAAAAGATCAAGTATTTTGACTTTATTTCTTCTCTCCAGAATGAGGACTGCAATCGTGCGTTAAAGCGCATTGTGCCACGCATTGACATGGGTAAAATCCGCAAAATCGTAGAAGAAACCCCGTTCATTACGGATTTGCAGAAACGATTTTATATCACCATGCTGGAAAAGCGGAAGGAGCGGATTCTGGATTTCTCTCTTGCCGCATTGGAAAAAGCAGAACAGCAGACCGTAAAAAATGCTCCTGTTCGACATGATAGGGATGCAAGATAATTCAATATTCTCAGCGGCACGGGCAACCGTGCCGTTTTTGCATAGCCGAGAGGTTTTCACTATGAAAGCCCCTCGGCTCATTTTTTATAAAGGAGTGACACCCCATGACCACAGAAGAACGGAACCCCAAGCTGTATGAAAAGATGTTTGCAGAGCAAGAACAGTATCGTGACTGGCTGCTGACCCAGCCCCCGGAGGAAATTCTGAACCACTGTTATGAGTACACGGTGCGTGAGGACATTCTGATGTCGCTGGAATATCACGATTTGCCAGATGCGCAGGCCAGAGCATTGCCGAAATCTCCCAGCCCGCTGGCTGATGTATTTACAGATTGGGAGCATAAGGATACCGGCTATATGGATGACATCTGGCAGACCGTAGAGGGTCGGGCAAAAACAGAGCTAACAAAGCAGCAGAAAAAGGAGCAAACACGATGATGTGGGTTCCATTGGCAGATCGTCGAGAGGAGGTTCCCGATGCCCTATATCCCACCGGAGGTGGTAGCAAAAGCCAAGGAAATGGATTTGCTGACCTACCTCCAGAACTATAAACCGGACGAACTGGTTCACTTCGGTGGCAGCACCTACTGCACCCGCACCCACGACAGTCTGAAGATCTCCAACGGAAAATGGTGCTGGTTCTCCCGTGGAATCGGCGGGAAAACTGCTTTGGATTATCTCATAAAAGTCAGAGATATCCCTTTCACCGAAGCGGTGGAGATGATCGTGGGGCAGGCAGCCGTCCGTCCCCCTGCCTATGCGCCGCCTGTGAAAAAGAATGCTCCCAAGGTACTTCTACTTCCACCGGCCAGCCAGAACGCAAGTCATGCTGTGAACTATCTGTGCAGCCGTGGCATTGATGAGGAAGTGATCGATTTCTGCCTATCCACCGGGCGGCTTTATGAAAGCAGCGGCAGGTACCACAATGTGGTTTTCGTGGACCATGACCGCTATGGGAAAGCACGATATGCCAATCTGCGGGGCATTGGCTCGGATTTCAAGGGCGAGTGCAATGGCAGCGACAAACGGTTTTCTTTCAATATTCCGGCAGAAAACAGTGGACTTCTCCATTTATTTGAAAGTGCCATTGATCTGCTTTCTTTTGCCACGATCCGTAAAATAAACGGGATTGATTGGCAGAAAGATCATCTGCTGTCGTTGGCCGGGGTATATCAGCCAAGGGAGAAAATTGAAGAAAGTGCCGTTCCGCTGGCGCTGAGCCAATACCTGCAAGACCACCCTGAGATCAAAACAATCATTTTGCGGCTGGACAATGATCGTGCCGGGCGTATGGCTGCAAAAGCCCTGATAACGGTACTCCCCAAGGCACCACCGATGCACGATTTCCACCCCAAGGCAAGGATTATAACGACTACCTCTGTATGCACATGGGGCTACCCATCACCCGAACAAAACCTAAATATCAGGAACGATAAGGAGATTGACAACATGAAAGAATTTGAAGTCACTTTGACTG
>CAZFVR010000073.1:0-1956 GCA_964522215.1 uncultured Ruminococcus sp. | reverse complement strand
CATCTTTTTGGGACGGTAATTTGACTTAATTCAACGCGGGCAAATTCAAAATATTAAAATTTTGCGGACTTTTTCTTCAAAACCCATTGCACTATGTTGAAAAAAGTGATATAATTGAAGCTGAATAAAGATGGTGCCATGATGCAAAATGACGAAAAGGCATGTGAGCTGTCACGGCGGAATGTTAGCAAAGTGTGTATTCCGTTTAGCGGTCGGCTTGTCCGTTTGTGAAGGTGGTCATCTTAAAAAAGACACATGAAAGGGAATTACAACATGAAAAAGATCACAGCAGTTTTTCTCAGCGCGTTGATGATACTTGCATCATTCTGCGCTGTCATCCCCGCGAGCGCGGCTCCATCGGGCACGGCTATCAAGGATGCGGCAGGCTTCGCGGCCATGACGGCAAATGGTACATACTATCTTGATGCCGACATTACGCTGACCGCTACTTATAACACCACTTTTACCGGCACGCTTGACGGTAACGGTCACACAGTAACAGTGTCCGTTCCTATGTTTAAGCAGATGAACGGTACCGTCAAAAACCTTACGGTCGAAGGCGCAATTACTACGACTATCGCTGCATCGGCGCATGTCGGTGCTGTTGCTACACAATCCCAAGGCGGTACGTTCACAAATGTTATAAACAAGGCGGATATAACCGTGACTGTTGGAGACCATGAAGGTTACATAGGCGGACTGGTTGGTCGTCTTAACGGCGCAAGTCCTGCGGCAAAATTTATACACTGTGCTAACTACGGTGATATTAGGGCCGAGGGCGGCGTTGGCGGTATTGCCGGCGTTAGCTACTGCACAGGTGCAACATTTGATGGCTGCATAAACTATGGCGATATTACCAGCACCAACGGCGTCAGCAAAGCGAAAGCTGCCGGCGGTATCTATGGTTACAACGGTACCGGTGCTGTTGTTGTTAACAATTGTGCTAACTTTGGCGATATCCAATCATCATATCGTGCCGGTGGCATAGCAGGTGATGCAAGAAAGTCCGCCACTATCACAAATTGCACCAATAACGGCAATATATCCCTTACCGAAGTTGGCGGCGGATATGCGGCCGGCGGTATCGTAGGCGGTGCGCTTGACTCTGCGACGATAGTCGATCTTACGATCAAAAAATGCGTAAATAACGGTGATGTTACCGGTTTTATTGCAGGCAATGCAACTGCATATGCCGGTGGTATGGTCGGATACACCGCGGAGAATTACAAGAGCTCAACTTCAGGATCAAAAGGTGTTAAGACATATATCACTTACTGTATCAATAATGGTAACATTAAAGCCGGTAACCATGCCGGTGGTATGGGCGGATATGCTTGGGCTCATGATAAGTCAACAAGAGCCTACACAACTGTAGATTCCTGCATTAATAACGGCAATGTTACAGGTGGCGCATTTGCTTCCGAATTCCTTGCGTATACCAATAATGCTCCCGAAACAACATTTAGGAATTCCATTGCAACAGGCAAACTTTTCACTGTAGATGTAGGTAAGACTACATGCCTGACACTCTTTGGTCATTCAACTGCAGATCCTACAGGATATAAGATCAGTAACTTATTCCTTGCTGATAGTGGAACGACCATGTATCTTTCCGCAACAGATAATGCTAAAGCGACTATAGCCATTGAAAATGCTATAGGCAAAGATCTTTCTGATAGCGTTAAGGCCATCACCCGCGGTGTGTTGAGTGAAGAATTTGTTGCATCTGCAAATACAGCTATCGGTTCTGAGCTGTTTGCGCTTGAAAACGGCAAGGTCAAATTTAAAACCCTGTCCGTTGGCGCCGGCAGTATCGCTCCCTCCGACTTGAGCGTTGATCACGCAGCTGTTTCTGTTCTTGAGGGGCAAAGCGTTACCTTAAAGTCTTTCTTTGATCCGCTTTGGACCACCTCTGCGGTAAGGTGGGAATCCGATGATGAAACAGTCGCTACCGTT
>CAZFVR010000072.1:0-2072 GCA_964522215.1 uncultured Ruminococcus sp. | reverse complement strand
ACCATCAACCTGCTGATTACAAATCAGCTGCTCTGCCATTGAGCCACACCAGCATTTTGCTGCTCCCCGGTCGGACGAGTTTTATTATATCACATCACACACGTTTTGTCAACCCCTTTTTAGCTATATTTTTAAAAAATTTCGCTATCTCCTGCGCTTTTTGTGTCCTGCGGCTCACGCGGGCGCGGCTCTCCTCTCGGATTGATGATATTTTTATTTCATTATAAAAAAAGTCACATTTTATTGTGTGAAATATACAACTTCTTGCTTGACAAAAACTTGCTGCCGCTGTATAATAGGCGTGTATTAATGTCGATAGACATCGGCAAAAAAATTTATTTAAAGGAGAAAAACATGTCCATCGCAAAAAGACTTCCGGCACTTATTCTTGCCGGGCTGATGCTGATAGGTCTTGTTGCCTGCGCCCAGCCGGGTCAGGGCGGCGACTCATCGGCTGAAACTACCGCATCCTCTGACATTGGAGATGAGACCGAGGAGCTTTACCTCGGCTATCAAAAGGATGATATCCCCGATACCCTTAAGTACGACGGAGCTACCGTTAAGGTCCTCTACTGGAACGACAGTGAGCGTCCCGAATTTGAAGTTGCAGAGGATGCAGACGATGCTGACCGCATCATTTCCGCCATCAAGGCCCGCAACGCCGTTGTTCAGGAAAGACTTGGCGTCACCTTTGAGTGGGACGGCCAGCCCGGTGACGTTGGCGAGCGCGCCAACTTTACAAAGTATGTTGAGAGCCAGTTTACCTCCAGCAACTATTATGATGTTATAGCAACCTACAGCCGTACCTCCGGCATGCTTGCCACCCGCGGCTTCCTTGCCGACCTCAATACCATTGATGATAGCCACCTCAACTTCAGCCAGCCCTGGTGGCCTGAATCCCTTGTTGATACCTGTACCATTGGTAAGTCGCTGTACTTCATCTCCGGCGACGCCTCCACCAACACCCTGCACTTCATGTACGGTGTGTACTTCAACAAAGAGCTTGTAAAAGACTACGAGCTTGAGGATCCCCAGGCCCTCGCCACCGCCGGCACCTGGACCATCGATAAGCTCATGTCCATGACAAAGGACAAATATCAGGACCTTAACAGCAACGGTAAGCAGGATAAGGATGATTTTGTTCCCTTCGGCACCAAGAACTACCACTGTGATGCATTCTACACCGGCTCGGATCTTATGCTCGTTGAGCAGGATCCCGACAAGGTGCTTGTCATCTCCCCCGATTTCAGCGGTGAAAAGGCTGTTGACCTTGTTGCAAAGCTCGGCACATGGCTGCCTACCGATGATACTATCCTTGGCGATGACTACATGAAGCCGTTCGTAGCAGGTCAGGGTCTGTTCTGCCTCAACCGCGTTTACATGGCGGATAACGTAAGCTCCAACGGCCTTAACGCCGTTACCTGGACCTACGGTATCGTTCCCGTGCCGAAGTACAACTTGGATCAGGATAACTACATAACCGTTATGGGCAACCCCTTCACCCTCTACAGTGTCGGTAACGGCTGCTCTGATCCCTCCATGGCGACCGCCGTCATCGAGTGCTGGGCCTCCGAGGCTTACCGCCGTACCACTCCCGCGATATTTGAGATCAACATGAAGCTTAAATATTCCAAGGAGAATGTAGATGCACAGATGTTTGACATCATCCGCTCCACCGTTCGCTATGACCTGGGCCGTATCTTCTCGGATCAGCTCAACACCATGAGCGAGATGCCCTCCAAGGCTGCATGCGCCGGCTCTTCCTGGAGCTCCGGACTTAAGGCGAAGGTAGGCATCCTCCAGAACCAGTGCGCAGGCATTGTTGACGACCTTGAAAAGAACGCAAACCTTGCAAGATAAAGCTTGAGGATAAAGCTCAAATCTTAAAATTAAATGCCGTCCCGCAAGGGACGGCATTTTTTATTCGTTATTCATCCTCGCTCGGCTGTTCATCCGCAGGGGGATATGCAGGCTCTGCGGAGTCGGGATCTGCCGCAGGCGCGGGATCGCTCGCGGGGGCAGGTGCGGGAGCGGGGGCGGGGTGTCTTTGGGCGGGCGGGGTACTTTTAAGT
>CAZFVR010000071.1:0-2156 GCA_964522215.1 uncultured Ruminococcus sp. | reverse complement strand
CATATGAGCCAATAATCATCGCCGCACCAGATATAGCGGCGGCGACTACCATTTTGATACAAGTGTTCAAAAGCATTGAGAAGTCAGCACCCGGCATTGTGCCTTGATTGAGCATTTCTGCCGCATAAGTCGGGATGATCAACGCTCCGACAACATCAACAAACGCAAGTAAAATTGTGATGATGCACAATTTCCAATGCGGCTTCAAAAAGCGTAAAATTACTTTCATGAAATAGTAACCTCCAATAATAATTTCAAATAAAATTGTAAATGCGCCCGATTTAATAAGTGAATTTTCAACGAATCCACTTAATAAACCGAGCGCACTCGGCATCTTCTCAACTTTTCCGTTACGACGGAAAGTTCTCCGATGACCACAATATATTTACTTATAAATAATTCCTTTTCGTTCGGAACATTTTTTGATAATAAGAGCGACAATCAGTACAAGCACCTCAAAGATACCGAAGGTATGCCATACCACCAATTTGCCGAATATCATAGGCACAAGCGTTATAACAAGGCTGTTCATCACAAGGCTTCGGACGATATTCAAAGCGATTGCCGGACCCGAACGCTTTGTAGAATTTCAAAAGGCTTTCTTTTGAAACCATAACCGGGCGCACCCGACATCTTCCGTTCGACTATCAATCATTGCGATGATCAGTCCTCCGATGACATCTTATTTTATTTGTCTAATTCTATCTCTTAAAATAGAAATATGCTTTTGGGTAGTAGATAATAAAAGATTGCGCTCATCTTCGGTCAATGCAGTAAACGAATCCCATTCAGCTTGCATAAGAGGGATAACAGAAAGATTCACCAATGCTTTTCCTTCCTCTGTGAGTTTAATCCACTTGTTTTTTCGATTTCCGGGAACTGATTCCAATGTGATGATATTTCGCTTTTCCAAATCTTTAAGCGCAGAATTTACTGTTTGGGGAGTAAAAGACCAATCATTACATAATTCTCGCTGTGTAAACGAGCCATTATGCTCCGACACGGAATACAAAATCCAAAAAGCTGTATCGGACAATCCTGAATCTTTGGCATAATTGTGATAAACAATATCCATTTCCTTGTGGACTTGATTGAACTCTGTTAGTTGTGTTGAAATAGCTTTTTTCATCCGTTCACCCCCATTTTATCCGAAAACAGATAATATTATACTCCGATTTCGGATAATTGTCAAGGGCTTTTTATGAAAAAAATGAAAATTTATAATTTGTTAAAAAAGTCGGCAGAAAAACCTCTTTCTACCGACTATAATAATGATTTTGTATCTATATGTGGGTTATTCCCAATGCCATTGATTACAATTTGTTCCTATCTCAAAGTGATATTTCACGATACCGAGATCAACCTTAGAATAAAAGCCAAGACCTGCCTTTGCCGTAACCTTGCCGTCAGCGTAGGTCAACTTGAATTTCTGTTGATTCATTGCCGTAGGTGCAAGAAGTGCCGCTTCTACGCCCGCCCTGAACCATTCAGGAGTTTCATCGCTAACGTTGCTGACCTGCTCGGCGGTCTTGATCGTATGATCTACACCCTGCGTTTTGCCGTAGCCGAGGGAGATCACCACGATGAGCTTTTCTCCTTTTTCTACCTTGAAGGCATCGGGAATCTTCTTGTATGTCATCGCTACCCAACAAGAGTTGAGTCCAAGCTGCTGTGCTTTGAGAACAAGGCGTTCTCCGTAGTATCCGCAAAGCTCGTCGAGCTTGTCGCTTTTCTTGCCGACGAGAGCAATATAGTTCGTTACACCGCTGAATTTACCGTAATGTGCCATAAAGCTGTCAAATGCTTTCGGCTCATCCGTAACGAGCTGAATATGCAAGCCACCCTCTTTGTTACAAGCATCTATTTCGGCTTGCAGCTCGGCAAGTATATTTGCCTCGATCTTTTTGTCCATGTACTGACGAACACTGTGTCTTTGCTTGATTGCTTCGATAAGTTCCATAATTTTATTCCTTTCCGCTTCTATCGGGTAGATTTTCCATGATTTCTTTAGCATTAGTGAGCATCTGCAAAAGTCTTGTCATTGCTTCGCTGTCGGCATCGAAATAGTAATAGTTCTTCGTTCCTTCGCGCCGTACCTTGACAAGTCCTGCATCCTTGAGTATCCCAAGATGATGTGACACGGCAGGACGGGATAG
>CAZFVR010000070.1:0-2174 GCA_964522215.1 uncultured Ruminococcus sp. | reverse complement strand
GACCTCGCGCTGCATACAAGCGCAAAGCTATGCAAGCCGCAGAGCGGCTTGCAGGTCCTCTCGTACTCAAGCAAGTAAAAGGACTTGTAACCTTCGCTTTGCGCCAAAACGACTGCAGACCTCGCGCTGCATACAAGCGCAAAGCTATGCAAGCCGCAGAGCGGCTTGCAGGAAGGTTCAAGTATTAAATACTCTCGCCAAAAACAAAAGAGGCGAGCAAGCTCGCCTCTTTTGTTTTTGGTGCGGGTAAAAGGACTTGAACCTTCACCGAGTTGCCCCGACTAGAACCTGAATCTAGCGCGTCTGCCAATTCCGCCATACCCGCATATTTTGCGCTGTGTGCCAACGACTTTGTTATTATAGCACGTTTTTTTGCGTTTGTCAATATCCAAATGCACAAAAAACACCGCAAGGTCATCGTTTTTTTAAAAAATTATCTTATTTTTTGATCCGACGACCAAAAAACTCGCACCATCGACCCGAAAGGAAGCACTTGATTTGAACTTTAGCAGTCTTGAATTTATTTTTCTTTTTATGCCGCTGTTTTTTGCGGTGTACTATCTCCTGCCGCACCGTATGCGCAACGCGGCCATATTTTTAGGCAGTCTTATCTTTTACGCGATCGGAACATATAAAACGCCCGCGTTTATCATAATACTTGCCATATCTACGATAATTAATTACCTGCTTGGGATACTTATCGAGCTTTTCCCGCGCAAAATGCGGCTGTTTTTGTCGCTGGGCGTTATATGGAACATAGGCTCGCTGTTCATCTTTAAATACGCACGCCCGCTGTTTGGCGGGATAGGCATCATCGCCTCCGCATTCATGCAAGCCAACGTGACCTTTAACACCGAGCACCTTGCCCTGCCGATAGGCCTCAGCTTTTTTGCGTTCCGCGCGGTGGCATATCTTGCGGATGTTGGGCGCGGTCTTTGCACCGCCGAGCGCTCGCCCTTGAATTTTGCCGTTTTTATGTGCATGTTCCCCACCATCACGGCCGGTCCCATAACATCCTATCGCTCGATGCAGCATGAGCTTTGCGTGCGCAGTTACTCGGCGGAAGCCTTTTGCCACGGTGCACGGCTGTTTATATCCGGCCTTGCCGTAAAAGCGCTTGTCGCAAACAGTCTTTCCGCCTGTTGGAGCCGCGCCTCGGCACTCGGGTATGACAGCATATCGACCCCGCTTGCATGGATAGCGCTGATCTGTTACGCTCTTTACATCTATTTTGATTTTTGCGGCTACTCACTGATGGCGATAGGTGCGGGCAGGATGCTGGGGTTTGGCATTCCCGAAAACTTTCGCGATCCCTACCTTTCGCTTACGATGTCGGACTTTTGGCGCCGCTGGCACATAACGCTTGGCGAGTGGTTTAAAGAATATATATACATCCCGCTCGGCGGCAACCGCTTTGGCATCCCACGCACGCTGATAAACATGCTGGCCGTTTGGCTGTTTACAGGCATGTGGCACGGCTCATCCATGAACTTTTTGCTTTGGGGCTTGGTTTTGTTTTTGATAGTTGCGGCGGAAAAATTTATTTACGGTCGCTATCTTACAAAACATCGCGTGGCGGGACATATCTACATGGCATTTATTATTCCGCTGACATGGGCGGTATTTGCAATATCCGACCTTCCCACCATGGGTCTGTTCTTTACCCGTCTGTTCCCGTTTCTGCCTCAAGGTGAGGTATTTGCCCTGCGCGGTGACTTTCTTGAATACCTTTTGCAATACGGTGTGTACATCGCCGCGGGATTACTGCTGATCACTCCCATCCCCCGCCGCCTGACAGACAAGCTGCGCGGCACGCTTATCGGTGATATAGTGCTGGCGGCACTGCTTTTGCTCTCCGTCATCTTTTTGATACAAAACGCAGGCGACCCGTTTATGTACGGCAGCTTTTGACCGACCGCGCATGCCTATATAACGATAAAAGAAAAGATCGAGATCGATAAAAACAATGAAACAGATAAAACCTTTACACACTCTTTGGATATTTGCCGCAGTGCTTATCCTCTGCCTGCCCGCGGTGATATATACAACAGGCAGTGAATACCACCTTTGGGGAGAGCCGAGCGACACAGATCCCGGGGATCTGCCGCCGCAGGAACCGCCCAATACCTTCGCACCGCCGGCAGTAACATCCGGCGAGCCCCCGGTCACGACCG
>CAZFVR010000069.1:0-2418 GCA_964522215.1 uncultured Ruminococcus sp. | reverse complement strand
ACCCATCTGCTCGTTTGTTGGTACGGGTAACAGGAATCGAACCTGCACGGTTGCCCACTGGATCCTAAATCCAGCGCGTCTGCCAGTTCCGCCATACCCGCGCGGATACTATTGTATCATTTTGCTGCCGATTTGTCAAGATGTTTGCATAATTTGCGGCGGTTTATTGTTGCTCGGCCGCGGCGAGGGCCTCGATGTATACCTCCGCCGTTGCGGCGGCGCAGGCTTTTGCCGTATATCCTTTAAGATACTTCGCGCGGGCGTTTGCGGCAAGCTGCGCATGCAGTACGTCATCTCGGCATAGCTGCAATATCGCCTGTGCCGTTGACTCTGCCGAGCGCGGCAGTGTCATCAGACCGCAGCTCCCTATCATCCGCCTGTTGTCCGCAGTGTCCGCCATTATCTGCGGAATGCCAAGGCACATCCCCTCAATGGTCGCCATGCTCGATGCCTCGCCCCCCGCGGTCGTGCTGACCATGGCGGTGCAAAGGCTCATGTACGGTGCGGGATAGTCAAGCTGCCCGCAAAAAACAAAGCTCCGCCCAAGCCCCATGTGTGCGGCCAGCGCCTCAAGCTCGTCTCGGCGTGAGCCGTCCCCGGCGATGAAAAAGCGTATGGTCGGGTCTGCTTTTTTGCATATTGCGGCGGCGTGAATGAACACCTCCTGCGATTTGCAGGGTTCAAGCCGTGCAAAATTACCTATTATCCTGCCGCCACCGCCTATCTCCGCCGCGGCGCGGTGAAGAGCATCGGGGCGGGGAGGTGAGATCTCGGGCGAGCCGTTTGCAATTATCCGTATCTTCTCCCGCGGCACACCGGAGGCCACCAGTGCCGCGGCAGCACCGTGGCTGACCGCAATGGCGCGAGTGCAGAGTGCGCCCTGCCCAAGTCGTGCCGCCGTGGCGCAGCTTGGCACATCGGTCGTGTGCTTGGTCATAACGATGGCGGGCACGCCCGCCGCGCGCGCGGCGATACGCGCGGAGAGGGATGCGTTTGTGTGAACGATATCCGGCGATATCCGTTTTATCGCGCGAGTGAGGGGGGCTATAGCCGTCGCATCAAAGCTGCGGTCCCCGCGTATCGGCAGATGCAGGATGTCTGCCCCCGTGCCCAAAAACAGCCTGCGTGCGCGACTGCTGCACGGCAGAATGACCGAGAACGCAAAGCGTTCTCGGTCAAATGCTGAAATTATATTGCTCATGGCCCGCCCAGCGCCGCCGATGTTCATATCCGACAGCACCACGCAGACCCTTATCTTGCGGGCATGGCTCATTGTTTTTTCCTTATTATATTATTTATTATCCTGCTCGGTATCCGACTGCACCATGGTCGGCAACGGCACGCGCACAGGACGGCGTTTTAGCGGATCGTACATAAAGCGGCGGCAGAGGTGATCCTCGGCCACCACACCGCGCTTGGCACAAAGCACCATATCCGGCGAATCCTTAAGGAGCGCGGCGTACTCACATACGGCGCAGCAGGGTTCAATATCCGGCACGGCAAGCCTTGGGCGGCGAGCTTTTGCGTCGTCCTCCTGCCCGGCGCCGATAAAGCAGAGAAAGTAGCCTATCATGTATATTATTGCCGCGGCGGCGGATAGGATATCCAGCGATATCTCGCATTTAAGCGAGACTCCGAAATATTCAAACAGACCGGTGACGGTGGGCGGCACGAGTGTGTCGACTGCCGCGGGAACGAGCAGATGCGCCATTATCGCCGCGGCCGCGCAGACTGCGGTAAACAGCAGGGTGAGTATCAGGGAGCAGATATATCCCGCCTTTTTTTGCACTCCCACGCCGCATATCATGGCGGTGATGCCGAGGTACAGCACACCAAAGCCAATGGCAAGCAAAAAGCCGACGGCTTCCGGTTGAAAGATCTCAATGCCGAGCTTCAGCAAAAGCCGGCAAAGCAGGTTTTGCGGCTCGCAAAGCAGAAAAACGCACACACAAACATATACGGGCATTGAAAGAAAATAGCCGAGTATCCGCCTGACCGTCCCTGCGCGGCGAAGACACAAAAATACGGCTGCGGCGGCGATCAGCGGAAAGAACACCGCGCACGCCAGTGTGTAAAGTGAGTAGCCTCCACCCACAAGATCTATCAGATTCATTTTTATCTCCGTTCAGCCGCTCGGGGCGGCGTTTTTGGGTAAAGATCGGAATGCACCGACCGCCGCCGGATGCCCCGCGCGGTTTTGTATCGGTGAGATAATTATATCAAATATGACACCCATTGTCAAGCATCGACAGACGAAGAAATTTGCATGATGGCAAGGAAGTAAGATCCTCCGCATCTCGTACCGCTGCGCCGCGCATTTAGTGTGAATCCGTACGTGACCGAAATCGCAAAAAATCTCAAGACTGTACATTTGTCAATGATGTGAGACAAAAAAACAGAGAAAAAAGTGCAGAGTTC
>CAZFVR010000068.1:0-2697 GCA_964522215.1 uncultured Ruminococcus sp. | reverse complement strand
TTAAGCGTTCAATAAAAGAAATAACAGAAAGCGGTGCAGATATTGTTGAGTGGGGTATGATAATGAATCAGCCTGGTGGTCAGCAAGTTAATAACACTTCACCTCAAAGAATTGTTATCGAAAATAATCCTGATCAAGCTGTTATAGCTTTGTTTAAGGATAATTTGATTAAGTTTAATGTTTGGTGTAAGATGTATACAAGAGAAATTGTTGAGTCTTATCCTTATTCAACATCAAGAACTTATGAAGATGTTCGAACAATTCCTGTTTGGTGTCATAATGCTAAGAAAATTGTCATTATGCCAAATCCTGAAGTAAATTATAGAGCTGCTTCTGGTTCTATTATTCGGGATGATATGGTTAAGACAAGAGTTGGAACCATAACAGCTATTGCAGAACTATTCCCAAGATTCAAACATAATTATCTTATGTTGAAGGCTATGTATGGAAGAGCAATGGTTGATTTAGAAGCCTTATTGCATAATCATTCATCAAAGGATCCAGGATTTAATGAAATGAGTCGTTTGAATACTTATATGTTAAGCTTTTTGTTAAAGAACTATAAAGACGTAACATATCATGTTGAAGATGATCCGGAATTGAATCCAAATAAGGAATTGAATCCAGAGAAGAAAGAAGAAATACTTAAATGATAAGATAAAAAATCCCCTTCAAATCAATTTTGAAGGGGATTGTTGTGTATGTTAAGGAGTAATATTATTTGAAGATTCAGAAATATATAATTGCCACATATAATTATTATGAGGTATAGATTTTCCGCTTATATCAAAGCAATCACCTGACATCCCAACATTACAAGATCCAGCCGAAGATATGGTTGAAGTACCACTTACATAATAAACACAATAGAATGTTTTGTTATATCCTGCGGAAGATGCTGGTTTAGCTGCTATATAAAGAGATTTTACTACAACATTTGAATAATTAGTATCTATATAAACATCCTTTTCCCAATATTTACCATACGGTCCATTATATCCATCATAAGCATTATAATTAAAAGTTACAGTTGTAATATTTCCAGATGAATTACCTATTACTACATTTGATGAAGAATAAAGCTCACAGTTTGAACAAGCTCTATTACAAATCATTAAATGGTACTTACGAGATACTGTTGGTTTTGTTATTGTATAATTTGAAGTTAATTGCGTACTGCCCGTTTTACCTGATGAGATACTATAATCAGTTGATGACGTATTAAATGTCCATGTTATATTAGTTCCAGCATTAAATTTTACAGGAGAACTTGTATAATTTGTTCCGTTTATATTTACTGAAGATACTCCAGTTGGTAAAGTAAATGATACACTGTATTGAGTAACTGGTGCTGGTGTAGGTTCAGGAGTTGGTTCAGTTACCCCCCCCCCCTGTCACTAAGAAAAGAGTGTTAGCATAAGCTGCATTGCCTGCCCATGAAGGTAAAGCCGAAACTACACAAATATCGTCAACACTCGTAGTTCTGACAACATTAGTAATATGTCCCTTAGAATCATAAGTTATTCCTTTAACTAAATTGCCATTATGCGCAGTTCCTGAAGGAGTATAATGATTTGCTGCAGATGTACATTTCGTGTCAGTATTATGATTTACATCTGGTTTACTATTTGTTATTGTTAATGTTGTTCCTGAACCAGTTATTGATATACCATTTCCAGCAGCAATATTAAATGACGATGAACTTTCTCCATAGTTATCAGTATTATTTAGTGTTACATTACCATTTGAAACTGAAAATGTATGGTTAGCTGCATGATTTTGAACGGTATTTACATCAATTGATAAACAATTTGATGATACACAATAAATTGCTCCAATAAATTTAATTTTTTTTATAGATCTCCATGTTCCGGTAGATGAAGTGGAAGATTTTTGTAGATATCCGAAATCTAATGTAGGTTCTTCTGCATAACACACCATATTATTACTATAGTTAATTTCTGTTCCATATCGATTTAATAATTTTAGATCAAATGATGGTAAATATACATAAGCATAGTTACAATTAAATGTATGGTTTGATACGGCGTTTATTGAGTGCATAATTCTAAATAAACCACCATTTGATGGATAATCATTAGATATAGCACTACTTGTAACAGTTAAAGTGGTTTCAGTAGGTAAAATACATTGTGTATAAGTTGGAGTTATTTTGTGACTTTTCACAGTTAATCCGGTAATAATGTTAAATTTGTCTTTATGATTCAATGTCTTTATTGGTATTAGTTCTTGAGTGCCTAAACTTAATTGTGTCTCATAAGGTATTTGTATTCTGTTTGTTTGTACTCTTATTTGATGATCGTTTACTTCAAGTTTAGTTATTGTTCTAAATGATGAACCAAAACCTACTGTTCCAGCGCCAACTTCATATTTAATATCTGGTGATAATGGAGATATATCATTCCCTAAGTCTTCATAACGTGTTGATGGTACTACATTAGGGTCATATATTTCAGCTTCATGTGTTACACTCAAAGGAGCTCCATAAAATTTTTGTACAGTTTTAGTTGCATCTTCAGGATCAAGATAGAACATGTGTTTATTATCCTTTTCAAACATTAAAGGATATCCTCTATTTACAAATCTATCAGCTGATGGAGTATTTGTTCCAGCATATTGATTTTTTAATGTACAAAATAATGGCATAATTTATATATCTCTTCTTATATATTATCT
>CAZFVR010000067.1:0-3186 GCA_964522215.1 uncultured Ruminococcus sp. | reverse complement strand
GATCTATAACTTTCTTTGTCTTTTTTATTGGGTGCGGAACGTTATCATCCATCAGATAATATTTAACAGATGATCACGGGAACGGAATAATAAGATCCAATCTTCTCCTCCGCCCCGCGGAGATCCTCCTCTGCGATGTGCTCAGCTCTGCATTCTGACCGGCAGGAGGAAATATATCTCATCCTCATCCGCCATATCATCCACCACCGGCATAACATTAACGCTGGTCAGCGGTGTTGAGAGCTGCAGCTCCACCGTATCGCTCGTGCAGGATCTCACCGAATCGATAAGGTATTTATTATTAAACGCTATCACTATATCGCCGCCCTCATGCTCCACGGCGATCTCGTCATAGCTCGAGCCCAATGACGACTCGGCGGTGACCTTCAGCAATCCGCTCTCCAGCGTCAGCTTAACATACGCGCGGCCCGCGCCTATTATCTTCTCCTCTGTAACGATGGCGGCCTTTTCAAGTGCCATCATCAGCTCCTCGCGTGGGCATCTTACGATGATCCGATGATTTTTAATGATTATCCTATCATAATCTATATATTCGCCCTCAATGAGTCTTGTAAAGAATATCAGCCCATCGATAAGGTACACCATATGCTTACGGCCCATATAAACGGTAATATTAACATCGTCATCCGGGAGCATACGGTAAAGCTCGTTTACCGTTTTTTGCGGCACTACGAATGCAAAATGCAATGCCGAGTCATCGCCCTCGATATGGCCGAGGTCTATATGCCGCACGACCTTGCCCATTCTAAAGCTATCGCAAGCAACGGCCAGCAGCTCGCCGTCATTGATCCTGAAATATGTGCCGTTGAATATTATCCTTTGGTCATTTACAGCCATAGCGTAGCCGACCTTATTTATCACCTCTCGCAATGTGCGCGAGGGCACGGTATAGCCCAGCTCTGTTTTAAGCGGCGGCAGTGTGGGAAAATCCCCTGCAGGCAGTGCGGTCATACGGTAATTTGACTTACCGCTGGTGATGGATACCGCCAGCTTATCTCCAACGGTAAGGGTTATCTCATCGCCGTTCATGACCTTAACGGTCTGCAAAAATTTTTGAGCGTTTATAACACATCTTCCGCCCTCCAGCACCTTTGCCTCTATCGATGTGCGCACGCCCTTTTCAAGGTCGTAGGTCGTCAGCACAACGTCGGATGGTGCCTCGGCCTCAAACAGGATACCCTCCACAGCCGCTATCGTTGAGCGCGCACCGGATGTGGCGCACATCAGCGGACTTACGCAGTTGATTATCTCCTGCCTATTAAACACTATCTTCATGATCTATCTCCTTTTTTAAATCTCTGGTAAGCGAATGCGGACTCTAACTTCACACCCCGTTGGTGGAGAATTGCCGATTCGTTTCTTTCTATGTCAATTTAATTGTGTGCGGAACATTATCACCTATCAAATCATATTTAACAGATGCACACGGGAACGGAATAATGAAATTTTTGCTTGCGGCCGGGTACGATCTCCGCAGAGCGGGAGCCATCTCCCGCGCGAAAAAACCTAATTAACTAAATCATATTTTCAGTAGTAACAGTAGTAGGGCCTGTGGAAACTGTGGAAAAAGGTCTGCGTGGCTTCAAGGTATGCTCCCCGGCGGCATTAAAAACGCCCAAAGACCCGTATGCACCCCCAAAAAAAGAGCATCGCGCCCCGTGTCCCTTATATGCGGGACGTTTAAACGGCGCAAGGTTTTCCACATCGCGTCTGTTGACAGCCTGTGGAGAGGGACATAAGTTTTCCACACCCCGAAATATCACACCGAGAGCTTAGTGCCGTCCCCGGCGACCTCCTTTAGCATCGCATTTATATCCGATGCCAGTGCGGCGTCTGTGCGCAGGCGTTTTTCCACCGCCTCGCAGGATGCCATTATGGTGGTGTGATCCCGCCCAAACAGGCGACCTATATTCGGCAGTGACATCTCGGTCACCTTACGTATCATGTATATCGTGATATGCCTTGCCTGTGCCACATCGCGCGTGCGGCGAGTGCCCAGCAGCTCTTCCTTTGGCACGCCGTATTTACGGAACACTGCGGCATAGATCTTATCTATCGTCACGCTTACCGGCTCATCGCCGCCCAGCAGCTCTGCAATACAGCCGCGGGCCATATCCATTGATATCTCCTTGCCGGAGATGAACGCCAGCGCGCCGAGCTTTTTTATCGCTCCCTCTATCTGCCGCACGTTCGAGCGCAGGTTTTCGGCAAGAAAGTTCAGCACCTCATCCGGCAGTATGATATTGACCTGATCCGCCTTATTTTTGATAATGGCTATGCGCAGCTCAAGATCCGGCGGCTGGATATCCGCCAAAAGTCCCCACTCAAAGCGGGTCTTTAGCCGCTCCTCAAGTGTTTTTATCTCGCGCGGCGGGCGGTCGGAGGTAAGTATTATCTGCTTATGCTCCTCATACAGTGCGTTAAAGGTATGAAAAAACTCTTCCTGCGTTGATTCCTTGCCCGCAATGAACTGGATATCGTCTATCAGCAGCATGTCGCAGGAGCGGTACTTGTTGCGAAACTCCGCCGGCTTTTGCTTTGATATCGAGGCTATCATCTGGTTTGTAAAATCCTCGCCCTTGATGTAGATTATCTCAGCACCGGGATTTTTCTTTTTCACCTCGTTGGTGATGGCGTAGAGCAGGTGAGTTTTACCAAGTCCCGAGGGACCGTAAATAAACAGCGGGTTATAGTTCATGGCAGGTGCGGCCGCAACGGCGGTTGCCGCCGCGTGTGCAAACTTATTGGAGTTGCCCACCATAAAGTTATCAAATGTATATTCAAAATTATACGGCGGCATTGTTGAGCCGATGTGACCCACGGGCGAGTGCTGCGGCTGCGGCACTTCCTCTATCGTTTTTTTTGCGTAGGGGTCGTCCAGTATCAGCTGTATATCTATTTCAAAGCCGAGTATATTTTGAAAACGTGATCTTATATCGTCTATGTATCTGCTTAAAATTACATCGCGCTTAAATGGCGATTGGATCGACAGTGTCAGCTCGCGCCCCACAAAGGAGACTACCTCGACCTTGCCGAACCATAAATTTATAGTTTCGGAGGAAAGCTTGTCGTGAAATGACTCGCGCACCAGCTCCCAGACCTCACTCATGTCGTCGTAATATGCCATTGAAGACCTCTGCTTTCTCTTATTTATATTATTATATC
>CAZFVR010000066.1:0-3332 GCA_964522215.1 uncultured Ruminococcus sp. | reverse complement strand
ACAAGGATTTCCGCCTCGCGGAAATCTTCCTTATTACCATCACTTTTATCTTTCCCGCGTATATATAAATAGGAAGTCAACCCTCGCTGCGGTGCTCCTCCTCGTAGCGTGCGAGGCGACATTTATATTCCACCAGCGCAGCCTCGTCATCAAAAATGCGGGTGCTGGCCATATCCACCACGCAGGTGGTAGCCAAAAGATCATGTATTGCCGAGTGGTTCTTTGTTGCCGCCAGCAGAATGACCTCCAGCACCGCGATGCCGCCGAGCACCAAAATTCCCATCGTTCCGCCCGACCCGAAAAAGATCATAAGCAGTATCAGCACCGGCACCATGGCCTCTATCGTGAACTTGCCGAGCAGCGTGCGAATGAGCATAACGACAGGCGTTACCCGCACGTGATCGGTGCGGCAAACGCAAAGACCGAATATCCGCTTGCCTATCGTTTGCCCGTTGCCGAGCAGCAACGGCAGTAGGAACTCAAACGTCATTATAGACACAAGCAGGGATACCGATATCATCATGACGGTAAGGTTCATCACCATCGAATAGAGCTGCATGGTATGTGGATCCGAGTTAAGCTCGGCGGCCGCAGCATCGTACCGCGCGCGCGCCTCCTCATCCAGCGCAAAATATTCACTCTCGCCGATCCCGAGGTCGGTATCGAACCTTGCCTCCGCATCGGCATAGATGGCCTCCATCTCGGTCGTGTAGCCGTCATAATCCACAATGACCGAGACTATGTACATCACCCCCGCCGCAAGTATCACGACGGTGATGAGATCAAGCAAAAAAGCCGCAAATCGCTTCATCAGTTGTTTCTCCGGGCGTAATCTTCCGCTTATATTATATCAATAATCGCGTGCAATTTCAATACCTTTTTTAATTGTATGCGCAAAAATGTATGATTTTATTTGTTTTTTCTCCGAATTGGGGCGAAAATGGCGATGTGTTGCGCTTGCTCGGCGTGAATATGATCACGCACAGCGTGTATGCAAGCACTATCAGCGTGTATTGACCACGCGCAGCGCAAAGCTCTTCACTGCAAAAAAACAGCCTGTCTTGCGGCAGGCTGTTTTTAATTATCTTACTTTTTTTGTTTATTGAACACCAGCAGCTTACTGAGGATATAGTTCAGCACCGTAACGACAACGACGGATATGAGCGTTGCGACCATATCGGCATCGATATTGATGATGAACCTAACCCCCGCAAAGCCGCAGGCGATAAGTAGCATGGGAACGAGCACGCCAATGCCCCACTCGACAAAATATGTGCCAAGTCTTGAGGCAACAAACTTAAAAAACTGCCTTGTGACCGCACCCCTTTCGCTGACCTCGTCACGAAACACCCATTTTTTGTTGGTAAAGTAGGCAAATATCACTCCTGCGACCCAGCCGATGCTTATTGCCACGGTGCGCAGCACGCTGACCCTGATATCTCCGTTATCAGATAGGTCAAGCGACATTGCGGCGGCAATGGGATAAAGCACGGCAAAGCGCACGCCGTATGCCACGATGGTGGTTAAAAGTCCAACAAAAACATATACTATCAGCTCGCGGTACTTTTCAAATAGTTTTTTCATTATCTTACTTTTTTATCTTACTGTCTGTGCCATGTCGGGCCGGCGGGGGTATCCACTATCACGATGCCGCGGGATGTCAGCTCATCGCGAATGCGGTCGGCCTCGGCAAAATCCTTTGCCTTTTTGGCAGCGGTGCGGGCGGCCACGAGTGCCTCTATCTCCTGCGCCTCCGGGTCACCCGCGTGAGCGGCGGCCGCGGCCGCGGCCGCCTCCTCACGGCGTTTTTGCTCCTCGGCCAGTCCTGCGCGCGCCGCAGCTGTCAGCGAGAGCGACAGCACGCGGTCAAAATCATCGATGGCAGCCAGCTTTGTGGCGGCACTCGTTTTGGCCTTGAGCACGTCATACACCGCCGTGACGGCAAGGGAGGTGTTAAGATCGTTATCCAGCGCATCGCAAAAACGTGCGCGCAGTGCGGCAAGTGCCTCCGCGTCCACCTCGGTGGGGGACTTTTCCTGCTCGGTGATGAGCGCGGCGATCTTTTGCACCAGCTTTTTGTAGGCGACACCGGCATTATCAAGATTTTCGTAGCTGAACACCAGCGACTTGCGGTAGTGCGATTGCAGGCAGAAGAAGCGGTACGCCAGCGGGTCATAGCCCTTTTCACGCAAAAGCGAAACGGTCAAAAACTCGCCGCTCGATTTGCTCATCTTGCCGCTTTTTGTATTAAGATGCAACACATGGAACCAATAATTGCACCATTTATGCCCCAGATACGCCTCGCTTTGCGCTATCTCGTTGGTGTGGTGGGGGAAGGCGTTATCAATGCCGCCGCAGTGGATGTCCATCCGCTCGCCGAGATACTTAACGGCAATGGCGGAGCACTCGATGTGCCAGCCGGGGTAGCCAACGCCCCAAGGACTATCCCATTTAAGCTCCTGCGAATCGAATTTTGATTTTGTGAACCACAAAACAAAATCCGCCTTGTTGCGCTTGTTGCCGTCTGCCTCTACACCGTCACGCACGCCGACGGCCAGATCCTCCTCGGTAAAATCATGAAAAACATAGTATTTTTCAAGCTTTGAGGTGTCAAAATAGATGTTTCCGCCCGCCTCGTAGGCATAGCCCTTTTCCATGAGCGACTTTATCATCTCAATGAACTCGGCAATGCAGCCGGTGGCAGGCTGAACTATGCCCGGCTTTTTGATATTGAGCGCGCGGCAGTCCTCAAAAAACGCATCGGTGTAGAATCTTGCGATCTCCATTACCGTTTTGTGCTCGCGGCGCGCGCCCTTGAGCATCTTGTCGTCGCCGGTGTCGCCGTCGCTGGTCAGGTGGCCAACGTCGGTAATGTTCATCACGCGGGTGACATTATATCCCGAGTATTCAAGGTATTTTTGCAGTATATCCTCCATGATGTAGGAGCGCAGGTTACCGATGTGCGCGTAATGATAAACGGTAGGACCGCAGGTGTACATTTTGACCTGCCCCGGCTCGTTGGGAATAAACTCTTCGCGCTCGCGCGAAAGTGTGTTGTATAGTATCATTTTTAAAAGTCCCGGCCTTTCGTTTTGGTGAAAGTTCCTTTCTTTTTGTGGTTTTTATTGGGTTTTGGTTGGTTTAGAGAGGTAAGATCCGATCCTGCGTAAGCGAAGGATCACGTCTCATGCGGGCGATAAGGGGCATGCAAACCTCACTCGTGCAAAGCACTGTGCCCTGCGCCCCTTCTATTATATCATTTTTTTCTGCGAATGTCAAAGGAATTCAGCGTTTTTTCTTGCATATTTCTTAATTATATGATATAATAATAT
>CAZFVR010000065.1:0-3458 GCA_964522215.1 uncultured Ruminococcus sp. | reverse complement strand
ACTTGGGAGCCTTGGCAAGAGTCGCAGCTCTCGCCGGCAGCCATAAACAATCGCGACATCCTCCGAGCGGGTGACATAGGCTCGCCCGCGCGCTAAAAAATTCAATAAAATTCAATAAGACCCACAATAGAAAATACAATAGGACCGAGATCCGCCCGGCGGAGCTCATTTACGATTGATCTTATATAAAAAGACACAACAGATACGGAGAAAAAAATCACAATGATCGAAGAAAAAAAGACCCCGACCGCCGACGAGACGGCGGAGCTTGAAACTGTGGACATCAATACCGAGGAGGACGCTGGCGAGCTTGATGTTGCCGCCGCTCTGGCCGCGCTCGACCCGGAGGATGCTGTGCCGGATACCGTTGTGGCCGATGAGGCCTACACCGAAAATCAGATCCAAGTACTGGAGGGACTGGATGCCGTGCGCAAACGCCCCGGTATGTACATTGGTACGACCTCGGTGCGCGGTCTGCATCACCTGGTAAACGAGATAGTTGATAACTCGATCGACGAGGCACTGGCCGGTCACTGCGACCTGATAAAGGTCACGATAAACCCCGGTGAGAGCATTACCGTTGAGGATAACGGCCGCGGCATTCCCGCCGGCATGCACCCCACACAGGGCATTCCCACCCCCGAGGTGGTGTATACCATCCTGCACGCGGGCGGAAAATTCGGCGGCGACGGCTATAAGATCGCGGGCGGCTTGCACGGTGTTGGTGCATCCGTCGTCAACGCGCTCTCCGAGTGGCTTGAGATGGATAATGTTTATGACGGTATAAGATACACCGAGCGCTTTGAGCGCGGCCGTGTGGCTCGCCGCTTTGAAAACAAGGGCCCTGCCGCCGACAAGGCGCACGGCCTTAAGGTGACCTTTAAGCCGGATCCCACGATATTTGAGACCACCGTGTTTGAATATGATATATTGCTAAACCGTATGCGCGAGCAGGCGTTTTTGAACGCCGGCGTGCGGATAGTTTTGCGGGACGAGAGATGCCCTGACGGCGGCGAGCCGTTGGAGGCAGACCTTAAATTTGACGGCGGTATACGCAACTTTGTAAGCTATCTTAACGCACAGCGGCATAATCAGCTCATCCACCCCGAGGTGATCTACATGCGCGGCGAGCGCGGCACATCATTTGCCGAGGTCGCACTGCAATATAACGATTCATATCAATCCACCGTGCTTACATTCGCCAACAACATGAATACCATCGAGGGCGGAACGCATGAGACGGGCTTCCGCACCGCACTTACCAGGGTGATAAACGACTACGCCCGCAAGAGCGGCATGCTGAAGAATGCGGATAAACAGCTGACCGGCGATGATGTGCGCGAGGGAATTTGCGCCATAGTCAGCGTAAAGCTTGAGGATGCCCAGTTTGAGAGCCAAACAAAGGCAAAGCTCGGTAACTCCGAGATGCGCACGCTGGTGAACAACACCGTATCGGCCAGACTCTCCGAATATTTTGAGGAGAACCCCTCGACCGCCCGCGCGATAGTTGAAAAAACAATAGCCGCCGCCACGGCCAGAGAGGCCGCACGCCGCGCCAGAGAGAACACAAGGCGCAAGGGCCTGCTTGAGGTGTCTACACTCCCCGGCAAGCTTGCCGACTGTCAGGAGCGGGATGCAAGCGTTACAGAGCTGTTTTTGGTGGAGGGAGACTCCGCAGGAGGCTCGGCTAAGCAGGGGCGCGACCCCATGTTTCAGGCCATACTCCCCTTGAGAGGTAAGGTCTTAAACGTTGAAAAGAGCCGCCTTGATAAGGTATATTCCAACCAGTCACTGATACCGATAATCCAAGCGCTGGGCTGCGGCATTGGCGAGGAGTTTGACATCAATAAGCTCCGCTACGGCAAGATAGTTATAATGAGCGATGCTGATGTTGACGGCGCGCATATCCAGATACTGCTGCTTACATTCTTCTTTAGGCATATGAGACAGCTGATCGATGACGGACATGTCTACCTTGCACAGCCGCCGCTTTATAAGGTCTACAAGCGCGGGCGCGGAGGCAGCGAAAAATACGCCTACTCGGATGAGGAGCGCGACCGCTATATAGCAGAGCTTGGCACCGTTGGTGTTGAGGCGGACAGATATAAAGGTCTTGGTGAGATGGACTATGACCAGCTGCGGGATACCACAATGGACCCCAAGACCCGCACGTTGCTTAAGGTCACGGTGGAGGACGCCGTGATGTGCGACGAGCTGTTTACCCTCTTGATGGGCGATAAGGTAGAACCCCGCCGCGAATTTATTGAGCAGAACGCAAAATACGCACAAAATCTTGATATTTGATGTAAATATCGCCCCTTGCGCAGTGAAAATATCAAATCACTGCGCAAAGCGCCTACCCCGCACGACCAAAATAACCTCTCGGGAGGCAAAAAATGAACGAAAATAATGAAAAGACTACGCCGACGGTTGCAATAGTTTCGCTCAACCCGTCGCTTGATAAGCTGCTGGTGCTTGGCGAACCGCTGGCACCCGGCAGAATGGTGCGCGCAAAATATGCGCACACCTCGCCCGGATCAAAGGGCTACAATGCCGCCGCCATGCTTGAAAAGCTGGGCACGGCGGTGGAATATCTCTCCTTTACCGATGGACGTACCGATGACGTGCACGTAAAGGAGGCAGAGGCGAATTTTTCAAAAACTTACTTTAGAAAAGTTGCCTGCCCCATGCGCGAAAACATTAAGACCATGGATCCTTTCGGTCAGCTGACCGAGATAAACCTGCCCGGCGGACCGGTGTTTGACAATGAGGAGGACGACCTCATTGACCGCCTTTTTGAGACCGAGGCGAGGGTTGTGGGATTGTTGGGAAGTATTCCACAGGGTGTGGAAAAGTCTGTGTATAACTATCTCATCCCGCGACTGCGCAAAAAGAAGAAAATTTGCGTTGTTGACTGCGATGGCGAGGCCATGAAGTATGCTTTGATGGCAAAACCCGATATAATTAAGCCGAATTTCCGCGAGCTTCACGAGATCTGCCGAAATTTAGAGATAAAAGAGTTCAAGGATGTGGACCTTGAGATTGTTAATAACCCGTGGAAAAACTGTGTAAAACCCGGGGGAGAACCACCGGACGGTGCCCTGGAGTTGGCAAAAAGGTGTGGAAAAATTGCGGACCTGACCTCCGCGCGGGTGCTATGCACGATCGGAAGTGACGGCGCGATGTGCGCCAGACCGGGAGAGGATATCGTGCTTTATTGCCCTGCCCCAAAGGTTGAAAAGGCATGGGGACAGTCAGGCGCGGGCGATTGCTTTTTGGGTGCGTATATTCATGCATTTTTTGAAAGATCTTATTTTAATGAATGGTGGCGGGAGCGAGAATCGTTGCTCTTTGCCGTTGCCGCCGGCTCGACCAAGTGCCTGTTTAACCGCGGCGTGATACCGAGAGCCGAGGATGTTATGAGCGTGCTGGGGAGAAAGTAAGACGGCGGGCTGCGC
>CAZFVR010000064.1:0-3587 GCA_964522215.1 uncultured Ruminococcus sp. | reverse complement strand
GGCATCATAGCAAAGATCCCTACCGTCATTATCAAGACCAATGCGGCGGATATTAGGCCTTTAAACTTTATTGCTTTCATTATTTATACCATACCTTTCGGTCAAATAGCTTGCATGCATCAGGCGAGAAGTTAAAACTTTCCGCCGCCACCGCCGTGTGTTGTCCCGGACGAGGATTGGTGAGTTGTACTTCCACCATTTGAGCCGCTATCGTTATTGCTCTGCTGCGCCCTTGCCGTCCTTGTTATAGTACGGTAGAGGAACATCTCGCGGCTTTCGGTAATGTTAAGGCTATCAGCCTTAAGGTAACTGTTGGCCTTATCGTTGGCACGAACAGTCTTGAGCTTGTTTTTCATTCCGCCAACGATGATCGATGCTACAATAAGACCGACCAAAAGCGATATGAATATCCACACCGCAGAGAGAGGCTCCCGCGGGAGATTTTTTGTATCGAATGGTTCACCGCTCCTTGCCTGCGTTACAAATTCATCGCAAAGCTCGGCAAACTCACAAAAACCATCGGCATATCTGCCATCGGATAAATATGCGGTGATCTTTTCGCCTATATACTCAATTCCTGCATCGGTAAAGGCTGTAATGCCGTAGCCACAGGTGGATATCCACCAATCGTGCGTTTCCATGTCAATAAGGAGGAGCACGCCGCTGCGGTCACTACCGTAGCCGAATGCGGATGAATCGTAATATGTATCAGCGTATTCCATCGCCGTCAGCTCGCCTGTGCTATTGACGGTCACAACGGCAATATCAAAGCTTTGGCGGGTGCGTATTTCGTCTATCTTGGCGGCAAGCGTTGCGCGCTCGCCCTCGCTCATCAGCTCTGCCGCATCGGAGACGCGGTCATAACGTTCATCAAATCCGACATCGGAGGCGGAAACCGTCACCGACATGACCAAGAAAAGCGATATGATCACCAAAAGAATGGGGGTGACCTTGCGATGGATCGCTTTTGTTTTTTGCTGTTTCATATTGCTCCCCCCCTTATATCATTCCGATAAAGTGCAACAGCCACGCAAGACCGTAGGTCGCCGCGCCTATTGCGGCGGTAAGGCCTATAGTCCATTTGTTAGCCGCCGACTTATCAAGCGGCAGGTCGCCCACAAGCTTACCGGTCTGACCGTTCATTGCAAAGGTGTATTTTTGGCCGTTCCATGTGGTATTTAACAACCAAACAGGGCACAGCGCGTATCTTGCCCTGCCACCGCCGACAGAAAGATTACTGCTTTCCGCTTTTACTGTATTGTAACCCTGCACCGTTGCCGCAAAGGCATCCTCGGTGGAGCTTTTAACTCGCGCGTTGGCGCGCTCAATGCTTGTATCCGAGTCAACATCATATTTATCGGCAAGATAGCCGGAAAGATATGCCGTGCTGAAATCGACCGCATCTGCAAGATCGTAAGGCTCGATGGATTCCATAAGCTCGTCTGCCATCTTGCTTGAACCGTCCACAGGCACGCCCTCAAACTCAAGTGTGCCGCCGCGGTTTACAGAGAAGAACTGCGTTTCGGTATAATTATAACTATCATCGCTCCATGCGCGCACCTTTGTTGCACGGTAGCGAACATGGGCATCGACACGGGCGTCATACAGCCAAAACGGAACATACACGCCCTTTATCTCGTCGATATGGTTTTGATCCTTAAATATCGCCGGCAACAGGCGCTTGCCGCTGTAATGGCTCAAAAGTGCCTCTTTTGCCGCGTTTTTATCAAGCTTGAACGGAATTATTATATCCGGCTTAAGACTGCCGGAGAACTGCCCTGTCATTATAACGGGGTTGCCGCAGAACGGACACGCCGATGCCGCTGTGGTCTCGTCTCCCACTATCTCGCCGCCGCAGGATTTGCAAATATAGGAGCGTAGGCCGTCCGCCTCGCCGCTTTGCCACTCACTGCCGCCATGGCTCTCCCACCTTATATCGTCAGCGGTGTCGTTTTGCAGGTCGGCATCGTACCCCGCCAGTGTCTCCATCTCAAACTCGGTGTCACAATAGGGACACTTCATTTTTTGCAGACCGCTGTCAAAGGATATCGCTCCGCCGCAGCAAGGGCATTTGTACTCTTGTAATGTGCTCAAAAAAGCTCACTCCCCCTCGTATTTTACATGTTTTTTATTCGTTAAACGCCGAAAGTGCGGCATCCGCACGCTGCCTCAGCTCTGTGCGGTCGCCGTATTGTGCGCGGTCAAGCAACGATGCCGCCGCCGCGGCACGCTCGGCCGCATTCACATCACCGGACAGCGCAGCTTTAAAGCCGGCCGTAACGTCCACGGCGGCGGTGGTCTGCGCTTTCCATGTGTTTTTTATATTGCCAAGTGTTTTTTGTATGCCAAACAGCTTGTCAAAATACTTTGCCATGGTTTTATATGTGCTCACGTTGTCGATGGGCTCGGAAAACGCGCAAAGACCATCGGTATTGACAAAGCACACGCGAACGAACCGTTTTTTCTCTACGGTATCGCCGTTTTTGACCTCCTGCTCCTCATAGTCGTAATCACGCAGGTCAGCTATGCGATAAACGCAAGCGCGTGTTGTCTTACCGAATATAAAGAATTTATAATCATTTTGTATGTAGGCCATAAGCCCGAGATCCTCGGCAACATAAAAGCTGCCGTCAAAATTCACAAGTTTTTTGTTTTGTCCTTTTCGTTGAGACGAGGAACAAAATAATGCTACCAAAGCTTTGTGCCCCTCTCCACCTGTGAGATGTGAGCCATCACCTGCGGCAGGGTGGTGTGAACATAGTCAAATATCCTAAAGCCCTTGGCTCTGCAATTTTTGCGGCAGATGTAGTTGCCGTCAGCAAGCTTTTGAGCCCGGAATATATTTAATTCAGCTCCGCATATAGCGCATTTTTCAGCCATGATCCACCCCTCCGTTTCTGTTTTGATCTTAATTTGATGCTTCGCCGTACACTTCGGCCAAGCGATAGCAAAACGCCTCAAGCGCTGTCTGCCGCTTTGAGGTCACGGATGTCTCACCGTCGGAAAACGTAATGCAAAAGCTATAACTGTCGCCATCTGAGGCGCGGGCACGTTGTTTGGTGCTTTTGGCTTTCGCGGCACTCAAAACGGCCTGACTCGCCTCAAGCACTTCAAAAAGTTCGTCTATGTCTTCGGGATCAAGCGGGAGATCGGTAACGGTAACCTCGCGCTCGTAGCCGTCAACAAAGCATTCGGCATCAAACAGCCAGCCGCCGTCCGCGCGATGTATGCAAAATGAATAGGAGAGTGACCTGTCCATACAACCGTAGGATATCGACACGACGGTGATATCGTCTACCGAATGCCGCGGCGCGGGATCCCGGCCGTTACAGCCGAGGATCGCGCCTGTGGTGAATGATAATATCATGATCGATAATATTAAGATTAAAATTGATCTAGCTCTGCCGCGCTTCATTGCTCGGTGATCAGCCTACGATATCGCCGTTATCGAAAGGATCTCCGCATTCGGGGCAGAAGCGAGGAGGCTCGGCACCCTTCTCAGGCTCCCAGCCGCATTTATCGCAACGATACTGGGGAGCGCCTGCGGGCTTCTTTGCGCCGCAGTTTTGGCAGAACTTGCCCTTATT
>CAZFVR010000063.1:0-3728 GCA_964522215.1 uncultured Ruminococcus sp. | reverse complement strand
TTAAAAAAGGAGAAAAAAGTGGAAAAACAAAAGCCGGATCTTACATTTAAGGATCAAAAAATACTAAACATAGACATGGAGCACGAGCTGAAGCAATCCTTTATCGAGTACTCGATGTCGGTCATCACCTCCCGTGCGCTGCCGGACGTGCGTGACGGCATGAAGCCGGGTCAGCGGCGCGTGCTTTGGGCAATGTATGAGGACCACCTGACGCATGACAAGGCGTTTCGCAAATCCGCAACGACGGTAGGTAACGTGCTTGGCCGCTACCATCCGCACGGAGATGCATCGGTCTACGGCACGATGGTGCGTATGGCACAGGATTTTTCCCTCCGTTGCCCGCTGATAGAGGGCCACGGTAACTTTGGTTCTGTTGACGGCGACCCGCCTGCAGCCTACCGTTATACCGAGGCGAGACTTTCCAAGATCGCCGACGAGATGATGCGCGACATAGACAAAAACGTTGTCCCCATGATGCGCAATTTTGATAACCGACTTGACGAGCCTACCGTTCTGCCCACCCGCTTTCCCAATCTGCTTGTAAACGGCACCGTTGGTATTGCCGTTGGCATGGCAACGAACATTCCCCCGCATAACCTTGGCGAGGTGATAGATGCCACGATATACAGAATGGAAAATCCCGAATGTACTGTGGCGGACCTGATGCAGTATATAAAAGGACCGGACTTTCCCACCGCCGCCACGATATACGGCGTAAACGGCATTCGCGAGGCCTATACTACCGGCCACGGACGCATAATGGTGAGAGCCAAGGCGCATATTGAGGACGAAAAGCACCGCATTATAGTTACCGAGATCCCCTACGGCGTTAATAAGAGCCTGCTTTGCGAATCGATAGCACAGCTGGTAAGGGAAAAACGCATTGATGGCATTAACGAGCTGCGCGATGAATCCGGCGGACGTAACGGTATGCGCATAGTTATAGGCTACAGGCGGGATGCAAACGGCCAGGTGATACTCAATCAGCTGTATAAATATACTCAGCTGCAGGATACCTGCGCCGTGAATATGCTGGCACTGCTTAACGGCGAGCCAAAGGTACTTTCCCTGCCCCGGATACTTGATGCCTACATCGCGCACCAGGAATCGGTAATAATCAACCGCACAAGGTTTGATCTTGATAAGGCGCGCCAGCGCGCGCATATATTTGAGGGCTACAAGGTCGCCATCGATAATATCGATGAGGTGGTGGCCATTATGAAAGCCTCGGCTTCGATACCCGAATCCAAGCAAAAGCTTATTGAAAGATTTGAATTGACCGACCCGCAGGCGCAGGCGATAGTTGAAATGACGCTTGGCCGCCTCACCGGTATGGAGCGCGATAAGGTAGAGGCCGAGCTTGCCCGCCTTTACGCCCTCATTACCGAGCTTGAGGGGATACTGGGCGATATGTCAAAGATCAAGGAGATCATCCGCAATGAGATGACCGAGATCAAGGATCGCTACTCCGATCCCCGCCGCACCGAGATAATCGAGGCCGCGGACGATATCGTGATAGAGGATCTTATCGAACGCCATGATTGCGTTATCACAATAACCCACTCGGGCTATATCAAACGCCAGCCCGCCGACACATATCAGGCTCAACGCCGCGGCGGTAAGGGCATTATCGGTATGTCCACAAAGGATGAGGACTTTATCGAGCGCGTGCTGGTAATGCACAGCCACTCTTATCTTATGATGTTCACCAACACCGGCAAGGTGCATATGCGCAAGGCGTATATGATACCCGAGGCGGGAAGGACAGCCAAGGGCTCGAACATCGTCAATATATTGGAGCTGACACCCGGAGAGAAGATAACCGCTGTTATCGCAATTGACAGCTTTGACGGCAGCGACGAGATGTATCTGACCATGGTCACCCGCGCCGGTGTTATAAAGCGCACCATGCTCTCCGAGTATGAATATCAGCGCCGCGGCGGCAAGATTGCAATAGGTCTTGATGAGGGCGATGAGCTGGTATCCGTTATGCTGACACAGGGCGTGAGCGATATAATCATTGCCACAGCCGACGGCTGTGCCGTGAGATTCAGCGAGAGCGGCGCGCGCACCATGGGTCGTACCGCACGCGGAGTTATAGGCATCAGACTGCGCGAGGGCGACTACGTTTGCGGAGTTGCGGCAGTTGAGGAGGGCAAAGGGCTGGTGACAGTTACCGAGCGCGGCTTTGGTAAACGCACCGAGTTTGATGACTTCCGTTTGATGAAGAATCGTGGCGGCTTTGGCGTGGTGTGCCATAATATCTCAGAGCGCACAGGGCGCCTTGCCGGTATTGCAACGGCATCGGATGAGGACGATCTTATGCTGATAACCGACTCGGGCACGATAATCCGTACCCCGGTCAGGGATATACCCGTGTATTCCCGCTCCGCCGCCGGTGTTATCGTTATGAGAATGTCGGAGGGTCAGGCACTCGTCAGCTGCACTACTCTGCCCACCGAGCCGGAGATAGAGGAGAGTGCCGAGGTGTTTACCGAGACACTACCCACTGATGAGCTTGCCGGGGATGAGGAAGTCACCGAGACCGAGACCGAGCAGGAGACAGAGGACGAGGACGAGATCTGATGCTCGCGCCACGCAATGCATCATATAAGCTTAGATCGCAGCACGATCTTTACCGCTCCAAAAAAAGGAACCAAACAAAATGAAAAAAACACCGTTGATCTTTGTATTGCTCTGCCTTGCCATGTCGCTGCTTTGCGGCTGTGCCGGGCAGGCGCCGGACATCGAGGAGGTGCGCGAGGACTTTTGCGCACTCATTGATGCATCCTGCGAGATAAATGATATCTTTTTTGGCGAGGGTCTGCCCACCTACGAGCGCACGACCCTTGGCGGCAGCATGCTCTATGATGCCGAAAATGCTACCTATTATATATATTACGACGATCCCGCCGCCGGCAGGATACTGAAATATTATGATAACGATGCCAAGGCGTACAAATATCTTTCGGTGCGCGCGGAGGCAGCGGACGGCTATGTTTATAAAAAGGGCGAGGAGTATTATTATCCCATCGATTACACCGAGCCGGACGGAGCCGGAATGTATGACGATTCCGCCCCGCTGTTTTACGATTATGTGCGGGATGACAGCAAATACAGGAGCGTGGACGATATCAAGGAGGCGGCGGAGAGGGTGTACTCCGCAGCCTACCTTGAATCGATATACCCCGCAATGTTTGACGGCGTTGCCGAGGAGGGGATAGGACTTTCCCGCGCCAGATATATGGCGGACGAGGGCGGCGAGGGGCATTTTTTAAAGTCGAATGAGTACGAGCCGCTCTATACAGAGGAGACAAGGACAAAATATGATACCACGACCATGCGTGTGCTCTCCTCAAGCACGCACAGCCGCGTGACGGTGGAGATAGAGGCTACCGGAAGATATCTTGATTATGATACACTTGAGGTCAAAATGAAGACCAAAAAGAAACAGCTGACGTTTGTTTTGCAGGACGGAGAATGGCGGCTGGATACACCGACGTATTGAACAATGGAAAATGCCCGCCCCGCGCCGTACGGCGCGGGGCGGCTCCCGCCATACGGCAGGAAGATATAAGTTCGCCTACAGATATACAGAAAGCAAAATCGGATAGATGATAATGTTCCGCATACAATTAAATTGACATAGAAAGAAACGAATCGGCAATTCCCCACCATCGGGGTATAAACATCAGATAACGCAATAACGCCACCCCGAGACCTAAAAA
>CAZFVR010000062.1:0-3757 GCA_964522215.1 uncultured Ruminococcus sp. | reverse complement strand
GATAAAGCTATTCTTTACCGGCAGCGGCTTCACCACCGAGGCGGTGGCAGAGCTGTTTGACACGAACGGCAATAGGGTCAATGAATATGTATCTATCGCGCTCGCGGTCAAAGATGCGCAGGACGGCTATACCATAAAGCTGATAGATAATGTAACCATCAGCGATACGGTCGAGATCGCAAAGGAACTCACGCTTGATCTTAACGGCTATGTGCTGAAAAAGGACGACTCGGGCAGTGCGATCAACATTGCAAGCGGTGCCGAGCTGACATTGATCGACAGCGATCCGACAAAGCCCCATAAATTTACGCCGAACGCCGACGGCTTGTGGGTGCTTGACGAGGAAAACGGCACAAAGACCGTCAGCGGCGGTATCATTACCGGCGGCAATGCGGAAAATGGCGGCGGTGTGTACAACAAAGCTACATTCACAATGAACGGCGGCAGCATCGTTGGCTGTTCGGCAACGGATCAGGGCGGCGGTGTGGCTAATGATAGGGAAAACGCTATCTTTACGATGACAAAGGGCACTATCGCCGGCTGTACTGCCGGGTTACATGGCGGCGGTGTGTATAATGATGACATGGCATCCTTTACAATGGTGAACGGTACCATATCCGATTGCACGGCTAAAAGTATCGGTGGCGGCGTGTTCAATATAGGCAGCTTTACGATGGAGGATGGAACCATCTCCGGCTGCAAAGTAAATGATCCGAGTTCTTTTGGTGGCGGTATAGCCAATTGCGGTGTCTTTACGATGAATAACGGCACTATTTACGGCTGCGAGGCTGGATACGGCGGCGGCGTTAATAATATGCCGTATGCAACCTTTACAATGAAGAATGGCAAGATCGAAGGCTGCAAGGCTACAAATAGCGGCGGCGGCGTGGCTAATGCAGGTGATATTGAAGGTCAATATGCCACCTTTACGATGAATAACGGCACTATTTCCGACTGCGAGGCTGCATATGGCGGCGGCGTTTATAATACTCTCGGCTACTTTACCATGGAGGGCGGCAGCATCTCCGGCTGTGAAGCTGTCGGCGAAAATGCATATGGCGGCGGTGTGTATAATATTGAGGCTGACTTCACCATGAAGGGCGGCAAGATCGAAAACTGCTCGGCTACAGAAAACGGCGGCGGTGTGTATAATAGTGAGGCTGACTTCACCATAAAGGGCGGTAGCATCTCCGGCTGCGATGCTACATACGGCGGCGGTGTGTATCAAACAAGGGGCAGCGCCACCATGTATGCCAACGGTGGCAGCATAATCGGTGATGTATTCCATCAGGTGGCAGGTTCAAACGAAGCGTTTATTACTCGCAGTGACGATGCGACCGATTATACCACCTTTATCGGCACGGTGTCTGCCACCCACATCGCCCCCAAGGCGTGCCCCTACACCGTCACATTTAACTCAATGGGTGGCTCGGCTGTGGCAACGCAGTATGTATTAAAGGGTCAGGCTCCGAAAACAGTTGCCGACCCAACAAGAGAGCATTGCACCTTTATCTGCTGGCGCACCGAGGGATCTTCGACCGCGTACGATTTTTCTGCGGTGCTGACCGAAAGTGTTGCGCTTATCGCCGATTGGTACTGCCCGCATCCCACCACCGTGACAGTCGGCTACAAGCCGGATAATCACATCAAGCAGTGGGCAGGGGAGAGCGGTGTGACCTCCTGCACCGTGTGCGGGGAAGTGTTGCGCGAGAACACAAAGATAGCACCCTCCGCGCACCGCGGCGGCAATGAGTATGCATCGAGCGATACCGAGCACTGGAAGACCTGCACCTACTACGGCTGTGATGCCGAGGTCAAAAACACCCGCGAGGCACATACGCTTGACGATAGCGGCGTTTGCACCACCTGCGGATATAAAAAGACCGCAGACTACATCCGCGGTGACTTTGATAATAACGAAGTGGTCGATTCGGACGATGCAATATATCTCCTCCGCCACGTCTTCTTTGGCGAGCAGTATCCTGTGGGCCAAACCGCCGATCTTAATAAAGACGGCGCAGTCACCACCGATGATGCGATCTATCTCCTCCGTCACGTCTACTTCCCGGAGACATATCCGCTGTGAGATGGAAATGACATTATAAAATAGCTTGCCCCGCCCCCGCCGCTATCGCGGCGGGGGCGGGGCTTTGCTTGGATAAAAAGCGCATTTTGCGTAAGCAAAGAGCCTCCTTGCCGGAGAGCCTGCTTTTTTGTGTAAACCGATGGTGCCATCCTACGTTATCATATTTTAATATAAAAGTAACACAAAAAACACATTGTACTGTCGCCCTGTAATTGACCCCGGCGATGTTTTGCGGTATAATTATACTGAATATTGCTGACACGAGCGATGTGTTGGGGGATATCCCCGCCGCCGAGGTCGAGCGCGCCGCAGGAAAAAGAAGGACCACGCGCTCGTTGCCGCTATCAGTGTTCTGCTTTGCTGGCTCGTTGCCGCGCTCGTGATCGTGGCCATCGATATCTCTTTTTAAAATGTGCGCCGCCACAGGCCGGCATTGGTTTGGTGCATTGCGGCATCTATGATGGTTTGGCTCATATTTAACTCGATAAGGTTCAACAGGCGCCGTAATTATCTTATCATTGCGCTTTTGATGTGGTCGCTCTTGGCGGCAGTGCGCATTACGGTGCTTACGATCATCAGATATCCGGCTCATCCTCACGCACTGAATGCCGGTGGGCGATCTCGGATGCTGTCTGCCCGTGCGCAGTACCCGGCCGTGGGCGAGAACGGGCGAGCATCGCTATCTTATATATATAAATAATTGGAAGGAAAGGCACAGTATCGGCGTGTGTCGGATGTACTATGTTTACACTAAATCATTTTATTTGGCTGGCCATATGTCTTTTGGTTGGAGGGATCTCTGCCGCATGTTTAAGAAAATACAGACCATCGCTGCACACCGTGCTCAGCATTGCCTGTGTTGGGTGCATCATATCGGAGGTCATAAAGACCCTAAGTGTCCTTAAAATGGTGCCGTCGGCGGATGGCAGTGCAATGCATCTTATACTTGAAATGCAGCACCTGCCCCTGCACCTCTGCTCAATACAAATAATATTCATCTTTATGGCAAGGTTTGCGCACAATAAAAAAACTGTCGAGACGATCCTTGCGTTTATGTACCCAACCTGCACGCTCGGCGCACTTTTTGCACTCGCGCTGCCGTCGATCTTCTCGTCAAGCATTAACGTCTCGCAGGCATTCACGCATCCGCTGGCGTATCAGTTCTTTTTGTTCCATACCATGCTCGTGATACTCGGAACATACATTGCTCTGTCCGGTGAGGTGGATATCCGCCCACGACATTATTTCTCAACGCTCGGCATTTTGGCGGGGTTGGCGTTCCTCTCTCTGTACCTCAATTCCATTTTTGCCGAAACTACATATGTCAACGGTGAGCTGGTCAGCGTGGATTATTCGCCGAATTTCTTCTTTACGCAGGATACACCGATAGGTATCGAGCTGTATGAAAAGTGGCAGTGGTACCTGTATATGGCTATCATCGTTGCGCTCGCCGTGGTGCTTATCGGGCTTTTCTATCTACCGTTTTTCATCAAAGCCTCAAAACTTAAGAAAAACGAAAAATAATTTAAGGCCACATACAAGGCCGAAAATGGGAAATGTCACTGTAAATGGTGTAATATGCCACTAAACCTCTGAAAAAGTCCAAAAAAACTTTTAAAAAACCCGAAAAAAGATCAAAAAAGGGGTTGACAAAAGGGGGGAGGAGTGGTA
>CAZFVR010000061.1:0-4174 GCA_964522215.1 uncultured Ruminococcus sp. | reverse complement strand
ATATTAAAATGCTCAAAAATATTGTGTTCAGTTGAGGCTCAATCGGTTCCGCCATAAAGCCCCGAAAACAAGCGTTTTCGAGGCTTTTTTGTTGCATTTTTACATTTTAGAAAAACACAGATTCAATTTTGACACTAAATTTTGACACTAAAATTAGTCACCATGCACCATTTCACCATAGTTACGAAACACTTTGAAGCGTTCTTTGTCTTCCGAAAGGTACAGACCGTTTGCTTCGCAAAACGCCTCAAACTCTTCGTCACTCAAAAACAACGTCGTTTTGGTTTTATTCAACAAATTGCGTGTGTGCATGAAGCGTTTTTTGTTGTAGCCTAAATTACTTTGTTTTGTCAAATACTTAGCCAAATAATTACTCACCGTTTGTTGGTTCGTTTCGTCACCGGGCAAAATCGCACAGCTATTTATCCCATAAGAATATTTATTCAAACAAAACAGCACCGAACCCAAACTATCTCTTTGCAACTCGCCGTAGTTATAATACGGCACCAAAAACCACTTATACGGAACTTTTGGCGTCACCGTCAACGTGCCTTCCGGGGTAAACGTACAAAAACCCGTCTTGCCCTTATTCGTGCCACCGTTGCACGTTCTTTGCGGTAGTTTAGATATATCCCCAAAATCCACAATGGGCAACGGCTCGGTTGTAGTTACAAAAGCATGAAAGTGCTGCGCACCGTCTTTGTGATCTTCCGGAACGTTGGCCACCTTCAAGCCGTTATCCCAATGCTTAAATTTCTGTTGAAACCTCTGCCACAATAAATTAGTGAACGTAGTGTCGTACCTGTGTTCCACAAGTGCCGGACTAAACGTAAACGTAAAAAAGTACGTCCAACTGTTACTTAAAGCATACCCATAAAACACGTCCTTCGCCCTACGCCCGGATCGATATTCATTCTTTTTCAAATACGCAGGCGTTGCAATCTTCTTGCGTGGTACCAACAAATTGCCGTTTACCTTCAAAAACGATCTACTTCTATCGGCTTTATCATTTATTATCCTTGCAGAGACGGAAAACGTATCTTTACGCAACACACTTATCTTTCCATCTGCAAATCTATTCACAACAACGTTGGCTTTCCTCGTTGCTCGAAACGTCTCGTCTGCCAACTTTACACAATTTTCAAAATTAGGACAATATTTATTGCAATAGGTATTGAGCAAAATAAAATCCTTGTTGTTTTTGTACAACAAATACTGCTTGCCTTCCAACTCTTCATAGGCACAAGAAAAACCTTCTTTTCCAATATTTTTTGCATAAAAATAACAAGGACGCATTTTTTCTCCCTCTTTTCCGTTAAGTGTGACCATTATCAAGGGGTCACACCGTTTTTTAGTTTTTTGTTATTCCCAAATTCAAGTGACTCATCGTGTTAAATTCGGGCGAACGCTTTGAGCTCGAACGTAGGTTGCGAAACGGCGGACAAGTCTCGCCGTTTTCGCAACGATTGTTTTTGCCGTCCGCCGTTGGCGGACGCATTGAGTTTGTAGCAGTACCGTACCACGAACACGGTGTGTGTCGAAATGTCAAGCGTTTTGCCGGCGAAAGACGCGCCGGACTTTATCCTTCCCGACGGCATCAAAAATAACTGAAAGTAAAAAGCTTAAGCCGTCGTGAACATAAACAAAACGCTTGACATTCCGCCCCAAACCGTGTGGAATACAGGTACCAGATAACACCCGAAGTGTGTTATCTGGACCTGTCATTGTGGTACGGATCTAGCTTGCTTCTGTATCTGAGCTTTTAGCAGGCAACGTCTCTTGCGTTTCCAAGGCTGTCTGCCGTTGAGCCGGCAGGTTGCTTGACTCTGCTTGCTGCGCTTCCGATGCAGCGTTTGTCTCGTTTTCCAAGCGTCGTAACTCTGCCTCGAAGTCTGCCAAATACTTTTTCAACAACGTTTTCGCTATGCGGTTATTAAAAAACAAAAACCGCTTCCGGGGCAACCAGTTGCGTACTTTGTATCTAAGCTCGTAACGTTCCTTGCCTACCGCCAAGGCTTTTTCTTGCACACACACTTCCAAATCTTCCTTGTACGACGTTAACAACGCCTCTGACGTTAATTTGTACTGCTTATCACTTAACAGCGCTCTTGCCTGATACAAGTCGCCGTAAAGCTCGAAGTACTCGTTGTTTAATTCTCTCAATTTCATACTTTCTTCCCCTTGTAAAATCCTTCCGGGGCCGTTTGTGGGTAAAATTGCCAAGCATACTCACGTTCCAAATCTACATTCCCCATCGGATGCACAATATAGTTAAAATCCCCTTCTTTAGGAGGCAAGAACACATCAAAGTAACTTCTGCTTTTGTAATGCTCGAAGACGTTCCCTTCAAACCGTTCCTTCACCAACGTTCCCACACTTTCGTCACCGGATAAATACTTATCTACGTACTTCCAGTCCGCAAATTCTCTCAACACAAACGTTGTGGCCCTCACGTTCCCGGCACCGTCAACCTCGTGTTGCAATTGCAACACTTCCACAAACCGCTCACACAACTCTCTGATGTTCACATCAATCAACCCCGGACGTTGCACGTCTAACATTATGTTCAACCCAAAATGCCGGTGTTCCTCGAAGTACCTCGATACCCATTCCGGGAAATCCCGACTGTTACGGGCTATTGTAGTACCTTTGCGCCTCACATAAATACACTCTGCTACACGGTGGCAAATGAAATACACCCAATTGCTCGTTGTCTAGCCCCAACCGGAAACCGTCCACATAAAAACTTACACGTCGTTTACTGTAACCGTGTTGTACCGTGATAGGATAGTTACTGTACACCGGGCTAAACACCGGGCTGGCAAAATCTTTCAAACTGCTCACTTCCGCCCGGCTACGTTCCAACAACTCATAACACTCTTTGCTGCCGTTCATGTATTTCACTGCATCTGCCGTCAAATACGCCGTCTTTCCGCACCCCGGCTTTCCAAATACTATGGTTATCATGATCAGAAGTCTACTTTGTTTTTCATGGACCTGCCGTAACCGGTTGTTGCAGGCTTTCTAACAGAATTTTGACCACTAAACGAACTTTGGCCCGTCTGTTTTCGACTGCTTCCGCTTACTCGTCCCGATCCCTTCGCCACAACTCCGTCCGTTCGGATTAAATAGGCTTTTGTTCGGCTATTCTTTTCGCCTTTTTTATTGTAAAAATGATCAACAATATCACTTTTCAAACGCTTAGGCAAACACGAAACGTCTTCAACATACGCCGTTTTACAGTTAACCTTATTCATTTTAAGAATAAAGTTCGGCATCGAAGTGTCAATTTTACCAACAAATTCATATTTAGGATTAGGTAAATCCTTTTTTCTTGTTTTAGGATTATACACAAATGCTTCCTTGCTGTTTATAATCTTAACACCAGATAATGCTTTTTCATATTTACTAAAAATATTTGACATAGTTTATTCCTTTTGATATAATCTATTCGTGCCCTCGAGTGTGTCCCTGGATGCAAGCAACGGTTATTCGCGTTGACAGAGAAGAACGTTTGGCACCTTTTAACGGAGTCTTCTCACCTAAACCGTCCATTTTTTATGGGCGGTTTTTTCTTGCCTTTTTTATCTTCTGCTATTGCCCTTCGCAATTTTAGTCGACAAATCTCTGCGGTTGTCTGCTTCATAACCGCTTCGTGCGCTATTCCGAACATCAGAGTTGCTACTATTCAGCAACACGTCCGCATCACATGACGTGCAGCGGATATACCAACACCGATCCAATAAGCCCTCTTTTCTTGCAATGAATACTTATTTCTTCCATATTGCTTTTGCGACATCTTTTTCACCTCCTTTTTTTAACTTCCACAAGTCACCGTGCACGTAGCTTTAACTGTGGCATCGGCCGTTGCATAGCACGTCAAAAGCATTTCAGCACCGGTAAAGTCCTTATTGAAAGTCAACGTTACACTCATGCCATCACTTGCAACCACAAACGTTACGTAGTCTGTAACGACACCGATTTTCGCCTTCCCGGAAACCCATTCCAACTTCCAACTAAACTGTGCATCTGCGTCTGCCGGCGAATAACTTGCAATGCTAACTGTAAAGCTTTTAACGGTCATTTTGGCATAGATATTCAAATCCTTTGTAACACCACTACGGTGTACAACCTATTGAAAAATGAGAAATACGCCGGCATATTCAGACACGGA
>CAZFVR010000060.1:3134-4197 GCA_964522215.1 uncultured Ruminococcus sp. | reverse complement strand
ATTCTGGCTCAGATTCAGAAGGATTATCCCACCATGCATGGGTTCCTTTTTGCGGGAGACTATACCGTGAATTATAGCTCGTCTCAGACCATCAGCGGCAAAAATGCCCTGCAGAAGACGGTTCAGAATGTCTATGGTACCGATTTGCACGAAATCTATGTGCAGGGTAACCATGACAACGATTCCACGGTGTCTGACAATACCCTTACCAGCAGCGGAGACCACGACGCCGCAGAGTATGGTGTGTTCGTCATCAATGAGAAGGACTATATGTGGTTCAATAATGAAGAGGACACCATCAAGGCGACTGCCGAAAATCTGAAGGCATATCTGGATGCAAAGCGGGATGAACGCTACACCAAGCCTGTGTTTGTGGTTTCCCATCTGCCGCTGCACTACTCTATGCGGACCCGCACCAGCGGAAACGGTGACGGAAAGTATGCAAACTATCTGTTTGATGTGCTGAATGAGGCGGGCAACGCCGGCCTGAACATCATTTTCCTCTTTGGACATGACCATTCCCACGGCTGGGATGACTATCTTGGCGGCGCTGCCATTTACCTGACCCGGGGAGACAGCATCAACATCGCCCAGGCCAGCACCACGGAGTTCAGGGCGGAGACTCTGGCCTTCACCTATATGAACGCAGGTTATGTGGGCTACTATGGTACCAGCTATGTAAGCAGCGTTGACAAGACCCTGACCATGACCACCTTTGCCATTACGGATGACTCCGTGACGGTGAGCCGGTATGATGCCGACGGCAAGCACGTTCTGGAAAGCACCGGCGTCTACAATGTGGAGTATCCCGACAGTGCGTATTATGCTCTGGATACCACGGTCACTGGCAGCCCTGCTGTGATCACCCTGAACAAGAGCATTACGCCCTCGAACGAAACGCCCGATCTGGGAGGCAGCAGCGACGGCAATGATAATAATGCCGGCGGAGATGTGAGTGGAACTGCCGGGGAGTGGGTCCTTGTCTCGGAGCCGACCAATGGCGGAATCATCTATACGCTGGATACCGACGGCATTGACGCCGGAGAGAAGTACCTCATTGTCA
>CAZFVR010000060.1:0-3034 GCA_964522215.1 uncultured Ruminococcus sp. | reverse complement strand
TGTACCTCTTCAAGAACACCGGCACGGAGACGGGCAACGATGGTGTGTACTATCGCATTGTGGGCAGCCTGGCATATGAGGCCAATCAGGGAACCAGCGCCGAGGCGGTGCTGAATCTGGTGAAATCCGGGGTGGACGTTTACACCTACACCGGAACCAATCCCGGTGCCGGCGAAATGGGCACACTGGTGAGCGACAGTGATGTGACCTGGACGCTGTCTGAAAATTACGATGGCGCTCCCGGAGAATACACCGTAACCATCACCAAAGATGGCAAGAAACTGGGCGATGCCACGGTGACCGTCCCCGACAAGAAGATCGTCAAGTGCGAAGTGGATCCTGCCGAGGGCAGCGTGTCCAAGGGTGCAAAGCGGGATGCCCCCGTTGGAGCCATCATCACGGTGACCCTGGAGGATGATACCACTTACACCGTGCCTGTGACCGTTTCCATGCTGACCCATGCGGACGGCTCCGCCGTATCTACCGGCGCACTGGCAACCTATGAAAATCTGACCCTGACATTCCGGGGTGAGGTCGTTACGGAGAACTTTACGCTGAATGTGACCGCCCGGGCAAGCAATAACTATCCCGAGTATCCCAATGAGGGTTCCGTGAAGGTGAGCAAGACTGCCACCGGTGTGGACTTCCAGTCCTCCGGCGTGGCTCAGGTGGAAATCTCCGCCTCCGGCGAACCTGCCCGCACCGGCTCGGATGTCATCGTTATGCTGGACCTGTCCAGCTCCATGAATAACACCGTGGATGGCAAGACCCGTCTGCAGGTGCTGAAGGAGTCCCTGCAGACCCTGCTGAGCCAGCTTCAGGCCAACGACTCCGAAGGCAATCCCATGGATATCCGCATTGCGGTGGCGGATTTCCATGCCTACTACAGCAATACCGATTCTCCTTACTACTATGATTCCAACGACAGACTGGACGGCACCACGGCCCGCAGTACCAGCAGTCCCACGAACCTGATCTACACCGGATCCCAGGCACTGAACGCAGGCGCCTTCGTGGATGTGCATACCCTGGCGAACAACGCCTTTGACGGTCTGACCTACAACTCCGGCACCAACTATGACTACGCCTTTGACGCGGTTTATCAGTTGGGTCAGGCCATTACCGTCGAGAATGCTACGGCGGGTGAGAACCGGGACCTGTTTGTCATCTTCATGTCCGACGGCGCACCGTTCCAGTACAACTACTTCACCTGCCAGACCGGCTCCGGCAATGCTGCCTACTGGAACAACTGGCTGACCGGCACCGTGACGGAGGATATGTTCCGGGATGGCGCACGGAATGACTACTACAATCCTGATGGCAAGCACTGGATGGCTGAGGCTATCAAGGGCGATCCCACCAGAACTTATCCGGTTATCCGCAAGAACGACCCCACGGACGAGAATAAGGACAACTTGGTTGAGGTCAGCGGTCTGGGAGCCAAGTTGTATTCCATCGGCTTCTGTCTGGCTGACGACAAGGAGGTCGTCACGGCATCCATGCAGACCGTTATCCGCAACATTGCCTCTGACAGCACCCTGTACTTCGAGGCGAACTCCGCGGACGATCTGAAAACCGCATTCACCACCATTGGCGGCGACATTACCTATGCTGCTTCCAATGCCCGGTATGTGGACCAGATGGGCGAGAACTTCAATCTTCAGATGGCAACGACAACCTATGAGGTTGTGGAGAACGGCTCCACGGTTTCCCGGACCCTGACGCCCAAGATCGAGATCATCAGCTACGACATCTACACCCGGCAGGATTATCTCAACGGAACCATTGCGGAAAACCAGATCAGCACCCGGAAGGGTACCTCCACGATCCTGGAAACTGTGACCTTTACCCAGGCCACGGATGAAGACGGAAATGTGATCATTACCGGCGCCTATTCCGATCAGGTGGACGGCGGTCAGACCAACATTCTGGTGGACGGCGTGATCTGCGCCCGGAACTTCTGGTATAATACCAGCAGCAAGGATGCCGTGGTGGAGGGAATCTCCATTCCCACCGTCACCAGCGCAGCGGGCATTACCTCCGGCTCCAGCAATGTACTCCCTGCGGAGACTTTCTACTGGAACATGGGCACGGTCCGGTCCACGGAACTGGCTTTGCGCTATTACGTCTATCTGGACGGCTCCATGGAAGGAACCCGGGAAGCGGGCTCCTATCCCACCAACGAGTACGCAACATTGTACTATGACAACTATCTGGGCAATCCCTGCCGGAAGGTGACTGTATCTCCCGTTATGGCATGGAAGGAAGCCAACGTTTCCTACGCCTTCTATCTGGTGGACGAGAACGGCAGAGTGATCGTGAACCAGACCACCGGAGAGACCGGTTCCTTTGCCAACAAGATCGCCGTGACCAATCCCGTTGTCTATGGAACCGTCATGCTCAACAGCACTGCGGATGTCAGCTCCCTGTTTGTGGCTTCCCGGGATGTGCTGCCCGAGGGCTACACCCTCTTTGATACCAACGGAACTGAGGGCGCGGAGTACATGGTGGAGATCAACTCCAATTCCACCGGCAACTGGAAGATTACCTCCCTGAAGAATGTGCCTACCACCTATGTGGTGAACTACAATACGGAGGATCCCTCCGCTTACAGCAAAGCCACCAGCGAAAGCAGCATCGGCCTGGATTATACCCACACTGTGGTATGGTTTGCCGTGGTGTGGAAGGTGCAGGCGCTGCCGGATACCGTGGTCATCGATTACGGTCTGCCTGTGGATATCAGCGTGCTGAGCAACGATATGTTCGGTGAAAACGGCAAACTCGCCGCTTTGGGCGCTGCATCCGAAGACCTGAATCTGACGGGTTACGACAATGCTCTGGCTGAGGGCTTCGGGGATACCTTTACCGGTATCTACGGCGATGCGGAGATGGACAATACCTCCGGACACGTGCGCTATACCCTGAAGAAGATGAGCATGGACAGCTACGAAAAGTTTGCCTATGCGGTCCGGTATACCGGTCAGTCCAATCCTGGCTACTACTACAGCACCGTGACCGTGATTCCCGCAACCAC
>CAZFVR010000059.1:0-4232 GCA_964522215.1 uncultured Ruminococcus sp. | reverse complement strand
ATAACTATACCTAATAGTGTAACAAGTATTGGTGATTATGCATTTTACTATTGTTCCTCTCTAACAAGTATAACTATACCTAATAGTGTAACAAGTATTGGTAGTAATGCATTTCGCTCTTGTCCCTCTCTCATAGAATGCGATTTTTCAACACACACATCTGTACCAACTTTATCAAATACGAATGCATTCACTGATATAAACGCAATTTGCAAAATCAAAGTCCCATCTGCTTTACTAGACGCGTGGAAAACAGCCACAAACTGGGCAATATATTCTAATTATATAGTGGGGGTGTAGTATGATAGTACAAGAAGATTTGTTCATTGATGATAGAAGATTAATTAAAACTTATAGTGATAACGGAAAGTATATTATGCAGAATGAGACGGGAATAAAATATGCTGAGGCAGTGGACATTCCTAACAAATATACTTACACAGAAAGCAAAGAAGATTTACCAAAGGAGAACTTTCCTTTAGAAAGAGAGGTGAAAGATGTTGTATAATAATAACAAGAAAAAGGTTCAGCAAGCAACCGACTGCTTGACTTGTCAATACTTTGATAAGAGAAAGAAAAAATGCTTGGGGGGAATTGGCAAGGATTGTTTTGAATATGACCCAAAAACAAAGACTGCTATTGACCCAATCACAAAATTGCCTATAAGGTTATAATAAAGGAGAAAAAGATATGGAAATTTTTAACGAAATTTGGGTGTGGCTTGTTGCCACATTAGGTGGAGTATCCATCACTGGTATTATCTCGGCGGTTATTTATGGCTGTCTAAAAGGTGCTTTCAATAAAACCATCTCCAAAATCAATGTGGAGAAAATTGCACAAGACGCAACTGAAAAGGGTGTTGAAAAAGTGAAAAAAATCTCTTTCACACACTCTATCCAACCACTTGTTGAAAGTGAATTGAAAAAAATCAACGAACAATCAGTGGAAGTCTTAAAACAATCTCTTGCAGATGTTGCGTCACAATACAATAAAGTTATTCTTATTCTTGAAAAACTCTCTGCATACTTTGATAATTCTATCGGAGTAAGTGATAATGCAAAGGAAGAATTAAAACAAGCCATTTCGGAAGCCAAAAACGAGCCTACAACAGCCGAAAGTGTTGTAGATGAAATAGTCGAACCAACACCAAAACAAGCCGTAGACCCCAAAGAAAGTGCCAAAAAAAGCAATATAGAAAGGTAGGCATTGCTTATGGAGAAAAAACAACTAACAGCAGAAGAGATTTACAAGAGAAATCAAAAGAAATCGAAAGTGTTAAGGATACTTGCCCCAATTTGTTTTTGGGGTTTCCTTGCACTATCAATTCTATGCTTGGTTTTTGCTATAAGACATAGTTTTGGGAATGTAGCCGAAATATGCAATTTGTTAGATAGCAAGAAGTTTGCTGGGGAAGAACTACAAGCCAACTATAACTATCTCGTAGAAAAATACGGAGAGTGGGTCATTGGGAATGGTGGCACTGGTTTTCAAATCACATTTGTAAATGTCGGACACGCATTGTTTAGTGGTCTTATGATTACAAATTGCATATTCTTTGTTGTGTTTCTTGTGTCGGCTTATGTGTTGGGGAAATGGCTTTTGCCTAAACTCTCGGCACAAATTATATTAGATAATCAAGATATGGTAAATCTAACAATTCTAAAAAACCAAAAAGATAAGGAGTAGTTTATGGCTGAAAATAAGTATGCTGGTGTCATAAAGGATAGGGCTTCAACCATTAGATTAAGAACTTGGACTTTAACACTTGCAATCATTGTAACACTTGTGTTCTATTTCATTGTGCAAGTTTCAACAAAACAATCAATTAACCCAGTCGACTTTGTATTCTTGTGTATTGTGCAAATAATTACACATTGTTTGTATTTTTCAGATGGAGATTTGTATGGGCAAAAAAATCAATCTTTTATCTCAAACAAGTCAGCATATAACGAAAAGGCAAGTGCAATCAATCAGCAACGAAAAATTGCAAAATTGAGAGAATATTGCCAAATCGAATTTGAAGAGCGAAAGCAACGATACATTCTCAATGAGTGCGGTGCAATCGACATCACATTAGAAGAATTAGCAGTTCTTAAACAATTAAACGAAAAAGAAATCAAAAATCTTAAAAAATATGAATTTAAGTATCAAACAACCAAAGACGATGGCACAACCGAAGAAAATTCAAAACTTGTATTTTTCTCTCGCGTCAAAAGAAAAAAACTATACAACTTAATTTTTAAGGCTTTGCCAGCAGAGCCAAATCACCCTGAAACAATAATGAGCGCAGTGGAAAACAATGGTGCAAAAGCCATTAGAGACGGTTCTATATCATACAAGACACAATCATATATCCGTAAAATTTTTACGGCAGTGATTATTGGTGGGATATTCGCCTATATCGGATACACGGTTCGTGATGGCATTGGAATTGCTGAAATAGTCCAAATCTTAATGTATCTAACATCACTTTTCTCAACGGCAGTTTTGAGTTTTACAAGTGGGGAAAGTTGCTCAAAGGTCTATAAAAGCCGTTTCTATGTCGAACTTGTTAATTTTATTGATGGTTTTAACGAATGGGATAGTCAAAATTCCTTTGTTGAACCAAAAGCAATTAAGGAGAGTGAATAATCACTCTCTTTTATTTTGCAAAAAAAATTTGAAAAAAATATAAAAAAGTAGTTGACAACTAAAATTTCTTTCGCTATAATGTGATTGTAGGTTGGAAAAAACCTATAAAAAATTAGAAAAGGAGAAATCTATATGAAGAAAAAACTTAATAGAGAGCCATCTTGTTGCCGAAAATGTAAGGCAAGGGGAGATGGCGGAAATTGCAATGGATGTCAAGAGTACCTCAAAGCAACAAAACAATTCGTTTGTGAAATTTGTGGTTGCACCACACCGAATGAATGTGAAGGGAATGCACCGAATGTTTGTGCTGATTGTGTTCCTATTGATGATTATGTGCCAAAAACACACAATATTAGACTTGAAGGGGAAATTGATGATGTATTTGTTTTCTCGTCTTTTGAAGAGACTTTAAGGAAACAAATTTCCGATATAAACGATAAATTAATGATAAGCCATATTGCTTTAAGTTTAATGGCTAAACAACTCGATGAGGTTTATGAGAGAGAATGTTGTGATTTTAATGACGAAATTGGTTGGGGTTCGAAAAATGAGAAACAACAACTGGAACTGGCTTATTTGGAATATGCCGAGAAAATTTTTAGGGAGGGAGAAAATGAAAATTTATATTGACGAAATGCCAAAGGCTTGCAAGGATTGTCTAAATTGCAAAAGAAATAATTTTGATATCTATTGTTCAATTAGGGGAATAGTTATTTCAAATAGAAATGTTGGAAATAAAAGATTACCATGTTGTCCGCTCCACCCAGTAGCAGAGCGAGAAACAGAAGTGAGAAAGGAAGTGGTGGAAGAGATTAGTAAAAATGTCGCAGTAGAGACCATCAATGGTAAGAGGTATGCTAGATTTAAGGATTTAGAAAGAATTTTAGACCAAGTCGAAAGGAGAGAAAAATGATTTGGGTAGGGATATTGATTGGTATTACGGTAATGCAATTATCAATGCTAATTATGTGTTGGGCTTTTAAGGAAAACGAAGAAATAGTGTTGCCGTTTTCGGTATTCTTATTCTTCCCACTTGTATTGCTAATAAATAAAATTTGTTATATGTGTCGAGAAAAGAAAAGGCAAAGAGCATTAAAGAAAAGGAATAAGGAGAATAGCGATGTTAAAGATTAAAGCAGAGAGAATAGGTATCCATAGTTCAACAAGAGTTATTTGTAATGACAAAGTATTAGAAACGCAAGGATTAGACTTGAAAACACTGTGTGAATTATGGAAATGGTATTTTAAAATAGCACCCTTTGAAAAAGTCGAATTGGAATGCGAAACAAGGCTATATCATTCTTTGTGGCAACATCCATTAGGTCATTTTAAGTCAATGATTGATTTGTTTGCCGAACAGGGAATAAAAGTCGTTAAAATAAAAGCCGATATGGTGGAGGTGTGTGATGATTAGAAGAGAAAGATTAGCAGAACTACTTAAAACAAATTCAACCATTTACACAACTTATGGTGGTTATGTTAGCGAGATAGAATTGATGTTTGGAAGTGATAGAATTGAGGAAAAACACCTTGTTGAACTTTGTGTTGAAAAATGGGGGTGGGACTAAATGCAGATGAGTTTCTTTGATGGAAAAGAAAAT
>CAZFVR010000058.1:0-4465 GCA_964522215.1 uncultured Ruminococcus sp. | reverse complement strand
AGACCTAACAGACCAAACAGCGAAACCAAACTAACAGAGTATAAAGATTTTCTTGAGTACCTTAACATCATAGGCTCAGAGAGTACAACACAAGAAGAGCTCGATGAACTCTACGAAGAGTATGTAGAGATAGAATTTAACCACCATAAAGTATCAATACCCTTTGATGCCGTCATCTACAACGAGCTTCTCAACTTAATCACCACCATTATAAAGGAGTATTAAAGCTATGAATAACCCTACCTCTATCAATCTGGGTCACACCTATCACACCAATACTGGTACAAGAGTAACTCCCATCAAAGTGTTGCCGAACCAAAAGGCCATCTTTGTAACCGATGAGTTCTATCCCACTCCTTTTGTGGCTTGGAGCTATTCCCTCTCACCCACCAACCCTGACCTTATTACTTTGTATTCCGGGAGTTATTACCACCATCTCGACCAAGCTCTTGATGCTGAGAGCAATAAGCCTGGGCCTATGCGACTCAAACTCTCATTCTATTGTCCTGACTGCGAGGAACTCTATCATCACGAGTTTACTTGTACCTCTGTGCTGGACCTTGTGGAGCAGATTGAGGATGCTCGTATATCTTGTCCTGAGTGTGGCTATATGTTTATGGGTATTCATCACCGACAGCCACACATATGACTTGCCTCTATGGCACGGTCCTGTACCTGATGACATTATATATCCAATTTGACATATGCGGTAGAGATATGTCCGCGAATAACTTACAAGGAGGTGAGATATAATGCAGACTTGGTTGATTGTCAACACTATCGCACTCATTCTGTCGCTCGCGGCGCTCGTCTATGTGACTATCCAGTGGTTCCGGGCTGAGAAGAAGCTGGCGAAGTTTGGTCAGAGCCTTTTGTACAAACGTGTGAAGAATAGCAAATTGTACAAGAAGTGCGAGAACTTTTTCAAGAACGACACGGATAAACAGCAATAACCTGTTAAAATCTATAAGTGAATAAAAAGAATATTTTTGAATATAATATAATATACCAATTATGAAATCAAACTGTATGATGTCTTTACTCTACCCATCATACGTTAGATTTAATAATAGATAAATAACTTATTAAGGAGAACGTTAAAATGGCAGTAAAGATTACGCTTATTGGCGAAAACGAGAACGGCCCTATTTTTGAGGCTGAGGACCTTGCTACTGGCGAGGCTGTAGCGGCGAAGAACTGGTTTGAGAAGAGCAAGGATAAGTGGCACATCGTGCTCGGTCCTAACTCTGCAAACCGTAAGTACATCGCTCACAACGAGTTCTATGCGAAGGCAGAGGACGGCGTGTACACGGTTGAGGATAAGACCACTGGACCTCGTGTCCTTGGTACCGCTCAGCCTGATAAGAAGCTCGTACCTTATATGACCGCTGAGGACAAAGAGAAGTACGATGCTATCATTGCGAGAGCAATCGAGAACCGCAACGCACAGAAGAATGTTGAGCTCACCGAGGAAGAGAAGCTTATGGCACAGATTGCCAAGCTCGAGGCTAAGCTCAACGCTAAGCGCGAAGCAAACACTACCGACGAGGAATAATCGCATAGTGCTGTGTGGTAGAGCACGGCACAAGCGACAGCCTCTCCACTGGTGGCAACCAGTATAAACAAATGACACACTATAATAATTAACGGAGGTTACAAGAAAATGGCATCTATTATCGACTTTATTCTTCCTGAGGACCAGGCAGAGTACAGAGCTATCATCGAGAGAGCAGCAGAGGCTAAGGCTAATGCACCTAAGGAGCGTAAGCCCAGAGCACCTATGACCGAGGAGCAGAAGATTAAGATGGACGAAGGTCGTCTCGCTAAGCTTCAGGCTAAGCTCGCAGCTCTTCGTGCGAACAACACAAACGTTGACGCTGAGTAAGATTTAAGCATCCATTCTCATTATGGTGACCGTGAGCCGCTCCTTTTGAGCGCGGTTATAAAGAGCCCGAACCACTAAGTCCCCAAGAGCCAAGTCGGCATAAAAGTGTAACCATAAAGCCCACCATACATATTAAAGTTAATAGCGTGCACCACGCAATATAAATGTGCAATGTGTAGGGTTAGCCTAAATTTCCACTGCAATGTGGACACGAAAGGATTAGTACAAGATGAATATGACGAACGTTAATGTGCTCATTAAGCCCGACGAAACACAGCAAGATATTATCGCTGAGATATGCGATGACTGTGGTATTGGACCTAATGAGCACTTTGCTTTTAGTGCGATTATGTCGCCTGACAAAGAGGACCCGGGGTATTACCATTTGAAGATTAACTGCATAGTGCCTGCCGAGGACAATCCTTATACACCGCGAGAGTTAATTCGTAATCTCTTGTCAAAGAAGGAACCGCCTAATGGTGTGCGATATGTACAGCCACCTATTGAGCAATGGTTTACAATGTTTAGACCGTTGCTGATGAAGATGGTGACGAAAGTACAAGGTAGATATGAGAACATTATACCTGACCGTGATGAGTTAATCTCTATCTTGTATCTCACTGTTATGAAATTGTACAATCAAGGGTATTATCTGCATCAGACACTTATTCATAAGTCATACATCAATGACCTGAATATGGAATGTCGTAGACTCAAAGGTCTTGCTATTACAGATAGCCTTGATGCACCAATCGGTGAGGACGATGATGGTAAGCCGATTACATTGTTGGACCAAATCGCGGACCCTGATGCAATTGAGTGGGCTCGTAGATGTAATGAGTATACAGAAGAGGACTATTGGCACGATATGTTTGAGCGTATAAAGGCTCGAATGTTACAAGATATGTCAGAGCTCCAGTTTGAACGTATACTCATACAGTTAAAGACGAATACTGTCGACCGTAGTATATCGTATAAACTCGACAAGTACAGACAGATATTCAACCCGGGTTATGTGCCCAGACCCAATGCAAAAGGTAAGCCGAAAGGAGGTAAGAAGTGATGACTGACGAACACAAGAAGGAACTCCGGGAGCATATGTCTATGAAGGCATTTACGTTTATGCTTGATGATGTAACAAAGCTCTTGGTATTACAGAAGCTCAAGGAAAATGGGCTTGATACGAAGAAGGGTACAATCTCTGCACTCATCAGAGTATTGCTCAACTACTTCACAGACCTTATTCCTGATGACCCCACCTTTGAGTACATCGTACGAAAGGTAGAAGAAGAATACTTGTTCACCACAAAGAAGAACAAAAGGAGTACGATGTAATGCGAGGAGCCATCTACTTTGTGAAGATGCCGGAGCATAAAACTGTACAGCGACACTCTTGTGAACGAGGCTATCGTCCAGTCGTTGTGGTGTCAAGTCACATCGGCAATAGAACCAGCGACATTGTGATGGCCTGCCCAATAACGACAAAGATTAAAGACTTATCTTGTAATGTCAAAATAGGTTGGACGTTAGACGGTAGACAATCGCAGGTGCTGTGTAACCAGATTGTGACAATGCCTAAGTCTGAGTTTATATACAAACGAGGATATGTCACGCTGGAGGAGCAAAAGCAAATAGACATTGCGATGCTCATATCATTAGGCATAAATGTAGATTATAAAGAGGTACAAGATTATGATAGTAAATGTAAACATGTCCCGTGAGGTCTATGACTATTTCAAAGGTCACGACCTCTCGAAGGTAGCAGATGCACTGCTTGAGATGTATGACTTCACGAACCTGCCTCAGCGAGTAGGCCCTCGCGAGAAGGAGGTAAAAGTCAATATCAGTAACGAGTATTATATTTCTTTGTATAATACTCTTGGTCCGAGAAGCAAGAAAATCAGTCTTGGTAGATTGTTTGAGTTTGCTTATAATATGGACGTACTTGCGTTACCACGATTTGAGTCAATGCGAGCAGAGGACCAGCACGATAACCCGACGTATTCTCTTGTTGACCGTGCATACAGAGCATTGCTCACTGCACAGAAGTACGACAAAACCCCGGAGCTTAGACAGCTTACAAAACTCGTATATGAGTATAGGGAGGCAATCAATGATTAAGTACAAGAAACAATTCAGGCTTTACGACATTTACAGATATGCTGCGACTGGCGTAGAGAGTAAAATCAAAGGCATTCATAGCTACGAGGTAAATCGTGATGCAACTGTGATGACCGTACGATTTGGTGACTATGCACATAGCAAAATCTACTTCGCCAGCAACGAGCAGGAGCTGAAGGACATCGTCCGCTCAGTCAACAGGTCCAGAGCCTACACAGGCAAACAATTACGTATGAAGATATAAGGAGGCATTATGGCATCATACAGAGATAGGCTCGCTATATACGAGCAGAAGAAACGCGAGATAGCTCGCACAGCCAAAACACCACAAGAATATGAGCGTCGCATTCAAGCACTCGCTAAGAAACTGAATATATGAGGTGACTGATATGTTCGGAGAGTTTGAACTTGGATGTGCTTCTTGAACAAGATTGAAGGCTATGACGGTTGCTACTGCAA
>CAZFVR010000057.1:0-4470 GCA_964522215.1 uncultured Ruminococcus sp. | reverse complement strand
TTACCTCCTCATCCGTCACGCTTCGCGTGACACCTTCTCACACATGAGAAGGCTTACGGGGTAAGGAAGATTTCCGCTGCGGCGGAAATCCTTGTTTTTACCTCCTCATCCGTCACGCTTCGCGTGACACCTTCTCACACATGAGAAGGCTTGGCGAGAGTCCGAGCTTTAATTAATAGACATGTAGAAAGCAAGAATCTACAATCCCTCAGGCGCGGGGCTTCTGCTCCCGCGACACTGGGGAGCCTTGGCGAGCGTTGCAGCTCTCGTCGGCAGCCGGTGGGACCCAAAAATTCCGTCCGGCGGCTCATCCTGCTGTCCCCAAAATGCGGTCATGCCGAATTTCGCAAAAAATCGGCAAAAATCTCGTTTTTTCTTTGATTTTGTCTTGAAAATTCGTATGTGCTGTGTTATAATGGTACTACAAAATAAACTCCATGACATTTAAATCCGAAAGGGGAACCACAATGGGAAAATTTGTTATTAAAGAGACAAAGACAGGCTTTAAATTTGATCTTAAGGCCGGTAATGGCGAGGTCATTGCAACCTCCGAGGTCTACACAGCACTCAAATCAGCGCAAAACGGCGTTGCATCGGTAAAAAACAACGCTCCCATCGCAAATGTTGAGGACCAAACAGTTGAGGGCTACACCGTAGAAAAGCACCCGAAGTTTGAGATGTATACCGACAAGGCCGGTGAGTTCCGCTTTAGACTTAAAGCGAAAAACGGCGAGATCATTGCCACCTCCGAGGGCTACAAGGCCAAAGCAGGCTGCGAAAACGGCATCGCATCGGTCAAAAAGAACGCTCCCGAGGCAGAGGTCGAGCTCCTCAAGAAAGAGGACTGATCCCTCTTGGCTGCCGCAGCTACCTGCGGCAGCCAATTTTTTGCAGCGAATAAAATACATATAAAGGAAAAAAGATGATATCAAGTACAAAACACACACTGCGCTTTAACGAGTCGGGTCATTTTCGCGTTTTGATGATATCCGATATTCAGGAAACGCTGAATTACGATCCCCGCACACTGCAAGGGCTTGAGCAGATGATGGATGATGTGCGCCCGGATCTGGTCATTTGGGGCGGAGATAACGTTGACGGCAGATATCTTAAGCCGCGCGAGGAGCTTGAGGAGTACCTTAGGATCTTCACCGCGCCCATGGAGAGCCGCCGCATACCCTGGATGCATGTGTTTGGCAATCACGACTATGATACAAACGTTCCCATTACCGAACAGCAGGCAATGTATGAGGCCTATCCCTATTGCATCTCCGGTCACACAGAGGGCCTCCCCGGAGTTTCAAACCACATGGTGCCGATACTCGCGCATGATTCGGATCACGTTGAGTACGCGATATACGCATTTGACTCCAAGTACAAGGAGGCACAAATGCGCCCCGGCATCACTTGCGAGGATATATTGCTGCCGGTAAGAGAAAAGATCTATAAAAAATGGGACTGCATCCGCTTTGAACAGCAGCGTTGGTATTGGGAGCTTTCCTGCGAGCTTGAGCGGCAGGAGGGACATATCGTGCACGCCATGGCGGTGATGCATGTTCCGCCGCATGAGATAATGATGGCGGTGCAAAATCCCGAGGAATGTCACCTTGAGGGACATGCCGGCGATGGCGTGCATGGCCCCATGCTGAACTCCGGAGTGTTTTGCACCATGCTTGAGCGCGGAGATGTGGATATAATAGCGGCAGGCCACCTGCACAAGGATGACTGCTGCGGCGTTTACGGCGGAATAACTCTCACGCTTGACGCCTGTGCCGGCTTTGCGCCCAGATCCTTTGACGACCGCCGCGGCGGACGTATATTTGACATCTCAAAGGACGGCAGCTTTACCACCCGCATGTACACTTATGCAGAGCATATGGATGTGACGGTAAAATAAATAGCAGCACCCCCGCGGCAAGGCTTGCCTCGGGGGTGCGTGGCCTAAGATAGGTCAGTCGGATATCTCCGCCATGCTCTCGCGGGAGCGGAAGAGGAGCGATATGCACCAAAGCCCCGCCAGCGCGACCACGGTATATATCACGCGGGCGGCAATGGAGGTCTGTCCTCCGCATATCCACGCCACTATGTCAAACTTAAAAAGCCCCACACTGCCCCAATTCAGCGCGCCTATCACGGCGATGATCAGTGCTATTCTGTCGCTTACCATAAAGTTACACCTCACTTTTTTATTTGATCCGGGTGGATCATCGGTACGCACTTATCTTTCCCCGCCGCAGGGTGATATATACGCCGCCGCAGAATTTTACGACCGGTTGAATTGTAAACACAAAGTAATAAATAAATAAAAAAACTCGCTAAAGTCTGTCAGCGGCATTGCAAAAGCGCGCGAGGTGTGGTATAATGTCAACAGTAAGATTATTTTTTGAAAGGATCAAAGCAATGTCACTTACAAAAAAGATATCCCCCTCACTTATGTGTGCCGATTTTCTCCACCTGGGCGATGAGCTTCGCGTGCTTGAGGACTGCGGCATCGAATACCTCCACATAGACATAATGGACGGCGTTTTTGTTCAAAACTATACCCTTGGTACCGATTTTATCCGCCGTCTGCATGCCAACTGCCCCATCCCGCTCGATCTGCACCTGATGATAACCGAGCCTAACCTCAAGCTTGATTGGTTTGAGATGCGCCCGGGCGATCTTGTGGGCATCCACTATGAGGCCGAGCCTCATGTTCAGCGCGCGCTTGCCGCAATTCGCGATCGCGGCGCCCGCCCCATGATAGTCCTCAATCCCGCCACGCCCCTCTCTGTGCTGGACGAGATACTCCCCGACATTGAGGCAGTGCTGCTTATGACGGTCAACCCCGGCTTTGCCGGACAAAAGCTTATTCCCCAAACACTTGATAAGATCACCCGCCTGCGCCGTATGCTTGACGAGCGCGGATACGAGAATGTTGAGATCGAGGTGGACGGCAACGTAAGCTTTGAGAACGCCGCCAAGATGAGCGCCGCCGGTGCCAATATTTTTGTTGCCGGAACCTCCAGCATCTATGCAAAGACCGGCACGGTAAAGGAAAACGCAGAAAAACTCCGCTCGGTGCTTTAATAGTTCGCGAGCGGCCCCAAAGGTCAAGGATATGAGAAGATCTATGCGCAGGGAAGCGCCTGTACCATCAAGTGAATATCTTGCAAGTCGCGCCCAAGCGGTGGCGGAGATCATGCACATCGATCTTGGCACCGCTGCCGAGATGGCAGACGATGTTATAGCGCTTATCGCCGATATTCCGGTGCGCTCGCGCTTTATCACCCTCACCTGCACCAACGACGGCACTGTGGGCGTGTATTACAGCTCCGGCGAAAAGCTGTCGCGCGTTGGTCGCGGGGCAAAAACGCTGCCGGAGGCGGGCAAGCGTATGCTTTGCTGTCTTGGAAAGATAGCGCAGGGGTCATCCCCCGTCAGCGAGGTGGATGAGATAACTCCGCGCGACGACCCGCACCGCGTGCGCGTGTATTTTAGGTGCCGTGACGGCCTGCACCGCACAGAGTATGATAACGCAGCCTTGGCAGACGAGACGGCCGGCGAGGATGCACGCAAGCTTGACGATATGCTGAGGGCGCTCATGCGCCTGATACGTCGCCTAAAGCCCCGCGATTTTATTAACCTTAGTTGATAACGACCGCCACTGACCGAGACCGCAGGATCGAATTTTAAATAGCAAAAAGGACAGCGGCATAGCTCGGTGCTCGTAAGACAGTAATTTGAGAGAGAATTACGAAATCGGCAACTGCAAACAGGATCGTACAACAAAACAGGCAACATTCAACACCGGTTGGGTGTCGCCTGTTTTTGTGCGTTTAAGGGTTAAAAAGTGCCTGTTTATTGCTATATAAGGCGAGGATCGTGGGATGGGTGAAATTATTATCGCTCTCGTAAGATCTCGCTATCATGCTGCGAATTACGGTATAATGAACACGGTGCATCGAAAAGTGTATTTCTTTGTATTTTGGTAAATTCTCAAACAAAATCGCATGGTGGGGCATCTTGCCTTGAAAGAAACGAAACGAAGCAAAAATTTTGCAGGCACGAATCAAAAAATACAAAGGGGTTCTGTTATGAAAGTAACAATAGAAGAATTAGAGGACTACTTATATGACCATTACAGTGAGGGCGGTATTGACCAGAGCTTATTCATGAAGCTTGTTGAAGAAATAGGCGAGGTTGCTGAAGTTCTAAATAAAAAAGCTGGCAGAAAATCATCCAACGATGAAAATTTACAAGTCCAGTTAGGCAATGAGTTAGCAGATGTCATACACTACGCCGTTGCTATTGCTGCATTAAACGGAATTGATATGAACGATGTTATCATCAGCAAAGACAAAGTTGCCTCGATAAAATATCATCATAAAACGAATTTGGAGCAGTTTGTTTTAACTCAAAGAAATCAATAAACTATTTTCAGGATGAGGAACAAATGAGATGAAGAACAACACTTTGGTTTTATACATA
>CAZFVR010000056.1:0-4566 GCA_964522215.1 uncultured Ruminococcus sp. | reverse complement strand
GCTCAACAAGCAATGCCTCGAGCACGGCGCGCACAATGAACCTTGATCAGACGGCAAGCGAGCCGGTTCAGATCTTCATGCTCGTTGATGATCAGGTCGTTGAGGATGCAATTGCGGTAATGAGAGAGCTTTATGCTCCCAAGCCTACCGTATTCACCCCCGAGGTGCTTGAGTATACAGTAACTCGCGGTCTCTTTGGCTACTATACCGTCAATGTTATCACCTCCAAGGATGTGGCATCGCTGACGGTAAACGGACAGGCTGCAAATCTCGTCAACAATTCGCTTATATTCGGCACTCTCATCAAGCTCGTTGATAATATCACCGACAAGAGCACGATAAGCAACTACAATATTTGGACGGTAACGCTCAAGGGCGCATCCGAATATGATATCGTCGCCATTGATGAGAACGGTCTCTCCTCCAAGCCGCAGGCGGCAGCCTCCGGCAGCAGCATCGATCGCGAGGATATCATGAATTATATTCAAAGCTCCGAGCTATATCGCATAATGAAGGAGCTTGCGGATAAGCGCTTTGATCCCGAAAGCTTTGAGGCTTATGTCAACGAGAGATTGGACGGTCTGCGCGAGATCATCACAAAGACCTCCGAGGATGTTGAGTATGTCATTATCGACGGCAGGATCGTTGATCGCTATATCACGGAGACGATCATTGATACAGCCACCGGTGAGGAGACAGTAAGGCGTATTTGGATCGCAGAGCCCGCGGAGGGATCCGACGAGGTCGAGGTCAACGCTTATAATGAAAACGGCATCGGCTCTGCCTCAAAATGGGCAAGCTTCGGCTTCATGCCGAGTGCCGTGAGCGGCAAGTCTTTTTCCGAGCTCTTCGGAAAAATGTGAGGTACATGAAAATGAAAAAGAATTATTCAAAGCCCACGATCACCTTTGAGAGCTTTAAGCTTTCAACAAGCATTGCAGGGGATTGTGTCCAAAAAGCAACTTTATCAAATGAAAACTCATGTGAGTTTGAGATTTCAGGCTTCAAAATATTCGTGGAAAATTGTGAATTTTCTTCAAGCGACGGAGCGTATGGTGTCTGCTACCATATTCCGACCGCTGACTTAAAAGTCTTCGCTTCCTGATCCAACAAGGTATTAACTCTGTACCCTGCCTGCCTTAAGGGCAGGCAGGGTACGATAATTTGTGAGAGCCTAATGAAGAAAAAAAAGAAAAAGACAAATGTGAGAAAAAAGCGAAAAACGCCGGAGGGGCTTGTTGAATTCCTTGCGGCGCTCGGGCTTGTGGCTTTGGTCATCGTCATCGTTTTCGCCACGCGCTCCTGCTCCTTTGGTGAGGAGCTCGATACCACGCTGACGAGCGGAATTTATGATGATACCTCCGCGCCGTCCGTGAATTCGCCGACGACTACCACGCTCGATCCCCTGCCGATCGCGGATACTATCGAATTGCCCATAGCGGTCAGCGATTCCTTGAGCATCGAGAAGCTCTATACCGCAACGGGTTATTTCCCCGAGGACGGCACGGATGATGCCATTGAGAATGTGCTTGCGCTAAAGCTGACAAATAAGTCGGATAAGGCTTTGCAATATCTGACCTTCAGCCTTGATGCCAACGGCGAGAGCTTTAAGTTCTCCGCAACCTCCGTTCCGGCAGGGAAGAGCGCATATCTCTTCGCGCTTGAGCGCAAGGCCGCTCCCGCGCAGCTGGATTCCGTCACCTGTGAGAAGGAATTTGAGATATACTTTACCGAGACCCCGAGTATCAAGGCGGAGCAGCTCTCCTGCACGGTCAAGAACGGCAGTATCACCGTAACGAATATCTCCGACAGTGATATCGCCTCGGATATTGAGGTTTACTATAAGTCAACGGCTGAGGGCGGCTACCTCGGCGGTATCACCTACAGGTTCCGCGTCACCGGAGGTCTTGCGGCAGGCAAGTCTTATAATGCATATGCGCCGCACGCACTTGCGCATATGACGGAGATCATGTTCATTCAATTCGTTCAATATGAAGAATAATAAATACACCTTTGGAGATGTCACCTTTGAGTTTGACAGCCCTTATGAGCTGAAGGATAAGAACGGCTGCTCGGCGTTCCTCTCGGAACGCGAGGCGGATTATATCATAAAGCTGATCCCCACCGAGATGCGCGTTGGGCGAGAGGAGCAATTTGAGCGCAACGGCAGCTCGATCTCGGTTTTTGTGGAGCGCAAGTATGCGGCGGCGCAGAGTATCGTATCGCTTTTGACCTTCTGCAAGGCGGAAGCTCTTTTCCCGGAGCATGATGCCTTCATCCTTCATGCCTCCTATATAATCCGTGACGGCGCGGCGATATTGTTTACCGCTCCGAGCGGCACGGGCAAATCAACGCAAGCGCGCCTATGGCAGAATGAGCGCGGGGCGGAGATCGTCAACGGAGACCGCGTCCTCATAACGCGGCGCAACGGTACCTTTTATGCGAATGGGATATATGTTTGCGGTACCTCCGGCATATGCCGCAACCGCACTGCGCCGATAGCGGCGGTCGTCCTGCTTGAACAGGGAACGGAGAACGAGGAATGCAAGATACCGCCGAGAAAGCTCTTTTTGCGCATTCTTTGCGAATGCTCATATGATATGCACCGGCTTTCGCAGTATGAGAAGGTCACCGAGCTTCTCTCGGAGCTGATAAGCACCCTGCCGACGGTCTGCTTCCGATGCAAAAAGAGCCCCGATTCGGTCGAGGCATTGGAGAGGATATTATGGAAGAAAGCATAAGAGCCATGCAAACCGGTGAGCCGATCTGGTCAAGCTACATTCACAGGAAGGGAGCAGCACTCGGCTTGCCGATTGCGGGCAATTTTGAGCTAACGTCAAATTGCAATTTCAACTGCAAAATGTGCTATATCCACGGCGATACGCAGCGCGAGGCGATGAGCGCCGCCGATTGGATCGAGCTTGGCAGGAGGGCGCGCGATGCGGGAATGGTCTTCCTTCTGCTTACGGGCGGTGAGCCGTTTTTGCGCAAGGATTTCAAGGAGATCTATACCGCGTTGATCGATATGGGCTTGCTCATATCGATCAATACGAACGCCTCACTCATCGATGACGAGCTATTTGAGCTTCTTTGCAAGCATCCGCCAACAAGGATGAATATCTCGCTCTACGCCTGCGATGACAGGGTATACGAGGAGCTTTGCGGCAAGCCCGCGCATGGGATAGTGGAGTATAACATCCGCCGCCTGCACAAGGCGGGGATCAACGTCAAGATCAATGCCTCGATAACGCCCTATAACGCGAGCGAGCTCGAGGGGATACATGCCTTTGGCAGGAAGCTCGGCATACCTGTTCAAGCGACCACCTACATGTATCCGCCGGTAAGGCGTGATCATGAGAGCACGGGCAGGTCGCCCGCGCGCTTTGAGGCAGAACAGGCGGCTGCGCTGATGCTGAAATGCCGCGAGCAATATCTAACGCCGGAGCAGCTGAGGCAGAGTGCCTCCGCGAGCATGCCGGAGGACGAGAGCTGCGGTGTGGGCGAGAGCGAGGAAATGCGATGCCGCGCAGGTCGGACGGCATTCTGGGTGACATGGGACGGAAGAATGCTGCCCTGCGGCATGTTCCCATATGATGGCTATTCCATCCGCGAGCTTGGCTTTGAGGCGGCATGGGAGAAGGTCAAGGCATTTACCAAGACGATCTTGATGCCGAGGGAATGCACAAGCTGTCCGAGAAAGCCAAGCTGTACGGCATGTGCCGCCGCATGTATAGCGGAGACGGGACGCTCCGATATCAAGCCCGAATACATTTGCAGGCTGGCAAATAGCTATCATCGTCTGCTTGAAGAAAAATACAAGGAAGAAAAGTAAAATGAGGATCGAAAAGAATGTGATCCTGCGCGATATCGCGGGGGAATTTATCCTGATCCCGACGGGATCGTTGGCGCTAAAATACACGGGAGTATTTGCGGTCAGCCCACTCGGGGTATCCATATGGAAGCTGTTGGGAGAAGGGAAGGATGAGGAAGAGATCATAAGCATTCTGCTGGAGGAGTATGAGGTAGATCGCGCTACTCTTGTGAGGGATATCGATGAATTCCTTCAAAGCCTGCGCGAAAAGAAGCTTTTGCTCGATTAACAGGCTCGGTGTGCGGCAGCGACCTAATGTGTGCTAACAATCAAACTCGCGAGTGGGCTAATCGAGCAAACATTCGACTGTCCGACAAAGACAAAGCCGTTACGAGCGACGTACTTTTAATTGCGCCCGAAAGCATTCATGTAAACGTTTTTATGTATGAGCCTTTGATCGACATTCCTGATCATCAACTTGTCGTTCTTTGCCAAAGATGCAAATATCTGAGGAATGTTACAAATCATTAAAAAGCGAAGACGATCTCGCCAATTCGTTTGACGAGATCGTCTTATTGATGGTCACCAAAATCGAGATATAATTCACCGGTATCCGTTACATACCAAATAGGCACCGTAGAACGATCCCTCTATTGCATCGGACAACCTTTCAATTTGCTGCGCAAATTGAGTGGGTTCGATTCGCCTTGAGATACAAAAAAGAACAGGTAAGCGCAGCTTACCTGTTCTTTTTT
>CAZFVR010000055.1:0-4618 GCA_964522215.1 uncultured Ruminococcus sp. | reverse complement strand
ATATAATATAGGCTTCGTCCAATATAGGTGCGTTTCAGAAGAAATTGAATCAGAATCAGCAGGAACAGCATGATCCAAGTCATGGAATACATTCCGAGGATAGTATTTCCTCCAAAGTCAAGGAAGGCCTGCGGAAAACCACGCAGGGACATTGCAAGGTTACTGGTCATGATCATTTCTGCAAAGCCGCGGAAGACATACATGGTACCGATGGTTGCAATCAGCGGAACGATTTTACCCCATGCGACCAGGACTCCGTTGATGAAGCCAATCAGCATACCAAGCGCAATGGAAGCCAGAACACTGACAAGTGCTGGAACACCGATACTAAGCAAATATGCGCACAGAATGCCGGAAACGCCCATTACAGAGCCGACCGAGAGATCAAACATACCCATGATGACCAAAAGCATCATTCCAATTGCAATGATTGCACGCGGAGCGATAACGGTTTGCAGCGACAGAAGGTTGTTGCTCATGAAAAAGTACGGACTGCCGAACGCCAGAATGAGAAGAAAAACAAAGCTCAGCAGAATGGCAAAAAACGAATCCTGACTGCGGAGAGCGCTCCATTTTTGTTTAAGCAATTTCATGTTTCATCCTCCTCAGGCACGCTTTTTCGAATTCATATAAACATCCACGGATACGGCAACAATGAGAACCAGACCAAGCGCAACCTGCTGCATGAAGGGGTCAATGCGGTAAATGGTCATGCCGTTTGTCAGAAGGGCGATAAAAATCATGCCGAGTGCTGCGGAGAGAATACCTCCGCGCCCGCCGGCCATGGAAGCGCCGCCAACTACGCTTGCAGTGATCAGGGTGAATTCCAGGTTCTTTCCGGTCAGGATATCGGAGTGCGTGATTCGGGATGTTGCAATAATGCCACCAAATGCAGCCGTCAGCGCACTGAGAGTAAAGCAGATGGTTTTGATTTTGTCTGCTTTGATACCGTAAAGACGCGCGGTTTCGTTGCTGTTTCCGATGTAATAGAGCTTGCGCATTGCCGGAAGCTTGTGAAGGAAAAACTCCAGACAAACCACGATGATAACCATCAGAATGATCGTCCAGTGAATATCAAAGATTTTGAACTTGGCGATGGCACGGTATTCAGAAGAGTAGGTCACAGCCGGGAAGCTGTTGAATACGACTGCATTCAATCCGGAGATCAGTGATGTTGTACCCAAGGTTACCATCATGGAATTCAGGCGAAAACGTGTAACAATCAGGCCAACAAAAAGCCCCATTGCGGAACAAACGACCAAAACTGCGGGAATTGCGACCCAGAGTGGCCATTTCCATACACAGATGCAGTAGCCGACGAGAGTTCCGGAAAGTCCATACATGGAGCCCACGGCAAGATCGACCTCTCCCATGATAATCAGCATCGTGAAGCCGATCACTGCAAAGAACTGGATGGAGACACCGTAGATGACTGCATACAGGTTATCATAGGTCAAGAATGTGTCTGACGTAAGGGATAGCAGTAGGAACAGAGCCAGAAGCAGAAATATCACGGTAAATTGCCCCATATTGCGTTTACGTTTCATCGTGAGCGCCTCCTTCCGGCACGTCTGTAGCGGCAAGCCGCATAACATTGGTTTCGTTGATTTGATCGCAGGGGAGAATTCCGGCCAGATGGCCGCTGTTTAGAACAGCAATTCGGTCAGAAAGCGTAATGAGCTCCGGAAGATCAGAGGAAAAACATAGTACACTGATTCCTTCCTGAACAAGCTCGTTCAGGAAACGAAGGATTTCAAGCTTTGCACCGACATCAATACCACGAGTCGGCTCATTGATAATCAGCATTTTTGGGAGCGTTCCCAGGCAGATTGAGAGCATGACCTTTTGCTGATTACCACCGGAGAGACTACTTGGACTGTCATAAATTGAATTTAGAACAATGGAAAACTGGTTGACAAAGGAATTGACATAGTTCTCTGTTTCCTTTTTGGAGAGTAAACCATGCTTTGTCAGTTTATTCAAAACCGGAGCGGCCATGTTCTCTGCGATGCTCATCGGGAACAAAAGTCCGGCTTCCTTGCGATTATTATTGACGAATATGATTCTGTTGTCAATCATATTGGTTGGTGTGATCGGGTTCAATGATTTGCCTTCGAAGGTGATCTCGCCACAATCTTTTCCATACAGGCCGAACAGCATTCTGGAGAGCTCGAAGGTTCCGGAACCTTCCAGGCCAAATACACCCAGTATTTCACCTTTTCGAACTTCAAGTGAAACGTTCTTTACATTCTTTCCGTTGGAAAAATGCGAGACTCGGAAAAGCACCTCAGCATCGTCCGGCACGGAGGTTTGCTTCTTTGAATAGATGCTTTTTTCAAAATCGCGTCCAACCATGCTGCTGATCAATGTGAGTTCCGACAGTGCAGAGGTGTTTTCAAATGTCCCAATGTATGCACCATCGCGCAGAACTGTTACGCGATCGCTGATTTCCATGATCTCGGATATTCGGTGCGAGATATACATAATAGTCAGACCTTCGTCACAGAGCTTACGCAGGGTGGACATCAGAAGCGCTGTTTCTTGCGTATTCAGGCCGGAGGTCGGTTCATCCAGCAGGACAATTTTAGCATTATTATTTAAGGCACGAAGAATTTCAACCATCTGCTGTGAGGAAAGCCGAAGGTCGCCCATGGATGCATTCGGAGAAATGTCCAGTTGAAAGCGGTCGATGGCTGTCTGCGCCTTCTGAATTAGATCCTTTTGCGGGATCAAAAATGCCTTGCTTTCGCGGTGAGGGAAGATGTTTTCATACACAGAGAGATTGCCGAAAATTGATAGCTCCTGATGTACAATGGAGATGCCACAGTTGCGTGCATATTCCGGATGAAAACGTTCGACCTTTTTGCCATCGACATACACTTCACCGGAATCTGGTGCATGTTCGCCACTCAAAATCTTCATAAGAGTGGACTTTCCTGCACCATTTTCACCCAATAGAGTGTGAATCTCGCCTTGCCGAACGCAGATGCTGACATTTTTCAAAGCTTTGACCTGCCCAAAGCTTTTACTGACGTTCCGAATTTCTAAAATGTTTTTGTGATTACTCATACTCAAATCCTTCTCTACTTATTTCAAATGAAGGGTTTCTTTTGAAATGTGTGCTTCGCACATTCGAACGGTATCAAACAAAATCGGCCTCGAACAGAAGATCATTTCTTGATCGAGGCCGACTTTAATCGGTCTATTCCCGGCAGAAACAGTTGTCTGTCCTGTTCAGAAAAAAGTGTGAGCGCCAGAACAGGCTGGATGCAGATTAGCCGTAGAAGTCAGAGTCATATGCAGTCATGTTGGAAACCATGAAGTTAACGACATTCTCCTTCGTGATGACGACGGTGCCGTTGTAGCAGACCTCAGGAACAGCGTTGACGCCGGATGCGGCATTGTCGGCAGAGATCGGCAGACCTTGCATGTTGTGCTTCGAAATGCCTTCCAGAATTTGCAGAGCCAGGAAGGGCATAGCAGCGGTCTTGTTAACCATGGTGCAGTTGAGGTATCCCTTTTCGATATATTCCAGAGTCAGAACCTCACGGTCGTGCACAACAGCCGTGATGGAGCCGGGCTCCTTACCAAGTTCCTCCATGGCTGCGCCAATACCGGCACCGGAGGAGGAGTCCAGACCGACGATAGCGGTCATCTCTGGGTAGTTGTTGAATGCGGCCTTGGCCTGCTCAATTGCGGTTTCGGTTACTGCCTTGTCATCAAGCATAGCAACAATTTCCCAATTTCCGTTTTTGGCGAGATAATCCTCAAGACCGGCCAACTTCTGGTCGGTGTTTGCAGCACCCCAGTTGCCCATGATGACAACCTTGCCGCTGTCGCCACCGCAAGCGATCAGCTGTTTGGCAGTCTGTTTACCGGAGTCATAGTTATCCAGACCAATGTAAGAGACAACTGCAGCATCCTCCATCGTGGATTCGATAGCAACGACGGGAATACCGGCCTCCTTGGCGGCCTTCAGGCCGGGTAGGATAGAGGCGTCAAAAACAGGAACAATAATACCGTCAGGCTTTTTCGTGATAGCCTGCTCAAGAGCAGCGGCCTGCCCTTGGGGATCAAAGCTGTCAACGCCGGATTTCACAACGCGAACGCCAAGCTGTTCTGCAGCATACTCAAAACCCTGATGAACATCGTACCAATAGGGGTGGTTGTTGTTGATGCCAATGTAGTAGTAGGTTACTTCCTTTTCACTGGCAGTAGATGCATTGGCGTCAGTAGCGGGAGTCTGTTTTGCTCCGCAGGCAGCCAGAGTGGCGATCATAACTACGGCGAGCAGCAGTGCAATGAGTTTCTTCTTTGACATTTTCAAATCCTCCTTATTCTGTTCGGCTTTTATAAGCCGACAAGTAGATAAAAAGTTTATTTATTTTTTATCTAAATACAGAATAATTTAATTATTCAAGAAAGTCAATTGACTTCCTGTACAGACTTTCCAGCGTGAATTCAGCAATTTGCACAGAAAGCAATGCAGGAATGTTTTATTTCTAAATTGAAACAAAACACTCCACACCAATCGACCAATGCCACTAACTTAGCGACATTGATCAATCGGCGTGGAGTTTTTAGCAGGGGAGGGGTGAATTACTTCACTTCGACCTCG
>CAZFVR010000054.1:0-5114 GCA_964522215.1 uncultured Ruminococcus sp. | reverse complement strand
TAAAAAACACTTGACATTGGGCGGTGTTTGTGGTACAATATCATGTGTAAAAATATATATATCGGGCGGTGGTGCGTCCGTGGTATGTTTTTTTATATGAAATTTTGATCAAAAACAAAAAACAACAAAGGAGGTGCAATATGGATAGCAAAACGATAATAATTTTAGTTATCGCGGCAGTGGCGGCACTGGCTGCGGGGCTGGGGCTTGGCATACTGATGGGCATTCTCATACGCAAGAGAGTGGCCGAAAAGAAGATAGGCTCCGCCGAGGAAGCGGCCAAAAAGATAGAGGCCGACGCCAAAATGGCCGCGACCTACGAGACCAACCGCATGATCGTTGCCGCGCAAAAGGAGATAAACCAGCAGCGCAACGAATCCGAGCGGGAGATCAAGGAGCGCCGCGCCGAGGTAACACGTTCCGAGCGTCGTCTTGCCTCAAAGGAGGAAGCGCTGGACCGAAAGACCGAGCAGCTTGACCGCAAAAACGAGACCCTTGACCGAAAGATCAAGGAGAACGAAGCCGCCCGCGCGGAGATAGGTCAGCTGGTAGCCGAACAGCAGAAAAAGCTGGAGACTATAGCGGGTCTTACTACAGCCGAGGCCAAGAGCGAGCTGATGGCAAGTCTTGAATCGGAGGCGAAATATGATTTTGCCCAGAGGATGGATGAGCTTGAGGCGCAGTTTAAGGATGAGGCGGAAACACGTGCGCGCGGTATAATCTCGCTGGCGATCCAGCGTTGCGCGGCAGACCAGGTGGCAGAGACCACGGTGACCGCAGTCCCGTTGCCCGGCGAGGACATGAAAGGCCGCATAATCGGCCGCGAGGGCAGAAATATTCAAAAGCTTGAAACGCTGACGGGCGTTGAGCTGATAATCGATGACACACCCGAGGCCATTACCCTTTCGGGCTTTGATCCCGTAAGACGTGAGGTGGCAAGGCTGGCCATTGAAAAGCTTATTGCCGACGGCCGCATACATCCCGCCCGCATTGAGGAGATGGTTGAAAAGGCCAAGCGCGAGGTCGAGGCAAGCATTAAGCAGGCCGGCGAACGCGCAACATTTGAGGTTGGAGTGCACGGTCTTAATCCCGAGCTTGTAAAGCTGCTGGGCAGACTGCGCTACCGCACAAGCTACGGTCAAAACGTGCTGCGCCACTCGGTGGAGGTAGCATTCCTTGCCGGAATGATGGCGGAGGAGCTTGGCGAGGATGCCGCAACGGCACGCAGAGCCGGTCTTTTGCATGATATCGGTAAGGCGTTCCCGCATGATGTTGAGGGCACGCATGTTCAGATCGGCGTAAACGCCGCAAAGAAATTTAAGGAGAGCCGCGAGGTCATTCACGCAATAGAGGCGCATCATAACGATGTTGAGCCCACCACCACGATCGCTGTGTTGGTTCAAGCGGCAGATGCCATATCGGCAGCACGCCCCGGCGCGCGCCGTGAGGATCTTGAAAATTACATTAAACGGCTTGAAAAGCTGGAGGAGATCGCCCTCAGCTTTCAGGGAGTTGAAAAGGCCTACGCCATACAGGCCGGACGCGAGATCCGCGTGATGGTGCGTCCCGAAGAGGTAAACGATGCGGGCATGAAGATAATAGCCCGCGATATGGCTAAAAAGATCAAGGAAGAGGTAAAATACCCCGGCCAGATCAAGGTAAATCTTATCCGCGAGAGCCGCGCGGTGGATTATGCAAAATAAGGCTCGTTGCTATTGTATCTTACTCACCATCCCGTCCGGGATCTTATATAGATAAATACCCCCTTGGGCTGCAAGCGGATGCATCCGCATGAGTATAAATGATAGTTTTTGGCTGCTGCAAGTAATTGCAGCAGCCTTTTTTTGCGAAAAATGAGGTAGCTCATGCCGAAATGTTGGAGAGATAAATGTCGCTGGGCAAAATAAACACATCTTGCCGTAGGGTGGGGACGGCTCCCGCCGCAACGATGGATGATGCGTTTCTCTCCGTCTATAGGTAAAGCGGCGACTATCGCCAAGTCCCCTCGCACATGAGAAGGCTTTTGGCGCGGTGCGAACACACATCAATACCTATTGGGAGCACGATCCTCTCATTTTTTTGCATTTTTGCGCCTATCGGCCCAATCTTAATAAAAACTTAAGAATTTTGCATATTGCATCTTAAACAAAAATATGCGATAATATAACTGTAAGGCGGCAGGACCGCAAAAAAGACAGTAAAACGGATGGTGACGGGAGCGTAAAATGATAAGGATCTTGGTTTGTGACGACGAGCGCGATATTGTTTCGGCGCTGGCGATATTTCTTGGCGGACAGGGCTACGACGTGGTGCGGGCGTATGACGGCGACGAGGCCGTGCGCATGGTCCTGCGCGGCGGGATCAGCCTGTGCCTGCTTGATATAATGATGCCCGGCAAGGACGGCATAACCGCGCTGACCGAGATACGGCAGGTGTCGAATATTCCGGTAATAATGCTGACCGCCAAGAGCGAGGACGGCGACAAGATAATGGGGCTGGATCTGGGCGCGGATGATTATATAACAAAGCCCTTTAATCCCGCCGAGGTGATAGCCAGAGTGCGCTCACAGCTGCGGCGATATATTCAGCTTGGCGGCGGCTCGGCCGACCCGGATGTTTTGCGCGTTGGCGGGCTTGAGCTTAACCTTGCGCGCCGTGAGGTCACCATTGACGGCGACACGGTCACCCTCACGCCGACAGAGTATGACATAATACGGCTGTTTTTGGAGCACCCGGGTCAGGTGTTTTCGCTAAAGGACATCTACCGCCGCGTGTGGGGGGACAGCTACGGCGACGAACGCACCGTGGCTGTGCATATAAGACACCTGCGCGAAAAGCTGGAGATAGATCCCTCCTCCCCTCGGTATCTGACCGTGGTCTGGGGTCAGGGGTATAAATTGGAGGATAAGTAAGGAGTGCGGCGCGGATCATATATCGCCCGCGGCGGTGAGCACGGAAGAAGTTTGCGCGGCGAATTTCAATTTAAATGTATCCACTGTACGCACACCGTGATGCGTGCCTCCAACCTATGTGCCCTCATATTGAACTAAAGCTCAACCTCATTAAAATAAATAAATAAATAAAAAAAAGAAAGGTTCTTTACCATGAAGACGTTTTCAAGATCCGCCCTCACCAAGGCCTGCGCCGCACTGCTTTGCTTTGTGCTGCTGCTGGCATTTATAGTTGAGTCGGTCGCTATTGCATTTTTGTGCATGGCGGATGCCTACTCAATAACGGAAGAGGACTACTATCGCACCTTTTACCGCCCCATTGCCTACTCATACGGACTTATCAGCCTGCGCGAGCAGATGATGCTGGCAGATTCCCCGCTCACCGATGACATTTTGCGCCACAAGGTGGATAACCTCACCTACAACGTTGGCCGCTTCTCCTCATTTTACGACATCTCGCTGGTAGATTGCAAGCTTTTCGTATTTGAGCCGGAAAGCACCATTACCCTCCCCCCCGCGCCGACGGACGGCCTCTACACCATGACGATCGATATCGACAGGTTGGGGCGCTCCCGCGTTGGCGACACCTCTGACCCCCTACGCGCTTACGACCCGGAGCAGTCCCACGCGGTGATGATCGTAACCCTGCGTGACTGCGAGGTCCGCGACATTGCAAGCTTGGGCATTCTTGCCGTGCGCGTGGCGTGGGAGATGCGCTATGCCATCTACGCCGTGGCGCTTGTAAACCTTGTGCTTATAATCCTGCTTTGGGTCTACCTCTGCTCGGTCGCCGGTCTCCGCCCCGGGGATGATACTGTCCACCTGCGCCTGCCCGCGCGCATTCCGCTTGATATTGAGCTTGCCGTCCTCGTCGTGGCGGCGGTGGCGGCGCTGGCGCTCCTGCCCGGCATGACAGACGACCCGGTGGCGTGGCCGCTTGGTGTAGTCCTGATCGCGATCTGCGGACTGGTTGGCGCTGTGGTGGTGGAATGGCTGCCCATCTCGCTGGCCGCAAGACTTAAGGTGCGCGGTTGGTGGCGCAATACCCTGATATTTTTTGTCCTGCTCCTGACCCGGCGCGTCGCCCGGGCTGTATGGCGCGGCTGTGCCAAGCTGTGGCGTTTCCTGCCATTTATGTGGCGGACGGTCATTTTTGTGCTTGCGGCGTTTATAATTGAGGTGTTTTTGGCACTCACCGAGCTGTTTTTGCAGCTTTGGTGCTTTAACGTTCTGCTTGCCGCCGCCGCGATATGGTATGCGGTGTCGGTGGTAAGGCTAAAAAACCGCGCCTCCGCACTGGCGGCGGGGGATATACGCGAGCGCCCGGTCGGCTCCTCCAAATACATGCCGCATGAGCTGTCCGAGCTTGGAAAAACGATAGACAATATCGGCTGTGGTCTTTCCCGCGCGGTTGAGGAAAAAACGCGCAGTGAGCGGATGAAAACAGAGCTGATCACAAATGTTTCGCATGATATCAAAACTCCGCTGACCTCAATAGTGAACTACGTTGAGCTTTTGTCCCGCGAGACGCTGGACGGCAAAGCCGCCGAGTATGTTGAGGTGCTTGGGCGGCAGTCCGGGCGGATGAAAAAGCTGATAGATGATCTTATTGAGGCCTCAAAAGCCGCCAGCGGAAGCATAGAATCTCACCCCGCCCCGCTTGATCTTTCGGTAATGGCGGGACAGACCGGCGGCGAGTACGCCGAGCGGCTTGCCGAGCGCGGTCTGCGCCTTGTTGTAAGCGGCGCCGACGAGCCGGCAATGGTCACCGCCGATGGGCGCCTTGTGTGGCGTATTTGGGATAACCTGCTTGGCAACATATGCAAATATGCCATGCCCGGCACGCGCGTGTACATCGATATCGAGCGCCGCGGCGCAATGATGGCAACGGTGTTCCGCAATATCTCAGAGCGGCCGCTCACCAAGTGCGGCGGTGAGCTGACCGAACGCTTTGTGCGCGGTGATGATTCGCGCTCCGGCGAGGGCAGCGGACTGGGGCTTTCCATCGCCGCTGGACTTGCCGCGGTACAGGGCGGCTCGCTGACCGTCACCGCCGACGGTGACCTCTTTAAGGCGGAGGTCCTCCTCCCCGCCATCAGCAGTGAGGCACTTAAAAGTACCCCGCCCGCCCAAAGACACCCCGCCCCCGCTCCCGCACCTGCC
>CAZFVR010000053.1:0-5258 GCA_964522215.1 uncultured Ruminococcus sp. | reverse complement strand
AATCTGCTCTCGGTTTCGGAAGCACTTTGCCTGTATCAGAAAAAGAAAATGTCCAATCTTTGCCATAATCTATATTGGAATCTATTACCTGCGACAGACTGGAAACTGTACTATAGTATCCGATCTCAGTTGAAAAACTTGCTTGCAGTTGCAATTGAACAGTTATATCCGGTTTGATAATTAGGGATGATGGACAATCAACATTAAAATACCAAGTATATGTATATTCTCACAAAGCAATTGTCAGGTTTGTAATGGGACTCTGAACCCCCGATCGGCGCGTATGAATTTCAAATTCCGGGCTTCACCAAACGCCGATCATATACAAGGTCGCGGGGCGACCTTGTAGGGGGGTCGAGTCGCGGGGCTCGGCAACAAAAAAAGACAGCCCGAAGGCTGTCTTTTTTGTTGGTGGGCCATCAGGGACTCGAACCCCGGACCAACCGGTTATGAGCCGGTAGCTCTGACCAACTGAGCTAATGGCCCGCTCGCAGGTCGTTGATGTTCGACCTGCTTATTATATCGCTTATTTGCCGATTTGTCAATACCTTTTTGAGAAATTTGAGAAAAATATTTTTTCGGCCCGGGCGACATCCTTTTATTTTTAATAATCATCCGAACCGCCGGACGATTCGTCATCATCGCTCTTTACTTCTACCGGCTCAAATTCGTCCTTTCCCGCGCCGCAATAGGGGCAGGTCCAGTCATCGGGCAGATCGTCAAAATCCGTGCCCTCCTCAATACCGGAATCGGGACATCCCTCGGATGCCTTATATTCGTATCCGCAAAGATCGCATACAAATATGATCATTACTATCCTCCTTTCAAAAATCAACCATTCAAATCAATTCTTAAAGTGCAACACGCGGCTCAAACTCCGCCGTGTCCATCGACCGCAAAGGCTCGCTTTTACGGCCGACTAAAAAACAAAGCGTATAATAATATATCGCAGTATCGCCGATATGTCAATATTTAATTTTCACAATTATATATTTTGACGGAGTTTTTTTCTGTCCAGTTTGCCAAGGCGGGCAACTTTTGCGGCTTTTAGGTGTATTTTGCCTACTTTTTTTGACATTACTGCATCAATAAAGCAGGAATTTTTCCCTCTCTGCGGTAAACTTTGCTATACCATCCGCCTCTGCCTTTATGACCTCGGAGGGATCGGGATCGCAAAGCAGCGCATCTGTTCCGTAGCGCAGGCAAAGCCCGTTCTCCCGCAGCTCGCACTCCGGGTGGGATCTTATAACAGAGAGCACATGCAGTCCGCAAAGGTGAGGGCGGAACGCCCGCTTATCGGTAACGTTTATCTGCACGCCCTCGCAGACCGCGCCCGCATGCTTGCCAAACACAGGCGTAAAGTACGCGGGACTGAAATACACTCCCTCAAGCCCCACCGAGTTCAGCCGCCGCGTCATATCCACAGCTCGGCACCACGGTGCGCCGACCAGCTCAAAGGGTCTTGTTGTTCCCCGCCCCTCAGATGCGTTAGTGGCCTCGATAAGACAGGTGCCTATGTATATCAGCGAAGCCATGGCAGAGGGGAGATTGGGGGATGGATTTATCCAAGGCAGATCCGTCTCATCGGCGTAGACATCGCGCTCCCACCCGCGACAGCGCACCACATGCACATCGCACCCGATGGAATGAGTCTCGTTAAGCCACAGCGCGTACTCGCCGCAGGTCATTGAATATCTGACCGGCAGGGCATATCTGCCTACAAAGGAAGAATAACGGCTCTCGTCCAGTATCGCGCCCTCAATGATACTGCCGCCTATCGGGTCGGGTCGGTCAAGAATGACCACCGGTATGCCCCGCGCGGCGCACTCCTGCATAAGATATGCAAGGCAGTAGATATATGTGTAAAATCTCGCGCCCACATCCTGGATATCATAAAGCACCGCATCGCACAGCGCCAGCGCCTCGCCTATCCGCGGGTTGCCCTTGGATGGGAGGTTATATATCGGCACGCCGGTCTCCGGGTCGGTATATTCACCGCCCCAGCCGCCATCCTGCATGGCGGAATGAATACCGTGCTCCGGCGCAAAAAGCACGCTTAGGTGCCCCTCGGCGGCAAGGCGCGAGTATGTCGGAATGCCGCGCCTGTCCGTTCCCGAGGCAGCGGTAAGCAGCCCCAACCGCCCGCGAAGCAGCTCACGCAGCTCGGGGGAGAGAGATTCACGGTCGCAGGATATTATATCCGAGCCTGTGTAGACCTTTATCTTTTCCGTAGTAAAAGCGGGTGTGCGCATTTTTGCCATCCTTTCACGATGTGCCCTGACGCGACCACCGCGGCAGGATCATTTTCGTCAATAAAAGATTTTTGTTTGTTATTTACCGGATATCGTTATGCCGTCAAAGGAGATATAGGGCAGGACCATCGCCCCGTCCTCCACCGTCTCGCGGGAGATATCCGCAATGTTCATAAGCATATCGGCAAGATTACCGGATATCATCGTCTCGGCAGCGGCACCGGTTATGCGACCGCCCTCAATGATAAAGCTGTTTTTGGCCACGCCGGAAAAATCGCCGTTGGCGGCAGGCTCGCCGCCCGAGAATCTGGCAACGATAAGGCCGCGATCGATGGACGCTATCATCGAGTCAAGCGGGCAGTCTCCCGCCTCGATCACAAACCTGCCTGTATCATTGAGCGCACGCTCATGCCCTGTCTTTTTAGCCACATAATCAGAGATATCAAAGGATCTCAGCACACCGCCATCTATTATTTTGTAGTTTTCGGCAGGATAGCCCTCGGCGGTATAGTGATCGGATATCGCCAGGCGTGGGTCGCAGGCCGCCATTGTAACGGTCAGCCGCTCATCAGCCACCTGACTCCCGAGCTTATCAAGCCATACGCTCGTGCCGTCAAGAATGCCGCTGTCCCCGGCAAAATTCTCAAGTGCCGTGCCTATAAGCTCGCTCACACACCCGGGCATAAGTATTACCCTGCCAACGAACTTGCCGTCCACGGCGCGGGTGTATATCTGCCGCTCGTTGTCCGCAAGATCTCGCTCCATAGAGCCGCAGTCAATAAAACGGCGGGAGAGATCATGTGTGAGGAATGTGGAATAATAAAAGGAGGATGAGTGTTCGCCCTCATGTGCGGAAAAGGACGGATCACAGCTGTAGTATCCGCCGCGCACCTCAAAACGCGTGCCCTTTGAGTTGCGATAGATGCGATGGATGGCGGTGTGATCCGCCGTCATCGACTCGATAACGATGGCGGGGTGGCGCACCTTTATATCCTCCACCAGCTCGCGGGTACGGGTAAAGAGCCCATCAACATCCGGCTCTGTCTCGCCCTCGATAAACTCGCCGTTGGCAATGGCGGGAGCGATATCCCAAGCCGCATCCGGCTCTGTTGCCTCACCCGCCGCCAAGCAATCGACAACGGCTGCGGCTATAGCCTCCTCCTCAAAGCTGTTGATGGATGCCGTGCCACGGCGACCGTCCTTGATGGACGTGAGGATGATATCGGTATTGAACAGAGTGCGAAAGAGGGTAAAATCATCGCCCTCATAGTTAAATTCATGCAGTTCACTGTATTTTACAGTACAGGAGGCCGCATCAGCCCCCGCCGCCGTCAGCGCATCGATCGTGCGCAAGGCAACGGCATCAAGATCATATATTTCATTCATTATTTAAGAGACCTCCAAGATGATCCTTTGCGTGGCCGTGTGCGCATCAGCGGCCGCCAACGTTTACGCGGCAGCGAAGTGCCGGACCGCCCAGCCCCACGGGGATCAGCTGTTTTTTGCCGCAGTAGCCGGATGAGCTCCACTCCACGCTGTCAGATACCATATCGACCGTTTTAAGCATCTCAAACGCCACACCGGAGATGGTGGTATCAAGTATGGCGCGGCCCAAGCGGCCGCCCTTTATCTCGTAGCCCATCGTAACACCAAACATAAATTCGCCGGTGGTATCTGCCTGTCCGTTTTTGGTCTTGCAGAACAAATAACCGTCGTCCACCGATCCTATCAGCTCCTCAAGCTTTGACTTACCGGGCAGCACCGCCGTGTTTCTCATGCGAATGAGCGGCTCGTCCGAAAATTCAAACGCGCGCGCATTACCGCAGGGCTCGGCGCCGTAACGCTCCGCACTTGCGCGGTCGTGCATATAGCCGGTAAGGATACCGTCCTTTATCAGCACCGCATCGCGCGCCTCAACGCCCTCGTCATCGATGTATATCGGCAGCGGCGCGGGGCAACCAAACGCCGTGTGGGCAAAATCCACCATCGATACCAGCTCGCTTGCCACCTGCTTGCCCATCATATGCGCCGCCACCGAGCCGCCGGAGACGATATCCGCCTCCACGGTGTGACCCACCGCCTCATGCGCCAGAATACCGGAAAGCTCACCCGCCAGTATGCAGGTGCACTCGCCGGCGCGCGGATATACTCCCTCACGCTTTTTCATAACGCTCTCGTAAAGCTCGTCAAGCTGCGGGTATATCAGCTCAAGATCGCCAAAATTCTCTTCAAAGCCGCCAAGGCCGCCGTAGATCCCCATAACATCCACGGTAACGCCCGCGGGGGTCTGCGCCGCCATGGTAACATATATGTAGCTTCGGTTCATGTCCACATGACCGTCCGAGCAGGCAGAGGTGGCTATCACCTTTTCAATACTCTCGCTCTGTGCCACGACCGCGCGGCTGGCCAGCGCGGGGAATTTTTTGACTATATATGCATCTATCGCACGCACGGCATCAACATAATATTTCTGCTCCGGGTCGGCGGCATCGCACACATTTTCGATAACGGCATGAGGCCGAGGCGGGGGTGCCCCCTTGCCGCGGCGAAGCTTTTCGTCCATAAAAGCGGCGTTTTCCCCCGCCGCACGTATCACGGCCTCCACAGCCTCAGGCGTGCAGCCGGCAAGAGAGGAAAAACCGCACATGCCGCCGCGGCGCACACGCGCACAGGCTCCCGAGGTCTCGGATCTCCTGTTGCCGGTGATGTTACCGCCAAGCATTACAACACTGCGATTTCTGTTGCGCTGTATGCGCACCTCGGTGTCAGCACCCGGCAAAAAAAGATCCTTTTTGCCAAAAATAAAAGTATCAAGCATTCCCAAACTCCGTTCTGCCGATCTCGCGGCATGATAACCCACGATCGGCGGATCATCCGATCACTTCATCGATAATTATATCACATCCACAGCACTTTTGCAATATCCGGCACTTGGATTTAACGGTTTTGAGTGTAGTGATACAATAGATGTGAGGCCCAAGGGTATTGAAAAAGTGACCGAGTTCT
>CAZFVR010000052.1:0-5715 GCA_964522215.1 uncultured Ruminococcus sp. | reverse complement strand
TGACGGATGAGGAGGTAAAAACAAGGATTTCCGCCGCAGCGGAAATCTTCATTATTGCCGCAGTGGGTGTTCCGATAAAAAAACCTTGACAACGGGGCGAAAATGGTGTATCATTATAATGTAATAATGTAGTTTTTTACGCCGCTTTGCGGCCACCCGGAGCCTTACCATGGAATATCGTTTTTCCGACAAGCTTACATCCCTGCGTCCCTCGGCGATACGCGAGATCTTTAAATCACTTGCCACCCCCGGCATTATATCCTTTGCCGCGGGCAATCCCGCCGCCGAATCCTTTCCCATTGCCGACATTCGCCGCCTATCTGCCGATATTTTGGAGCGCACCCCCATCGATGCCCTGCAATACAGCCAGACCGAGGGCTACCCTCCCCTGCGCCGCGCGATAGCGGAGCGACTTGCCCGCCGCGGGATCGGCCGCGATGGGGATGAGGTGATAGTCACCTCCGGCGGCAACCAGGGGATAGAGCTTACCGCCAAGGTGCTGTGCAATGAGGGCGACTGCGTGATCTGCGAGGATCCATCATTTATCGGCGCACTTAACGCGTTTCGCTCAAACGGCGTGCGCACGGTGGGCGTGCCGCTGGAGTCTGACGGCATGGACCTTGCCGCGCTGGATCGGGCGCTCAGCCGCGAGCCGGGTGCGAGATTTATATATATCATCTCAAACTTTCAAAACCCGGCGGGGATAACGACCTCCGCGGAAAAGCGGCGGCAGATATACGAGATCGCGCGGCGGCATGAGGCTTTGATACTTGAGGACGACCCCTATGGCGAGCTTCGCTTTGCCGGGGAGGATGTGCCGACCATCAAGAGCCTTGATACCGACGGGCGTGTAATATACTGCTCATCCTTTTCAAAGATACTTTCCGCCGGTATGCGCGTGGGCTTTCTTTGCGCGCCCGCGCCGATCATCCAAAAGGCGGTGGTGGCAAAGCAGGTGGAGGATGTTCACACGAATATTCACTTTCAAATGCTGTGCTACCGCTATATGACCGAGTGCGATATCGATGCGCATATTGAGGACATTCGCGCGCTTTATCGCCACAAGGCCGAGCTGATGCTTGCCTGCCTTGACAGCTGTCTGCCCGCAGCCATCACACATACAAGACCGCAGGGCGGGCTGTTTATCCTTTGCACACTGCCGGGGGAGGATGCCTCACTGTTTGTGGCAAAGGCACTGGAGCGCGGCGTGGCCGTGGTGCCGGGCAGTGCGTTTTTGTGCCAAGCGGGCGGCAGATCCCCCGCGTTTAGAGTAAACTATTCAACACCGTCTGATGACGATATCCGCGAGGGCTGCCGCCGCCTTGGCTTGGCCGCCGCGGATGTGGGACTGAAATGATTAGATCTAAGGAGTAAACGATCATGATAAACGATACAAAGGTATGCTTTTCCGGCGTTCAGCCGAGCGGAAACCTGACCATTGGCAACTACCTTGGTGCGATAAGAAACTTTTCGGAATTTTCCGATAAATACAAATGCTTTTACTGCGTGGTGGATCAGCACGCGATAACCGTGCGCCAAGTTCCGGCCGAGCTGCGCCGCCGCACCTATGAGACGCTGGCACTTTACATTGCCTGCGGGCTTGACCCCGAAAAGAACACGCTTTACGTGCAGTCGCATGTTCCGGCACACACCGAGCTTGCCTGGATGCTTGACTGCTTTACCATGTTTGGCGAGCTTTCACGCATGACGCAGTTTAAGGACAAGAGCGCGCGCCACGCGGACAACGTAAACGCGGGGCTGTTTACCTATCCTGTGCTGATGGCGGCAGATATTTTACTGTATCAGACCGATGTGGTGCCTGTGGGCGTTGACCAAAAACAGCATGTTGAGCTGGCGCGCAACATTTGCGACAGGTTTAATCAGCTCTACCCCGGCACGTTTACCACGCCCGAGCCGCTGATACCCGCAACGGGCGCCAAGATAATGTCGCTGGCCGACCCCACCAAGAAGATGAGCAAATCCGATGAGAACGAGAATGCCGTTGTGCGCATTCTTGACGATAAGGACACGATAATACGCAAATTCCGCCGTGCCGTGACCGATTCCGGCAGTGAGATCTGCCGCGGCGAGGGCAAGGAGGGCGTTGGCAACCTGATGACGATATATTCCTGCGTGACCGGGCTTGACGATGCGGCGATAATGCGCGAGTTTGACGGCCGCGGCTACGCCGAGTTCAAGCAGGCGGTAGGCGAGGCGGTGGCGGAAAGGCTTGCCCCCGTGCGCGAGGAGTACGCGCGGCTCCTCTCCGACCGACCCTACCTTGAGGAGGTAATGAAAAAGGGCGCGGCCGATGCCGCATATTGCGCCCGCAAGACCCTCTCCAAGGTCAGACGTAAGCTCGGCTTTGTGACACTGTGAGAGAGTGAGGAGGAGGTTCGCTGTGCGAATTTCTTTCACTATCACAAGCAATATATTAATATAAGGAAGAAAATAAATGAAGATAGGCTTTATTTCCCTCGGGTGTCCCAAAAATCAGCTTGACACCGAGGTCATGCTCAACGAGCTGAGAGTTGCGGGGTACGAGATCACCCCGGAGGAGACCGAGGCGGACATAATAGTTATAAACACCTGTGCGTTCATTGAGGCCGCCAAAAGAGAATCCATTGACAACATCCTTGACGTGGCGTGGCTGAAAAAGAACCACACACTGCGCGGCATTATCGTTACCGGCTGCATGACAGAGCGCTACCGCGACGAGGTATTGCGTGAGTTCCCGGAGGTGGATGCGGTGCTGGGCGTTGGCTCGATACACGACATTGTGGATGCCGTGAGGTCGGTAGAGCGCGGCGAGCGCGGCTTTGCGGCCTTTGGCGACCGCGATACCGTTGCCCTTGGCGGCGACCGCGTGCTGACCACCCCCCAATTTTGGACATATCTAAAGATCGGCGAGGGCTGTGACAACCGTTGCACCTACTGCGCCATCCCCTACATACGCGGCAAGTATCGCAGCCGCCCGATGGAGGACCTTTGCCGCGAGGCCGCCGAGCTTGAAGCCCTCGGTGCTCGCGAGATAACGATAATAGCGCAGGATATCACCCGCTACGGCATTGATCTTTACGGCGAATATTCGCTGGCGCGGCTGCTGCGTGAGCTTTGCGCCGCAACAAAGTCGGTATACTTCCGCCTGCTCTACTGCTATCCCGACAAGATCACCGACGAGCTTGTGGCCGAGCTGCGGGACAATCCGCGCGTGCTGAAATACATCGATATCCCGCTGCAGCACATCTCTGACCGCGTGCTTCGCCGCATGAACCGCCGCGGCGACTCAAAAATGATACGCGAGGTGCTGGCAAAGCTCCGCGCCGAGGTGCCGGGCATTATCATTCGCACGACCTTTATCACCGGATTCCCCGGCGAGACGGAGGAGGATTTTGCCGAGCTTTGCCGATTTGTAAAGGAGCAAAGGTTTGACCGCCTTGGTGTTTTCCCCTACTCGCAGGAGGAGGGCACGCCCGCAGCCGAGTTCCCCGATCAGATAGAGGAGCAGGTAAAGCAGGACCGCGCAGATATGATCATGCGCGAGCAGCTTGAGATAAGCGAGGCGCACAACCGCGCAATGCTTGGGCGCACTCTGCGCGTGCTTTGCGAGGATTTTGACCCCGTATCCGAGATGCATTTTGGCCGCAGCTATGCCGATGCGCCTGAGATAGACGGCAAAGTCTACTTCCGTGCCCGCCGCCGCATAGCCCCCGGCTCCTTTGTTGACGTTAAGATCACCGAGGTGCTTGACTACGATCTTTGCGGCATCGCCACGGAGGTCGGCAAATGAGCCGCGGCGAGGGGGGCATGAACCTTCCCAACCGCCTGACGCTTTTGCGCTTGTTTATGGTTCCCTTTTGCATCTTAGCCGTGATACTGCCCGAGCGGCTCTGCCCGGAGACCGTATCCCGCTGTGTGGCCTTTTTGCTGTTCGTTGCGGCCTCCGTTACCGACTGTCTTGACGGTAAAATTGCTCGCGCGCGGGGGCTTATTACCGATTTTGGCAAGCTTTTTGACCCGCTGGCGGATAAATTTATGGTAATAGGCACTATGCTTGCCGTGCTTTACCGCTATGAGAACGTTCGCGCATGGCTGTTTTGGGTGATAGTTGCAATAATCTTTCGCGAGCTTGGCGTGACCTCACTGCGGCTGGTGACCGCCGGTCGCGGCGTGGTGGTTCCCGCAAGCATGCTGGGCAAGATAAAAACTGTATCGCAGATAATAACCGTTTCCGCCATGCTGATCGAGCCTGTGCTGTGGGGGCTTATCCCCGGGTGCGAGCGGATGGTATTGCTCCAGCCGATATCCATTGCGGCGGGACTTTTGTGCACCGTCATGACCATTTGGTCGGGTGTGGATTACTTCCGCGCGCTTTGGAAATACATTGATACCGCAAAATAAGCTTATGATAGCAAAGGGAAAGAGAGGATACCGAGATCATGGACATGAACGATAAACAAAGATTTATAGATATCTATAAAAGCAAGATAAAAAGAGAGGGCGCGGACGAGCTTTTGCGCTATCTTTGCTCCGAATCGAGCGATTTTTTTACCGCTCCCGCATCAACGCGCTTTCACGGTGCGGAGGTGGGCGGCCTTTGCCGCCACAGCCTTAATGTATACGACTGCCTTTGCGACCAGCTGGCGCGTCCGCGCATGAGGGAGCAATACGGCATTAAATACGATGAGGAGAGCATAGCCATAGCAGGGCTTTTGCACGACCTTTGCAAGGTCAATTTTTACCGCGTGGACAGCCGCAACGTAAAAAAGAACGGAGTTTGGACCGCCGTTCCCTATTACACGATCGATGACCGCCTGCCCTACGGTCACGGCGAAAAATCCGTTTATATCATCTCCGGCTTTATGCGCCTGACGCGGGACGAGGCCTTTGCCATTCGCTACCACATGGGTTTTTCCGGCACCGAGGATAACAACCAGGTAGGCCGTGCGCTTGAGATGTTCCCGCTGGCATTTGCGCTGACGGTGGCAGACATGGAGGCGGCTTATTTTATGGAAGGAAAGGAAGACGAGGAGGCGTAAGCCGCCGCGTCCTTGATATGGCAAAGCTTTATTTTAAATACGGCGCGATGGGGTCATCCAAGACCGCCCAAGCGCTTATAACAAAATTTAATTACGAAGAACGCGGTATGCGCGTTTGGCTTATAAAGCCCTCGGTGGACACACGCGACGGCGAGCGCACCGTGCGCTCCCGCATAGGGCTTTCGGCGGATGGAGATGCTATCACCCCCGCCGACGATCTTTTTGCTATGTATTGCAAGTCGCACACCGATGCTGACGTGGTTATAGCGGACGAGGCGCAGTTTTTTACCCCCGCGCAGGTGGATGCCATGCGCACGATAGCGGACGAGTATGATCGCCCCGTGCTCTGCTTTGGACTGCGCACCGACTTTCTAACACATCTTTTCCCCGGCAGCGGTCGGCTTTTTGAGATAGCCGACTCGATAAGCGAGATAAAAACGGTTTGCGACTGCGGCGAAAAGGCCACGGTGAACGCCCGCATAGGCGCACACGGCAGAATAATCACCGAGGGCGACCAGGTGATGATAGGCGGCAATGATTCCTATATCGCCATGTGCTATAAATGCTGGAGCCGCGCCGTTGCCGAGCAGAAAAAACAGCTGCAGATAGCGGATATTTGAGTTCTCCGCTCCGGCTCCCGCGAGAGTTGGGAGATGCCTGATATGAAATTTTTGCT
>CAZFVR010000051.1:0-6102 GCA_964522215.1 uncultured Ruminococcus sp. | reverse complement strand
ATACCGCATCTTTTCTTTTCTCTTATTTGGGTCACATCTATTTACACCGCAGAAATGTAGTATCCCTTCGTTGTCCAAAAGCTTGTGGATTTGTGATCTGAATCATGATTTTGCATTCTATGCACCTCCGATGGTAGTATGAACCACAGGAGGAAGATTTATACAGGAAGTTTTGGCGCGCCGGAAGAACAGAGCGTCGAGTCTCCCCTTGCCTCGCACCAGAAGTCGCCTTCTGCAGCTGCATTTGCTGGAATAAAGCTGAACCAAAAGCCTTGTTATACAGCCCCAAATGCCAGATTTCAAACGAAATCCGGCGCTTTGGTACATCTGTTCAGCATATAGCACTACGGTCTCAGAATTTAGCCTTCTGTTACAGATGCTTCTTCTGGCACGAGCAGATATGGCCGAAGAAGCCGCTCTTCCACATCGTTAAAAAAGGTGTTGCACCACTGCAAATCATTCCAGGTTCGTTTATAAAGCGCTGCATTAAAATCAATGCCATGCACAACATAAACCATAAGCTTTGCAATATAGTCTGTAGGAAGCTCCGGTGCAAAAATTTTTTTCTCGATGCAGTCCAGCAGATACTCCGTGATCCATCGATACATCAAATCATCCTGATAGTTCTGCTCGCGCTCGTGCAGGTATTCGTCCGTCATACGGTAAGCATTGAGATTGCGACGAAACTGCGGATCATAATCCGCCGTTTTCTGTATCATCGCAAGGCAGTATTGACGCAGACGCTGAACCGGCTCGATTGACTCATCTTTTAGGATCTGCTTGCCGCGGTTCCATTCGCGCGTTGCCAGCGAAGCAAAAAAAGCATCTTTGGACTTATAGTAATGATAAAACAGCCCCGCTGACAGGCCACAGTGCCTCATAATTTCAGAAACCGACACTTTTTTTGCGTCTTTCTGGCGAAGCAGCTCCCTCCCTGCCTCAATAATGGCCGCCTGTGTAGCCTCGGCCTGTTCTCTGCGTGTCAGCATTTCGTTTTCCTCACGTTCTATTCAAACTGCTCTTATTATATAGGATTTGATGCAGAAAAGTCAAGCTGCGGAATGCACAGTAGGAAGAATAACAGGCAAACGGAGCTGGGATAGCTGCGAATGCATTATATATTTTGACTAAAAATTTTTGTAATTCTTGTCGTAAATAGATATTTTTTGTGTCCCTTGATGTTTCTTCTTGACATTCGTGAATAAAGTGTTAATATTAAGCTACATTCATCGAATGCAATTCGATGAATAAGATTTATGAAACACATCGCAAAGGTTGTACCCCTGGCGTTGCTGGGATGATGCCGGCGCGTTTTGTGTCAACAGCAAAAAGGAGATGAGAGATCAAACATGAAGCATATTTGCATTCTACAACTCAGCGGCGCCACAATTGCAGGCACCAGTGTTCCCGGAAAACGGGTTGAGCTTTTCCCCCTCGTTTCCCAAATGCCTGAGTTTCAGGGACGGCTGACCTTTTCCTTCCGCAACCGCATGGATATTGTCGGCGGCTATATGATGCAGCTGACAGACATTGTGGAGGCGGCAAAAGAAATCAAAGCAGCTGCAAGCGAAGGCGCAGACGGCGTTGTTGTCATCATGGGTACCGACTGCATGGAAGAGGGCTCGTTCGGCATTGAGCTTTTGACGCAGGACGTGGAAATTCCCATTGTTGTCACCGGCGGCATGTGTACTGCGGATATGTATAGCCCCGATGGCCCCGGCAATCTTTTTGACGCAGTCAATGTTGCTGCCAGCGATGAGGCTCGGGGGCTTGGCGTTGTATTGGTTATCAACGGCTGGATTCACTCTGCGCAGTATGTGCAGAAGGTTCATCCGTCCAACCGCGCGGCCTTTTCCTCAGAGTTCCCGCTCGGTATGGTCTGCGAGGGCGATGTAAGCATCCGTACTCGTCCCACACGCAAACAGATGTCCTGGCTCGAAGTGAAAACCGGTGCAAAGCGTGTGCTACTGCAATACTGCTATCTCGGCATGGATGGCAAGCTCTTTTCGCATGTAGAGGAAGACGGCTACGATGGTATTGTTGTCGCCGGAACTGGCGGCTGCGATGTTGCCGTCCCCATCTTCGACCAGCTTGAAGCTCTGCGCGAGAAGCACGGGACAAAGCTCCCCATCGTCATCGGCACACGTATTGGCAAGGGAGAACCGTTGATGACCACCTATGGCTATGCGGTCGGCCTTCCCCAATATATCAACGACAATTACCTGATGACCGGTCAGCTCGACTGTCTGAAGGCGCGGATTCTGCTGGCGCTGCTGCTAATGAGCGAATGCAGCTACGAGCAGATCCGTGAAAGCTTCCGCATGTTCTACCGCACATTTTCCTGATTGCAAACGCTCTGTCTCATTAAAAATTATAAAAGATTAAGGAGAGATTCCGAATGAAACTATTGAGCGGCCTTGATTACGGCGTTGTTATTCTATACAACGTTATTCTGATTGCTGTTGGCCTTTGGCTCGCCAAACGAAAAATCAAAAGCGCACATGACTTTACAAATGCCAGTCAGAGCCTCGGCACACTGACCGTCGCAGGCTCTATCATCTCCACCTGCATGGGCGCATCCGTGCTTTTCTCCAACTATCAGCTGATCCACAACGGCGGTATCCGCGCTGCACTCACCAGTGCATTCTGGTATGCAGGCTGGCTGATTCTGATTTTGCTGGTCGGTAAAATCCGTGAAACCGGCGCCGCCTCTATTCCGGACTATATTTCCAAGCGGTTCAGCCCCAAGGCTCAAAAGATTTCTGCATGGGCAGTTGTCATTGTTGGTCTTTCCACCTGTGCCGCACAGTTCAAGTCCTTTGGTGCAACCATGCAGTCGCTGAACATCTGCGATCCCACCATTGGTATCGTCATCGGTGCTTCGATCATTGTTCTCTTCACGTTCTTCTCTGGTCTTTGGGGTTCGGCTGTTACCAACACCATTCAGTCGGTCTTTATCCTGATCGTTGTTGTCCTGGTCGTTCCTCTGACAGCCTCGAGCGCCGCTGGCGGCTTCAGCACTGCTATGGCAAATATTCCGTCTGAAAAGCTCAGCTTCAGCGGTTCGAGCATGAGCATGTCACTTTTCTTCTCCTATATGGTCAGTTCCTCTTTGAACACAGCCTGTGAACCGTCCTACTCAAAATATTCTCTGGCTGCAAAGGACAAGAAGTCTGCCGTTCTTGGCCAGCTGATTGCATGGGCTGTCTGTACTGGTGTTGCAGTCATCTCTGTCATTCCTCCGCTGTGGATCAACCAGGTTTTCCCCGACATGACCGATGGTTCTCTCTTTGTTCCTCGCCTGATTGCAACCTATATGCCCGTTGGTGTACGCGGCTTTATTATCGCGGTCATCCTCTCTCTGCTCATCACTACCGGCAACAGCTTCCTGCTCCTGCTCTCCTCTTCGGTCACAAACGATGTCATCAAGCCCTCCTTCCCGGAGCTGAGCGATGAGAAGCTGCTGAAAATCAGCCGTGTCGTCATTGCCGTCGGTGCAGCCCTGATTGCAACCCTTGCTATTGTTGTTCCCGATATCGCAACCGCCTTTAAGATCGGCGGCAACGCATTCGGCCCGGTTGTTGCGATTCCGGTTCTGCTGAGCTTCTTCTGGAAGGGTGTCAACACCAAGGCCGTTACCATCTCGATGATTGCCTCTGTTATTGTCAGCATCGGCATGGACATTTATTTTGTCTATGTTGCAAAGGTCGGCGCAATTGGCAACATGTACGCAGTCGTTGTGAGTCTTGTTATCTGCATCTTCGGCTCGCTCTACTTTAATTCCAAAGAAAAAGCCGCTGCATAAGCGTCTTTTATAAAACCGCACTCCTTCTCACCCATACATTTCCGTAAGCACACAGATCGAGGCCGCCGCGCAGACGGCGGCCTCCACTCCAAAGGAGGAGCTGCTTTGCAATTACACCCAAAAGCTGCGGTACTTTTGAAGGATTTCAGTATCATTCTCTTAGGTTCCGCTATCAGCACACTGGGCTCACGCATGGCCTTCAACACTGGTCTCGGTGTCGCGCCGATTTACATGGTCGATGAAGGCTTCAGCCTCATTTTTCATGTCAGTCTTGGAACTGCCATCTGGATCACCTGTGCCGTTCTGCTGCTTGTCGGTATTCTGCTTGATCACCATGCAATCGGGCTTGTAACCGTAGTTACCTCTCTGTTTACCGGCGTATTGATCGACCTTTGGAACCTGATTCTCCCCGTTCCACCCCGGGGATGGGTCGGTTGCTTTCTCTTTATGCTGGCCGGGCTTGTTCTTTCCAATCTCGGTGCAGCAATTTACCTCAGAACAAATCGTGGCGGAAGCTGCGTAGAAATCATTATGCTCTGCATCTGCCGGAAAACCGGCATTTCAATCGGTTCGGCGCGCATTGCCTCGGACGTACTTTGGTTTATCTGCGGCTTTTTTATGGGAGGCACATGGGGCGTTGGCACGCTGGTTAATCTACTTCTCAACGGTCCCATTCTTCAGTTTTGGATGAAGCTACTCGACAAGTGCCTCCCCGCTTCCACCGCAGCATAAGGCCTGATGCTATTTGAATGGAGGAACAGAATTTGGATGAATTGTTAAATTACTATGTTTCTTCCGGACGCGACGAAAACATGGCAGATTTTGCGCGAAAATCGCTGAATCTGACTCGCTTAAATCGCGCATTCGGAATGATGCTCGTGGAGCAGAAGCTTTTGAGCATGGAAGATTATCGGTGTATTGATAAAGGACTTGTGGCCATTCAGGAAAAGGTCACAGCCGACGATCTGAAGCATGCAGCAGCAGATATGGATCTGTATTTCTACTATGAAAAGGTCCTTTATGATGAGATCGGCATGGACATCGCCTGTAAGCTGCACACCGGTCGCAGCCGCAATGATATGTATTTTACGCTCTGGCGTATGAGTCTTCGCGATGCCGTACTGGAGGTCATGGACGAGGTCATCCAAACGCAGAAAACGCTGGAAGCATATGCTACCGAAAACTATGATACGATTATTCCGTTTTATACCTACGGCCAGCCCGCGCAGCCCGGCACCTGGGCACACTATTTGATGACGATTCATGCGTATTTTGAAAGCGATCTCGCGCGCCTTCGTCATGCGTATGCCACGATTAACTGCTGTCCCATGGGCTCCGCGGCAGGAATTGGAACCGCATTTCCGCTGAATAAATACCGCATGGCTGAGCTGCTCGGCTTTGACTGCACAATTGAAAATACAACTGCCGCAAACGCTGCCGTGGATTATTTCCTGGAGCTGATCAGCGCAGTTTCCATTTTGAATACGACACTCGGACGCGTCGGCTCCGATCTTGATTTCTTTGCAAGTATGGAATGTAACATTCTTGACGGCGATCACTATGTTTGCAACGGCTCCTCCATTATGCCGCAGAAGAAGAATTACGCTCCCGGTGCTGCGCTTCGTTCGCGCTCAACCCATATCTACAGCTATCTGTGCGATGCCATGTTCAATGCCGGTTCTGTTACCATGTTCCCTTCTCACTCGACGTATGAGTATTTTCCAAAGTTCTGGGAAAACATTGAGCACGTAACCGGCAGCCTTAAAATTCTGCGCTTTGCACTGGCACACACAAGAATCCGCAAAGACGTTGCCCTCGCGCGCGCACGGGACGGCTTTACCGCCGCAACCCATATGGCTGAGCAGCTGACCATGGAGGTCGGTGAGCCCTTTGTCAAGACGCACCATATCGTTGGCAATATGATTCATCAGCTCATGGACGAAGACAGGCTCGCCATCGAAAACATGACTACGGAGCTCATGGGAACCGCATCCGTTAAGGCTCTTGGGATGGAGGTCACACGCACGCAAGATGAAATCCGGAATATGCTCGACCCGCTCAACAGCCTCAACGCCAAAATCACCGGCGGCACACCGAAGCCCGAGGACACGCAGACGCTCTTAGCGACCGGACAGCATGTCCGCCTGAAAAACGAGGACTGGCTCGCCGCAGCCAGAAAGAAGCTGACCGACGCCTACGCTACAATCGAAGCGGGTCTTGCCTGATCCGGTAGTGTCAAGGCTTATGCGCAAAATTGATTTTGGTCTCTGTTAGAAATCTATTACAGGGGGCGGCTG
>CAZFVR010000050.1:4980-7298 GCA_964522215.1 uncultured Ruminococcus sp. | reverse complement strand
TGACGGATGAGGAGGTAAAATTAGATTTTTGCGGAGCAAAAATTACATATTTGGCATCTCCCAAGTGTCGCGGGAGCCGGCGCACAGCTCCCCAAGCGGGCACTCCCCGCACTTGGGGTCGCGGGCGCGGCAGACCTCCCGCCCAAACATCACAAGCCTATGGCAGAGGTCGCTCTGCTCGGCGGGTTCAACTATCTCACCCATTATCCGCTCCACGCGGCGCGGGTCGCGCATATCCTCCGGGTAGAATCCCAGCCGCCCGCAAATGCGTATGCAATGCGTATCCGCCACTATCCCGGGCTTTGCGTAGATATCGCCAAGCAAGAGGTTTGCCACCTTTCGCCCGACCCCGGGCAGGCGCAAAAGCTCCTCCATGTTATCCGGCAACACACCGCCAAAATCGCGGCACAGCATCTCGCTTGCCGCCCGCACGTCCCTTGCCTTAGTGCGAAACAGCCCGCAGGGGCGCAATATCTCCTCAAGCTCGGAGATCTCCGCTGCGGCCATCGCCTCGGCGGAGGGGTACTTCAAAAACAGCTCGCGGCAAACGATATTCACCCGCGCATCGGTACACTGTGCCGATAGCCGCCCCATTACGAGCAGTCGCCACGGGTCGCCGCCGTATTCAAGCGAGCATTCGGCCACCGGGTAACGTGCAGCAAGCGCGGCAGTTACCTGCCGCGCCAGCTCTTTTTTTTCGCACGCCCCGGCCGACATTTTTTTATCCTCGGTCATGGGCATAAGATTCAAGGATTAAACACCGGTGCTTTTGCCCAAGCATCCACCGTAAGATTAAGCGCAATATTTGCCATCTTTTTGGAGCCGGAAACGATAGTTGATATGTTTTGACCCTGCGATACGGCTGTTTGCACCTTATCGCGCAGGCCGCCCCACTTATACATTTCGGCAAGGTCGGTATAGATGGTATCGCGTATGATCTGTATCATTCCGGAGGAATCAAGATCCGGCGCGTAGCGGGTCTTTACGCAGACCTCAAAGTAGGCGGGTGTGAGGGTCGTCAGCGACTGAATGGAGAGCGCCTCAACTATAAACGCGGCGCGCTCAAGTCTTTCGGTCGAGCAGGACTGCGGGAAGCCCATACAGGTGATACCGTAGCCTGTGGTAAAGCTGTAGTAGTCCTCCTGCTCGGCGTTATATTTGGGGGCGGGAACGATACCCACCTCAAAATCAGCCTCTCTGAGGGAGATGAGGTGATAGAGCACCTCCGGCATAAAGAGGGCTGTGCCGTTGCGGAAGTTTGCCATAACATCGGCATCCGCGCCAAGGAATATACCCTCGTTACCGGCGGTCTTTTTGGTCAAAAGGTCAAGCACGGCCAAGCTGCGCTCGTTGCCGATGCTGACCTCGGGGATATCCTGCTCGTTATTAACGCTGACCAGCTCGCCCGCTGCCATGAGCATGATAAAGCCAAAGGAATTCTGCGCCGAGATGCCGTACACCTGTGCGCCCGCGCCATCCGAGCCGGGTATGTATGCGGTATCCGCCATTGTAAACATATTTTCAAGTGTCCACTCGTTTTTGTTTACGTAATCATAGGGGGTCCTCATCTCATACTGCTCAAGTATATCCTTATTAAAGAACACACCGCGCGCGGACATATCGTCGATAGTTGTGATATCGCCGACGGCAAAGAACTGGCGGTGGCCTATCGACCAGGACTTATTGAGCGACTGTGACCACCACTGCGCGTCAAGGTCGATCTGCTTAACATCGTGCAGGTCAACGAGCAGTCCGGCTGATGCGCTGTTGGCGGCATCTGTCGCGCTCATATAGACCGCGTCAAAGGACTCATCCGAGGATTTTACGCGGCGCTCAAGGTCGGACATAAAAGTTGCCTGGCCGCTTTGTATCTCGTCAAGCCTTACGCCGTACTGCTCCTCTATCATCTTATTGCGGCGATAGACGGCAACAGGCAGGGTATCCACGTCGTCGGAGGTCGCCATAAGATCGGATCTCCACACGCCGTTATAATAGCGTGAGTAGAAGGTCACTGTGGCGCCGTCAAAATCGCGTTCGCCAAGCACCGAGGCCGCGGTAGGTGTGGTCTCCTCCGGCTCGGTCGAGGATGCCGTCTCAGCCGTGGAGCCGTCCGGCGTGGGTGCGGCGGTGGTCTCACTGCCCGCTCCCGTGTCGGCACAGCCGACAAGCGTGGCGCAAAGCAGCACGAGTGCCAGCAACCAGGAAAGAATTTGCGATAAAACAGATTTTTTCATTGTTTTCACCTCTTTTTTAAGTTTCGGGTGAGCGAATGCGAAACTATGCTTCACACCCCGATAGTGAAGAAGATCAGATCCGTT
>CAZFVR010000050.1:0-4880 GCA_964522215.1 uncultured Ruminococcus sp. | reverse complement strand
AGAAGATCAGATCCGTTCTCCTCTATGTCAATATAATTGGGATCGGAACACTGTCACCTATCAATTTGGGTGCGATCGGTGACTGTGGGATGAGGAGATCGCCGCTGCGGCAGAGCTTCTCCTCGACCGCACGCGGCGCGCAGCACCTTACTTCTTCTCCACCAGTCCCTTAAAGTCAAAGCCGGCTTCCTTTATGATCTTCTCCACCGTTTCCTTAACCACGGGCAGGGTGGTTTGGATATCGATCTTGCCGTCCTTGACGGATGCGGCGACCTTTTCGATGCCGGGGACCTTTGAGAGCAGCTCGGTGATCTTCTTTGCGCAGTTTTCGCACTTCATGCCGCCGATATCGATGCTGTACTCATGTGTTTCGGCAGCGCTTTTTACTTTTTTGATAAGATTTTCAAACATAATACTGTGCCTTCCTTTTGCGATAATAATAAATACGAGTGTGTATCCTCTTGTGATAATTTTATCACATAAAAAGCCCGAATGCAATACCCGCGGGCAATAATTTTAAATATTATTTTTCCTTAATAATAAAGTAAAGCACTTGAACCCGCCCGCACAGTATGCTATAATATATAATGTAATAATATCACATAAGATAAGCGAGGATAAAAATGAAGATCCCTGTAGATATAAAGCTCAGCCGCGGCGCGAGCATGCCGCAATACGCCACTCCGGGATCGGCGGCCGCCGATCTTTGTGCGGCGCTTGAGGGCGGCAGTGTGACCATAGCCCCCGGCCGGTGGGTACGCATTCCCACGGGGGTGGCGATCTCTGCCGGCCGCTCGGATATCGTGGCCATAGTTGCCGGCCGCAGTGGACTTGGCGCCAAGCACGGTATTTCGATGATAAACGGCATTGGCGTGATAGACTCCGACTATCGCGGCGAGATATCGGTAACGCTTGCCAACCACTCGGATACGCCCTACACGATAGAGGACGGCGACCGCATTGGCCAAATAATGTTTATGCCGGTGATAGCGGCGGAATTTTTTGAAAAAGAGGAGCTTGACCCCACCGAGCGCGGCGAGGGCGGCTTTGGCTCGACCGGCAAATAAGCCGCGCGGGCGATCCTACGAAAGGAAACATCAATTTAAGCTTAGTTTATCGGGGCTTGATTGGAGCACAGCAAAATGAAAAAGCTTATTTTGGCTTCTGCCTCACCGCGCAGGAGCCGTATACTAAAGGATGCGGGAGTGGAATTTGATACCTTGGTGACCGATGCCGACGAGCATGTACCGCAGGATCTGCCGATAACCGAGGCGGTGGAGCTGATATCCGCGCGCAAGTGCCGTGCCGCCGTCCTGCGTTTGCGCGAGGCGGGCGTAAGCGAGGGTTGCTTTGTTCTTGCCGCCGACACGGTGGTTGAATGCTTTGGCGAGATGCTTGGCAAGCCGCGCGACCGCGAGGATGCGCGCCGCATGCTTACCATGCTTGCCGGCTGCGGCAGTGCCGTTCACACCGGCATTACGATATGCGAGCTTTCAAGCGGGCGGGAGGTATCATCTGTTGAGACGACCTATCTTGCCTTTGAGGGCTTGGATGCCGACGAGATAGAGGCGTATATCGATACCGACGAGCCGTATGACAAGGCGGGCGGCTACGGCATACAGGGCCGCGCGGGGATATTCATTCCCGGCATTACCGGCGATTATTTTAACGTAATGGGGCTGCCCCTGCACGCGGTACACATGCTGCTGCGTGACAGCTTTGGCGTGAGCCTTACCGAATTTAAAGATCAAAACCACGCGCGGAGGTCATAAATGGCAAAGCATATAGGAATAGATCTCGGCACCGCCAACACGCTTGTATACATGAAGGGCAAGGGCGTGATATTGCGCGAGCCTTCGGTGGTGGCCATAAACAAGCTGACCAAAAAGGTAGTGGCCGTTGGCGGGGATGCAAAGCGTATGCTTGGCAAAACTCCGGGCAACATTGTGGCATATCTTCCGCTTAAGGACGGTGTTATAGCCGATTTTGACGTTACGGCAAAAATGCTGCACCAGTTTTTTGCCAAAACGGCGGCGGACAGTATATTCTCCTCCCCCTCCGTTATAATATGCATACCGCACGACGTTACCGAGGTTGAGCGCCGCGCCGTTGAGGATGCGACCTTTGAGGCGGGAGCTAAAAATGTGGCGCTGATCGACGAGCCTGTGGCCGCCGCCATAGGCGCGGGACTGCGCATAAACGGTCCGCGCGGCTCGATGATAGTGGATATCGGCGGCGGCACGACCGAGGTTGCCGTTATGAGCCTTGGCGGGATAGTATCCTCGCGCTCTTTGCGCACTGCAGGCAACGTGATAGACGCCGAGATAATCAATTATATGAAGCGGGAATTTCAGGTGCTTATCGGCGAGGGCACTGCCGAGGCGCTGAAAAAGAATATAGGCTCGGTCTACCCGGGGCTTGACCGCGGCGAGATGGAGATACGCGGGCGCAACCTGCGCACGGGTCTTCCCGCAGTGCTGACCATCACCTCCGCGCATATGCGCGCCGCCATGAAGCCGCAGATAGATAAGATACTTGAAACGGTCTGCTCAACACTTGAATCCACCCCGCCGGAGATAAGCGCGGATATATACGATTTCGGCATAATGCTGGCCGGCGGCGGCGCACTGCTTGGCGGGCTGGCGCCCCTGCTCTCCGAACGCACGGGCGTGCGGGTCACGGTTGCCAAAAAGCCGCTTGACTGCGTTGCCCTCGGCATCGGCCGCGTGATAGAGACAGGCATGCACGGCGTGGTGAATTACAGATCGAGATAAGCGCGGCGCTGAGCGCGCATCACTCGGCACCACGCACCGGCATCACTCCCGTGCAATGTGCCGGACGAGGAGGGAGGTCCCCCGAGGATAAAATGAACATTTTTAAAAACAGATTTTTTATCATAGCGCTCACGGCGGCGTTTTTGCTTTCGATCCTGCCGACGGTGCTTTGCGCCATGGGGCAGGGCTCCTATGTGCGTGCGGCGCTGGGGACGATAGCACAGCCCTTGGCGACCCTTGCCGCAAAGGCGGGCGAGGGGCTTTCCGGCTTTTCGATATATTTTACCGAGGTAGAACGCCTGCGCGAGGAGAACCAAGCCCTGCGCGAGGAGCTGGACGACTGCAAGGATCGCATATACAACGCCAAAATGCTTGAGGAGGAGAACAGCTGGCTCTCCGATTATCTCGGGCTGAAAAAGGAACACAGCGATTTTATATTTGAGGAAGCAGCCGTTATCGGCAGGGAATCCGGCAACTACAGCACGGTATACACCCTCTCCCGCGGCTCGCTTCATGACATAGAGGTAAACATGCCGGTGGTCACCGAGGATGGGGTCGTCGGCTACATCACGGAGGTGGGACCCACATGGTGCCACGCCGTTTCGATGATCGAGACCGCATCTGCCGTTGGCGCGTATGTGGAGCGTTCCGGCGCACTGGGGCTTGTTGAGGGCAGCTTTGAATTGCGCTTTGACGGCAAATGCAGGATGGTACGCCTTGCCGCCGATGCGGATATAAGAGTTGGTGACCGTGTTTTGACCTCCGGCATCGGCAGCATCTACCCCCGCGGTCTTTTTGTGGGCGAGGTTGAGTCGATAGAGGCCGACCCCAACAGTCGCACCCTGACGGCGGTGATAGCCCCGCGCATTGACCACGCCACGGTCTCAAAGGTAATGATAATAAAGGAGCACACGGTGTATTCCGAGTGAGCTTTATTCTATAAAACGCAAAACGCAATGACAGAAAAGAGGAACAGACAATGATCAAAACAGCAATGATTGGTTACGGCGGTATAGCGCAGTCGCACAAGAGCGCCCACCTTAAGTTTGAGGCCGAGGGCCGCGAGCGTTTGGTGGCGGTATGCGATATCGACCCCGAGCAGGTAAAGCGCCGTATAAAGATAAATCTTGAGGATGCGGCAGAGGTCGCAGGCGGTAATTTTAACGTATATACAGACTATAACGAGATGCTGGCCAAGGAGGATGTTGACCTTGTTGACATCTGTGTGCCGTCCTTTTTGCACGCCGACCTTGCCTGCGAGATGCTCTCGCGCGGCTATCATGTGCTCTCCGAAAAGCCGATGGCGCTAAACTCCGCCGACTGCGAGCGCATGCTTGACGAATACGCCAAGGCTCGCGAGCACGGACAAAAGCTGATGATAGGCCAATGCCTGCATTTTTATCCCGAATACGAATTTTTGCGGGACTGCATTGCCGACGGCCGCTACGGCAAGGTAACGAGCGCGGTGTTCCAGCGCCTTTCCGGCATTCCCATGTGGTCGTGGCAGAACTGGTACCATGACTACAACAAGGCGGGCGGAGTTATAAGCGATATGCAGATACATGATATCGACATGGCACGCTGGCTGTTTGGCGAGCCCGCATGGTGCGAGTGCCGCGCCTCCAGCAAGTATACAAAATTTGATAACTCGCATGTCACGCTTGGCTACGACTTCCCCGTGACCTGCCTTGGCGACTGGACGATGCGCGGTGTAAAGTTCCAAATGTCCTACCGCATGGGCTTTGAGGGTGCTACCGTGATATTTGAGGGCGGACGGGTCACCGTTTACCCCGCCGACGGCTCGGATCCCTATCCCGCCGAGCTGAGAAATGGACCCACAGGCATTGCCGGCGAGATAGATTATCTCTTGGGGCTTATTGAAAACGGCGGTGAGAATATCCTCAACACCCCCGTCAGCGCCTATAATACGATAAGACTTATTGAAGCTCTGCACCGCAGTGCCGAGGCCGACGGCGCAAGACTTGTGCCTACATTTGTGGAACAGTAACGCGCGGGGCTACTGCTCCCGCGACACTTGGTAGATGCCAAATATGAAATTTTTGCTCCGCAAAAATCTAATTTTACCTCCTCATCCGTCACGCTTCG
>CAZFVR010000049.1:0-8170 GCA_964522215.1 uncultured Ruminococcus sp. | reverse complement strand
TTCTTCACCATCGGGGGGTGAAGTCCGGATAACGCAGAAACGTCACCCGAGAATTAAAAAAAGAGGTAGAAATGATGAATGATCGCGATTCCAACACACGGGCATTTAAACTGGATAAGCACCTGAGTCAGCGTGCGGCGCGGGAGAGGCGGCGCAAAACGCAAAGGATAATTCTTTTGGTCCTTATGTCGCTGCTGGCGGTATCCCTTATAGTGGCCACGGTCGTTATATGCAGTGAGCTGGCAAGCGGCGGCGAGGACACTCTGCCACCGACGGTCGACAGTTCATCCTCACCCGGCCCTGCACAGGACAGCAGCAATGCGCCGCACTCGCCCGAGACCACCGAGCCGACAGTGACCCAGACACCGGAAACCACCGCAGGTACGCCGGATGGCTATACCGTAAAGCTTATGACGGCTGAGGATGTTCACCGCGGCGAGCTGATACTTGTAAATTCAAGCTATAAATATGTTCCGCCCACGACCACCGCAGACCTTTGCGACGTGCGCAGCGCACGCAGTGAAAAGTGGGGAACCTCCGCATCCGGCCGAGTAATTCATTCATACTCCTGCGCCTATGACCTTAAGCTGAGCGCAAAGGCCCTGTTGGCACTCAATAATATGATAGACGATTTTTACGATGCCACAAAAAACCAGGATGTTTACCTGCCGCAGTACAGCTGCTATCGCTCAAGCGATGACCAAGCCGCAATGTATGATGCCAAGCCCTCAAAGGAGGATCCCGCAGGGTGCAGTGAGCATAACACCGGGCTGGCAGTGGACATTCGCGCGTGGCTGACCATAGAAAGCGGCGATATCTACCCATATATCTCGGAGGATTATCCCTCCTGCGTGCAGATATATAACTGGGTCAACACAAATTGCTATAAATACGGCTTTGTGCAGAGATACCCCGAGGGAAAGGCCTCGGTAACGCACTCGGCACACTATATAGAGCATTACAGATATGTGGGCTATCCCCACGCGCTGGCAATGATGCGCAATGACCTTTGCCTTGAGGAGTATCTTGCAGTGCTTGCCACCCGCCACAGCTATGACAGCACACATTATGTTATAAACGGCGATGACGGCGTGACATACGAGATCTATTACGTTCCCGCCGCAACCGGCGAGGGCGCGACCACCTCTGTTCCCGTGCCGATCAACCTGCCGTATACGATATCCGGCAATAACTACGATGGCTTTATTGTTACCGTGACCCGTGCATGATCGGGTGTTGGCTTGATGATCTTGATGATAATGAAAGAAAAGAGACAAAAAAGAATGATCCCCCGTGCCGTTGGCGCGGCGCTGGCAGTTGCCATGCTCTGCCTGCCGCTGTCGGGCTGCGGATTTGTTGAGATAAATTATCCCGGCGGCGGAACAACGGCGGCTGAGACCACAGCCGCGACTCCCCCGCCCGCCGCACCCCCGGAGACGAGCGAGCCGCCAAAGGTAATGACCTTTCCGGATCGCACAGCCGATGCCGCAAATGCACTGGCGGCGTTGCCGTCGGTAGAGCTGGGCACGGCAGACCTCATAATTGCCAATTCCTACGCCGCGCCGGATCTGTTTGAACCCGCAGCGGATGATACTCTCAACGCGGCAAGACGGCGGCGCACCGAGCTTGCCTGCGCGCGATACGGCATCAACCTGACCGTGACACGCGCAGACGATGCCGAGCTGCTTGCGGCACTGCAAAAAAATGCAGCTGCCGGCGTCTACTACGCCGACCTTTCGGTAATACCCGCGACCTCCGCCGCACTCTATTATAATGCATCGATCGCCGCAAACCTGCGCGAGCTGCCCTTTTTTGTGACACCCTCCGACCACCACAGCGCAGCCGGAGCGGGAATTGCCGGCTCATCCTGCTATTTTTACTGCGGGGATGCCACCTTTGACCCGGATTCGGTCCAAATTCTCTATTTTAACCGCACCACAGCGGGCGAGGAGCTGACAGATTCACTTTACCGCCGCTCACTCGGCGAGGGGCTGACGTGGGAGGATCTGTTTACCGCTACCGCAGGCAGGACAGTCCTTTGCGGTGATGACGGCGCAGATACCGCTTTTGCCGCGGATATCCTTTGCGCAACACTTGGGATCGAGTTTGTATCCCACCCGCAGGGCAAGTCGCCCACTGTAAATTGCGATATCGATGCGCTGACCACCGCCAACACACTGATAGGGCGGCTGGCATCGGTCTGCGAGGTCAGCGGTGAGGCGTTTGATAAATTCACACGCGGTGAGGCGCTGTTTAGATTCGGCGCGGTATCCGATATTCGCCGCCTGTTCAGCCTTGACTGCGAATGGGGCATTCTGCCGGTGCCTATGGCAAACACGGACGGCGGCTACATAACGCTTGGCGCGGAAACACGCCCCGTGATAGCCTGTGTGGGCGGCGCGGGACGCTCCGAGCTGTGCGGCGCGGCTCTTGCGGCGCTTGATGCCGCCTCCGGCGCGTGGCTTGGCGATGCCTATGCAGATGCCGCGCTTGAGACTTGCCTGCGCGACAATAACTCCTACCTTACATTGCGCCGTGTGCTGGATTCGGACATTAGATTTGACTTTGCATACCTATACGCGGGAGCCACGGATGAGCTGTACGGCGCGACCATCGGCGCGGTAAGATCCTGCTTTGAGGGCCGCGCGACGATCCCGGATGCTATTAAGAGTGCATGTGATGCCGCCGACCGCGAGCTGGCAAGAGTTTTTGAGTAAAAACGAAACCAAAACAGATAATACGATCATCATATGACTATATATAAGTGAGAAAGTGAGAAAGAACCATGAAAAAGTACGCAACCGTTCCGTACATCATAAAAGCCAAACGCTTTAAAAAGGAGATAGAACGCCCCTGCATTAAAAATCACGCTGTTTACACGGTCGGCTTTTGCGGCGACCGCAACGAAGAGCCGCAGCACGAGGCGCACCTTGATGCCGAGTTTACCGTATCGATACTGGATATCATAAAGCTTGGCGCGATAGTTGCCGCTATCACCGCCGTTGTGTGCACGCTGGTACACGCGATAAACAGAGACTGAGGAGGATCACGTGATGTGGGATCAAAATAAAGAAAAGCTTGGGGTGACAGGTCACCGCGGCTGCAAGGCATATATGCCGGAGAACACATTGATGTCCTTTCGCGAGGCGTTTAGCCTTGGCGTTGACGTTTTGGAGTTTGACATTCAGCTCACGCGCGACGACGTGATGATAGTTATGCATGACGACATGGTGGACCGCACCACCGACGGTCACGGCGCCGTTTGCTTTAAAACGCTTGAGGAGATGAAAGCCCTTGACGCGGGCGTTAAATTTGGCTATCCCGGTCAGCGCGTGCCGACCTTTGAGGAGGCACTGAAGTGCATAGCAGAGGAATCTGCCCCCGATATGATACTTAACGTTGAAATAAAGGAGCAGCGCCCGCATGTTGTGGATGTGGCAATAGAGATGCTGGAGCGTTTTGGCCTGCTTGAGAGATCGGTAATTGCCAGCTTTGATGCGCAGACCCTGCTTTACGTAAACGATCACTACCCGCATGTAAAAACGCAGGGACAGCCGCCGGTTAAAATGAAGAGGTATGACCCGCGCGTGCTTGACCATATGTACGGCATGGGCGTGCCGATGAGCATGACCGACGAGGAGATAGCGGAGCTTGTGGCAATGCTTGACGAGCGCGGCATACAGGCATGGGGCTACCACGCCGACGATCGTGCCGCCGCAGAGCGTTGCATGAGGTTTGGCTTTACCAACATCACCGCCAACGATCCGCATGACCTTATTGCGTATCTTGATGAGATAGGCCGCCGTATAGGTAAATAAACGACCAAAAACCAACAGATCACCGGCTGACTCCAAGGGGGTCAGCCGGTGATCTGTATTTACATGAGAGCTTTAGGCTCTTGATATTTTTTATTCCTTTTCTTCGTCGTCGGACAAAAGTCTCATGCCGGCGGTTGCGGTGACGGGGAGCGAGAAGACTATGGTCCGCGCCTCGGTGGTAAGGCCGGCCTTATCCATGATGGCGCGCATGATGGCGTTCTTTTGCTCGGTCTTAACAACTATAAACACCAGCTCCTTTTCCTCGGCTATCGAAACGCCAAGGAACTTTTCCGCCCTCTCGGTGCCTGTTCCGCGTGCGTGTATCACAGTTCCGCCGGAGGCCTTGGCCTCTCTTGCGGCATCCATAACGTTATCTGTATTCCCTTGGTCGGTGATGGCCACCAACAGCTCGTAATTTGTGTTTTTCAACTCGCTTTCCTCTCCCTTTTCAATTTTTTGGCCGTCGGTCAGGAACAACAGCGGCTTTTTGCCGCCAATGCTTGACAGCGGGACTATAAAGGCTATGCCGATGCCGGGGATATCTATCTTCATTTCGCTCTCAAGCCGCGCCCGCGTGTGCTCCCAGGTCTCCCCGGTAACAACGGCAAACATTACCGTTTTTTGCGCGCGCGCAAGACCAAAATAGTCCAGCACCTCGCTTACCGCCGTGCCGCTGCCCAGCGCGGTAAAGGATACGCCTATCCCCTCCGATTCATAAAGCGCAATGAATCGGCGTGCCATGTTGCGGTCTGTTATCGTTATCATAAGGTATAGCTCGCTCATTTTCGGCTCCTTTCATACTCAAATATCAATCAAAGCTCGATGATGGCATCATCAGGCAGCTCGGGCAGCTCGTGCTGTGGCAGTCCGCCATGCGATGCGGCAAGCTTTTTCTTTATCTGGTACACAAGCCCCAACACCTGAATGGTGATAAGCGGCGTCATGGCGACCATGGCGACCACGCCAAAGGCATCGGATACCACATTTCCGCCCACGGCCAGGCACGCGCCCTGCGCAAAGGGCAAAAGGAAGGTCGCCGTCATCGGTCCGGAGGCAACTCCGCCCGAGTCAAACGCGATAGCCGTGAATATGCGCGGCACGCAGAATGAAAGCCCGAGCGCTATGGCATAGCCCGGCACGACGAACCAAAGAATGGATATTCCCGTCAGCACGCGCAGCAGCGCAAGTCCGATGGATGCGGCAACGCCCAGTGAGAGGCAGGTGCCCATGGCTGTGGAGGATATGGCACCGTCGGTGATCTCCTCGACCTGCTTGTTGAGCACGTAGACCGCCGGCTCGGCACGCACGATAAAGTAGCCTATCACCATGCCGATGGGCACTATCACCCAGTTGTAGGGCAGGGAGGCTATCACATTGCCAAGGTAATTACCCGCGGGCATAAAGCCAACGTTAGCGCCGGTAAGGAAAAGGACCAGTCCCACATAAGTATAGATAAGACCAACTACCATTTTATAAAGCTGACGGCGCGGCAGCTTTAAGGCGAAGATCTGAAACACGCCAAAAAATACGATTATCGGCAAAAGCGCCAGCCCTATCTCGCCCATATACGTGGGGATGGACTCCAAAAACAGGCGGGTAAGATCGCTTGATGTCTCGATTATCGTAGGCGCGGCGGCCTCGTAAGCTCCCTCGGGATTAAAAATGAGGCCCAGCGACATAACGGCCAGTATCGGACCGACCGAGCAGAGCGCGATAAGACCAAAGGAATCATCGCCCGCGCGGCTGTCACTGCGGATAGATGCCACACCAACGCCAAGTGCCATGATAAACGGCACGGTCATGGGGCCGGTGGTCACGCCGCCGGAGTCAAATGCCACGGCAAGAAAGTCACTCGGCACGAACGCGGCTAACGCAAATACCAGTATATATGAGATCATCAGCATCAGCCTGAGCGATATGCCAAAAAACATACGCAAAAGGGCCGCTACCAAAAACAGTCCAACGCCGGCGGCCACCGCCAGTATCAGCACAGTACTCGGGATAGACGGCACCTGACCTGCCAGCACCTGCAGATCCGGCTCGGAGATGGTGATGATAAAGCCCATCAAAAACCCGACGATTATCACCAGCCAAAGGCTGCGCTTTTTTGTTATCGCCGCGCCAACACGCTCGCCCATGGGGGTCATCGAAAGATCCGCGCCAAGGGTGAAGAACATGATGCCGATGATTATCATCGCCGCACCGGTGAGAAAGCTTAAAAGGATCCCCGGCTCGATGGGCGCGATGGTAAGCGTCAGCAACAACACGATGCCAATGATGGGCAAAACCGCCCGCATGGCCTCGTTGAGCTTTTCCTGAAGTTTTTTACGTGATTTTAAAAGCAAATTTGCTCCTTTCCGCCTGCGGAGCAGACCACGGGATATCGACCGAAAATGATGCCTGCATGCTCACAAAATAACACGGTACGGCATCTTTGTTTACCGATCATATATATTATACCATATCGCCCAAGCGCAAATGTGACCTCAATTGTAATATAAAGTTAAAAAACAGCTACTCAAATTTCAAATAAAAGTATTCACCCGAATTGAGCTTGTAATTCCCCGCAGGGCGCGCGCCACGGTCTCGTGCAAAAAAGAAAACGGAATAATGAAGATCTCCTCAGCTACGGGAGCCGTCCCCCCGCCCTGCGAAGTTTATCGATAGCCGCAAACAAATGCGATATCCATCGTCGCAGGCGTCCGCGTGTCACCATGCGGTGAAGAAAGCAAAAACAGATTCAATTAAAAGTCGCACGCGGGCGAACGCCGCAAAATATCACTGCGCACCATGTGCGTAACCTCGCTTTGCCCCCCTTGACCTTTTTTGCATTTTGTGATATGATATTGCATGCGCTCCCGCGCCATCAAAACACGTGCAAAGGCTATTGATAAATATGAAATTCACATCTCACAAAAGCATAGCTCCCGCGGCAGAGGCGGATATGACCCAAGGCTCGCTTTGGCGGAAGATACTCATCTTCAGCCTGCCGCTGATGGCCTCCCGGCTGCTGCAGGTCATGTTCAACATGGCCGATGTGGCGATAGTCGGGCGTTTTTCAAGCTCCTCCGCCATGGGATCCGTCGGTTCCACCACCATACTCGTCACCCTGTTTACCGGACTGCTGATCGGCATGGGGAGCGGTGTTAACGTTTTGGTGGCGCGCGCCATCGGCGCGGGCGACAAACGCGAGACCGCCGAGACGGTAGGCAGCTCGCTTATCATCTGCACCGCGCTCGGCATCCTCATTTCTGCCGTATGCCTGACCCTTGCCCGCCCGATGCTTGAGCTTATCAACACCAAGGACGAGCTGATCGACGGTGCGATCCTTTATTTTAGGATCTACTCTCTCGGCATGCCCGCACTCGGCATCTTTAACTTCGGCAACGCCGTTCTGAGCGCCGCGGGCGACACCCGCCGCCCGCTGGTATATCTTACGGTCTCCGGCGTTTTAAACGTTATCCTCAACCTGGTCTTTGTACTGGGGATCGGCATGGCCGCGGACGGCGTGGCGTGGGCCAGCATCATCTCGCAGTATCTCTCGGCAGTGATGGTGTTAGTCAGAATGTCGCGCGACAGCTCTGCGTGCGGTCTGCGCGCGGAGATCATCCGCATCTACCCCGACCGCGCACGCGCGATATTGGCACTGGGCATTCCGGCGGGACTGCAAAATGCAATTTTTGCCGTGGCAAACCTCTTTATACAGTCGGCGGTCAACTCCTTTGACCACATCATGGTAGAGGGCACCGCCGCAGCCGCCAACTCGGATTCGATCATCTATAACGTCATGGACGCATTTTACACCGCCTGCTCCACATTTATGGGGCAAAACCTTGGCGCGGGCAAGCGGCGGCGAGTGATGGAGAGCTACATTATAAGCCTTGTGTACTCATTTTTCGCGGGCGCGATAATGGGCGGACTGCTTATGCTGTTTGGACGGCAGTTTTTGGCGCTGTTCACCACCGAGGCCGCAGTCGCCGAGGCGGGCATGCACCGTATTATGATAATGGGCGCATCCTATATGGTATCCGCATTTATGGATTGCACCATCGCCGCCTCCCGCGGTATCGGCAAAAGCCTGTGGCCCACGGTCATCGTTGTCCTCGGCTCCTGCATTTTCCGCGTTGTTTGGGTGTACACGATATTTGCGCATTTTGGGACCATCCCATCGCTCTACCTCCTTTATATCTTCTCCTGGAGCATCACCGCCATCGCCGAGATCGCCTACTTTATAGTCGCTTGGCGCGGATCGTTTGCAAAAAAGCAGCCCGCCGAGATATGATCTGCCCCTCCATACAAAAATGCCGTCCCTTGCGGGACGGCATTTAATTTTAAGATTTGAGCTTTATCCT
>CAZFVR010000048.1:0-9122 GCA_964522215.1 uncultured Ruminococcus sp. | reverse complement strand
CTTTACACAAGGGAGGCTTTTTAGTTAATGCGAACATGGTGCGTAGCCGTATAGATAACGATAGATATCAAAACAATAAACTCTTGCTTTCTATATGTCTATCCAATAAAGGTCAGACTCTTGCCAAGGCTCCCAAGTGTCGCGGGAGCCGGCGCAGCGCTGCACGGAATATCACTGCGCGATGCGCCCCGCCTCCTCCGCCTCCCCGATGGCTATCACGGCGGCGGAGGCATCATCTCTGCTGCCGGCTATGCGTGCCATGCGCAGGGCGCGGCGGGCGGTATCCTCAAGCGGGCGGGAATCGGCAGAGGCCAAAAGATCCAGCAGCCACACATAGCTGCCACCCTCGTCCTCATCGGTACCCGAGAGCACACCGTCCGATACCATCAGGATGATATCCCCCGGCTCAAGCGCAAATTCCGTCCTGCCCGCATCCAGCTCTCCTATTATCCCCAGCGGCACGCTTGGGGTGGAGAGCGAATATATCTTCTCCCCGCGGCGCAGGTAGGAAGGCGCCGCCCCACCCTTGTAGAGCGCGGCGCGACCGGTGATAAGATCCACCTCCAAAATATCCACACCCGCCGAGCATTCCTCACCGCCCTTGCCGCGAATTATGCTGTTCAGCAGGCGCAGTGAGGTCTCTACCCCGTTGCCCGCGGCCAGCATCCGCCGCAAAAACACACTGCAAACGGCGGCGGTAAAGGCGGCCTCGCTACCGCGCCCCATGCCGTCACAAATGCAAACGTAAAAGGAGCCGTCGGCGTTTTCGGTCTTTATCACCGTGTCGCCGCATATCTCGCGGTCCGGCGCGCCCCGCGCGGCGGAAAATTCTGCCCTCAGCCGCCTGCGAGAGCGCAGACGCATCAGCATCCCGCCGCCGCTCGGCTCGATGGCAGGAGAGGTCAGCGGCACGCCTGCCGCTACCTCCAGCGCATGGTGCAGCTCGCCTATCCTCATACGACAGCGGGAAAGATCCACCCCGGCCGCATCAATGCGCAGTCGCCGCTCACCGAAAACATCCAAACGAGCGGCGCGAACGCCAAGATCGCTGAGCTTTTGGCGCAGCCTTTCTGTCAGCTCCTCGTTTTTGCGGCACTCGCGCTCGTCCGCCTCTGCGGCATCCGCAAGAATGGCGGACACGGCGCGGTAGTCGCAGGCAAAAAGCGACAGCCGCTCGTCCTCAAGCGTGCGGCGAAGCCCCGCGGCGGCAAGCGCCGCGGCACGCTCGCGAAGACGTTCCCCCATCTCGCAGCCCGCAGGCAGAGAGACCGCACTGCCGTTGGCGGATGCGGCAAGGCGGCAAAAGGCATCAAGGGTAGAGTCGTATTCAAGCTCCCAGCACCTCCTACGGCGCGGACAGGCGGCACATATCTCGTCGCCCAGCTCGTCCGCTATCCGCCGCAGCTCCGCTTCACCCGGGTGGCGGCGGCGCTCGGAAAGCTCAAAAAACGCGCCCGCAAGCTCGCCAAAAGCATCTGACAGCTCCTGCATCCGCTCTCGCGCATTCGGCGCATCAAGATACGCGGGGATGTCCGCATCCTCTGCCGCCAAGGTCTGCCCCGCCGTCCGCCCGCGCGGCCGAGCCTTGGCTTTTATGTAGGCGGAGATCGCAAAATGGACCGTTAGTGCGCAAAGCCCCGCAGGCAGGATGGTCAAAAGCGCGGCAAAGCCGCCAAGCGGCAATGCGCCGAGCGCGGCTGCAACTATGCCGAGCACTGCCCCGCCCGTCTCGGATATCTCACGCGCGAGCGCCGCCGCCGCGCCCGCCGCGGCAAAGGAGAACGCACATGCCGCGCCAAGGGGCGCACCGAGCACGGCTCCGTATATCGCTGCGGGAAGGATGGCACGCCGCCCGCCGCGGGAGACGGCAAGGGTGAGGGTAAGTGCCGCGGCGTGGGCAAGCGACACCCCCGCCGGCAGCTCCCCCCGCAGTGCCATAACGGCGCAAAACGCTACGCAAAGCAGTGCCGTGCTCTGCCGCCGTGCCGTGGTGATAAGTCGGCGCAGGTCAAACGGCCGCCGAGCCTCGCCGCTCCCCTCCCCGCGCCCCGGCAGTGTGATGGTAATTCCCAACGGAGAGCCGCCGCTTGTATCAAATATCGGCTCAAAAAGCCCAGCCGCGATGGGGGATAATACCATTGCGGCTATTGCCGAGCGCAGATCGTAAAAATAAAATCCGCCCCCGATCAGCCGCCAAAGCCCCGCCGCAAAGGCGGCGACAGATGCAGTGGCCATACGCAAAAATATGTTCTCGCCAAATGCCGCGCCGATAAGGCTCTCCCCGCGCCGTGGCGGATCTATCACCGCACGCACCAAAAGGCGTAACGCCACGGTGGCCAACGCTATGACCGCACGCGGCAGTCCGCCGTCCACAAGCGCGGATATAGTCATTCCCGCCGCTATTGCGCCAACGCCGCAGGGCGCGGCGGATAAAAAGGCAAAGCCAAACGGCGTGCCGCCCATCACGGTGGCGCGGCAAAGGATAAATGAAAGCCCGCCAAGCACCAGCCCGCGCGGCAGTGTGGCGCACCACCCCGCAAATGCCTCCCGCACACGGCTCAAAAATGCGGGGATCGCCCTCCCCCGCCGCGGGTGCGCCCTGCCCGCAGTTTTGTTGTTTTCCCATCTTCCGTTCATTTTTTCGTCCTGTCCTTTCGCAAGATCAAAGTGATTTTTTTCAATTATACATCACGGAGAGAGCAAAATATGTCAGTATGTGGAGGGATGCTGCACATAGCGCAGTGAGGTCAACGCGGCGCGGAGTGATGTTTTGCAGCTCCCGTCCCGCTTTGGCAGAAAATACTGCAAGCCATTTATCTTTCTTTGTTCCAAAAAGCAAAAGCTCCGAATAGATGCGCGGGATGCGGCAGATAATAAAGTCAGTGCGGCAGCTCTGCGCGGCAGTGCGGGGCAAACGGCAAAAGAAAAGGAAAACGGTAGGACCAAAAATGAAGACTGCGGTATATAAAATAGACGGCAAAAACGGTCTGCACGCGAGACCTGCAGGCGCGATGGTAAACGCGGCAAAGCAATACAGCGCGGTGATAACCGTCACGCTTGGCGAGCGTGAGGCGGACTGCAAGCGGCTGATATCCCTTATGACACTTGGTGCGCGTGCGGGTGACGAGCTTAAAATAACGGCGGACGGGGAGGACGAGGCGGCGGCCCTCCCTGCGGTGATATCGGCGCTGGAGCAGGCTTTTTCCGCCGAGCGGGGGTGAGCGGCATGACGGCATCCGTTGGTCGGCGGGAGTATTTGGGCATTGGTGCATCGGCAGGCGAGGCCGCAGGGCGGATTTTCTGCCCCGACTGCCACACGAGCCCCCACCCCGTACGTGACGAAACCCACGGCAATTCCGACCCGGATGCGGAGCGCGAAGGACTCGCCTCCGCCTGCCGAAGTGCCGCGCAGGAGCTTGAGCGGCTGGCAGGGGAGGTGCGCTCCCGCGCGGGGGACGCGGCGGAGATATTTGAGATCCACCGAATGATGACGGAGGACGGCGACCTTTTGGAGGCGGCGGAGCGGCATATTGCGGCGGGAGAGACAGCTGCGGCGGCGATAATTGCGGCGGGAGAGGAGCTATCCGCCGAAATGGCGGCGCTGGGGGATGAATATCTCGGCGCACGCGGCGCGGACATCAAGGACGTGGCGCAAAGGATAGCCCGCCACGCATCCGGCGGTGGCGCGGTAACGGCAGAGATCCCGATGGGGGCATTGATACTTGCCCGCGAGCTTTCGCCCGGGGACACTGCCGCGCTGGACCCTACCCGCGTGCGGGGGCTGGCTACCATCGGCGGCTCGCCCACATCACATACGGCAATACTTGCAAGGCAGTTTGGCCTCCCGGCTGTGGTGCGGCTGCGCGGGATAGACGATGGGGAGCTCTCGGCCCTTGACGGCAGGGAGGCGATAATAGACGGCCGCGGCGGGCGACTTTTGATAGAGCCCACCCTGCCGGAGCTTGAGGAGCTGGCATCCCGCATGGCACGCGAGCGGGAGCGGCAGGCGGCGCAACGCGCGGCGGCGGCACTGCCGGCGGTCACGCGCTCGGGGCGGCGGGTCACCGTTATGGCCAACATCGGCTCGCCCGCCGAGGCGGCGACAGCGGCAGAGCTGGGCGCTGAGGGGATAGGACTTTTCAGGAGCGAGTTTTTGTACCTTGGCCGCGCCGAGCCGCCAAGCGAGGAGGAGCAGACAGCGGCCTATCGGCAGGTGCTTCGGGCCATCCCGCGCGGGCAGGTGATAATACGCACGCTCGATATCGGCGCGGATAAGCAGGAGGGAGGGGCCACCGCAGAGATCGGGGAAAACCCCGCGCTTGGCGTACGCGGCATCCGTTGGTGCCTTGAGGCGGCAAATCTTTCTCTGTTTCGCACACAGCTGCGCGCCATCTGCCGCGCATCGGTCGGCGGGAGGGTCGCCCTCATGCTCCCGATGGTCACCACCCCCGCAGAGGTGCGGCGGGTGCGTGAGCTTTTGCGGGAGGTGCAAAACGAGCTGCGCTTTGAGGAGACGGAGTTTGATCCCGAAATGCCGCTTGGCATCATGATAGAGACCCCGGCCGCCGCATTGATGGCGGACGAGCTTTGCCGAATTTGCGACTTCTTTTCGGTGGGGACGAACGATCTTTGCCAGTACACCTTGGCGGCGGACAGGCAATCGGCGGCGCTTTTGGAGCTGGTGCGGGAGGGCATACCGGCGGTTCTGCGGCTGATAGGCGGGGTGTGCAGTGCGGTGCGGCGTGCGCGGGAGAGCGGCGAGGGCCGCGTAAGATGGGTAGGCGTTTGCGGCGAGCTGGCGACCGACCCGGAGATATGCGCCGACCTCGTGCGCCTCGGTGCGGATGAGGTCTCCCTCCCGCCGCCGTCGATACCCGAGATAAAAGCGGCTATAAGGGAAATGGAGTAGCGCGGAGCGAGGCGCTCCGCGCAGTGATGCTTGCACCTTGCGCCGGGTGATGCTTTTCGGCTTGCGCCGCAAAGTGATGTTTGCGCTCCGCGCGAGTGCGGCAAAAAAGAAAAGAGGTACACATGTCAATATTCAAGCAAAGCGGCGGACGGTTGGTTGCCGCCGCAAACGGGAGGGTGATCCCTCTCTCGGATGTGCCGGACGAGGCCTTTGCCTCCGGCATGCTGGGCGCGGGCTTTGCCGTGCGCCCGACAGACGGCGCGATCTTTTGTCCCGCCGATGGCACGCTTATGTCGATCTCCGAGGCACTGCATGCCTACACGATAGTGACCAAGGATGGGCTGGAGCTGCTCCTGCACATCGGCATTGATACAATATCGCTCGGCGGGCGCGGTTTTTTTCCGCTGGCGGCGGTGGGGGATACCACGGCGGCGGGAGATCCCTTGGCGCGGGTGGAGCTTTCCCTTTTGCAGGAGGCAGGGCTTGACCCGTCCGTTGTGGTGCTGATATCAAACAGCGAGCGCATCAGTCACCCACGTGTGCGCCCGGGTGCGGTGCGCGGCGGGCATGACATTGCCATGACCTATGAGGTCAACAAAAGGATCGCCGCCGCGGGTGGCGCATCATGAGCGCGGCCGCAAAAAGGGAGGGGCGCGCCTTTGGCATTTTACAGCGCGTGGGGCGCTCTTTTATGCTCCCCATTGCGCTGTTGCCGATAGCGGGACTCTTCCTTGGCATCGGTGCCTCCCTTACAAACCCCGCAACCATCGCATCACTGGGTCTTGGCGGCATCCTTGGCGAGGGCACGGCGGCGGGCGCGGTGCTTGGCGTGATGTCGGCAGTCGGCTCGATAATTTTTAACAACCTGCCGATACTTTTTGCCATGGGCGTGGCGCTTGGCATGGCGGAGAGCGAAAAGGCCACGGCAGTGCTTTCCGCCGCCATAGCCTTTTTTGTGATGCACGCGACCGTTGGCAGCTTGCTTGCATTCAGCGGGCGACTGACCGACGGCTCCCTCCCCGAGGGCGCTGTGGGGGATGTGTGCGGCATCCGCTCGCTTGAGATGGGCGTTTTCGGCGGCATTATAGTAGGTCTTGGCGTGGCCGCCCTGCACAACAGGACCTACAAGCTCCGCCTGCCCGGGGTGATATCCTTTTTTGGCGGCACGCGCTTTGTACCTATCATCTCAACCGTTGTCTACACTCTCGTCGGCGGCGTGATGTTTCTTATTTGGCCGTATATTCAGGCGGGAATACACGCGCTCGGCTCGCTCGTTTTGGGGTCGGGGTATGTGGGCACGCTGATATACGGTCTTATTGAGCGGCTTTTGATACCCTTTGGACTCCACCATGTGTTTTATCTGCCCTTTTGGCAAACGGGGGTCGGCGGCACGGCAATGATAGACGGCGCACTTGTTAGCGGTGCGCAGAATATCTTTTTTGCCGAGCTTGCCTCGGCATCCACCAAGGTCTTTTCGGTCAGCGCCACAAGATTTATGTCGGGCAAGTTCCCCGTCATGATATTCGGTCTGCCGGGGCTTGCGCTGGCCATATACAGGCAGGCGCGCCCCGACCGCCGCCGCGCTGCGGGCGGGCTTTTGCTCTCCGCCGCGCTCACGTCGATCATCACCGGCATCACCGAGCCGCTGGAATTTACTTTTTTATTCGTTGCACCCTCGATCTATCTTATCCACTGCATCCTCTCCGGGCTTTCCTACATGCTGATGCATCTGTTACGCGTGGGAGTTGGCATGACCTTTTCGGGCGGGCTGATAGATCTTTTGCTTTTTGGCGTGATACAGGGGCAGGCAAGGACCAACTGGCTTATGATACTGCCGGTGGGCGCGGTCTATTTTGCGATTTATTATCTGCTTTTTGGTATGATGATAAAAAAATTTGACCTGCCGACGCCCGGGCGAGAGGCGGACGGCGGCGAGGTGCGGCTGTATTCGCGTGCGGATGTTGAACGCCGCCGCGCCGCGCCCGGTGAGCCGCAAATGTCGGCGGCGGACGTGGGTGAGGAGTCACAGGCCTCGATCATTTTGCGCGGGCTTGGCGGGCGCGGGAATATTCAAAGCGTGGATGCCTGCGCCACCCGCCTGCGCGTTAGCGTTCTGCGCGGCGAGGATGTGGATGACGGGTTGCTTAAAAAAAGCGGCGCGGCGGGGGTGATACGCCGCGGCGACGGTGTGCAGGTGGTGTACGGTCCGCAGGTCTCGGTGATAAAAAGCGAGCTTTGCGAGCTGATAGAGCGCGAGAGGGAAACTTGACGGCTCTACTTTACAAGGCGAAAACTATGTGATATAATATGTGATATCAGCCGATCGCAAAGCTTTGTTTTACGATCGAGGACCGCACGGCGGGGCGGGAGGTAAAGCGATGTCACATAAAAAAAGCAGGGCCAAAGCCCTGATCACGGCTTTTATTTGTCTTTTGGGGCTTGCGGGGTGCGCCCGCCACGGCGGCGGGATGCCTGCCACACTGCCGCCGCAAGCAGTGGTTTCCACACCCGCCGTCCCGACGGATACCGCAAACGATACCGCGCCCAAAACAGAGGCCGAAAAGGCGGGGGATATCTCCGCCTTTGACGGCCGCGGCGTGGTGCTGGTGGGCGGTCTTACCAAAAACAAAAGCAACACCGATGCCGGCGGCGAGTTTTACCTTGAGCTGTCCGCGCCCTTGGAGCTTGACGGCGTGAGCCTCTCCCGCCTGACACTATCGACCGCCGCTGCGGACGGTCTGCCGAAATACGAGTATATCTGCAGTGTGGTAACGATAATAGGTCAAATATCCGTCAAGGATAGCAAGGCGACCCTTGACTGCGCGGCGATCTATTACGGTGAGCGCACCCAAACGCCCGGCTTTTATGAGCTTGAGATACCAAAAAATCACTCCCGGGCGGGCGGGGCGCTGCCGACGGACATTGCCGAGCGCATCGCCCCCGCCGTGTCGGGCGGAGCTTATGTCTACTCGCCCTACCGCCTGTCAGAGGCCGCCGCGGCTTGGGGCGGCGCGGAGCTTTGCCGCGTATACATAGATTTTATCGATGCGTATCTTGACTACAAAACAACGGTGGCCTGTCCCTCTGCCTTTTGCGCCTACTACCTGCCGCAGCTGCTTGAGCGCGAGTTCCCGCTGTTTGGCGCGGAGGTGGAGTTTGACATCCTCACCGCCTATGATGCGGCGGCAGGCAGCTTTAGCTGGAGCTACAACACATCATCCCGCGCCGAGCATGATGCGCTGACCCTCGCCTTTACCGAGACGGCAAATGCCTATCTTGCAGGCGCACGAGCATCCCTTGATGAGGAGAGCCGTGCGCGGGTGGTGTACCACAACCTTACCGGGGTCTTTAAGTATGATTACGGTATGTATGATGATAATTACACGCCAAGGTATATTCCAAGCTATTCCGCATATGCCGCAGGGCACCTTGGAATATGCTCTACCTTTGCCCGCGCGTGCGTGCAAATGATGACGCAGGCGGGGCTTGATGCCGAGTTTTGCTGCTGCGATATGCGCGGCGAGGTCACGGGGCACGCGTGGGTACAGCTGACCATCGGCGGTGAGGCGAGCTTTTGCGACCCCACATATGAGCTTTCAAGCAGCGGCGGGCTGGGGTACATCCATTTTGGAATGGACTACCGCCGCCGCCTTGCAACCGATTTTAGGATAATCGCAGCCACCATCACGGTGGGAAGCTATGGGAGCGATGCTTATGCCTTGCACGAGTGATATTGCGCTCCGCGCAGGTGCTGTTGGCGCCGGCACAAGTGATGAGCACGCAGGCGAACGCCTGCGTGCGTTTAGAAAAAAAGACAGCGGCCGCCGCTGTCTTTTTGTTTTTTGATCATGTGGACGACCACGGTTGCCCAAGACGATTGATATCGCTTTTGTTTACGGCTGCAGGCGAGAGCTGCGACTCTTGCCAAGGCTCCCAAGTGTCGCGGGAGGCTTTTTAGTTAATGCGAACATACTGCGTAGCCATATAGACAACGATAGATATCAAAACATCAAAATCTTGCTTTCTACATGTCTATTAATTAAAGCTTGAACTCTCGCCAAGCCTTCTCATGTGTGAGAAGGTGTCACGCGAAGCGTGACGGATGAGGAGGTAAAATTAGATTTTTGCGGAGCAAAAATTTCATATGTCGATTGAACGATCCCTCCGTCGTTTGAACAATCCCTCCGCCCTCGCATAGGATGCTCGGGCACCT
>CAZFVR010000047.1:5395-9423 GCA_964522215.1 uncultured Ruminococcus sp. | reverse complement strand
TGGACAACAAAACAGGCGACATTCAACTTTGGTTGGGTGTCGCCTGTTTTTGTGCTTTTAAGGGTTGAAAAGTGCCTGCTTTTTGTTTTGTAAGGCGAGGATTGTTGGATGAGTGAAAAAGTTATCGTACTCGCATAATCTCGCTATCATGCAGTGAATTACGGCACAATGAACACAGTTTATTAAAAAGCATATTTCTTTGCGGTTTCGTAAATTTACAAACGAAATCGTAAAGTGAATCATCAGGTGTTACGATGTGGGGTTCGTTCAACACAGCAAAAACGATCAAATGGTGTGTGTTCATAAAATAGTTGCATTATTTTACAGCAAATTTTGCCGGACCTATTGAAAAGTATATCAAAGCTATGCTTCAGCAAGTTTGTCAAGCTGCATATCTCCGGCACGCAATTCATGCTGCCATGGATCTTCTGTTATCGGAGTATTTTCGCTGTTTGTTGTTTCGTTTTCGTTACCTGTTATTTCGATCGAGGATCCGACCGGAATCAACATGCCAACACATAGCGCAAACACCACGAGAGATGCGATCGTCCTAAGCATCAAATAATAATTTCTTTTTTTCATAACGTGATTCTTTCATATATAAAATATAATTATTCTATTACATTGACACCTGATTTTGCCCCCGCGCGGGGGCTGCATGACAAAAGAGGAGCGGATAGCGAATTTTACAGGCAAGATCTGATCTCATCATAATTAACACCCATGCGGCCAAGACGCGAGCGCAAAATGGATCACATCTCATTTCGCCAATGCGCAAGCGCACGGCATTTTTACATATCCAATATAAGCGAAAAAAATGGAATTGTCAATACTTTTTTGCTGTAATAAAAAATATTTTCTTGCCAAAAAACGGATGCCGGATCCTTTGTCGCAGGCTACCGCAGTTCGCCACTACGATGTGACGGACATTTTTGCGCTCGTCGGCTATTTATCTTTTATTTGATATTGGCATTTTTAGTGTGAAGATTTTTGTCTGTCTTACGCCGAATATCAGCCGTCCCTCTTGATTATTTTTTAGTTTGGTATTATAATATGTTCAACACCATGAAAGGCAGATTTTTGATCTTAATTATGAAGATAATGGTAGCCGGATGCGGCAAGATAGGCACTACGATAATAGAAAGCCTTGTTGGCGAGGGGCATGACATAGTTGTTATTGACAACTCCCCCGATGTTATTGCCGAGATAACCAACATTCACGATGTTATGAGCATATGCGGCAACTGCGCCGACTGCGAAACCCTTGAGGCAGCGGGTGTGGACTCGACCGAGCTGTTTGTGGCTGCGACCGGCTCTGACGAGTTTAACATGCTAAGCTGTTTTTTGGCAAAAAAGATGGGCGCGCGCCACACCATTGCCCGTATACGCAACCCCGAATACAATGATCACAGCCTTGGCATGATGCGCCAAATGCTGGATATCTCCATGCCGATAAATCCCGAGCTGCTTGCGGCGCATGAGCTTTACAATCTATTAAAGTTCCCCTCCGCTGTAAAGATAGAGACGTTTTCACAGCGCAACTTTGAAATGATAGAGATACTGCTGGCCGATGACTCGCCGCTTGACGGCATGTCACTGCATGAGCTGCGTGCAAAATATGATGCCAAGGTATTGGTATGCGCCGTTCACCGCGGCGATGAGGTAACGATCCCCGGCGGCGATTTTGTCTTGCGCGCGGGGGACAGGCTGGGACTGACCGCCGCGCCGAACGAGATCCAAAAATTCATGAAAGCCATTGGTGCACTGCGGCGCCAGGCCAAGAGCGTTATGATCCTTGGCGGCAGCATGACCGCCTACTACCTTGCCCGCAGGCTGACCGCGGCGGGAACAGACGTGCGCTTGATCGATCGTGACCCCGCTGTTTGCGAACAGCTGGCGGCAGACCTTCCGCGCGCTGTGGTGATATGCGGCGACGGTGCGCGCGGCGAGCTTTTGCTGGAGGAGGGACTTGCCTCGCATGATGCATTTGTTTCCCTTACCGGTATGGATGAGGAAAACATGCTTATGTCCTACTTTGCCGCAGCACAGAACGTACCGGTGGTGATAACCAAGATCAACCGCGATGAGATGCTGCCGCTTGCCTCCGGGCTGGGACTTGAATACATCGTATCCCCCAAAAAGACGGTGGCGGATGTGCTTTTGCGCTACGCCCGCGCCCTGCAAAACTCTATCGGCAGCAGCATGGAGACACTTTACAAGCTGATGGACGGCAAGGTGGAGGCGATAGAATTTAAGGTGAGCGAGGGTCTGCCGATACTGGGCATTCCCCTGCGCGAGCTACGCCCGCAAATGAAACCCGGCATTCTTATTGCCGGTATCATTCGCGACCGCAAAACGGTTATCCCGGCAGGTGATGACAGGATATTGAGCGGCGACAGGGTGATAGTGATTGCCGCGGGCAGGATGCTATCAAGCCTTGCCGATATTTTAAGATAAGCGCGGGGTCGGCATGAATTACAGAATGATACTAAAGACCACCGGGCGGATCGTAGGTCTTGAGGGTGGCTTGCTGCTTTTGCCCGCCGTGACTTGCATATGCTATGGCGAATGGCGCGCTCTTGCTTGCTTTTTGATATCTGCCGCGATAGCTGCGGCGCTCTCGGCGGCGATGATCCTATTTTCAAGACCCCGAAGCACGGTGATATATGTGCGCGAGGGCTTTATTACCGTGGCTCTGGCATGGATGATGCTATCCATCATTGGTGCTTTGCCCTTTTATCTCTCGCGCGAGATACCCTCCTACATAGATGCACTTTTTGAAACGGTGAGCGGATTCACGACCACAGGCGCATCCATACTCATCAATATTGAGGCGATGGGGCACGGCATGCTGTTTTGGCGCAGCTTTACCCACTGGATAGGCGGCATGGGGGTGCTGGTGCTGATGATGGCGATACTGCCAACAGAATCCGGGCGGTCGATACACGTGATGCGCGCCGAAATGCCCGGGCCGATAGTAGGCAAGCTCGTACCGCGCATACGCGACACCGCAAAGATACTCTATCTCATTTACATTGCAATGACGGTGGTACAGGTGGTGCTGTTACTGTTTGGCGGAATGTCGCTGTTTGACTCCCTGCTTCACACCTTCGGCACGGCGGGAACCGGCGGCTTTGGCATAAAAGCGGACAGCATTGCAGGGTATTCCCCCTACTGCCAATGGGTAATAACTATTTTTATGCTGCTGTTTGGCGTAAACTTTAACCTTTACTATTTTATCCTGATAGGGCGCTTTCGCACCGCCCTGCAAAGCGGCGAGATGCGCACATATTTTGGAATAGTTACAGCGGCCACTGCGGCAATAACGCTAAACATCCTGCACCTCTGCTCAGGACTTGGTGAGGCACTGCGGCTCGCTGCCTTTCAGGTGGCATCCATCATCACAACAACAGGCTACGCAACCGCAAATTTTGATCTTTGGCCGGGATTTTCACGCTGCATCCTCTTTTTGCTTATGTTTATAGGCGGATGCGCCGGATCGACTGCCGGCGGACTTAAGATCTCACGCGTTGTCCTGCTTTTCAAGATGATAAAAAACAATCTGCGGCGTATGCTCCACCCGCGTGCGGTCAGCCGTGTGCGCCATGAGGGGGAGGTCGTGGATGACGGCACGCTCTCTGAGGTAAATGCCTACTTTGCCCTTTACATGCTGATACTGGCGGCGGTGTTTTTGCTTTTGTCGCTTGAGCCGTTTGACTTTACAACAAATCTCACTGCAGCGGTCTCCTGCCTCAACAACATAGGCCCGGGGCTTGGGGCCGTGGGACCGGCATCGTCCTACGCCGGGTATTCCGCGCCTGCCACATTCCTGCTTACCATTACCATGCTGATAGGCAGGCTTGAGATATACCCGATGATATTTTTGCTCTCCCCTACAACTTGGACGAAAAAATAAAACAACAGACCGCGGCGGATCGTTAAAGCAAACGATCCGCCGCGGTCTTGGCGATATTTTTTATATTTATACTGCATCGGCCTTATCGGCCGCAGGTGCGGCAGATGCGGCA
>CAZFVR010000047.1:0-5295 GCA_964522215.1 uncultured Ruminococcus sp. | reverse complement strand
TGCGGCAGATGCGGCACATCACGCCGTCTTTTTTGTCAGCGTGCAGTAGCCAAACACGGTATAGAGCACCTTTTCGTTGAACGCCTGCTCGCGCAGATACTGAACTATCTGCTCCTTGGTGGTACCGTAAAGCAGGTACTGGGCGTAGTAGTTGTAGTAGGTGTTGACGTATTCGTCATACTCCGCCTCGGTAATGACCAACGCCTCCTGCTCGGCTATTGCGTGGAGCAACAGCTCGGTCTTGATATAGCCTTTGATATTTTCGTCTATCTTATCGGCATCAAGCCCCTCGGAGGCAAGATAGGTATCATAATCCACTCCCTTGGCAGCCGCCGCGCTGATATAATCGTTGGTGAGGAGCGCATAGTAATACTCATACTGCGCACGAGGATAGTCAAGGATCTCGGAGCGCTCGACCACCGCGTTCCACATCTCGTTTGCCACCTCGTTGAGTGCGTTGTAGCTCGATATCGTTTGCAGGTACTCACGCAGATACTCGCGGTATTCCGCCATGGTCTTGTAGCTGCCACTGCTGAGCGTTTCGGCATTGGCATCGCTCAGTGCCATGCGGCAGATGCCGTGCACCTTAACGTTAAAGGTCACCGCCTTGCCTGCAAGATCCTCATAGTAGTTATCCGGGAAGTTAAGCTCAAGCTTGACCTCATCCCCCGGCCTGACTCCTATAAGACCATCCGCAAAGCCTGCAATATATCCGCTGTTTTCGATATCAAGATATATCGTTGCCTTTTCGCTCGTACCGCCGCTGAACGTCTCTCCGTCCATATACCCGGTATATTCCATCTCGATGTAGTCACCGGCCGCAGTCTTGTCGGCGGCAGGATCAAGCTCATAAAGCCCCATCTCTATCATGCGGTCGTATAGCTCGCGGTCAAGCTCGGCATCGGTGGGATCCACCGGCAGCTCGCTGACCTGCAGGGCAATATTTTTATAGTCCACGCGGACGTATTTTGAAAGATCGATGGTGGAGTAATCCAAGGCCTCCGGCACGGCGGCTGTAATGGGGGCGGAGGTAGTACCTACAGGGGTGCCCGAGCCTCCCGGTGTAGCTGTGGTGTCTCCGCCAAGGATCTGGGAGAGTTGGCAAGCACCAAGTGTAAATACCATGCCCGCCAGACACACGGCTGCTGTTGCGTTTTTTATTATTATCTTCATTTTAAATATAATATCCTTTTGCAGTTTTAAATGTCGCAGAGTTTAGAAAAAAGCCGCCGGGGCGCGCATCCGGTCATATATTTCCGTCTACGCCGCCGATCGGCGACCTTTTCTTTGATGTCCTATCTAAAGCTCGATCACTTTGCCTCAACTTCAAGAACTTTCTTGCCATCATACATTCCGCAATTCTTGCAGACATGATGATTCAGAACGAGTTCACCGCAATTCGAGCATTTGACCATCGCGGGAGCTGCGAGCTTCCATGTGCTGGAGCGTCTCTTGTCTCTGCGGGCCTTCGATACTTTTCTTTTCGGTACTGCCATACCTCTACACCTCCCTGATTAATGTCTTGTAATTGCTTTCCATTTATTTTTCGTCGCCGTCGTCATTACCCAGCAGTTCTCTTAGCTTATCCCATCTTGGATCGGTCTGTGGCTTTTGACAGCCGCACACCTCCCCGGGACTCAGCTTTTTGCCGCATCGGGGGCACAGCCCCGGACAATCCTCGGAGCAAAGCAGACGGTATGGAAATTCAAGATATATAGTCTCTCTCAGTGTCTCGTCCATATCAAGCTTGCCCTGCTTTATGATGAGGTAATCCTCCTCGTCCTCAAGCTCGGATAGCCCACGTTCGCTCTCCGTCCCCTCGGGGACGAGCGTACGCTCAAAGTTTACGGTAAGCGCACGGCTGATAGGCTCAAGACAGCGTGCGCACTCACCATTGTAGGGAACGCGCGCCTCGGCTACAAGCCTTATATATCCGCCACTGTCGGTGACCCTGCCACTGACCTCGGCGGGAGCCGTATACTCGATGCCTATCGGTGCATCGGTCAGCGTTATATTGTATTCAAACAATACCTCGCGCGTCTCGCCGCGCAAAAGTGCTGAAAGATCGATAAGCATATTGCCTCCCAAATAACGATAATAAGACGGCACAAAAAGCGACAATACATATTATAATACACTCGGGCGATTATGTCAAGGTTTTTTGCGAAAATAATTGCCCGAAATCGCTTTTTGTGCCGCAAATGGGGTCATATCAACCGTTTTTTGGTCAGATAAGTTAAATTACCACGGTGTAGCTGCCCGCCGAAAGTTCAAACACGGCACGACCGTCCACCAGCTTGCCGCCAAGCTCCTCAATGCTGTATTCAAGACCGTTCACCGTCAGGTGCGCACCCTCTCCCGCCAAAAGCTCAACACGTGCCGAGCCGCGCGGGATGGTAAATTTGTATTCATATCTGCCGCAAACAAGCGACCATGCGGAGCTGATATCGCGATATCTTGCCGCGGCGTGCTCTATGCGGTGCTGCCCTGCAGGGATATCACCTGCTTTGCGCATATCCGGTGTGGGGCGAAGTATAAAGTGATCCTCAAAGCCGGGGGCGGCCTCATCCGGGCAGATGCCGCACATACCAGAGAAGAACCACTCTGCCACCGCGCCGTATGCGTAGTGGTTAAAGGAGTTCATACCCACATCGCCAAAGCCGCGGGCAAGGGTGTAGGAGTTCCATCTCTCCCAAATGGTAGTAGCACCCTGGCGGACTGAATAGAGCCATGAGGGGTCGTTGGTCTGCAGCAGGAGCGAATAGGCAAGCCCATCAAGCCCTACCTTGGCCAGCGTTTGATTGAGTATGCCGGTGCCTACAAAGCCGGTTGAGAGCGTGTAATTATTTGCGATGATAGCATCGCGCAGTCTGCCTATAAGCTTTTCACGCAGCTCGCCATCCACAAGATCGAACGCCAGTGCCAAGAGATAGCCGGTTTGTGTTTTTACGGTCAACTCGCCGTCCTTAATATATCTCTCCCTCCAGTGGGCGACTATGCGCTCACGGAGCAGGCGGTAGTATTCCGCCTCGTTTTCACGGCCGAGTATGCGGCTGAATTTTACCATAAGCTCGGCATTGTAGGCGTAATACGCCACCGCGATATATCTCTTATCCGTTACATCATAGTTGAGCCAGTCGCCGTATGCAATGTTTGGTCCCTCAAGACCGTACTGCTCCAAAAAGTGCATGTAGTACTGCATCGACTCGTAATGCTCGGCTACGATCTCCCTGTCGTTATACATCAGCCACAGGCGGTAGGGAACAACGATGCCTGCATCTCCCCACGCGGCGTTTCCGCCGACCGCAGTAAATACGCGCGGGATAACATCACTATAAGCACCGTCATAGTCCACCTGCGAATCACGCGCATCACCCAGCCACTTGTGCATAAAACCGCGAACATCACCAAGATATGCCGCTGCGCCGCAAAAGATCTGTGTGTCGCCCGTCCAGCCAAGTCGCTCATCGCGCTGAGGGCAGTCGGTGGGGACGGAAAGATAATTGCCTCTCATGCCCCACAAAACGTTGGAGTAGAGCTTGTTTACCTCGGGATCGCTGCATTCAAAGCTTGCCTCCTCCTCGATATCAGAGCCTATCACCTCGCCAAGGACGGATATCTCAATATCGCGATCGGCGCGTATCTCAAGGTAGCGGAAGCCGAAGAACGAATGTGTGGGGAAGTACACCTCACGCTCCACACCCGCAGCCACGTAAACTATACGCGCCATAGCCGAGCGGTAGTTCTTTATGTACATACTGCCGCGCGGACCGTCATTTCCGCGCTCGGGGTCGCCGCTGTCATTAAGCATTTCGGCAAAATAGCCGCATATCTTTGTACCGCGCTCCGCTTTGATGAAAAGAATCGGGCGACCGACCATATTTTGACCGAAATCAAGGATCAACGCCTCGCCCGCATGTAGGCAGGTGTTTTGGCATTCCTCGCCAACGCGCTTTGAGATAACGCGGATAGCACCAAGGGGAGAACCATCCTGCACCGTTCCGCTGTGCACCACGGCACTCAGCGGCTCGCGCACCAGCTCATGCTTTGCGCGAATGGTGGGACCTACCACCGGTACGATCTCGCCCGCAAACTCGTCAAATGCCACGGCCGACTGCCAATCATATGCCTCGGGGTGGATAGACGGCTCGGGTATGGTAGCATCGTAATATTCGCCGTTCCAAATATCCGCCGTCATCACCGGGCCGGCTATAACTGTTTTCCAGTTGCCATCGGGAGATGATGCCAAGAGCTCGATCTCGCCGTCCGTATATTCTATCTCTATCTCTCCGCAGAACGCGCAGGGGCGGAAGCCGTAAAAGCCAAAGGAGATGCGCCCCGACCACCATCCGGGTGAGACCTCGGCCACAAAGAGGTTATCCTCGCCGCAAAGCTCGGTAACATCATACTCGTACTCAAAAACACGGCGGCGATAGTCTGTCCAGCCGGGCTTGTATTCGTCAGCCAAAAAGCTGCCGTCAATATCGTTGCCGATGCGAACGCCGTTCATAAACATATCAAATATACCAAGCGCGGTGGCGCGCACCGTCACCTTTGTCACTTGGCGACCGGGTTCCGGCATAAAGCTGCGCTTTACGGTAAGCAGTCCCTCGCCGCGCGGCAGCTCGTGCTCGTAGCTGTTAAATTGCATGTTACGCCACGGATGCGGATGCTCCGGCAGCTTCCATCCGTCATGTGTAATAAATTTCGCTGATCTCATATCATTCACAACCTTTCACGGCTCATCACTGCCAACCTGCAGACTCCGGGCCGTTATTGCTTTTTATTGCCATTTTATTTTAGCACATAAAGCACAAAAAATCAAGATAATAATAGTACAAATATATCGCAGATACTAAAAAAATGCACACCGAATGGCATGACGGCGGATGATGGGAGATCTATCGTGTTATATAGAATACATGCGTTTGATGATAACAGCCCCAAAGGGGACGCCCCCGCGGGACGTCCCTTGTGCGTTTTAACAACTAAAACTTTTCTTTTCAGTGTCATGATCCCTCGGGCGCTGCGCGCCAACTCCCACAGCACTTGTGAGCCTTGGCAAGAGTTGCAGCTCTCACCTACAGCCGCAAACAAAAGCATCCTCCTTTGCGGCGGGAGCCGTCCCCCGCCCTTCGGAGTTTATGCGTAGCCGCAAGCAAATGCGATATCCATCGCCCCTACGGCGAGAAGATATAATTTCGTTTGCCGGGGATCTTGAACCCCCGATCGGCGCGTTTGAATTGCGTACTTCCCGCCTCATCCCGGCGCCGATCATATACAAGGTCGTGGCGA
>CAZFVR010000046.1:0-9678 GCA_964522215.1 uncultured Ruminococcus sp. | reverse complement strand
AATAAGGGCAAGTTCTGCCAAAACTGCGGCGCAAAGAAGCCCGCAGGCGCTCCCCGGTATCGTTGCGATAAATGCGGCTGGGAGCCTGAGGATCCCCAAAACCCGCCCAAGTTCTGCCCCGAATGCGGTGACCGCTTTGACGACTCCGATATTAAATAAAGCGACCACAAAAAAATAAAAACATGGCTGTCTCGCTGATGCGGGACAGCCATGTTTTGGATATCAAATGAAAAAAGCTCAAAACTCGCGGCTAAAGCGTATCGCCTTGCCCATAACAAGGCTCAAAAAGCGGTCAAGTCCCAATGTCTCGTACACGGCGTGAGTGTTTTTGCCGGGCTTTGACTTGGTGGTAAGCTCAAAGGTAAGGATATCGTGATAGTCGGCGCGGCGCAAACGCTCGGCAATGCCGTGCCAATCCGCCTGACCGTCATATGGCATCATGTGCGCATCGTCATGCCATGTCATCACGGCGGGGTCTGTCATGCCAAAGTTATCGTTAAGATGCGTGGCTATAAGCTTTTTGCCAAACAAAAGCGGCACGTCTTGGCTGTAGTTGTAGCACATCTCGTGGCCTGTATCCCAGCAGTAACCAACAGCGGGGGAGGAGTCAAAGGCATCTATCAGCGCATGCAGGTACTCGATCCCCTCAAGATTTTCAAAGGCGATCCTTGTGCCCACGCGCTCGGCTTCGCTAACGAGCTTGCCAAAGCGCTCAAGCCCCAAGTCCCCGGGTGTATGCTTATCCATGCCAACTATCGGGTGAACGATCATTATCGGCACATCGTTTTCGGCACAGGCGTGCAAGCAATCTGTCAGCGTGGCAAGAAAATCATCCCCCTCTTGCCCCTCCTCCCAAAGAGTGGCGGCTTTGTTAAAGGGTGCATGGATAGATTGATATATCAACCCCGCGCGGCGAATGATCTCGGCGCGCTCGGCAACGTTTACTGTGGCGTTCCAGCCTGTAAAGCAGGCATCAAAGCCGGCGCGGGCGGTCGCCGCCACGCCCTCCTCAAAGGATTCGCCAAAGCCAAGGCCTATGTTTATTCCAAATTTAAAATCATTGTGCATGAAATACCTCCCCTGCGGACGGCGCGGCCCGCAAAATATTCATATCAAGCTCGATCCCAAAGGGTTCGTTATTACTCGGCAACCGCAAAACGCCGGTCGCCTGCATATATTTTAACACTAAATCGGCGGCAGGTCAATAGGTGTGTGCCATCATTCGGGCAAACGGCGCAAAAAAATGCGCGCGGTGGTTGACTTCCGCTCGAATATATGCTAAAATTAATCTGGGATGATACTATCATCGCCGCTTGATGAAAGCTTTGCGCGTTGCGGCGAGATGCTTGACCTATCACGGCCGCCGCACGGCGGCAGATCGGAGAAGATAAAATGAAATGTCAAAATTGCGGCAATGAATGCCCCGTTGGTGTGCGCTTTTGCACAGAGTGCGGCGCAAAGCTTACCGATGATGCGGCATCCCCTGCGAACGTTCCAAAAGCTTGCCCGAATAACGGGCGGGAACGCGCAGAGGTCGCCGCGGCTCGCGATAATGCCCCCTCGGTTCGTACCGATGTAAGCGCAAAAAGGATCGCGCCGCGCAGTGAAGATCGTCGTCGTGCAGGGCGGCGTGCACTCTTTTGGTATCAATACAAAAAATATTTTGTGCTTGGCGGTGTGCTGCTGGCGGTGGTCCTGCTGGCGGTAGTTGCCGCGTGCTGTGTGTCCGCAATAAAAAACAGCTCGGGTTACAACAAGACGACCGAGATATATTACACGTCCTCCGGAACCGATGGCCGCCTTTACGACTCGCACGGCAGATACTACGATCTTGGCGAATATGATATCGGCAGCTATGAGTTGGTCTCCTCCTTTGACGGAAGTGTGGCGGCGATACTCGGCAAGACCGCATCTATCGACAGTACAGGTTCGCTTTTGCTGATAAACGACTCGCGGCTGACAAAGATCGCCGACGGTGTCTATGATATGGCTATCTCGGATAACGGTGCATCCGTCGCCTATGCGGTGGCGGGGGAGGAGACCGGTACGCTTTATATCTATAACGTAAAAAAGAAAACGACCGATCATGTTGACGGCGGCATATTGTATATGCCTGTCTCCGGGGGCATGTCCGGTCCCTTCCGCGGCATGTTCGTGCTGTCGCCGGATGGCCGAAGTATCGCCTACACGCGCCGTGCAAACGGCTACGTTCGCGCTTATGTTTCGGTAAAGGGGAGCGAGCCTGTTCACATCTCGGCGGATTCCTATCCCGTGGCGCTCTCAAACGGCGGCAAATATATTTACTTTATCAAGCAGAATATCTCTATGTCCGATTATAACTACAAGCTTTCGGTGGCGGTAGGGGATGATATCAGGCATCTTTCCACCGATGCCGCAAAGCTTGGCGAGAGTCTGATCTTTAATTCCGATCGTTCGGAGGTCATCTTTTGTGATGACGGTATTACCTATATCAGCCGCCGCGGCGGTGAGCGCACAAGGGTAATGTCAGGCGGGATAGACGGTATCATCGTCCCCGCAGACGGTGCAGCAAGGCGCGAGCGCTTCCCGTTTATCGGCGTTCGGGCGGATATATACGCGCGTCGCGCGCTCGGCGGCAGTACATTCGTCTCAAACGGCGGGCTTTATTATCTTGACGGTGCTTGCGAGATATCTGTCATCACGTCAAATTACGGCGGCGCGTGCATTGCGCCAAACGGACGGTCTGTCTATTATATCGATACATCCGTGGGTGCTGACAGCTACAGCGGCGCGGTGTATTATCTTGAGGATATCTCCAAAAACGGCTCAAAGCAGCTGGTGGCGGGCGCGATGGAGGCGGGCAGGATCCTGGCCGCACGTGATATGCGCGGGGTCTATCTCTTAGATATTGATGATACGCTTTGGTATGTTACCAAAAACGGCAAAACGCAAAAGCGTATATGCGAGGAAGTGGTCGCTGTCGCAGTGGACGGCGCGGGAGGCGGCGTTTACTTCACCTCGGCTATCGAGGAGGAAGGCACGCTTTGGTATGCTCGTCGCACCGGCAAAAAGCAGTCGGCAGCGGTGGCGGATCTCGTATATGTCGGGGACGGCGGCATGTTTGGCGGTACGGTGTTCTTTACACTGGTCGATCATGCCGAGTCGGGCAATTATTTTTCGGTCTGCCGTGTGCGTTCCGGCAAGAAATACGATCTTATCACCAAATACGCGGGCAACCAAAAGGAAAAAATAAAATAGTTTTTAGATCCGTCGTATCACCATCGCACCATGTCCACATTTGCGCTGTATAATCATATCAGTATGGTAGGTGCCGGGCCTCGCCTTGCGGTCCGGTCGCATAATACAGAAAGGTACGCAGCAACACTATGAATATAGCATTTCTTTTGACACCTAAAAGTCAGACCGTTTACATATATGAGGATTGTACATTCCGTCAGGCGCTTGAAAAGCTGCGTCATCACGGCTACACTGCTGTGCCTGTGGTCACTCGGGAGGGCGGATATGCGGGCACGCTCAGCGAGGGTGATTTTCTTTGGAGCGTGCTTGAGATGGGCGGTGCATCCTTGGCGGACTGCGAGGGACTGCACGTATCCGATATCATAAAAAAGCGGGGTCAAAACCCGGCAGTGCATATCACAGCCAATGCAAGCGAGCTTCAGGAACGCGCACTTGAGCATAATTTTGTCCCGGTGGTGGATGACCGCGGCTCGTTTATGGGGATAGTTACCCGCCGCGCTATAATCGAGGCATTTATACAAGAAGAACGGTGAGCGGGTGCAACCTAAAACAAAAAGGACAGCGGAGGATGAAAAATGAGCAAGGGTGGCAAAAAAAGCGCAAGCTTTACAGCGGTTTGTATATCAATACCCGTGCTGGCCGTGCTTTTGGTGCTGGCGCTCCTCATCTACCCCACGGTGATGGCAAAGCATGAGCGGGGCGAGATAGTGCGGGGACTGTATGCCGTGGCTGAGGCGGAGGACATAAGCTGCCTTGTTACCGCCATGGGCGACTTTGGCCTTGGCGTTGGCGACGCGGGGGAAAGTTTTACCGAGGGCGAGGCGGCGGCGCAGTATGCGCGCGAGCTTGCGGATCTCCTGGCGGCGGCGGATTACAACGGTCGAAGCGACGAGCAGATGGGCAGCTTTGATACCCGCATTCGCATTGAGGGCGGCGGTGATAGTATCACGCTGTACAGAACAGCTGACGTGATCTATTTCATGCGCGGGATAACGAGGTTTGATTTTAAGATAGCGGAATAAGCTTTTTATAAAAATACCGGGCGGGACATGCGTGTCCCGCCCGTTTGCTTTATGTTTTATATCTTATATCTTTATTCTGTTAAACTCCACGCCAAGGCGGTCGAGCATCAAGCTCTCGCGGTCATGGCAGGTAAACAGCAGGCATTGTCCGCCATCCTCCGTTGTTTCGCGGCGGGAGGCGAGAGACAGGAGCAGTCGCTCGGTGCGCTCGTCATCCATCATGGCAAGCGATTCATCCAGCATCAGCGGCGGCGTGGAATGAGGGAAGAGCAGTCCCACAAGCGCCGAGCGCAGTGCAAAATACGCGCTGTCACGTGTGCCGACACTAAGCGATTGCAGACCCTTTGTGCCGTATTTTGTGCCGACCGTTACCGACATATCTGTGCCGATGCCAAGCTCGGTATACTCGCCGTCTGTCAGGCGGGACATTATCTCGCCCGCATCGCGCCGCAACTTGGGGGTAATGCCGGAGCGAAGCGACTCGCCCGCGCCCTCAATAGCCTCTGCGGCCATGCACACGGCATCATATTTGCGGCGGCAGGATGTCTCCTCGGCGGTAACGGCGGCAAGCTCGGCAGAGATACGTGTGGGATCCTCTGCCATCGCCTCAAGTGCCGCCAAACGCTTTTCAAGCTCTACGCGGCGCTCCTCGGTGCTCTCAAGCCTTGCACGGTCAAACTGGCAGGCCTTTTTTATGTCCCCGGGGCTGCGACCATCAAGCGATGCCACGATCGGCGACCAACGCGCACGCAGTTGATCCTCGTCCTCCCCCTCAAGCTCGCGCCGACTTTCTGTTACCGATGCGCTGTACTTTTCAATATCGCGGCATATCGCCTCGCGCGAGTCGCAAAACTCGCACGCGCGGCGGGAAAGCTCGGCAAGCTCCGCTACCATCGCAGCGGGATCTGCCGCGCTCGGCTCTCCGCCGCCGCGGCTGATAAGGCTCGCGCCCTCCTTCACGGCGGCATCAAGGGCCGAATCCTTTTTTGCAAGTGTCACATCAAGCTGCCCCAAAATATCGGCAAGCTCGGCGCGCTCTCGTGCCGCAGTGGCACAGCAAAGCACGCGCTCCTCAAGCTCCTCCGGGCTGACGAGCGGAGAATTTCCTTCCTTTTTAATGTATATAGGATCATCCTGGGCAAAAAACACACGGCATATATCTGCAGCGCGGCGCCCGGCGCGGTGGCCAAGGCCAAGGAGTATCCCGCCGGCGGCGGTAAATGCTGCGCCGCACGCAGCCGCTATAGCCGCCACTGCGGTGAGCGTGATACCGCTCGGCAGTATGGCCTCGACTGAGGCGGTTGCGGCGGGGATAAGACCGCCAAACAGCAAAATGCCCGCAACCAGCAAAAGCAGACCTATCACCAGCAGCGGCCAACCTGCGGCTTTGCGCCCTTTTGCCGCACGGCGAAGGGTGGTGTAAAGCCCGGGGGCATCCTCATCATAATCCGCGCCAAGCTTTTGTGATGCTGCATCTCCACGGTCGGCAAGCTCGGCATTTATCATCCTGCCGCCGCGAATGCGGGTCATCGCATCGGCGGTCTCGGCACGGTCGGCAGCGGCATCCTCTATCCTGTGTGCGGCGGCATCAAGCGCCGGCGCATATGAGCGGTCGGGCAGATATCCGCCCATCCCGCAATTCGCCTCAAGAGCTTCAAGCTCGCCCTGCAATTCCGCGATCCTGCGCTCGCCTGCATGAAGCATATCAAAGCGGCGCATCGTCATCAGTGCATCGTAGGCCGCCTCACGGTCCTCGTTTGCGTTAAGCGAACGGCGTATCTCCGCGCTCATCTGGCGGCATTTTTCCGCCTGCGCGGTTGCCTCACGTATGCCGCGAGCCGCACTCTCGGCGCGATCAAGTCGGCGGGCAAGCTCCTCACGCCTGCGTTCAAGTGTGCCAAGGCGGCCGTCGCCGCGTGCGTTTTTTAGCGTGCGCCTGGCCGCGCCAAGCTTTTGCAGTGCGTTCTTTACGCTGATATCGGCATCGGCGGAGAAAAGAATATTCTCTATCGCCTCGCTCACACCGGCGGCATCCACCGCGCCGCTGTCAAGCTGGCGCACGCACGCGGTGCTGTCAAAAACGGCTTGCGAAACACCAAGCAGCACCATCCCCGGCACTTCTCCACGGTGGACCTCAACGCCGTTTGACATATCTATCATCTTAACGCGATCTATGCAGTTGTCCCGCGCACCGATGGTAGCTCGCCGCTCTATGCGGTATTCCCGCTCTCCGCAGCGCACCGTCATCGAGCCGGCGGCGGTATTGCTCTTCCAGCTGAGGGCACGGTCGCGATCCACCGCTCCCGCCTCGCCGCGCTTTGAGGGCAGACCGTAAAGGATGAAGCGCACAAAGGATAAAAGCGAGCTTTTGCCGCAGCCGTTGCGCCCTTCTATCACGTTGATGCCGTCGCAAAGATCAAGGGAAAGCTCTGCCAGCGGTCCAAATTCGTCAACGGTAATATTTAAAATTATCAATTTGCACCTCCGTCATCAAGAAAGGGGCGACCGTCCAGCGCGCGCAGACCTATGCGCAGTGCATCGGCGGCGGTGCGCCGAGTTTCGGCATCGCCGTTTTGCATCCGCTCAAGCAGTATCCTGTAAAGCTCGCCGCGCACCGTCATATCCGCGGCAAGCTCCGCGCCGCCCGCAAGCGGCATGCTCTCGTCTCGCACCTCAAGCGAGTACAGCTCGCCCGCTTCGGTCAGCTTTTCTATCCTTTCGGTGTTTGGCATATATTCAACATCGGTGTCGCCTGTCAGCGTGACTCTGACCGAGCGGTGCTGCGGGTCATCTATCGCGCCTGCAGCCTCGCTTACCGCGCGTGCCGCCGTAAGGTCATCTGCCGCACCGCTGATGTCGACGGTAAGACGCAGGTAGCGGTGACGGCTGACCGTTAGGCGCTCGATCTCCACCGCGCCGTCATCTGCCAATGTGACTATCGATACACCGCCATTGCCAAGCTCATCAAAGCCGCGCCCCTCGGGAAAGCCGCAGTAGGCCACTGTGGTCGCGCCCATGCGGCGCGGCTCGGGCGGCGTGTGAACATGCCCAAGCGCGGCAAAGGAAAGACCGCTGTCAGCGATCTCACGCGGACTTATCGGCGCGTATTTTGAGGTCGGCAGGTCAACATCCGCATGCGCACAGAGTACGCGAAAGCGCTGCCCGCCGTCCGCATTACCATCCGCGCCGAGTCTGCCGGCGCCGCTGAGGGGGCTGCTGTCCATCCGTTCGCCGCAAAAGGCGTAGCCGTAAACGGTAAGTCCAAGCTCCGGAAAGTCAAAGCTCTCAAGCCTTTCGGAGCTGAAGACATAAAGATTTCCCGGCAGCTCCGCAGCGCGGTCGCACCACGTGCCGCCGCCTATATACGGGTCGTGGTTGCCGGGCGAGAGTATCACAGGCCCGGGAAATTCCGATATCGCAGTGCATATCGCCCTAAACGTATCCGCCGAGGCACGCGGACGATCCAAAAGATCCCCGCTTATCAGCACCGCATCGCACTTGCGCTCGCAAGCCAGTCGCATGCTGCGTGCAAAAGCATCGCAAAGACCGCGGCGGCGTGCCTCGGCGCGTTCGGGGGCAAGCCCCGACATGGGGGAGTCAAGATGGCAATCCCCGCAATGAAGCAATTTAAGCATAAAGCACTCCTTAGCGTAAATTACCGCCGATCTGCTCGGCAAATCTCAAAAACGCGGCGCTGCCGTCTGCACTGTCAGTGAACACGCCCGCATCCTGCAAAACGCCAACAAAGGTGCGCCCTATCTCGGTACGCAGCATGCACATAGCCGCATCACGATCGGCAGGCTGCGGGTAATTCCCCGCAAAGCTTGCCAGCCACTCGGCGTGCTTGGCGCATAACGGGTCGGATGCCACATCTCCGCCGCTGATAAGCAGCTCGGCCAGTTGCTCGACCTCCGCCTTGAGGCGGGAGGGCAATACCGCCAGTCCCATGACCTCGATAAGCCCGATGTTTTCCTTTTTTATGTTGTGCTTGTCCGGATGCGGATGGAACACTCCCATCGGGTACTGCTCGCTGGTTATGTTGCAGCGCAACACAAGGTCAAGCTCAAACTCCTCGCCGCGGCGGCGGGCAATTGGAGTTATCGTGTTGTGCGGCACGCCGTCCGTTTCGGCAAGAATGCCAACGGAGGGGTCGCTGTAGCCGCGCCAGGTGTCAAGTATACGGCAGGCAAGGGAGGCAAGCTCGACACGGTCGGCGGAGCGCAAGCGAATAACGCTCATCGGCCAGTTGAGTATGCCCGCGCTGACGGCGGGGTGCTCTGCAAAGCGGAGCGGTGTTTTTATCTCGGCGCGTGCCATGGGGAACTCATATCTGCCGCCCTGCATGTGGTCGTGCGTGAGTATTGAGCCGCCAACTATCGGCAGGTCGGCATTAGAGCCTATAAAATAGTGCGGCAGAGCGGTGATAAAATCAAGCAAACGCTCAAAGGTCGTGTGCGTGATGCGCATGGGCTCGTGGCGCGGGGAAAGCACGATGCAGTGCTCGTTGTAGTAAACGTAGGGGGAATATTGCATAAACCACCGCTCGCCGCCGATGGGTAGAGCTATCTGGCGCAGGGTCTGGCGGGCGGGAGCAGTCGTCGAGCCGGGAAAGCCCACATTCTCATGGCACAGCAGGCATGCGGGATAGCCCGATCTCGGCGCATTCAGCGCGGCGGCAATGTCGCGGGGGTCCTTTTCGGGCTTTGACATATTGATCGAGATGTCGATATCGCCGTAGGGCGAGGGCACGCTCCAGCGCAGATCCCGCGCCACGCGGGCGGCGCGAATGTAGTTTGAATCGCGGGATACGGCATAAAAATGATCGGTGGCAAGCTCAGGGGAGGTCGCCATATCCTCGGCAAAGCGGCGGCTTACCTCACCGGGGCGGGGAGTGAGGTGTCCCATCAGGCGGGTATCAAAATTATCGCGCGAGGATCGCGTGTCTGCAATAATACCAAGCTCGGCGGCGATGCCGCAAAGCTCGTCAAGTATCAGCTCAAGGCGAAGCTCGTGAGGCATGCCGTCATCCGGCGCGGCGCCGGGGATGTCGCAAACATCGGTGACGCGCATGTCCTCGGCAAGGGCATTAACGGCAAAGGGGCGGTCGTCGGCAGAGATGAGCCCGCGCTCGTCGGCGTAGTCGCAAAGCGCACTGATAAGACGGTTTATATTTGAGGTAGATGTGTTCATGGTGGTCCTTTCTTCGCGCTCTGCGCGAGCAGAAAAAGCATAAAAATGAGGTCTGCAGTCGAAAATTATTTCATTATATATTATATCACTAAACCCCGCCCGTGTAAAGCCCCAATTCACTCCGAGGATAGAATCCTTTTGCCAATGAGTCCATGTTCGTAGGCAAAAGAGCGTACACTCGCCAAGGCTCCCAAGTGTCGCGGGAGGCTTTTTAGTTAATGCGAACATA
>CAZFVR010000045.1:6624-9742 GCA_964522215.1 uncultured Ruminococcus sp. | reverse complement strand
GCCAAATATGTAATTTTTGCTCCGCAAAAATCTAATTTTACCTCCTCATCCGTCAGCCTGCGGCTGACACCTTCTCACACATGAGAAGGCTTGGCGAGAGTTCAAGCTTTATTCTACAGACGTATAGAAAGCAAGAGTTTGTTGTTTTGATATCTGTCGTTGTCTATATGGCTACGCAGTATGTTAGCACTAACCAAAAGCCTCCCTTGCTGTTGCGGTACATCGCTCGCGCGCAGCGCAGGCATGTATTCCGCACCGTGCGCGCCTACTCTTGACTTGAAAATATAAATATTTTATCCGCAAGATGTTAAAATTGCCGAAAGCGGGCGGTTTTATCTTGCGGATATCTATATATTGTGCTATAATTATTTATTATATTAATACTTTTTATTTGATCATCAGCCGGAGGACGGAAGATAATTTACAGGAGGATCATCATGAACACAGAAACCGAAAAAGTCACCGCAAATGCAGCGTCAGCGCCGGATGCCGCCGCGTGCCGCCAAAAGATCAACGCCGTAATCGAGGGGGTGGAGCGTGTTATCGTTGGCAAACGCACCGAGATAGTTATGCTCATGACCGCCCTGCTCTCCGGCTCGCACGTGCTGATAGAGGACGTTCCCGGCACGGGCAAGACCACACTTGCCGCCGCCATGGCCAAGGCCACGGGGCTGGACTTTCGCCGCGCCCAATTCACCCCCGATGTTATGGCATCGGATATCACCGGATTTAACGTATACAACCGCCAGCGCGAGGAATTTGAGTTCCGCCGCGGCCTTGTTATGTGCAATCTGCTGCTGGCGGACGAGATCAACCGCGCCTCGCCAAAAACGCAGTCGGCTCTGCTTGAGGCAATGGAGGAGGCCCGCGTGACGGTTGACGGCGTGACCTACCCCATTCCCGACCCCTTTATGGTCATAGCCACGCAAAACCCCTCGGGATATGTTGGTACATACCCGTTGCCCGAGGCTCAGCTTGACCGTTTTGCGCTTAAGATCAGCATGGGCTACCCCTCTCGTGAGGATGAGCTGGCGATACTCCGCGCCCGCCGCGGGGAAAATCCGCTTGATAGGGTAGATCCTGTCATCGGCATCGATGACGTGCGCGAGCTTCGCCGTGCCGCGGCCGCCGTTGAGGTGGAAGAGGAGCTTGCCCGCTACATCGTGGATCTTATTGCCGCCACGCGCAAGCACCCCTCCCTTGAGCTGGGCGCCAGTCCCCGCGCCACGGTGGCTCTCATGCGCCTCTCGCAAGCCTACGCCCTCATTCGCGGGCGTGCCTACGTTCTGCCTGAGGATATCGGCGCCATCTTCCGCTTTGCCATTGCCCACAGGCTGATGCTGCGGCAGGATGCCAAGCTTCGCGGCTTACGCGCCGATGATATACTTGCCGAGATCCTGCGCAACACGCAGGTCCCCTACAAGGGACGCCGTTGATCCCATGTCAAGGAAAAGGAAAAAAGGCGAGGCCGAGCGTTCGCAGCGCACGCTCTCCCTTGCCGCCGGAGCACCGATATACGCCGTCGTTTGGGTAGCCGCGCTGATATTCACGCAGGCCCTGCGCGCGGCGGCATCCAATTTGTTTTTTACATTTATAATACTGCTGCCGCTGTCCTCGCTCATCTATCTTTTTATCGCACGCGGGGCGCTTAAGGTCACAATGAGCGGTGAGGGCGGCAAGACCGAAAAGCTCGCGCCCTATGAATACGAGTTTAGAATGATAAACGAGTCTTGGCTGGCGTTCCCCTTTACTCGGGTAATGCTCTGCCTGCCGCAGACAAATTCGGTGCGAGTTTCAGAGCGTGAGGTGATAATATCCCTCGCGCCGGGTGAATCCTACACCGTAAAAAATTCGGTACGTTTTCGCTTTCGCGGCAGGTACGAGATAGGCGTGCGGTGCTTTTACGTGTACGATCTCTTTCGCATCCTGCGCATGCGCATCGATATCGACCGCTATGAAACGGTTGAGGTAATGCCGCGCCGCCTGTGGATAGATGATGACCCCGGGCGTGCGGCATCGGATTCTGCCAAGCAAACGGTAAAGCTGCCATACAGCTATGATAAGCTTGAGGTCAGCGATATTCGCGAGTATAGGCTGGGCGATACGCTGAAAAGCATACACTGGAACCTCTCCTCCAAGGGAGAGGAGCTTGTGGTGCGCGATTACAACACCGGCACGACCTCAATGACCAACATCTTTTGCGATATGGGAGCGCACTTCCCGGACGAGGATCCGGGGGCGTACACCGCGCCCGAGCCAAATGTTGGCGAGGACGAGGGACGCGAGAAGACCAAAAAGTCCAAAAAGACAAAAAAGACCTCCAAAAAGGCCAAGACGGCGGCAAAGGAGGAGGTCGCAGAGGGCACAGCTCTCCCCGCGCCGCTTCGTCTTGCCCGCCCCGAGTACTACGAGGATATGAACGAATACTGCGCCGACGGCGCGGTAGAGCTGACCATAGCCGCTGTCCTGCGCGAGCTGCGTGCGGGCAACGCCGTGCGGCTTTTGTGGTTTGACGAGCGCGCGGTGCTTGGCGCGTTTGCCTATGAGCTGACGAGCGAGGCCGACCTTGCGCTGATATTTGAGGTCTTTGCCACCGCCCCGATAATTCGCGGCAGTGCGCGGCGGCAGGTGACCGAGCTTTCTGCCATGCTGCGCGACGGCGGCGAGGCAAGAAATATCTATGTCATTCCCGCCATCGATGACAGCTCACTGGCCGCTTTTTGCGGTGCGCACTCATCGGACGGTGCGGTATCGGTAGAGGTGATGCTCTACGATCCCGTCGAGCGCTTTGCCGATGCAAATGAGCATCACGCTTATATCGAGAACTGCCGCGCACAGCTTGGCGAGGGCGGGCGACAGCTTGTGACCCATAACACGGATATCTCACACGCCGCACAGGATACACGCGGCAGAGAGGCAGGTGAGCGGCATGCCGAATAACCAAAATATCGGCCATCGCGCACAGGATGCCGTCAATATCAACAACAAAAACGGCGAAAACGGCGCATTTTCTGCAATCGAAAATGAGGCTTTGAACAATATCACCAACAAAAATGCCCAAAGCGATGCATTTTCTGCAATCGATAGGGCGGATTCGGGCAATATCACCAACAAAAAT
>CAZFVR010000045.1:0-6524 GCA_964522215.1 uncultured Ruminococcus sp. | reverse complement strand
TGCATTTTCTGCAATCGATAGGGCGGATTCGGGCAATATCACCAACAAAAATGCCCAAAACGATGCATTTTCTGCAATCGATAGGGCGGATTCGGGCAATATCACCAACAAAAATGCCGAAAATGCCGAATTTTCTGCAATAGATCAAGCGGTGGGGACGGATGACCCGGCAGATGCCGCATCCGCCGGATCAAAGGCTGCCGCAAAGCGCGCGGCGAGTCGTGCCGCAAAGCAAAAAAAGCGAGAGGCGCGGCGTGCGCGGCGTGCGCGGCGGCGGGCAAAAAAGCAGCAGGCCATCCGCCCACTGCTTGCCCGCCCGATGATATGCCCGCCCGATGCCTCCGATCACTCGGCTGCGGCCGAGCTTTGGGGACTTATCCTGCGTGCGGCCGTCATCTTTTTTGCCATTTTCGGCATGAGCTTTACCCTGCTTGATGCGCTGGGCTTTTTCAGCGAGGCAGAGGGGGGGCTAAGTGCCGCCATCCCCGCACTTGCCGCACTTGTATTGAGTGTTCTCGGACTGCTTTGCACCCTCCGCGCCACGCGGCGGGCGGCACTGCCGATATCGATCATAGCAGTCGGCGGTGCGGCGGCCGCCGCCGTCCTTCCAAACGCGGTCTATATCTACCGCGCGGTAGTCAACGGAGTGGTCACCCGCCTGCACGGGCGCGGATTTTTATCCATCATCCGTTTTGAACAGCCTGCGGAGTATGGCCCACTCGGTCAGGGCGGCTGTGTGGCAGTTGCGGCGTGCATCGTTTGCTGTATCTTTGCGCTGGCGTATCTGCCAACGCTCATGCGCCGCGCAAGACCCGCCATCCCCGTGGCGGTAACGGTACTCACGCTGGTGCCGGTATTCGTATACAACCTTACCTCCTCCAACTGGGGGATAATGATGATCATAGCCGCGTTTTCCGGCGCGCTGTGCATGTGCGTTTATGACGGCATATATCTGCGCAGTCCCGCCGCCGACAAATACGATACCGAAACTATGATCTTTGAGCCTGTCGCCACCGAGGCACTGGCGGACGAGGAGACCTCCCGCGAGGCACGCCGCCGCGCAAAACGGGAGGCAAAGCAGGCAAAGCGGGCGGCACGTGCCGAAAGGCGCGCCGAACGCCGCCGCGCAAAGCGCGAGCGGGATGCGGGCGTGCGCTCGGCCGATGAGGAGATAAGCGAGTATTTTTCCTCCCCCTCAAAGAAAAAACAAAAAAATGCCAAAAAAGCACGCGGCAAGGGTGAGCGCGGGCGCGCACTCACCCACGCCGAGCGGAGAGCGGCCAAGGCCCGCCGCAAGGCTGACCGCAAGGCTCGCCGCCTGCGCGACCGTGAGATCTTGGGCGCGCGCCGCCGTGCCGCCGCCGCAGACAGGGCCGTCAGCATCGCACGCGCCTCTGCGGGAGGCTTTGCGGGGGCGACCGCATGCGGCATCGTCCTTTTGATGCTGTTCATCCCCGCGCTAACCACCTCCGGCAGCTTCAGCATAATAAAGTCGATAGATCAAAAGCTGGATTACTACCGCGAGTATGTGACCGCTTTGCTGATGGGGGATGACCCACTGCTTGACGAGCTGGCATACGAGGGCGAGGCCGCAGGCTTTGCGCCGCGCTCCACCGTGGCCACGCATCCGTTCTACACCGGCGAGCCGATATTTGAGGTCAACGCGCCAAGCGCGGGATATCCCATCTATCTGCGCGGCTGGGTGGCGACCGATTACGACCGCGAGAGCAGCTCTTGGCTGACCGCCACCACCGACAGCGAGGCATTTTTGACCTATCGCGAGCTGTTTGGCACTGCCATCGACCCATCGGAGGCGATGCTGCGCGGCACTTACGGCTACATTGCGCCAAGTGTGGTCAGAGATCTGGATTTTGCCTCCGGCAGGTACGGCAACAGCTCCACAAAATACGCGCTGATCTCCATGCAGGTCAATGTAAAGCGACTCAAAAACATCGGGTACTCCGCATTTTTGCCGTCCTTTACCATGCGGGCGTATAATCCCACCATCGAGTCCACGGGCGGGCGCACCACCACTGCACTGCGTGCATGGAAAAGTGCCGACCCATCGAATGTGACCTACGTCAACTTTTTTGACGGCATCTACACCGGCTACAAGTTTGCAAGGGATACCGAGGGCTATGGCGCTGTGGCGTACATCACCTCAATGAAGACCTCCTCCTTTAGCCAAAACGTTGCCGCGGCAATAGCGCAGTTCAATATCGACCGCGGGCTTATCGAGCAGGATAAAAATGAAAAAGCCGAATCGCTTGCAAAATACGGCAGTGTGCAGTCAAGCGCAGGCATTTTCCACACCGAGGAGACGGGCGAGGGCAGCTATACCGTATACCGCGAGGGCGAGCTCTACTATACTGTGAGCTACGCAGAGGACGGCACGGTTACGATCGAAGTGCCGGATGATGCCGAGGACGTTGTCTACCGCTATATTTACTCGTCCGCAGGCGAGCTGCAAAAAAAGAGTGCCGAGCGCATGGTTGAGGTCGAGGAGGGCGCACCCTACATTGCCGCCCCCGACCTGCCGGCGATGATCAACTATCTTGAATTTTATTCGGAGGAGCAAAAGACCGCACTCTCCGGCACTTGGCGCGTCAGCGACTACTACACACGCTATGTTTATGATACCTACACCGCCAAGGCGGGCAGCAGTATCATTGCGGATCTGCTGGCGGAGATCATCTCCTCGGCGCATGTTGAAACGGTGGATTACACCGAAGAGGGGGAAGAGATACGCAGCATCATTCCGGTGGATCTTTCCCGTGCCGCCGAGCATAACGAGTACGCAAACCAAAAACAGCCCTACAAGCCGACCTCTCTTGTCACCGATGCCGAGGTCTACACCCAGCGGCACAAGCTTGTTATGGAGATAATAAATTGGATGCGCGATAACTGCAGCTACACGCTCACCCCCACGCTTGACGAGACCGAGGGGCTGGACGGCGTTGAGCGCTTCCTTACCGTCACGCATGAGGGCTACTGCGTGCAATTTGCATCCTCTCTTGCACTGCTGTTGCGCGAGGCCGGCATTCCCGCCCGCTATGTGGACGGTTATATCGCCTCAAATTTCGTCCGCCGCGGCAGCGACGGCTACTTTGCCACCGTGCGGGATCGTGAGGCTCACGCATGGGTGGAGGTATGGTATGACGGCATCGGCTGGGTACAGTACGAGGCCACGCCCGCATACTATTCGGCGATATACGAGTATGCATCCTCCGATAGGATCGATACCACTCCCGGCTGGGCAGGCGGGGAGGATGAGGAGGATCCCGACGAGGGCGGACTCAGCGAGGAGGAGATAGCGGCACTTCTGCGCGAGCAGGAGGAGGCCGAGCGACGCCGCGCGATGATTCGCACGGTGATCATCGCCGCCGTTGTAATTTTGCTGATCGCCGCGTGTGCGGCAACGCTCATCATCCGCCGTCGCCGCGCCAAGGCACGGCAGGCCGCCATCGAGCGCATGCTGGCAACGCTTGCCGCACCGCAGTCGCTTGACAGTGCGGCTCGCACGGCACTGGTAAAACAATACTCGGATGAGCTGACCCCAAGGCTTGCAAAGCTTGGGTTTGAGCCGCGCCCGGGTGAGTTCCGCGGCGAGCTTGCCTCAAGGCTCTGGCAGGATCTGGGCGAGGAGCTGAGTGCTCGCGCACGCGATGCCGCTGCCGCCGATCCCTCGGCTGTCCAAAAACAGCCCCGGATGACCGCAGGGCGGATGGCCGAATGCTTGGATATCATCGCCGCCGCCGAGTTTGGCGGGGCGGGAGTCGATATCTCGGATGAGGACCTCAAAAAGCTCCCCGCGCTTTGGCACTTCTTAGAGCTTAAATAACAAAGCAACCCCACCGGATACTATCCGGTGGGGTTGCTTATATATTGGGAGCAACTCGGGTAGGTAGGCTGCGGATGTTGAGGGGCAAGGCCCCGGAAAAAAACCTCCCCGCACCAAGTTGGCTCATATGAAGATCCCCGCCGCGCGGGCGACCGCAGTGCGCCACTACGGCAAAGAAAACAGTACTTCTTCCGCGATCATCAGCACAAAGTGCGGCTGCGATCCGCGCGGAGCGCTAACATCACTCGTGTGGCGTCTTTTCCAATTCAAATGCCAAGGGCAGCAGCTCCTCAAGCGTATACATGCCGTATGCCTCTGGGCAGCCGGTATCAAGTATCACGCGGAACTCGCCCGGGGCGCAAAACTCGGCCATCACCTGGCGGCAAACGCCGCAGGGCGGAAAGGCCTTTCGTATATCCCCGCCATGCCCGCCGCAGACTGCTATTGCGGCAAACTCGCGCGCGCCCTCGCTGACCGCCTTGAAAATGGCCGTCCGCTCGGCACAGTTGGTGGGAGAATATGATGATGATTCAATATTGCATCCGCGCCATATCCTGCCGTCCCTGCCAAGCAGTGCCGCGCCAACGGTATAGCCGGAGTAGGGAGCGTAGGCATTTGCCATCGCCTTACGTGCCTCACGTATCAGCAGCTCGGGTGGGCAGGAGAGCTCGGCGGCAAAGCCCGGTGAGCTTGTTTTATATTCCACACCCAAAAGCCCGCACACCGTAGCGGCAATATTATCAAAGCCCGCACGTGTGCCAAGATCCTGCGGCGCAATGCCGGGACCCGTTATAAGCAGCGGCGTATACTCGCGCGTGTGGTCGGTGGTCATGGTAAATGCGGGGTCACAGCCGTGGTCGGCGGTGATCATCAGCACATCCCCCTCCCGCATTGTCGGCAAAAAGCCGCCAAGCCAGCGGTCAAATTCGGATATTGCCTCGGCGTAGCCGTCAACGTCCCGCCTGTGACCGTATTTTGAGTCGGTATCCACCAAATTCACAAAGCAAAGACCGTTAAAATCGCGCTCGGCATAGGCCGCGGTCTTCCTCATGCCGTCGGCATTATCCTCGGCATAAACATACTCGCTAAGGCCGCGCCCGGCAAAGATATCATGTATCTTACCAACGCCAAGCATGTCAAGCCCCGCCGCCTTTATGGCATCAAGCATGGTGTCGGCGGGCGGCTCAAGCGAAAAATCATGCCTGCGTGAGGTTCGGCTGAAGTTTGGCGCCTTACCCTCAAAGGGTCTGGCTATCACGCGCCCCACGGCGTACTCGCCGCAAAGCATCTCCCGCGCTATGCGGCAGTATTTGTAAAGCTCTTCGGGCGGCAGGATGTCCTCATGCGCGGCGATCTGAAACACGCTGTCTGCCGAGGTGTAAACGATAAGATCCCCCGTGCGCATATGCTCCTCGCCAAAGTCGGCCAGCGCCGCCGTGCCGGAATAGGGCAGATTGCAAAGCACGCCGCGCCCGGTGGCTCGGCTAAAGCGCTCTATCAGCTCTGCGGGAAAGCCCTGCGGAAAGGTGGGCATCGGCTCGGGTGAGATCAGCCCGGCTATCTCCCAGTGACCTATGGTGGTATCCTTGCCGCGGGAAAGCTCCGAGAGCCTCGCCACAGCCCCCTCGGGGCGGCGCGGCGTGGCGGCGGGATTCTTTTTGGCCTGTCCCTCGATGTTAAACAGCCCAAGTCGGGTCAGGTTGGGAGCCGAAAAGCGCGGGCTTGCGGCGACCGAGCGCAGGGTATCGCTCCCCGCATCGCCGCCGTGCAGGATGATGCCAAACTCGTCGGCATCCGGCATGGCGCCTATCCCAAAGCTGTCAAGGACTATCAAAAAAACTCTTTTTGCTTTTTTCATTTTTCTTGCTTTTGCACTTTATTTTGAAAGCGCCACGGCGGTCTCAAGTGCGACCTCCATCATCTGGGTAAAGGAGGTTTGCCTCTCCTCGGCGCTCGTGGCCTCGCCTGTCAGCAGATGGTCGGAGACGGTGCAGATGGCAAGTGCGTTCTTGCCCGCGCGCGCGGCGTTCATGTAAAGCGCGGCGGCCTCCATTTCAACGGCCATCACGCCAAGCTTTTGCCAGTGGCCGGAGGCCTCCGGGTCGTCACCGTAAAATGTATCGGATGAGAGCAGATTGCCCACATGATAGCGTGCGCCAAGGCGTTCGCAGGCGGCAACCGCCTCGCGCAGCATCGGGTAGCTTGCTATCGGCGCAAAGCTGCCGGTAAGGTTATACTGCGCGGCGTAATTTGAGTTGGTGCACGCGCCCTGACCTATTACGATATCCCGCACGCGGATATCCCTTTGCATGGCACCTGCCGAGCCTATGCGCATAATGTTTTGAACGCCGAAAAAGTTATAAAGCTCATAGCTGTATATGCCAATGGAGGGCATGCCCATTCCGGATGCCATAACGCTGACCGGCACGCCGCGGTAGCTACCGGTGTAGCCCTGTATTCCGCGCACGTTGTTGATAAGGCGCGCGCCCTCAAGAAAGTTTTCGGCAATAAATTTGGAGCGCAAGGGGTCGCCGGGCATCAGCACCGTAGGGGCAAAATCCTCAGGCGAGGCATTGATGTGAGGTGTTGGGTAAGCGGGCATTGTTATATCTCCTTTGTTTTGAATTTTTGAGGGGGAGCGGTCGCGTTGCAAAGTGATGAGCATGCCCCGCACCTGAGGGAT
>CAZFVR010000044.1:4498-9812 GCA_964522215.1 uncultured Ruminococcus sp. | reverse complement strand
AGCCTTCTCATGTGTGAGAAGGTGTCACGCGAAGCGTGACGGATGAGGAGGTGAAAACAAAGATTTCCGCCGCGCGGAAATCTTCATTATTTCTATATTTCGTTTTCTTTTTACCGAGCGACCCCGTGGTGCCCTTGCGTGGCGGAGTTGATATTTGCGCGTTCGCCGATATGCGGCAATGTCAACAGCACCGACCACGCGTGGCAAAGGCTGCCCGCGCCGCCAAAGTCATCACGTCCGCGCATCGTCTCCCAAAGGGTGGTGGCGCCGCAGTCAAGCATATGCCAAAGGCAGCTGTCAAACGCCTCCCGCAGTGCCGCCATATGCCCTGCCGCGGCCTCGCCGCCCGCCATGGCGGCATCAAGCGCAAAAATGGCGGAGGAGAGCGTGGCGCCTATCATCCCGCGCGGCGCGGTAAACATTGCCGAAAATGCGGCAAAATATTTCGGGTCGGCGGCAGATATCGCCCCGCCGCGCTGTCCCGCCAAAAGGCAGAGCGCCTGTGTGGTCGCCGCAAAGGGCACCTCCGGGCGATCCGAAAAACTGCGAAAATACCCGCGCTCGCGGTCAAAAAAGCATTTCACCATAGCCGCGGCGGTGCGGTGGGCAAGATCTAAATAGTATTCCGCGCGCTCGCGGAGCGTGTCATCCTCCGCCGCGCCCATGCGGCAGATGGCTGCCATATCATCGGCGGCGTTCACAAAAAGCGCAGTCAGCGGAGCCTCGGCGGGGTGCGCCTCGGGCGGGTAGGAGCGCTCCGCGCCGTCAAGTGTCGGCGCCCACTCGTAAAAATTCCAGTACCCATCCCGGTCGGGAAAGCGCAAAAGTGTGCCATCCGCTCCTATCCTTGCCGAAAACGCCGTCATAATGCCCTCAAGCACCGTCATTTTAGACAAAACAAAAGCATGGTCGCCGGACTCATCCGCGTATTCCCGCATTTGAGCCACATAAGCCAGTGAGTAACCGGGGATGGGGCGGTCCTCACCTGCGGGTGCACAGAGGGAGAGCAGACCATCCGGCCTTTGACTGCGCGATATCAGGTCAAGGGAGGCGCGAACAAAGCGCAAATTACCGTCCGCAAAATAGCGGTAGCCGCACCGCATTTGAATGCGCGAGTCAAAGGTGTAGAGCGATTGCTCGCGCCAGGGGCAGTCCTCGTAGTGCTCGTGCATACAGCATTCAAGGCTGCGCAGGGCAACGTCATAGATCCGCCGCTCCCGCGGATCCGCAGGCGGCGGCACGGGGTGAGTGGGGTAGCGCGTGGGCAAAAGACCAAGGTAGGTGAGCTCGGCATCCGGGTCGGAGCAGAAAAGCTCAAGGTAGCGGCCGCCCACCCGCCGTAGCGGCTCGATGTGCTCTGCCGCGCCTCCGCGTGACTCAAAAATATAGCAAAAACGGCGGGAATGCACTGCGGCGCGCGGGGTCAGTCTGCCGTCCGTCAGATGCTCGCCCCAGCCTATGACCGCGCGGCACGCAGCATTTGTTTTTAGTAAGAATTTTAAAAAACCTGTTTCCTCATAGCCTACATCCGTAACTATAAAGCAGCCGTCCGCGCCCTCGCGCTCGTCTGTAAGCACGGCATTGTCAAGCATAAGCCCCGCGTCATTGCAGAGGGTAGGGTCGCTCGGAAGCCTGTAAAAACCGCGGCGAATGACCCGCATTTCAGTCTGCGGGCGCAGTTCACAGCGTTCTATCGGTCGCTCGTGAAGCTCATATTCTCCAATGTTTACCTCGCGGGATGACGAATATGGCAGGAGCGATCCCTCTGCCGCGTGTGCATCACTGTATTCGCACATGTATCCGAGCTGGGGGGAGATAGTATGATATTTATACGGAACATACCCCGGCGCTTTGCGCGACGGGGTGGTCTGTGAGGATGCGGCAAGCGTGCGGCCGTCCTCCCCGAAAAGCTCAAATATCACATACGCCTCGCGCCTGATGTGGGTAAAAAAATTTGCGCCCCAGTGCCACGCAAGCACACGCCATGTGTGCCTGCCTGCGGGTGGCGTGACGGTGATCCTGTCATATATCACTCGCCCGGGATAGTCGGCATATTGGCCAAAGCTCAGCAGCTTGCCGTCAAGGTACAGCGCGTATTCCGAGTCGGCGGCAAGGAGCATTGTCAGCTGCTCGCCGTCAGTTTCAAGCTCTGTCAAAAATTCGGCGTATTCATCGGCGCGCCCCTCTCCGTGCCATATCGGTCTTGCGGTCATCTCCATGGTGCAGCTCCTTTTTTGTTTTTAGTAATTCTCAATAATCGTTTTGGTGTATTTGACGATGCGCAACGCGGGCCGCAAAGTGATATGCACGCTCGCATAGCGCCGCACACTGATTATACCATCCATCCACCCGGGTGTCAACAGTCATGGCGAAAAGTTACAAAAAATCTCGCAGTATTGATCGGCGGCGGGAAAGTTAAAGAAAAAGTTACATTATATACGCCGTGTGCGCGCCGCTCCCCCGCGTGACGGCGGAGGTGCAAAAACCGCCCCGCCTACGCTCGATATTTGCCGCGCCGGGTGCAAAAATGTCGCCCCGGGCGGAGCGGCGGCACGTTTTTTTCCTGCGGCGGCTGTCGCAAGCCGTCCTCGCGCGCACCTGTGCGCCCACGCGCGCGTATTGACAAATCATTTAAAATATATTATAATAAATATATATGCAAAAATTTCGGGCGGGAATGCCGCACCGAAAAGTAAAAAAATGACCGAACAAACCAATAATGAAAGGCAGACCCCCGCCGCGGCGAGGGTCGGATAAGGACTTGATATGTTTAAAAGCATGACGGCCTACTGCCGCAAAACAGCGGCGGCGGACGGGCGTTCGATATCGGTCGAGATAAGATCAGTCAACAATCGGTTTCTCGATCTTTCGGTAAAGCTGCCGCGCACGCTGGCCGCGCTTGAGCCGCGGGTACGCACCGCGGTGAGCGAGGCGGGCATCAGCCGCGGCAAGGTGGATATAGGCATCACCTCGGCTCGCACATGGGGGGCGGAGGCATCCTCACAGCCGCCGCGCGCCCTTGATCGCACAGCCGCCGCCGAGTATATTCGGCTGTTGCGTGAGCTGCGGGATGAGTTTGCGCTCGACGATGACATCAGCGTGATGCAGGTGGCGGCCAACCCGGAGATCTTTACCGTTGACGGCGCGGAGGATGAGGTGGATATCGAGGCCGAATGGGCGGCGATAGAGCCGATACTTGCCGATGCACTGCGCGAATTTTTGGAGGGCCGCATACGCGAGGGCGAATGCCTGCGTGCTGATATCGCCAAAAAGCTCGGCGGCATCTTATCACTCGTCTCGCGCGTTGAGGAGCTGTGGGCGGCCGGCTCGGCAGGTCTTTATGAAAAGATAAAGGCAAGGATCGTAGCCATCATCGGTGACTCGGGCGTGACGGTGGATGAGGGGCGGCTGCTTACCGAATGCGCCGTGCAGGCGGACAGGCTGGCGATAGATGAGGAGCTGGTGCGACTGCATTCGCACATTGCGGCGCTCTCGGCCATGCTCGATGAGGCACATCCGGTGGGCAGAAAATTTGATTTTCAGCTTCAGGAGGTCAATCGCGAGGTCAACACGATCTGCTCAAAGTGCCAGGATGCCGCCATTGCCGCCGTAGGTGTGGAGCTTAAAAACGAGACGGAAAAGCTGCGCGAGCAGATACAAAACATAGAGTGAGCATCAAAAGGATCAAGAAAAGAGGATGCAAAAATGAGATTCATCAGCATCGGCTACGGTAACATCGTGGCCGCCGACCGAGTGGTCGCTTTGGTCAGCCCGGATTCCGCGCCGGTCAAGCGACTGGTGCAGGATGCGCGCGAGGAGGGCAGGGTAATAGATGTTTCCTGCGGCCGCCGCACACGCGCCGTTATAATTACAGATTCGGATCACGTGATCCTCTCGGCTGTACAGGCCGAAACGATAGCAAACAGGCTCGATACCGAGCTTGACGGCACCGGCGAGGAATAAGCGCGGCAGTCGATCAAATAAGATAATAATAAAATAATCATACATTCAAGGAGTTTTAAAAATGCTTTATCCTACCATCAACAAGCTTACAAAGGGAAAATTCAATCGTTATCAGCTGGCAGTGGCCACCGCAAAGTGCGCGCGCATCATCACCGATGAGTATGTAAGAGAGCGCCATCTGGCCGAAAAGGTCGCCATGGGCATCAAGGAGTCGGAGGAGCCGGCTGAGGCCATAGTCAACCCCGATTACCGTGACCGCAAGGCGGTAAAGATCGCAATAGATAAGATAGAATCCGGCGAGTTCGTTATAGTTGACCGCGATGCGGACGGTTCTCTCACCGTCGGCGAGAGCGGCACGACTGCCGCCGCAGCACACGCATCGACCGAGGCATAAGGCGCGAGGTGCCGCGTGTGAGCCGCTCTGCGGTGCAGGACCAAACAAAAAACAAAGACCGGAGTTTAAATTTAAATGTATGCGGGAGTATATCTGCTTGATGCGCCGTACGCAATAGATCGTGAATATGACTACCGCATACCCGAGGGTCAGGCGGTGCGGCAGGGGAATTTCCTCAGCGTGCCGTTTGGCAACGGCAACCGCCGTGCGCTGGCGCTCTGCACCTCGGTGCGGGAGGAGACAAAAACGCCGCAGGGCAAGCTAAAGCCGATCTTTGCGGTGCTATCCGAGATCTCGCTCACCCCCGAGATGCTGGGGCTGTGCCTGTTTATGAAGGAGCGCACCATCTGCACGGTGGGCGAGGCGGTGCATGCCATGCTGCCGCCGGCAGTGCTCTCAAAGCTCACAGTCTTTTACTGCCCAAACCCCGCAAGGCTTGGCGAGGGCGGCGATATGAAGATAGATATCGACAGCCTTGAGCCGTCCTCTATCATATTACTTGAATATATCCTCGAGCGCGGCCGTGTGTCGGCGGAGGCACTGACCTCCCGCTTTGGCTCCTCTGCCATCGATACGGCGCGTGCGCTCTGCGGTGGGCGGCGGCCGTATCTGGTACGCGAGATGGCACCCGGGCGGGAGGGCGGAATGGTCCGTATCTGCCTGCCCGCCATCGATCGTGCCGAGCTTGCCGCGGTGGCGGAGGGCGAGCACGGGGAGATAAAACGCCCGCGCTCAGAGGTACAGCGGGCGATACTGCGCATGCTCTCCGAGGCGGAGGGGGATGCGGGCATACCCGAGTCACGGTTTTTATCTACCCTTGGCGATTGCCGCGCACAGCTGACCGGTCTTGAAAAAAAGGGACTTTTGCGCCGCGTGCTGACCGATGCCGCCGAGCTCCCCCCCACCGCAACAGGCGCGGGCGCGGGCGACGGCGCGGGCGACGGCGCGGGCGACGGC
>CAZFVR010000044.1:0-4398 GCA_964522215.1 uncultured Ruminococcus sp. | reverse complement strand
GGCGCGGGCGACGGCGCGGGCGACGGCGCGGGCGACGGCACGGATACTCGCTCTCGCAAGGAGCGTGCGGCGGCGGTCGCCGAGGCACTCTCCCATCTGCCGCCTATGACCCTCAGCGAGGAGCAGGAGGCGGCGCACCGCACACTGCTGGCGCTTGCCGAGGATAAGGATCCGCACGGTGCGCTCCTTTACGGTGTTACCGGCAGCGGCAAGACAGCGGTAATGCTCTCGCTTATCGACCGTGTGCTGGCGGCGGGGCGGGGAGTTATACTGCTCCTGCCGGAGATAGCGTTGACCCCGCAAACGGTCAGGATCTTTTCCGGTCGCTACGGCGATATGGTGGCACTGCTTCATTCGGGGCTTACCCGCCTGCAGCGCTATGAGGCTTGGGAGCGTATTCGCCGCGGGGATGCACCCTTGGTGCTTGGCACTCGCTCGGCGATATTTGCACCGGTGGCCGATCTCGGCATGGTGATAATCGACGAGGAGCAGGAGCACACCTATAAATCGGATATGTCGCCGCGCTATCACGCGCGTGACATTGCAAGATACCGCGCGGCACAGTCGGGTGCGCTAATGCTGCTCTGCTCGGCCACGCCGTCTGTTGAAAGCTTTAAGCAGGCAATGGACGGTCGCTATACACTGGTGCGGCTTACCCACCGCTACGGCGGCGCGGAGCTGCCCGCGGTCACGGTGGATGATATGCGCCGCGAGGCAAGGGGAGCAAATCTCACGCCCATCGGCGCACATCTGGCAAGTGAGCTTTGCCGCGTGGTGGCGGCAGGCGAGCAGGCAATACTGTTTATCAATCGCCGCGGGTATAACACATTTGTCTCCTGCCCCTCCTGCGGGGAGGCGGTCAGCTGTCCGCGGTGCTCGGTATCAATGACATACCACACGCGCGGAGGGGATTATTCATCCGGCGAGCTTGTTTGCCACTGGTGCGGGCGGCATATGCCGCTGCCGCGGAGCTGTCCCACCTGCGGCGGCGAGCACTTGATCCGCATGGGCTACGGCACACAGCGGGTGGAGCAGGAGCTGCGCGCGCTGATACCAGGCGTGCGGGTGATAAGGATGGATACCGATACCACCTCAACGCGGGAATCCTATGACGAGCTGCTCACGCGCTTTCGCGCACATGAGGCGGATATACTGCTCGGCACGCAGATGGTAACAAAGGGGCATGACTTCCCGGATGTTACACTGGTAGGCGTCCTGCTGGCGGATATGTCGCTGTATCTTGACGATTACAGGGCAGGCGAGCGCACCTTTGCAATGCTCACGCAGGTCATAGGTCGCGCGGGGCGCGCCCAAAAGCCGGGCGAGGCGATAATACAAACAAACAATCCGGAACACGAGATAATAAAGCTTGCCTGTGCGCAGGATTATGATACCTTTTATTCGCGCGAGATACGCCTGCGGCGTGCGCTGACCTATCCGCCGTTTTGCAACATCGTGCTGATGACGGTCACCTCCCCCGATGAGAGGGCGACGGTGGCGGCGGGCGCGGAGCTTTCCGAGCGACTGCGCAGGCTCTCGGCGGAGGGATATTCGGATGTGCCGCTGATAGTTTTCGGCCCCTTTGAGGCACCGGTATACAGGGTGGACGGCAAGTACAGGATAAGGATGATACTTAAATGCAAGCTGACCGCCAGATGCCGCGAGATGCTGGCCCGACTGCGTGCGGAATTCTCCGAGACCGCCCGCCGCGGCCCTACATTGGCGATAGATCTTGATCCTACAAATATTTGACGGTATTTGATCGGTACGATGTGACATTTAAAGCCTTGCAAAACTGCACTTTAATAAAAAATAAAAAACAAAAAAACGATCACAAAGAAACACGAGGTTTGATTCCAAATGGCAAAAAGAAAGATAGTTTGTGTACCCGATGACACACTGCGGCAGGTATGCCGTCCGGTGGAGCGGGTAACACCAAGGATACAGCTGCTGCTTGACGATATGCTTGAAACGATGCACGCGGCGGACGGTGTGGGGCTTGCCGCCCCGCAGGTCGGCATTTTGCGCCGCATAGTCGTTATCGAGGTCGAGGAGGGGCATCCCATATATCTCATCAACCCGGAGATAGTTTACGAGTCGGGCGAGCAGGAGGGCAGCGAGGGCTGCCTGTCGGTGCCCGGTCGTTCGGGCATCGTGCGCCGTCCCATGCATGTTACGGTGCGCGGTCTCGGCTATAACGGAGAGGCGGTGGAGATAACCGGGGACGGCCTGCTTGCCCGCGCCATCTGCCATGAGACAGACCATCTTGAAGGGCGGATATACACCGATATTGCCATCTCAATGAATGATGAGGACTGACGGCCGCGAGCCTTGAGGGTAGATAAATGAGGATAGTTTTTATGGGCACGCCGGAGTTCGCAGCGGCATCGCTTGGGGCGCTTGCGGAATACGCGGCGGCGGGCGGCAGTGAGATAGTAGGCGTATATACGCGCGAGGATAAGCCTGCGGGGCGCGGGCATAAGCTCACCCCGCCGCCCGTCAAGGTACTGGCGGAGGAGCTGGGCATTCCGGTATATCAGCCCCGCACACTGCGGGATGAGGCAGTTGTGGCCGAGCTGCGCGCGCTCGCGCCCGAGCTTATAGTCGTTGTAGCCTACGGCAGGATACTCCCGCGCGAGGTGCTTGAGCTGCCGCGCTGCGGCTGTATCAACGTACACGGCTCGCTCCTGCCCGAATATCGCGGTGCGGCACCTATGCAGCGCGCGATGATAGAGGGGCGGGACCACACAGGCATCACCACCATGTATATGGACGAGGGGATAGACACAGGCGACATGCTGCTTTGCCGCCGTGTGGATATCCTGCCGGAGGATGATTTCGGCGCTCTGCATGACCGTATGGCCGCGGCGGGCGCGGAGCTGCTTCGGGAGACCTTGGCGGCACTTGAGGCGGGTACGCTCACCCGCACGCCACAGCCTGCGACGGGCGCGAGCTACGCCGCAAAGCTTGAAAAAGAGGACTGCATAGTTGACTTTTCCCGTTCCGCCCGCGAGGTGGCGGACCTTGTGCGCGGGCTTTCCCCGCAGCCGCTGGCGCGCGCGTATATGCCGGACGGTAAGCTGTTAAAGCTGGCGGCGGCGCATGTCGGCGAGTCCAGCGATACCGATGATACCTCGGAGGGCGCACCCGGAGAGGTGATAGCACTCTCCGACCGCGGAGAGGGTGAGATCCTCGTCCGTTGCGGGCAGGGCGCGCTTGCCGTTACCCGCGTAGTTCCGGAGGGCAAGGGCAAAATGACGGCCGCAGAGTTTATTCGCGGCCGCAGGATCAGCATTGGAGACAGACTGAAATGACGGTGCATAGGCACCAAAAGAAAGGATGGTATCCATGCCATATTATTATTTTGATCCCACATATATTTTAGTGATAGTCGCCTACATCATAACACTGTGGGCGCAGATAAAAGTCAAAAGCGCGTATTCAAAATATTCGCGCATCGGTTGCCGCGCGGGCATCAGCGGGGCGGATGCCGCAAATATCGTACTGCGCTCGGGCGGAGTCGGCAATGTCGGCATCGGCGCGGTGGCCGGCGAGATGACCGACCATTTTGACCCCAAAACAAACTCAATAAGTCTTTCCGAGGGCGTTATCGGTACAAACAGCGTGGCGGCGGTGGGCATCGCCGCACATGAGGCCGGGCATGCCCTGCAATATGCCCGGGGTTATGCGCCGATAAAGCTGAGAATGGCCATAGTGCCGGTCTGTAATATCGCATCGCAGCTTGCGTGGCCGATATTCTTCCTCGGCCTCATCCTCGGTGCGGCAACAGAGAGCGGGCTTTTGCTTATGAACATCGGCATCATCGCGTTTTCTGTCGCGGTATTTTTTCAGGTCGTCACACTGCCTGTTGAGATAAATGCTAGCCGCCGCGCCATGGCGGCATTGCGTGCCGACGGCAGATTTACCGATGAGGAGCTGACAGGCTGCAAAAAGATGCTCACCGCCGCCGCCATGACATACCTTGCCGCGCTTGCAGGCTCACTGCTCCAGCTTTTGCGACTGGTGCTGATAGCCTCCGGCGGCAGGAACGACAGGAGAAGGTAGGCATTCGCGCTGATCACATTCAGCGCTTGCGGCACGTTGCCGCATACAGCGCTCGGCGTTGATCGCGGAAGTGATTCGCGTGGCGAAGCTCAAGCTGATTTAAACCGTGGTGCGCTGCAGCGACTAAAACCTTACGGTCCGGCGCCACCATAGCGAACGATCCCTCAGGCGCAGGGCTCCTGCTCACACGACAGTTGGGAGCCTTGGCAAGAGTCGCGGCTTTAACTTATAGACATATAGAAAGCAAGAGCTTACAATCCCTCAGGCGCGGTGCGCCTGCTCCCGCGACACTTGGGAGCCTTGGCAAGAATTGCAGCTTTAACTTATAGACAT
>CAZFVR010000043.1:0-10041 GCA_964522215.1 uncultured Ruminococcus sp. | reverse complement strand
TTATTATTCAGAATTTTATAAAGAAGTTTTTCATTAATTGTAAGTTTGTAATATTCGTTTGTTTTAATCAGCTGAATTGCAAGACCGCGAAACCTTTTAGGAAATTTATCGAAATATTTTGTTCTAATATCGATAAATTCTGTAATGGTAAGCTGATCATTAGCAAATTTGAATTCTTCAACAAAGTTTTTAACTTCAGTTATGAAAAGATTTTTCCAAGCCATAATTTGTAAAATTTAATGTTTTTTAATTTTACAACTGGAAGTTTTCCAGAGGCCGCCATCTTATTTTTTGAAGGAATAAGAAAACCTTTACATTATAAGAATAGTAATATTATCAAAAAATTCAAAGAATTTCTTCATCATTAACATCCAAAAATTGATAATCGATATTAGAATATTTGAAAATTACATTAAACGTTTCAGATTGTGCAACTGGTTGAGAATAATCTAAATTTAACATATCAATACCATGAATGATCGGATCATATAAAACTATTCTTGAATAAGCTCTTCCATGAGCATCAATAATATCAATTGTGAATACTTGTTTATCTGCTTTAGAATCTCTTGAATATAAATACCAGAAATTCTCAAACAACATAAAATAGTTCAAAAAACCTAATGTATGTCTGAATGTTACATTCAATGTTTTATCTATTAATGCTAATGGATTTTTTTCAGAACGATAAGTCATTCCTGATGCGGTATGTGCAAATCTATTTTCTTCTGATCTATCGAGCAATGGAGTTAATTGTTGTCTGATAGGTTTACCATGACCAGATTGTTGTTGCTCCATAGTTCCTTCAGAAAAACCAAGAATTTGAATTCCTTTTATAGTCTCATTAAGAAAATCTATCGGTTTAAGATAAAATGATTTTTGTTCTTGAAGAATTTTTGCATACTTCTCATTTATTTCATCACAAATAAAATCTGCAGGCAACAAAAATCTAAATCCATCTTTTCTTCCTTTTAATGCAAACATAATATACTATCAAACTATCGTGCATTTCACGACTCTAATTTTATTTAATGGAATATCGATCACATCATCTCCGCTAATTTTCTTTATTGGACGATTTAATAAGACAATGCGTTCTAATTCCTTCTTACTTATTGCTAAATTATTCAATCTGGTCCCTTTATAATATAAATTGAATTTCTCCATAATTTTAAGGATTACTTACATTCTTTTTACTTGAACCACTTGGCGCAGGAGTATCGTCTTGTGATGGTGTTCCTCCAGGAGTACTTCCAGAATCCTCCATCTTAACAACAACATTCATTGTTTTAGACATTAAGTTACGTATATCTGAAACTGATTTCTTAATTTGTTCTGCATGTTTCTTCTTACGTTTACCATCTTCAATCATGGTCTTATTAAGAGCATCCATTGATTGTTTCATATTAAGTAATGTTACCGAAAGTTTGTTAGATATTGCAGTAGTCAATTTGTCAAGATTACCCATATTTATACCTAACTTATTCAATTCTCTTAATAATTCTGTCAAACTATCAACTCCATCAATCTTTATTGTGTTGACTGATTTTATGAATTTATCAAGTTCTTCAGTTTGTTGTCCAAAATTATCAGGTAAATGGAAATTCTCCATTGTTTCTGATGTTGATGTTATGACGTTTCGTAATTTATTATAAGATTCTTCTATAGGAGCAGATGCAATCGCAATAGATTGAATAACCATCTTATTGGCATCAGAAATAAATTGATTCAAAGGAGATTGTTCGTTCTTCTTAAACATATCTCCAAATATGCTTGAAGATTTATCTGATTTTCCAATAGAATTCATTTTTTCGAATACCTTATCTATATCAGATAAAACAGGAGTAAGAATTGTTGAAAAATTAAATCCTTTTAATGATTCTATTTCTGATTTAGCTCTTGATATTTGATTTACTGCGTAAATTGATGCATCTACAACCTTTAATGATTTGTGTAATCCTGCAATTGTTTCATCAATATCGTCAATTTCAGATATTGTTTCTGATGATGTTTTTATAATATCAGCTAATCCTGTGATGATTGTTGACATATTCTTTTTTGCATTTTCAACATTAGGTGCTCCTGAACGAATAACTGTTACAGAACCATCTTTCCCAATTGTTGTTGAAGCAACTTCACCATTAGCATAATATGTAACAACTTCAGCTAACTTACCGAGCATTGATGTTGCTTTATTTAATGCTTTAAATGTTAATGAAATCTTATCGTCATCTGATTTCCCAAATAGTGTAAATCCATCAGAATTTAATTTATCCGTAGCTGTTGAAATTGCATCTGCAACAGAAGTTATAATTACTTTTACTATTTCTCCAGCATTTTTAGCCTTTTCAACAGTTATTCCATCAATTATCTTTTCTTTACCGTTTTCAAAGAAATCTCTATAAATGTATTGACCATTACCAAGATTACCCATAAACTTAGCTGTTCCAGCCATAGTACTAATTGCTTCTTCAACACCTTTAAGCATTAAGGCTATATCCTTGAAATTTAATCCAGAAGCGTAAGAAGCTCCTTTAGATATTCCTTCAGAAACATGTTGTAAAACTGCAGAAATCATTTTTGCTGCAGAAGCCATTCCATCTTCTGAAACTGCTATGCTTCTTTCTTTTTGTTGACGAGTGTCAAAATAAACATAATTACCACTTCCAAGCATAGATAAGAAGAATGCATGTTTACCGATAACTTTAATAGATTCATCGATAGATCCGGTAACCTTGAAAATATCCATGAAATTGACAGAACTCATTTCTTTAGCTGTATCAGCTAAAGCTTTACCTAATGTTGTTACTATCAATTTAACATTTAATGTTGCAGCAATAAAATCTTTAGTTGTCAATAATCTATATTTTGAAGGTTTACCATTTTTATCCCATTCTTCTGCAACTTTTAAATTTGCCATATCAGATACACCTGTAGCAATATTTGAAATAAGTTCACCAATTTTTGTTGTAGAAGCTATAATATTTTGTAATTGATATCCAAATAAGAATGAATCTCCATCTTCATCAACTAAATTCATTAAACCTTTAGCGATAGTTGTTACAACATCAGCTATGTTATTTTTTGCTAAAGCAAAATCCTTTGAACTCATTTGTCTAAAATGTTTAGGTTTACCTTGATCATCCCAATCATCTGGAATTTGTAAAGCAGCTAAATTGACAATACCTTCTGAGATATTTGCTAATAATTGACCAACTGCAACTGAACTATTCATTACTTTTGCAAATGGTGAATCACCTAATCCAAGAAATCCTTCATCAAACCAATCAGGATGATCATCATACATGTTTATAAGGCCTTCTGCAATTGTTTTAACAACAACACCAATATTATCTTTAGCTAAATCAAAATCTGAAGCATTCATCTGTCTAAAATGAATTGGCTTACCCTCATCATTCCAATCATCGGGGATAGCTAAAGAAGCTAAATTAGTTATACCTTCAGAAATATTTGCAATTAAAGTTCCAACTGCAACAGAACCATTCATAACTTTAGAAAATGGTGAATCGCCTAAACCAAGAAATCCTTCATCAAACCAATCAGGATGTTGATCATACATATCCATAAGACCTTCAGCAATTGTTTTAATAACAACTCCAATATTATCTTTAGCTAATGTAAAATCGTCAGCATTCATTTGTCTGAATTCTACGGGTTTTCCTTCTTCATTCCATCTTATTGGAATAGATAAAGAAGCTAAATTAGCTATGCCTTCAGATACATTTGCAATTATATCTGTTATGGCTGCCGTACCATTCACAACTTTTGTAAAAGGAGAATCACCAAAACCAAGAAAACCTTCATCAAAATATGTTGGATGTTTATCATACATCTCCATAAGACCTTCTGCAATAGTTGTAATTACTGTTGCAATATTTTCTTTAGCTAATTTAAAATCTGATTCATTTATTGGTCTAAATTCTGTTGGCTTACCTTCTTCATCCCATTTTGTTGGGATATTCAGTGAAGCCATTTTAGCAATTCCTTCAGAGATATTTGCAATTATTTCTGTTAATTTGACAGTTCCTTTCATCACTCTGGTAAATGGAGATGAAGATAATGATAAGAAATCTTCCTTGAACCAATCTTCATGTTTATCATACATATCCATTAACCCTATACCTATTGTAGATATAACTGTTCCAATATTATTTTTAGCTAAATCGAAATCTTGTTGTCCAAGAGATCTAAATTTTGTTGGTTTTCCATCTTTATCCCATTCTTCAGGAATTTTTAATGATGCCATATTTGCAACAGATGAACCAACTGATGCAATCAATTTAGCTAATCCCTTTGAAGTTTCTAAAACTTTAGAGAAAGGAGATTTAGTTTTATTAAAGAAATTACCTCCTTCTTCAAACCAAGTTTTTTTATCTCCTTCATAAAGCTTCATTATACCTTCTCCAATAGTTACAATAACTGTGGCAACATTATCTTTTGCTAAATCAAAATCTTTCTTTTCTAATGTTCTATATTTAGTAACCTTTCCTTTACTATCCCAATCAATTGGAATTTGTAACTTAGCAATATCTGCAACAGATTTGCCAACTGTTCCAATAAGTTTTGCTAATTCTTTAGAAACGTTCAGTACTTTAGCAAACGGAGATTTAGTTTTGCTAAATAGATTACCTCCTTCTTCAAACCACTCAGATTTAGAAGTATACATAGTCATTATACCAGTTCCAACAGCAGTTATAACTTTACCAATATTATCTTCAGCTAATTTGAAATCTGCATCTGATAGTGTTCTAAATTTGATAGCTTTACCTTTATTATCCCAATCAATAGGAATTTGTAGTGCTGCCATATCTCCAACAGATTCACCAACAGTCCCAATCAATTTTCCTAATTCTTTTGAAACTTTTAATACTTTAGAGAATGGAGATTTTCCTGAAGAAAATATACTTCCTCCAGATTCTTCAAACCATTCACTATGAGCATCATACATGGCCATAATTCCATTTCCTAATGTTGATATAACTGCTGCAATATTATCTTTAGCTAAATCAAAATCTTTCTTATCTAATGTTCTATAATTAATAGCTTTTCCTTCATTATTCCATTCAATTGGAATTTGTAGCGCTGCAATTTTTCCAACTGAACCACCAATATCTCCAATAAGTTTTCCTAATCCTCGTAATGTTTTAGTTGTTTTTCCAAAAATTCCTTTTTCACCTCCTTCAAACATTTCAGGATTATCATTGTATGTATCAATTATAGCTTGTCCTAACGTTGTTATTATCAATTTGACATTTGACGATGCATTAGCAAAATCGTCTTCTCCCAAATGTCTGAATGATTTTGCCTTTCCATCCTTATCCCATTCAATAGGAACCTTCATTTCAGCATAATCTTTAACTGCATTAGATATCTTAGATATCATCTTAGACATTGTTGTACAAGCTGCTACAGTTTGACCGAAAGGACCTTTATCTCCTTTCTTAAACATATCTGGATTTTCTCTATACGTTTGAATAATAGCAGTACCTAAAACAGTTATTAAAGATTTAACATTCGTTGCAGCATTCTTAAAATCTTCTTCAGTAAGCTCTCGTTTACCTACAACTTTAGTCCCTTCATAAACATCAATTCTTAAATTAGAAACATTTTTGACTGTTCGCGATAATTTGTCAACCATTTTAGCCATAGCTTCGCAGGCTTTTGATGCAGCAATTATTTTATCTCCTACATTAGCTATTGGCTCTAATTCTTTTGCAATAGAAACAAATCCTTTAACATTTGCTACGATAGCTTTTGTATCAATTGTCTTAACTTTACTCATTGAATCCATAGCTTTACCAATTGCAACCATAGCCAAACTTGCATACATTGCAATTGTAGTTATGACAACTAAAGCTCCAATACCAGTCCAGAAGAAAGGAATTAAAGTTAATGCACCAACTCCAACTGCTATCATTCCAATTGCAGCCATGACTAATCCAATCTTACCAACGCCTTCTAATAAAACTTTCCAATCATAAATATTTGCGATTTTTCCAATGACCGGAATTGCAAGAGACGATATAGAACCAATTATTGTTAGTGAATACATTGCATCTAAACCCAACCAGAATGTTGGAATTAATGCTATGGCGCCAACTAAAGATGCAATCAATGCCATTCCAGACATAACTAATCCTATGTTAGCAACTCCAATTAGTAATGCTCCTATATCAAACTGAGTTGCCAATAATCCTATTACAGGAATTGACAATGAAGTTATCATTGTAATAACAGACAATAACCCCATAGCAGCTAAACCTGTCCAGAATGTTGGAATCAATGCTATTGCTCCAACTAATGATGCAATTAAAGCAATTCCAACCATAACTAATCCAATATTAGCTACACCAATAAGTAGAGTCATTAAATCATATTTTGATGCAATAGCACCAACTACTGCAACAGCTAATGAAGATATAGCAGTTATGACAGATAATATTGCCAATGATGCAACTCCATCATAGAATGTTGGAATTTTAGTAGCCAGTCCAACTGCTATAGCTATACCTGCAATTCCAACTAATGTTAATTCCATTGCTAAAACACCAAGCATAAGATTAGCAAATCCTCCTGCAGTTGTTATAGCTACTCCTACCGCTATCATTGCAGCAGATGACAATGCAACAATAAGACCAAGCATTTTAAGAATTGGAATTGCTTTATTTATATCTTTCTTAGCAGTATTCAACATTTTACAAATAAGAATTAATGAACCAAACATTAAAGTTTGCATTGCTATGAATACTGGGATTGTCAACATTAATTGTGGGAATAAAATGAATAATGTTCCTCCTGCAATCATTATAGCTGCTGATATAGCAATTAATAATGCTGCTTCTTGAGCCTTAGGTAATGCTTGTTCAATTCCTTTAGTTCCCAAATTGATTGCCTTAAGTGTTGCAAATAAGAATAATCCTAAAGCAACTGTGAATCCCATAGCACCAAGAAGAATCCAAGGATATTGTGTAACAATCAAGCCACCAAGTATTAATACGAATGATGCGACACCAATAAGAATTGCAAACTCATACAAGTTGACTGCACATTTTTCAAGTCCTTTAGTTCCAAATTTAATCGCTTGTAAAGTTGCAAATAAGAATCCACCTAAAAGAACAGTGAATCCCATAGCTCCAAGAGCAATCCAAGGATATTGTGTTATGACTAATGCACCAAGAATAAGAATAAATGTTGATACAGAAATAAGTATAATAACATCTCTAAGATTAGCTTTAGCAAGATCCATTCCTCTTGTTCCAAGATTTATAGCTAATAACGTTGCTGCAAGGAATAAAGCCAAAACTAATGTAAATGCTATAGCGCCCATAACTAATTTTGGATAGAATAAAATAAATGTTGCACCAAGTATCATAACAAACGTTGAAGCCACAATCAATATAGCAACATCTTTAAGATTAGTCATCGACGTATCCATTCCTTTAGTTGCATAATTTATTCCATAAACAACAGTGAATATAAATACAGATAAAACTAATCCAAATGCTAAAGCACCAATAACTAATTCAGGCATCTTAACAACAAAGAATCCGCCTAATAACATACAAATAGTAGAAACAGCTATAATTAAAGCCATTCCTTTCATTGTTTGCATTGCAGATTCAACCTTCTTAGAATCAATTGAATCTATATTTTGAATGATATCTTGAATCGATAAAACATAAGATTTGATTACCTTAACACCACCAGTAACCATAGCTCCAAGAGCTCCAAGAGCAGCAACAGCTTTAATCGCATTTGCTAATGATTCAGTAGTATTTGCAAGTTTTTCAATATCATCCTTTTTCTTAACAAAATCAGACAATGTTGAACTATTTGATAAAACTTTTATTGGAGCATCATCATTTTCTATAAATATTTGAACAAATTCTTTTATTGCGTCAGCAGTATTTATAGATTTGATATCAAAATCTTTTATAGATGTTGAAATTCCAATAAAAGCGACTAAAGCATTTGTAACTTTAGTAAAATCTTTATCTTGAAACGGTTCAGTATCAATTTCACCAATAGCGTTTAGAGATTTTGCTATATTCTTAACAGTTTTAGATCCATCTTCAATACTTACTGCATTTATTTTTTGACATACAGTAATTATTACCGGTAAAGCATCATTAAATTCATTTAATTTATCTATATTGATTATTCGTTTTCCTTTGAATTCTAATAGATCCAATTCATCAAGAATTTCAACTAATGATGTAATAATAGGTAAAGTATCTTTTGTAGTTTTAACACCATTTATAGCATCAACAGATTTCCCAATGAAAGGAAAAACATTATTTGATAATTCATCTAATCTTTTATAATTTAATGAATGTTGTCCTGAGAATGCCATCTCATCAAGATTTTGTAAAATCACCTTTATTTGACCAGTAGTTGCAAGAAGCTCTTTATAATTTCTTTTAGTCAATCTTTTATCAAATTCATTAATGATAGATTCAATACCAGGAATAGATTTTACTAACTCTTTTAATTCACCAACATTAATTTCACCCTTTTCATTAAATTCTAATTCAGATAATCTTTTTAGTATTTTAGCTAAATCGTTTAAATCATCAAGTTTAACAATTTTTAACTTTGAAACATTCTTTCCTAAAGATTCAATATCAGGAACAAATTCACTAATTTTCTTTATATTATCAGCAAACTTATCCGTGATTTTTAACTTTGACGTGTCAAAGTTCAATTCCGATAATTTAGTTAAAACAAGTTTCAATGATTCTAATCGTTTTTCAAGAGTTTTAGTTATTGAAATTTGTTTTATTTGTTCCATTATAGAAACAGAATTAGGAATTACCCAACGATCCATTTGTTTAAGATATTCAATAAGATTCTTTGGATCTGGAATATTTGGGAAAGTTATTGTTCCAACCCAATCAATAAATTTACTAAAATTCGATAATGAAGTTTTCTTGAATTTTTCAACTTTACCTATTTGTTCAATTAATAAATTGATTTTTGGAACGTTAACTATAAGATCATCTAAAGAAGCTAAATCAACTCCTTGAATTTTTTCTAATTCTTTTATCTTATCTGAAACATCAATCAATTTATCAAATTGTTTAGTATCAATTTTAGATAAATCAACATTTGATAAATTTTCAGCAATTGTTTTTGTTGAGTTTATTATCTTATCAATATCTGCTTCATTTATGTTTGTTTGTGAAAATGATAATAAAGCATCTCCGATTCTTGTCAATTCATCACTATCAACAAATTGAATTTTAGACATATTATTCATCCCTTTAATAAAAGGATCAATAATCTTAGTAAACTCTTCAATTCCTGAATTTTGTTCAATAAGTTTAGATAAAGATTCAGAGAAAGGTTGCATATATTCTGCAATCTCCTTAAATCCTTTACTATTATCAACCATAACTTCAAAAACATCAGCTAAAGTCGATAATGAACCATCACCAGACAAATCAGATAATGACTTAAGAATTTCATCTAAATTATTTGATTCAATAGCAACTTTTATAGTTTGAGCTGGATCTCCTGAAGCTTGTCCAGGAATGTTTGGCTTTTCTGTTGGAGTAACAACAAATCCTGTATTTGAAGTAGCTAATCCTAATAAGCTTCCAGTAAACATGGCAAGTCTAACTACACTTGAAGCAATAGGACGAAGAATATTATTTGTTGCTTTATGTAATTTCTCCAACGATTCAATTTTCTTTAAAGTATTTTCTGCAACATCAAAAGGATTCTGATTTTTCTTTGCAAAGCTTTTGATATCATTAATAGATTTAGCAGTTGATGCTATATCTCCATAAATTACTTGAGAAACTGTTCTTACAATAAGTGTTTCAAAATCAGTAACAGAACCACCAAGCATAGATCCTGTCAATGCAACTTCTAATGGTGCATCAAACTTTCCTGATGGAGTCTTTGGATCTTTCTCTTGATTCTTTGGTTGAATTTTTCCTGCCATGTTTGATAAAATATTCTTTTGTGGTATATATAAAAATAGTTTGAAGGAGCTATTTTTATTTAGATAATATA
>CAZFVR010000042.1:0-10298 GCA_964522215.1 uncultured Ruminococcus sp. | reverse complement strand
CTTGGCGACCGCAATGCGGTCTGTGGTGGCGGTAGTTACCTTGTTTTTGACAGTCAACGCGCGACCGGTAACGATGGTAAGGGTGTTATTATCGTAGATATAGTCCTTGCCGTGCACGGCTGCATTGCCGCTTTCATCGGTGACCGTAAATGCCATGGCACTGTCGTCAAGCGTGGTAGTGGTGCTGCCGACCGTCTTGGTCGTGCCGAGATAGATCGTGTGGTCGCCCTCATTAGTCAGGTAGGCGTAGACATTTGTCTCGGTCTTCCACTCGCTGTTGCCAAAGTCATAATAGTTGTGTGCGGAGGGATAGACGACGCCGTCGATCATGACGGCAGCGCCACCCGCGTTGGCAATGGTCTTGAGAGTAAGCTCGTTGCCCTTGCCGTCGGTGGGGGTGACGGGGATGGCTTCGTTGGGATCGCTATAGACACCTCCCTTGCCGATGCCGCAGTCGTATGTGCTGCTTGCTTTGAGCGAACCGCCGGAGATGGCGATGCTCGATACAGCACCGCTTGAAGCGGGAGACAATCCGCTTCCGATACCAACGCCATCCGTACCGCTCGCCGTGACGCACCCTCCCGAAATGGTAATGCCTGATACCGCGCCGCTGTCCCTACCGATGCAACGCCCGCTGCCGATGCCGGCACCGGTGTTGCTGCTTGCCGCAACGTTGCCGCCCGAGATGGTGATGTTCGATACCGCGCCGCTGTCGCTCGCCAATCCGCTGCCGATGCCGGCGCCTCCCCGGCTGCTTGCCGCAACGTTGCCGCCCGAGATCGTGATGTTCGCTACCGCGGCGCCATAGGGGGTGCCGGCAGGGTTGGTTCCACCGCCGATGCCGGCGCCAGCGACGGCAAGGCCCACATTATTACTGGTATAGGAGCTTGCCTCCAGCGCGCCGCAGGTCGCAGGGGCACAAATGTGCCCGCTCTCGCCGCTGTGCGCACAGCGGATGGTCAGGCTACCGCTCGTGCCCTCTTTTTCAAGGCCGGCACGGTTCCTACCGCTCCTGAGGATATTGGTCGTGCCGTCGGCAAGCGTCAGGGTGACCGAGCCGGTGCTGTCCTTGGTGATCAGGAACGCGCAGCTGTTATCGCCGCTTGACACGTCGATGTTCACACCCGCGAGGGTGATGTTTGCCGAAACATCCTTGGCGACCGCAATACGGTCCACCGTGGTCGTGCCGCTGATGGTGACCGCCTTGGCGGACTTGATGGTCAGGACGTTGCTATCATATGTATAGTCCGTGCCCTCGCTCAGATCGTTGCCCGCAACGGTAAGATCGCCGACGGTGATGTCATCTGCCGCGATAGGGATCATAGGCACTATAGTTAAGACTATACAGAATATAAGTACCAGGCCAAATAATCGTTTTTTCATTTTTCTCCTCCCTTTTGCCGCGCCCAAGCACGGCTGTGCTTTGATGCCGCACGCAGTCCTCCCGCGCGCGTTTTGCTTTTAATTTGCTCCGATTATATTGTACACCATATCTCGCTAAATTGCAATAGGGTCTTGAGATTTTTTGAGGGATACTATGATCATTATTTTGCGCTCTGTTTGTGTCACGCCCCCGTGGTGTGTGCCATAATTGTTTATCTTTTGATCGATATTTGCATTTATACGGAGTTGGTACGCAGATAGACCAAAGCGATAGCCATTGTCGCGGGCTACCAGAGGTCACCCCTACGGCAAAGGGTGATATTGCGCCTATAGACGGGGCAGAAAAAAATATTATTGTTTTCACTACGACATTCCCCGATCTTGTTGTGCGCGGCGGCCTCCCTCCGAAAAAGATCCACATGAAATATGTCAAATGGCGCACTCGGGATGTGCAATATTGCAAAAATATCTCACTTTTCTTCTTTTTTCGTCTTCAAATGAAAAAAATCAGTTGACAAATTGCATTTTTTTCATATAATATTAGTAACGTAACAAAGATAGGATCGGTAACGGCCATGGTTAAGGTAGTTAAATTCGGTGGCAGCTCGCTGTGTGATGCTGCTCACTTTAAAATGGCGGCTGACATCGTTCGCTCGGACGAGTCCCGCAGATATGTTGTCCCCTCCGCGCCCGGAAAGCGCCACCCCGGTGACATTAAGGTCACGGATATGCTTTATGAGTTCCACAAAATGGTGCGCGAACGCGCTCCGCGCGAGGAGCTTGATGCCTACTTTGACGGCATCTGCACCCGCTACTACACGATAATTGACGAGCTTGGGATAGATTTTGACATCTCCCACGAAATGCTTTACATCAAAAACGCGATAATGGGTCGCGCGGGACGCGACTTTGCCGCCAGCCGCGGCGAGTATCTTTCCGGCTTGATACTGGCAAAATACCTCGGCTATGATTTTGTTGATGCCGAAAATGTGATATACTTCACCGAAACAGGCGCGTTTGATGCCGAGCGCACGCAGGATGTTATGAGCGCGGAGCTGGCCCTGCACAAGCGAGCGGTCATTCCCGGCTTTTACGGCATAATGCCCAACGAGACGGTGAAGACCTTCTCTCGCGGCGGCTCGGATGTTACCGGATCGATAGTGGCGCGCGCCGCAGAAGCGGATCTTTACGAGAACTGGACGGATGTTTCAGGCTTTAAGATGGCCGACCCGCGGATAGTGGCGGATCCCCTGACCATTAAAACGATAACCTACCGCGAGCTGCGCGAGCTTTCCTACATGGGTGCGACGGTACTGCATGAGGATGCCATATTCCCGGTGCGCTATGCGGGCATTCCGATAAATATCCGCAATACCCTCCGCCCGCAGGATGCAGGCACGATGATAGTTGCCGCCGCGCAGGATTACGACAGCGAGCATGTGATAACCGGTGTGGCCGGCAAGCGCGGCTTTACCGCCATCACGCTTGAGCAGGATATGATGCACTCGGAGCCTTCCTTTGGTCGCCGCGTGCTTGAGACCTTTGAGGAATACGGCATAACCTTTGAGCATCTTCCCTCCGGCATCGACACGATGAGCGTGGTGCTTGAGAGCGCAATGCTTGAGGGCAGACGGGAGCGGATAATCAACTCCCTGCGCCGCTCTCTGCGCCCGGACAGCATAACCGTTGAAGACAACCTGGCACTTATCGCCGTGGTGGGTCGCGGCATGGTAAAGGCGCGCGGCACGGCGGCAAGAGTCTTCTCCGCCATATCCGAGCGCGGTATAAACATAAGAATGATCGACCAGGGCTCATCCGAGCTTAACATAATAATCGGCGTTGAGGATCACGATTTTGAGGATGCCCTGCGCGCGATATACTCGGAATTCGTAAAAGATTGATCTTTTTGTGCAAAACCGGCTTTGATTTTTCACGCGCGGCGTGATATAATCTTTACTAAAGTAAAGAAAAATAAATCCTACAACATGCAGCAAAAAATGCGTAAGCCCGGTTTGGCGGGCTTGCGCATTTTTGTTTTTTTACGGAGCAACAAGTCGGGGAGTTCTCCGCCAAAAAATAAAGGGTAGCCAAAGGCTACCCTGTATTTTTTGGCGGAGAAGCAGAGATTCGAACTCTGGAGGCGCTTTTAACGCCTACACGATTTCCAGTCGTGCGCCCTCGACCAACTAGGCGACTTCTCCATATATTCGGGCTGCACGATGTCTCACATGACAGCCCTAATATCATATCACACTTTTGAGAAAAATGCAAGCCCTTTTTGCAAAAAAAATCTCATTTCCGCAAAAAAATTTGCACGCGCAGGCTATTTGACTCAATTATGCAGCTCGGCAGGAGCTTTTCGCGCCATTTCCGCAACGTTTTCCGCCCCGCCGTCTATTGCCGCCGCGGCCATGCCCGGGATATCGTCCACGATCACCCGCATCCGATATATACCGATAAGCGCACGAACGGCGTGCAGCTTAGCCTCTATCTCCGCCGCGCTCTCCGCGCCCCTGAGGTCGAGCGCGATAAGATCAAAGGATCCGCCCCAAACGACCAAGCTCTCCCTTGCCTCCTCCGACACGACATCATCATATTTGATTGCAATACCGACAGAGCAGTCCCTTCCGGCTGCGGCTCGGACCGACTCGCAAAGATCCGCAGCATCGGCATCCAGTGCCAGACCGAAAAGCAAAACATCATCCGCGCCCGCTCGCAGCACCTCTGCGGCAAGCGCTATCTCATATTCACGGCGCAGGCTGCGCATATCCGCCTCCGCCTCGCGATAGTGCAAAAGCATGACACCGCTTACATAGCTATCACCAAAAAGCGCCATACCGTCGCTCGGCTGCGGCAGTGAGGCATCCCCGCCATCGTTGCCGAGCAAGCGGCGGCGCACCTCCGAGCTGTACACCGGCTCGCCGGCCTCGGAGAGCATGACAACGGAATACGCATTGTAAGAGTGCTCGGTATATTGCACCGGCGGCACGGTCATCACAGTGCCGTCCGCCGTCGTCTCACTAACCGCGGGGGACGAAGTATCTTCATAATTAACAGCAGTATCATCGCCGGTATCGCTCTTTTCGGTCTCGTCTGATGCCGCGCCGCCTGCCGCCTCAAGCCGGCCGAGTGCCGCGGGAGCTTTACCGAACTCTGCCGCACGAGCAATAACAGTCGGAACGCCGCTCGGATCAAAATCCGGCAGCGTGGTCACATCCCCGGTAGTCAGGTCGCCGCCCGCCTCCGCTCGCCTTTTTAAATTGTTGCCCAGTATCACCGCCGCGGTAAACAGCATTGCGGCCGCAAGCAATACCAAAAGCCAGTACACCCACTGCCCGCCAAGCTTTACGCGGTGGCGACTGCGCCATGCACGTCTTCTCCCGCGGCTCATTTAATTGTCACCAGATCTATCGATCGGCCGTATTCGTTGAGCAAAAGCTCCAGGCTGTCACGCGCCTTTGCTATAAGATCGTTAAAATCCGTTCCGATTATCTGCGTTTTAAACTCGTCAAAGCTTTCGGTCATATAGGATTCCTCCTTTTCAAGCCGCATTATAACATAGTAGCCGGTATCCGACTCAACAACGCCGCTGACCTCCCCAACGTTCATCGCAAACGCAGTATCCTCATATTCATCGCCGCAATCAGAGTTACCGTGGGCAAAATAATAGCCGTGGGTGGTCGTCATCTTCCAATCGGCACAGTACCTGCCCTTGAGGAGGATCAGCTCGCTCTCCGGCGAGTCGGATGCCTTCAGCTGTGCCTCGATCTGTTGTGCCAGCTTTAGGTTCTCCTCCGTCCGCCCCTCAAGATAGACATGGTTCGTGCGAATGAATTTATCCGAGTGCATGTAATCCTTTGCGTACTCATCCGAATCATCAAGCAGGCCAAGGTCGTCACGCGCAATGAAAAACAGCTCGTTTGCGACCATCTCTACCGAAACATAAAAACGATAGAGGTGGTCTGTCATGTAATTGTCCTCAAGTGCCTCGCGGTACTCCGCCTTGCCGCCGGATTCCTCCACCGTCTCGTTGACAGTATCCTGCACGGCGGACTTTATCTCCTCCTCGGCAAGTATGCCGTCCGCGCCGCCGGCCGTGGCATAAAGCTGATCCGCCATTGCAAGCACGCCGTAATAATCGCTTACGATGCCGCCGAGCACTCTGTCGGAAAGCTCAACTCTATACTGCTCGGCAAGCTTTGCATCATCCCATATCTTCATGCCGTGTATTATCTCCATATCTCTCTTGCAATTAAGAGTGATATAACGCAGCTCCTCATAGTAGACATCAAATCTGCCAACCGTGCCTATAACATCAAGCTCACCCTCTCGGCTCTTGATGGGGCGCATATCGGCGCAGGATGCGAGCGATGCAAGCATCGCCGCCAAAAGCATCACGGCAAGCAGTCCGCGGACAGCTGTTTTTTTCTTCATTTATAATACCTCCGTACTTTAACCCAAAGCAGAGAGGCACCCGGGCCGCCTCTGCACTGTCAGCTTGTTTTCTTTTCAATGTATTATTATAATTTGATTTTGTGACACTGTTGTGAATAGGATGCGCTTTTTTGCAATGTTGCGGGCGCGGCGGCAAAATTTTAGGCGATAAATGAAAAAATCTTCAAAAAAATCTTCCATTGCGGCGCGTGGTGTGATATAATCTATATGAAAGCTATATTAATAAGATAGGAAAAGAATACCGCCGCCACGGCGCGAAAGGATATCGGGGGCGCGCTCCCGTTTTGTGATGATCATGAACGAAGAATACACCGTACCGCTGAAAAGTATAATTGAAGAGTTTTCACTTGAGGAGATAGTAATGCCCCATCCCGCCGCCGAAATAGAGGTAAAGACCACCGAGCTGAACCGCCCCGGGCTTGCGCTTGCCGGTTTTTTTGATATGTTTGAGCCGGATCGCATACAGCTGATAGGCTGTGCCGAGCACAGCTATCTTTCCGCCATGGAGCCGAGTGAACGGCAGGTAAGGATCGCCGCCTTTATAGAGCGCCGACCGGTGGCCATAATACTTACGACCGAGCTTGGCGCGTTTGAGGAGCTTGTATCCGGTGCCGAGCAATGCGGCGTGCCGCTTTTGCGCACAAGGGAGAAGACCTCCACCTTTATGGCCGCGCTGATAGCATCCCTTAACATTTCCCTGGCACCGCGCATTACCAGGCACGGCGTGCTGGTGGAGGTATACGGCGAGGGTATTTTGATACTTGGTGACAGCGGCGTTGGCAAGAGCGAGACCGCCATTGAGCTGGTAAAGCGCGGGCACCGCCTTATCGCCGATGATGCGGTTGAGATAAAACGAGTATCGGCCAAGACCCTTGTGGGCAGTGCGCCGGAGGTGATACGCCACTACATTGAGCTGCGCGGCATCGGGATCGTGGATGTGCGCCGCCTGTTTGGTATGGGCGCGGTAAAGGATACCGAAAGGATTGATCTTGTTATCCATCTTGAGCAGTGGATACACGGCAAGATGTACGACCGTTTGGGACTTGAGGATAAGACCGTTGAGATACTCGGCATCGACCTGCCGTCTATCACCATACCGGTCAAGCCCGGCCGCAACCTCTCTATCATAATCGAGATAGCCGCCATGAACAACCGCCAAAAGAAGATGGGCTACAACACCGCCGAGGAGTTTAACAAAAAGCTCATGGGCATGATAGGACTTCAGGACTGAACCGAGGGGCAGGGCGCCGCAAAGTGACATGCGCTCCGCGCGATGTTGCACGCTTTGCGTGCGGCAAGGAGGATCTTTGCGCAAACAGAAAATCCATATTAAAATGCGCTCTTCATATAAAAACATAATTAACGGTGAGCACGCAAACGACACCTCCCTACCACAGGGGATGAGATCTGTCTTTTTCTCCCCCGCGCAAACGCCCCGCCGCCGCAACCGAATAAATCATCAAGAGCTTGTGCATAATAATGACAAAAAGCATCCGAAAGGCCGGTAAATGTTATGCGCAAGCTCTCAAATTTATATTCTGACAACACCTCCCAGCTTGACCGTCTGCTGAGGGTGGAGGAAAACTTTGATGTGATCAAAAAGCCGCTGAAGATCGGTCGAGATGAGGTAACGCTCTACTACATCGACGGCTTTGTAAAGGACAGCGTGATGCAAAAGCTGATGCTGTCACTGGTATCCCTTGACGGTCTCGGCGAGGAATTTGGTGCGGAATGCGCCAGAGCCTTTACGCGTGCGCATGTTGCGTATGTTGAAACAGACGTAACAGACTCGCTTGATCGCATGCTCGCCATGGTGCTTTCCGGCGCATCGCTGATGATAGGCAGTCGCTTTGGCGACACGGCAGTGATAATTGATTCGCGCAGCTACCCCGCGCGAGACCCATCGGAGCCGGAAAACGACCGCGTGATGCGCGGCTCGCGCGACGGCTTTGTTGAAACGCTGATATTCAACACCGCACTGATCCGCCGCCGCATACGCGACACGTCGCTGACGATGGAATATCTCTCGATAGGCAGTGCATCAAAGACCGATGTTGTGCTTTGTTATATGTCGGGGCGGGCAGACAACGACTATGTAGCGGAGCTGCGCTCGCGGCTTTGCGCGATAGAGACAGACTCACTGACCCTTGGGCACGAATCACTTGCCGAGTGCCTGATTCGGCGGCGGTGGTACAATCCCTTTCCCAAGATCAGATCCACCGAGCGCCCGGATGCCGCAGCTGCAGAGCTGCTTGAGGGCAGTGTTTTGATACTTGTGGACAACTCGCCGGAGGCAATGATACTGCCAACATCCATTTTTGATTTTATACAAGAGACCAACGACTTTTATTTTCCTCCCTTTACCGCAGGCTTTATACGAGTGGTGCGGCACGCCGTGTGCCTTTTGACCCTGTTTATGGTACCTGTTTGGTATCTGCTTTTAAAATACCCCGCCGCGATACCGAGCTGGCTTGAGTTTATCATTCCGCGCGATCGCGGCAGGATACCGATACTTTTGCAGATACTTTTGGTGGAATTTGTTGTGGACGGCCTTAAGATGGCCTCAATGAACACCCCCTCTATGCTCTCAAACTCGCTCTCGGTGGTGGGCGGCCTTATACTTGGTGATTTTGCGGTGGACATTGGCTGGCTGATACCCGAGGTGATACTTTACATGGCCTTTGTGGCAATAGCCAACTTTTCGCAACGCTCATACGAGCTTGGCTATGCGCTTAAATTTATGCGGATAGGGCTTTTGCTGTTGGTTGCCGCGGCGGGCATTTGGGGCTTTGCTTTGGGACTATGCCTTGTGCTTTTACTGCTGGTGACCAATCCCACAATAAACGGTGACCACTCCTACCTCTACCCACTGATACCCTTTGACGGCCGCGCCTGCCTTTCGGTATTTTTCAGGGTAAAAAAGAAGGATGTTGCCACCGTTCGGCGCAAATTTAATAAAAAATAAGCTCTGCGGAGATAAAAATGCAAAAAATCTCTTGACATTTTGCCGCATATGTTGTATAATGCAATGTGTTAATTGGTTTTTTGCACGCGCCCCCACGGCGTTGTGCTGTGCGAAGGGAGGGAAATAGAATGGCAGAAGTAAAAGTCAGAGAAGGCGAGCCGCTCGACAGTGCTCTTCGTCGCTTCAAACGGCAGTGCGCCCGTTCCGGTGTCCTTGCCGAGCTTCGCAAGAGAGAGCATTACGAAAAGCCCAGCGTAAAGCGGAAGAAGAAATCCGAAGCCGCCAGAAAGCGCAAATACAAATAATTCCCTAAGGGAACGAGAAGCGCCTGCTATGCGGCACTTCTCGTTTTGCTTTTTCCGCCCGGATCGCACCCGGATAAAATATAAAAGAGGATGATCAAAATGGATTGCTTATTTTGCAAGATACTAAGCGGCGAGATACCCTCCGCCCGCGTATACTCTGATGATTATGTTTACGCCTTTCGCGATATAAACCCGCAAGCACCGGTGCATATCCTTATCGTGCCGCGCGAGCATATCGGCTCGGCCGACGAGATAACGGCGCAAAACAGCGCATATGTGGCTCGCGTGTTCGAGGCTATCCCTAAGATCGCCGCCGCCGAGGGACTTGAAAACGGCTACCGCGTTATCACCAACTGCGGCGAGGACGGCTGCCAATCTGTCCGCCACCTGCATTTTCATTTAGTCGGCGGCAAAAAGCTGCCGGAGAGCATGGCATAAAGCATTTCGCGGACGGACGGGCACTGCCCGTCTGCGCCGTATTATACCGAGACCCGATCTTTGATCTGATCTTTATGAAGAAAACCATATAAATATAAAATGAAAAAAGAAGAAAAGACCAACGCCATACGCCTGCTTGAGCAGAGCGGAGCGGAATTTAAGGTGCACAATTATATCGCCTCGGGCGCCGTGAGCGGCGAGGAGATAGTTGAGGCGCTGGGCGAGGATCCGCACACCGTTTACAAAACACTGGTAACGGTCGGCAAAAGCGGCGGTCACTATGTTTTTTTGGTTCCCGTATGCTGTGAGCTGGATCTTAAGCGTGCCGCGGCGGCAGTGGGCGAGAAAAGCATTGCAATGATAAAGTCGCGCGAGCTTTTACCGCTGACAGGCTATATCCACGGCGGCTGTTCACCCATAGGCATGAAAAAGCAGTTCCCCACCGTGATAGATAAAAGTGCCGAGGCACTGCCGCGCTTTTGCTTTAGCGGCGGCAAGATAGGCCTGCAGATAGAGACCTCCCCTGCCCACCTTGCACGTACAGTCAACTTTACATTTGCCGATATCGCTATGCCCGCTCCCGGCGGCGAGAGATGATGAGGTCAATACTAAAAAAGTAAGAAAACTACAAAAGCAACCACATCACTCCTGACCTGCGTCCAATCAGCCAATCCCCCTCGGTTTTTGCACTGCTCGGGATATTTGCTGCCGTATTTTTCCATATATATATATATATATATATATATATATAT
>CAZFVR010000041.1:0-10468 GCA_964522215.1 uncultured Ruminococcus sp. | reverse complement strand
GCTCACCCGAGGATCAAAAGAAAGGAAAAAGGTATGAAGATCGTTTTACGGAATGTATCCAAGATTTTCCCGAGCAGAAACAAAAAATCAAATGAGGAGGTCGTGGCCGTCAACAATTTTGACATTGAGATACCCGACGGCAAGCTGATAGGACTTCTCGGCCCGTCCGGATGCGGCAAAAGCACCACGCTTTACATGATCTCCGGTCTGCAGGCGCCTACTGCAGGTCAGATATTCTTTGGAGAGGATGACGTTACCGAGCTTTCCCCGGAAAATCGCGGTGTTGGACTCGTCTTCCAAAACTACGCGCTTTACCCGCACTTGACGGTAAAGCAGAATATTCTCTTCCCGCTGCAAAACCTAAAGGGCGCGGATAAGCTTACAAAGGATCAAATGCTTGATCGCACACTTGAGGCTGCAAGACTTGTGCAGATAGACGACCTGCTTGAGCGTAAGCCCAGCGAGCTTTCCGGCGGCCAGCAGCAGAGAGTTGCCATTGCCCGCGCGCTTGTAAAGATGCCGCGCGTTTTGCTGCTTGACGAGCCGCTCTCAAACCTTGATGCAAGACTCCGCCTGCAAACGCGTGAGGAGATCCGCCGCATACAGCGCGAGACAAAGATAACCACCGTTTTCGTTACGCACGACCAGGAGGAGGCCATGAGCATATCCGATATGATCGTGGTCATGAAAAAGGGCGTGGTGCAGCAGGTCGGCAAGCCGCAGGATGTGTATGACGACCCCGCAAACCTGTTTGTTGCCAAGTTCCTCGGTACTCCCCCCATCAACGTGTTTGAGGGATGTGTGATCGGTGAGCACTTGTACATAGGAGATGAGGACGTTATGGTCGTGCCCGGTGCACCGGCCGGTGAGGTATATGCCGCCATCCGTCCCGAGGGCTTTGTGCTTGACCCCAACGGCCCGTTTAGCTGTGAGCTGACCGGTGTTGACGTTATGGGACGCGACGTGAGCGTGGTCTCACGCCATCCCTCCGCGCAAACTCCGGTGGTGCGCTCGATAATCGCCGCCGAGAACCGCGTGGATGAGGATGCGGGCATGGTGCGCTTCTCGCTAAAACCCCATAAGACCTTTATTTTCGATAAGGAAACCGAAGAAAGAATTCGCTTTGGGGGCTGAAAATGGAAAGAAAAAATCAATATAAGGCGTGGCTGTATCTCTCACCCGCCATCGTCCTTTTGCTGATATTCACCGTTTGGCCGATAATAAATACCGTGCGCATGGCCTTTCTTGAGGGCTACAGCGGCCTTGAGGCCGTTGGCGGCGTAAGCTTTAAATTCGGCATCGGCAATTTTGTAAAGGTCGTGCAGTATAAGAGATTTTTAAATTGCCTTGGCAATACCATGCTCCTTTGCGTGGCAACAGTGCCGATCTCAACGATACTGGCATTGCTCATTGCGGTGGGTCTTAACTCGATAAAGAGATTCCAAAAGATATTGCAGACCATCTTCTTTCTGCCCTATGTTACCAACTCAATTGCCATCGGCATGGTGTTTGCCGCAATGTTTAACATCGTTGGCAGCTTTTTTGGGACGGAAAATGAGATAATCGTTACCGCGGGTATTATTAATAACGTTATTCAGTTCTTTGGCGGCGATCCCGTCAACTGGATCAACGCAGGCTCCACAAAGACCGCCAATATGGTGGTAATGATAGTCTATATCGTGTGGAACGCACTGCCCTTTAAGATACTCGTGCTGCTGGGCGGTCTGCAAAGCATCAACCGCCAGTATTACGATGCCGCGCGTATCGACGGTACCTCCCGCGGCCGTATATTTGCAAAGATCACAGTGCCGCTCCTCTCACCGATGATAGCTTATGTCGTTATCACCGGCTTTATCGGCGGCTTTAAGGAATATACCAGCATCGTTGGTATATTCGGCGAGAATATGGGTCCGCCCGATGCCGAGGGCAGACTTAATACCATGGTCGGCTTTATCTACAAGGCCCTTGAGGAGGGCAAGGAGGGGCGCGCCAGCGCGGCGGCTCTTATCCTGTTTGTGATAATCCTGGCCGTAACTCTTGTAAACCTCGCGGTAAGCAAGAAGAAAGTTCATTATTGAGGTGCGATATGTCGGATAAAAGCTCTGTCGTAATGCACGAAAGAAATATAGCAAGGATCTCCGCCGGGCAAAAGGCGGGCAAGATATTTGTTAAGACCTGCACATACCTGTTCCTCATCGCGGTGGCGATAGCGGTGCTCTTTCCGTTTTATTGGATGATCAACTCGTCGCTCAAGTCGCTCTCGGAATATAAGGAGGCCGTGCCTACGTTTTGGCCGCGCCGTGTGCTGTTTTCAAACTATGCCCAAGCGTTTACCGAGGCAAGCCTCGGCCGCCTGTTTTTAAATACCGCGTATGTCGGTATAGTCTCGACCGTCCTCTCACTGATCATCACCGTGCTCTCGGCGTTTGCCTTTGCGCGGCTTGAGTTTAAGGGCAAGGATCTTATGTTTTCCGCTCTGCTGGCTACCATGATGATCCCGGGCGAGCTGTTTACCATCACAAACTACATAACCGTTACCAGCTTTGGGTGGAAAAAGACGTTTACCGTCCTTATCGTGCCCTTTTTGGTGAGCGTGTTTTATATCTATCTGCTGCGGCAAAACTTTTTGCAGATACCAAACGAGCTGTATCTTGCCGCAAAGGTGGACGGCACAAGTGATCTCAAATACCTTTGGAAGGTAATGATACCGCTCTCCCTCCCCACGCTGATATCTATTACCATTCTTAAGATGATGGGCGCGTGGAACTCCTATATGTGGCCGCGACTCGTTGCAAATGATGAGGCGCACCAGATGATAACAAACGGCCTGCGCAGTGCGTTTACCGATACTACGGGAGACGTTAACTACCCCGTGCAGATGGCCGCCGTCGCGCTCGTCTCCTTCCCGCTGTTCTTGGTCTTCCTGTTTTTGCGCAAGTATATCATGCAGGGAGTCAGCCGCAGCGGAATAAAGGGATAATACAGGGCACTAAGCCCCGCGCTACCCGACCCGGATAGTTTATAGCAGTTCTCTTTGAGCTGTTATACTATATATATATAATTTTCAGGAGGAAAATCATCAAATGAAAAGAATCCAGGCATTAATCTTGGCAGTGCTTATGATTGCAGCGGTCGTAGCAATGCCGGCATGTGGCCAGCAAAAGGCCCTCCCCAACTTTGAGGTTCCGGAGGGTGGATATGATGGAAGCGATGTTACCATCACATTCTACCACACAATGGGCTCCAATCTTTCGGACGTCCTTGACCTTTACATCGCAGAGTTCAACAAGCTCTACCCCAACATCCACATCGATTCCCAAAAGATCGGCGGCTATGACGATGTAAGAAGCCAGATCGCCACCGAGATCACCACAAAGAGCCAGCCCAACATTGCTTATTGCTACCCCGACCACGTGGCTCTTTACAATCTTTCCGGCGTTGTTGCCACTCTCGATAACCTTATCGACAGCGAGCTGACAGTTACCCGCGCCGACGGCACCACCGAGCAGCTCGGTCTTACCGAGGCTCAAAAGTCCGACTTCATCGAGGCATACTACGAGGAGGGCCGCCAGTTTGGTGACGGTCTTATGTACACCATGCCTTTCTCCAAGTCCACCGAGGTGCTTTACTACAACAAGACCTTCTTTGATCAGCACGGTCTGACCGTTCCCACCACTTGGAAAGAGCTTGAGGCGGTCTGCGCCCAGATCAAAACGATCGAGCCTGAATGCATCCCTCTGGGCTATGACTCTGAGGCCAACTGGTTCATCACCATGTGCGAGCAGTATGATTCTGACTACACCAGCGCAACAGGCGACCATTACCTTTTTGATAACGAGCAGAACCGCGCATTTGTAAAGCAGTTCCGCGAATGGTATCAAAAGGGCTACCTCACCACCCAGACACTTTACGGCTCCTACACCTCCGGCCTCTTTAAGGCAACAGAGGGAACAAAGAGCTACATGTCCATCGGTTCCTCCGCAGGTGCAACTCACCAGCGTCCGGATGCGGATGCCAACGGCAACTTCCCCTTTGATGTGGGGATCGCCACCATCCCCCAGGTAAGCGCCGATAACAAAAAGGTCATCTCCCAGGGCCCAAGCGTTTGCATCTTTAAAAAGGACAACCCGCAGGAGGTCGTAGCCTCTTGGCTGTTCGTTAAGTACCTCACCACCTCCGTCGAATTCCAGGCAGAGTTCTCCATGGCATCCGGATACGTGCCGGTGCTCAAGTCTGTTGCCGACAACGAGACCTACAAGGCCTTTGTAGCCAATGCCGACGGCGGCAAGTACATCTCCGCGCTCAGTGCCAAGGTCTGCCTTGATCAGGAAAGCGCATACTACACCTCCCCTGCGTTCAACGGCTCCTCTACCGCCCGCGACCAGGTCGGCGCACTGCTCTCCAAGTGCCTGACCATCTCCGCCGACTCCGATGTCGATGCCGAGATCAAAAAGGCATTTGAGGAAGCTATCGAAGAGTGCGAGTATTGATCTTCTCGGATCGATATCCTATTTGGAATATTCAAAAAAATCTTAAATCTAAAGATTCTAAAGACAAATGAAAAGATCGACCTATCTTAGGCTCATGGCGATGGTGTGCGCCGTCATCATGGTCGTCTCCCTCCTCGCCGCCTGCAAGTCGGGCGGTGATGGTGGGGATGGCAGTGAGAGCGGGGCGCCGATCGAGGTGCGCGACTATGCCGCGCTGAGCTTTGATCCGTCCTCCGCCGCCACCGCAAAGCAAAAGGTGACGGTCCACGCCTATATTGACGGCGACACCACGCATTTTAACGTCCCCGCGACGGTATCCGAGAGCGGCGTGCTCAAGGCGAGGTATCTTGCGGTCGACACCCCCGAATCCACAGGCAAGATCGAGGAATGGGGCAAGGCGGCCTCTCGCTTTACAAAGGAGCGGCTCTCCTCTGCCTCCTCCATCATCGTTGAATCGGATACGGCGGGCTGGGATCTTGACTCCACCGGCGGCAGATATCTTGTTTGGGTATGGTACCGCCGGAGCGAGGATGCTCCCTACCGCAATCTTAACATCGAGCTGCTGCAGGAGGGTCTGGCGCTTGCCTCCTCCGCCGCAAACAACCGTTACGGCGAGACCTGCACCGCCGCAATAGCACAGGCAAAGGCGCAAAAGCTTTGCCTTTACTCCGGTGCAAAGGACCCCGATTTCTATTACGGCGATGCGGTGGAGCTTACCCTGCGCGAGCTGCGCTCGAATATTGCAGATTATAACGGCGTTAAGGTCGCTTTTGAGGGCATTATAACCAAAAACAGCAACTCCGGCGTTTATATTGAAAGCTATGACGAGGAGAGCGGCCGCTACTACGGCATTTACGTTTACTATGGCTACGGCCTTACCGGTGACGGTCTGGACGTGCTGGCAGTGGGCAATCTCTCTCGCATCGTTGGCTCTGTGCAGTATTACGAGGCGGGCGGGACCTACCAGGTCTCGGGTCTTACATACCGTCAGATGCGCCCGGACGATCCCTCAAATATCAAAAAGATAAGCGAGGGTCACTCGGCAGCGTATGCCGAGATCGACGCGCGTGACTTTGCCGAGGGTCGAGTCAAGCTTGACGTGTCCGACGGCACGGAGCGTGAATATTGCTCGGCCGAGCTGATGCTTGCAACATCCGTCAAGATGGACGGTCTGCGCGTTGAGAGCGTGTACACCACCACCTCGGATTCAAGCTCGCAAAAGGGAGCCATGACTCTCACCTGCACCGCCGCAGACGGCACAAAGGTCTCGGTACGCACGGCAGTGCTTACGGGGGCCGACGGGCAGCTCATCACCGCCGATGCATACAAGGATAAGACCGTAAATGTGCGCGGCATAGTAGATCTTTACGACGGCAAATATCAAATAAAGGTATTCACCGCCGAGGATATAACCATCGCTTGAGGCGAAAGCCCCAAAATATGTACGGTCCGCCGTACCCCTCCGATGAGCCGCGGCTCATCGGGCGAAAAGAAAGGATAAAGAGAAGACAATGAAAAAGTTAGTTTCATTAATCATCCTGCTTGCTCTTTGCATCAGCGTGTGCGCGGTACTCTCCGCCTGCAACGATGCGCAGAGCAATGGCGATCCTCTTGCCAAGGCCCGCGAGTACCTTTACACGGTATACAAGGACAAGGGCGAGGTCACCGCTACCGATTACACCCGTTTTGCGGTGCTTAATGTTGAAGATCAGACCTTCACCGTTGAGTGGACTGCAAATGTCACATCCGGCTCTGCCGATGCGATAAAGATCACCACCTCCGAGGACGGCAACACCGTAACCGTTGACGTTAACGAAAAGACCGACGAGGAAGTTAAGTACACCCTTAAGGCTACCATTAAGGATGCAGCCGGCAAGACCTCCGAGATCGAGTGGAACTACACACTCCCCGCATTCAAGGAGTTCAGCTGGGCCGAGTATGTTGCCGCGGCGGACGATGCAAACGTCGTCGTTAAGGGCACCATCACCGGCATTATTGCAAAATCCAAGGGCAACAGCTCCAACTGTCTCTATTTCCAGGATAGCGACGGCGGCTACTATGCCTACAACCTCACCACCGATCCCGTGACAGATGATAAGCTTGAGATCGGCATGACCATCCGCATCACCGGTAAGCGTGATACCTACAGCGGCACATACGAGATCATCGAGAGCGCCATCGAGGTGCTTGATGACGGCGCAAAGACCGAGGTCGTCGCCGCTGACTTTACCGAAAAGTTCACCGCCGCCGCCTCCCTTAAGGATGCCTCCATCACTGCACAGCAGGGAATGCTCGTCACCCTCAAGGGCGTTGAGATCTCCACACAGGATGTCTCCAGCGGCTACTACAGATTCAAGCTTGGCGATAAGGAGACATACCTGAGGATATCCTCCTCCGTTTGCCCCGCCACCACCGACGAGCAGGCCACCATCAAGAACGGCCACTCCGAGCATCTTGGCTGGATCGCCAACGTCACCGGCGTTATCTGCGTTTATGACGGTGCATTCTACCTCACACCTGTTGACGGAAATGCATTTGAGTATGTAAGCCTGCCCGCAAGAGACGATGCAGGCATGGTGGAATTTGAAAAGGATAACCTCTCCTTTGTCACTGCCGTGACTGAGGATAGCAGCTATGACCTTGCCGCCGCAGGTGCGGGCTACAAGCAGGTCACCATCACATGGACCTCCGACAATGCATGCGCAGTCGTTGCCGACGGCAAGCTGACCGTCACTCTGCCGGAGAGCGATGCCACCGTTAAGCTCACCGCCACCATCACAGCCGGCTCCGTCACCGATACAAAGGTGTTTGAGATCGCCGTTGATGCCGCTCCCTCCGATGTTTACCTTGCCGAGCCTATCTCCGAGGTCGTGACCGATAAGGCCTTTAAGTTTGCCCTTTACCAGGCAAATCTCGGCAAGACCCTGTACTTCACCGGCGAGATGAATGGCAACTACTTTGCCACCTCCGATAAGGCCGCAAAGGCAGCCGATGTGTTTGCAGAGGCTGTTGAGGGCGGTTACAGACTCTACTTTAAGGATGGCGAGACCAAGAAGTATCTCGATATCTATGAGTACACCGCAGGCAAGGTCGGTATTCAGCTGACCGATGCGCCGAGCGCCGTTTACACCTGGAACGCGGAGCTTAAGATCTTTGTTGCCACCTGCGCCGGTGCGGAGTACTACCTCGGCACATACAACACCTATAACACCATCAGCTCCAGCAAGACCTCCTACATCACCGGAGATAATGCCTCCAAGGTCGGTGTATCGCAGTTCGTAGCACAGCTTTGCAATGTTAAGATCGCTGATTATAAGATCACCGCTATCGATGCGGCGGCAGAGGGCAGCTTCTACTTTGTCCTCGATCAGGTCAACCTCGGCAAAAAGCTCTATTTTGCAGGGGATGTCAACGACAGCGGCTATCTTGTAACATCGGATAAGTTCGATAAGGCTGCACTTGTTACCGTTGCCAAGTCCGGAGAGGGCTATACGCTCAAGGTAGGCGAGAAGTTTATCGAGGTCTTTGAGAACGACAGCAAAAAGGTCCGCATCCACCTTGTTGATGCCGCCACCGGCACATGGGCTTGGAACGAGACCGTAAAGGATTTCACCTACACTCTCAGCGGCTGCCAGGACTCCAAAAACGATGGCGAGTACTATCTTGGCACCTACAACACCTTTGATACCATCAGCGCCAGCAAGATATCCTATATCACCGGTGACAGCGCATCCAAGGTCGGCGTTTCGCAGTTCCCCGCTTACATGTCGAACGTTAAGCTCTGCGAGCTCAAAAAGAACGTAATGGAGACCCCCACTGCCGATAAGGCATACCTGTTCGCACTCGACCAGGCAAACCTCGGCAAGACTCTCTATTTCACGGGCGAGATGAACGGTAACTACTTTGCCACCACCGATAAGCGCCAAAAGGCCACAAGCGTATATCTTGAGGCAGTTGAGGGCGGTTACAGACTCTACTTTAAGGATGGCGAGACCAAGAAGTATCTTGATGTTTATGAGTACACCGCAGGCAAGGTCGGTATTCAGCTGACCGATGCGCCGAGCGCCGTTTACACCTGGAACGCGGAGCTTAAGATCTTTGTTGCCACCTGCGCCGGTGCGGAGTACTACCTCGGCACATACAACACCTATAACACCATCAGCTCCAGCAAGACCTCCTACATCACCGGAGACAACGCCTCCAAGGTCGGTGTATCGCAGTTCGTAGCACAGCTGATAGAGTACACTCTGGCTGACTAAAGCCTAATACCCAACCCGCCCGGGAGCAAACGCTCCCGGGCGGGTCTTGCTCTCTGCGCAATGGTGTGCGCTCCGCGAAAGATGAGAAGGCGAAAGCAAGGATCTCCGCCGCGGCGGAGATCTTCATTATTTTATCCCGATCATTCTTGCATTTTCTCCCTTTATGCGTTATAATATAAATAGGAAAAAAATTTGCGGGTATGCCCGCGAGGAGGGTCGTATCGATGATGAAAAAAAGGATACTTACCGTAAGCTCGGCCAATATGGATCTTGTTATGAACACCCCGCGCGTGCCTGCGGCGGGTGAGACCCTGCCGTGTGACGGCACATTTCGCTTTTCCCCCGGCGGCAAGGGGGGCAACGCGGCGGCGGCAGTGGCCCGTCTTGGCGGCGACAGCGTTTTTTGCACCCGCCTTGGCAACGACCGCCACGGCGCGGAGCTGCGCTCCGTCTATTCGCGCGAGGGGATAGACACCCGCTTTATCGTTACCGACCCGGAGCGTGCTACAGGCTTTGCGGCGATAATGGTCGAGCCATCGGGGCAGAACCGCATAATGGTCTACCCCGGCGCCAACACCGCCGTCAACGCCGATGATATCGAAAGTGCCATGCTCAGCCGCCCGGATGCCCTCTTTTTGCAGCTTGAGATATCCGCCGAGGCGGTGATCTTTGCCGCGCGCTTTGCCGCGGAGCGGGATATTCCGATATTTATCGATGCCGGACCCGCCTCCCCCGACTTTCCGCTGGATCGACTGCCGCGCCTTGAGGTGTTCTCCCCCAACGAGAGCGAGTGCGAATGCTTTACCGGCATCGCGCCCACCTCGCCCGAGAGCTGCCTGCGCGCCGTGACGACCCTTGCGCGGATGGTGGATGCCCACTACTATGTGCTAAAGCTCGGCAACCGCGGCTGTTATATCTATGACGGCAAGTATTACATGTGCCTGCCCGCGTATGACGTCAAGGCGGTTGATACCACGGCGGCGGGTGATGCGTTTTCCGCCGCAATGACACTGGAATATCTCCGCACCGGGAATATCGAACATTCGGGGCGGTATGCCAACCTTGTCGGAGCCATGACGGTAGGCCGCGCGGGTGCCCTTCCTGCCATCCCCACCGCCGCTGAGGTCGAAAGATTTGCACGCACCTATGGGCTTAAGATCTGAAAAACACTACCGCGATGTAACAGCTTTTCAGTGTCACCATATCGAATGCTCCCTCAGGCGTGCTCCCAGTACATACAGCACATTCATGGTGCAGTCTACCTCATCCGTCGCAGATCACAAAAGGTCTGCAAAAACATCGTTTTGGCGAGTTATCGGGTGATCCGTGACGGATGAGGAGGGCTCAGATTTTGCGCACGCAAAAAATTCATATTAAAATGCAAGCATGATCTAAAAGATAAAAGATCGGCGAACGCGTAAGCATTGCTTCCGACTCATAGGACACGCGCCGCGGTATGTCCTGCAATTCAAACCCCATTTTGCTTGTTTTGCTCCCGTTTTTCGTTCCGAAAACGAGAAAAAGACGTCGCCCGAAAATTTTTTTGCCCATGGTGAAAATAATTTTTCGGGTTTTTCTCTCCCCAAGCCCGCGATCCAAATACACAAAAGAGGATGGCTGGCAAAAAATTCAACCGAACACGAAAAAAACTCGAAAAAAACTTAAAAAAACCCGAAAAAAGATCAAAAAAGGGGTTGACAAAAGGGGGGAGGAGTGGTA
>CAZFVR010000040.1:0-10997 GCA_964522215.1 uncultured Ruminococcus sp. | reverse complement strand
GGGTATAATATATGGCGTGGGAGGTGTTTGCTATGATTTTAAGACCTGAATATGTTGAAAAAATTATCGCATATATGGATACGCCATTTGTAAAAATATTGACGGGTGTACGCCGCTGCGGTAAATCCACCATTATGAATATGCTCCGTATGGAAATTGAAAAGCGGGGTATCAGCTGTGACCGTATCCTTCACTATAACTTTGACTCTCTTGAATATGAAGGTATGACGGCAAAGAAATTGTTTACTGACATCAAGGGGGAACTCTCTGCCGAAGGAAAGACCTACCTCTTCCTTGATGAAATACAGGAGATCAAGGGCTGGGAGAAGGTCGTCAATTCTCTTATGTCCGATTATGACGTAGATATTTATGTAACGGGTTCAAATTCAAGAATGATGTCCTCGGAGATATCTACTTATTTGACCGGGCGCTATATTGCTTTCCGTATCTATCCGCTGTCATTTGCGGAGTATCTGAAATTTCGCAAGGAATTTGCAGAGGTCGGAGATCCGCACCGTGAGCTTGTGCGTTATTTGCAGTTTGGCGGTTTTCCTGCTCTCCATTTGAGAGAGTACACCAAAGACGAAGCATATCCCATTGTCCGCGATATTTACAATTCTACTATTTTTACCGATATTGTGAGAAGAAACAATATCCGCAAGGTAGATCAGTTTGAGCGCGTGGTGCGGTATGTCTTTGATAACGTGGGTAATACCTTCTCTGCGGCTTCGATTGCCAAGTATCTGAAAAGCGAGCAGCGGACGCTTGATAACGAAACGGTATATAACTATTTAAGTAAGCTGGAAAGTGCATATATTCTTCACCGTTGCAGCAGATATGACATTAAGGGCAAGGAAATACTCAAAACCCAGGAAAAGTTTTATCTCGCTGATCCCGCCTTGCGTTACAGTGTCCTCGGCTATAATGCCGACAGTGCGGCGGCTATGCTTGAAAATATCGTGTATCTGGAACTTCTGCGCCGCGGTTATGACGTATGCGTCGGCAAGCTTGACGGATATGAGATCGATTTTATTGCTACAAGGCAGGAAGAAAAGATATATGTGCAGGTAGCGCAGGAGATAGGGAATGACAGTACACGGGAGCGAGAATACGGCCGTCTGTTGGAGATCGGCGACAACTATCCCAAGTATGTTCTTTTGAACGACGATTACGCCGGAGGAAATTATCAGGGTATCAAAACCATTCATATCGCGGATTTTTTGTTGAGTAAAGATTTCTAAAAACAAAAAACGAGAGCGTAGCTTCTCGGTTTGCCCGAGGGCTGCGCTCCCTTTTTTACATCTTGTCAATCTCGTCAAATCCAGTGACAAGATTGACAAGATGTTTTTATCCCTTTATCAGCCGGTACACCGTCAGCGGCACATACCACACGGCGACCGGGAGCCGCCATACGAGGACTACACAGCCGATAACGGCGCCGATCAGAAAGTTCAGGGCAAAGACGGCAATACTGCCGCCGAAGGAGCGACCGCCGGGGATGATCCAGAGAAACATTCGATGTATCCCGAAAGGCAGACCGCACAGGAGCCATAACAGAAAATAGTCAATGGTACCGTCCTTCATACAGGCGGATTTGAAAATGAAGAACAGCAGGACCGCCGTTGTGATCGGCAGCAGGCAGTTTTTGAGAAACGCCTTGACCGCCTCACGCCTCGTCATGGGTGATCTTCTCCAAAACCTTCTTGTAACCCTTGTATCCTTCATCCACGATCGGGTCAATATCTTCACGCTCGATATTGCCTTTATGGCCGCAGGATACAATAATAGCGGGTTTGTTTTCCATAGGGTGATACCCCCTGAAATAACGTTTTTTTCTCTCCGCAAAGGTGTGGGGCTATTCAATGTGATGAGTTCACAAGTGATTCTTTGGATCAAAGCGCACTGATCGGATATATCGAAGGTATGTTAAAGTAAGATATCGGTGCATACTATAATGAGCAACAAAATGGCATTGGGATTTCTGATTACATTGATTGGATTGGTATTTTCGGCGTTCAGTTTCATTTATGCCGCAATCAATCCGTGTAATTATAACAGTATTGAGGGCTTGCTGGGAGCGTTTCTCGGCACGGATATGTTACTGCCTTTCATCATCGGTACTGCCGTCATGATTGCAGGACTTGTGATTTGCTTCAAAGAAGTATACTGTAAGAAATAATAGCAAATCGCTGATTTTTATTAGCAAACTTGTGGAAACCGTTCGAGTCGGGTTAGCAAAATATTCATCGTGCAGCGCATAAAAGAGCACCCGATGATTTACAGACCATCATCGGGTGCAAAGATAAAAATTAACGCTGCAAACCCCAAAAGGGGCTTGCAGCAGTGCTTTCTGGCGTCCCCGAGAAGATTCGAACTTCCGACCCCACGCTTAGGAGGCGTGTGCTCTATCCTGCTGAGCTACGGAGACATATACAAAAAATATTCAGTTTTTCCACCCTGGCAGGATTTGAACGAGCTGCCGCTTAGGAGGCTGTCGCTCTATCCTGCTGAGCTACCGGGACATATTCGATCGTTCGGGGCATGCCCACTTATATATTATACCACGAATCGGGTAATGTTGCAAGACTTTTTTTAATTAAAATAAAAAATATCGGGGGATGCGCTCCTGCGGGGCGCATCCCCTCTTTTTCGGTTGGATATGCCGTTTTATCTTTCCTCGCGGAAATAGGATGAGCCAAGTGCGGCGGGGGGCTGGCTCTCGCGCTTTTTGCGCATGCTGATGACCACCAAAACTATAATGGTAACAACATATGGCAGCATTTTAAACAGCTCCTGCGTGCTGAGACCAAGCCCGGGGATATAGTTATAAACTATATACAGCGCACCAAACAGGAAAGAGCCGAGGATACCTGTATCCGGCTTCCAAAGTGCAAAGATAACGAGCGCGATGGCAAGCCAGCCGCGGTCACCGAAGCCTTCGTTGGACCACACGCCGTTTGCGTAGTCCATAACATAGTAAAGTCCGCCAAGTCCGGATATCACACTGCCGATGCAGGTTGCGAAATACTTATACTTTGCAACGTTGATGCCCGCAGCATCGGCTGTAGCGGGGCTTTCTCCCACAGCGCGCAGCTCAAGTCCCACTCTTGTGCGCTTGAGTACATACGCGCAAACGAGGGCAACTATGATCGCAAGATAGGTCATAAAGCCGTAGGAAAGAAAGATATCGCCAAACCAGCCAAGCTTTGAGGCAAAGGGGAGCTTTGCGGTGAAAAAGCGGCTGGTGTTTGTGAGCGCCACAGAGGGGATCTCACTTTTGGTTAGCTTGACGATAGATGCGCCAAAAAAGTTACCAAAGCCCACGCCGAAGGTGGTTATGGCAAGACCCGTTACGTTTTGGTTGGCGCGCAGAGTTACGGTCAGGAAGCAATAGAGCAATCCCACGAGCAGAGAGCCCACGACCGTGCAAACGAGCGGAATGAGCACCGCCGGCAGAGCGCTGATATCCTCGCGCGAGGAGAGCGAATTTTCGTACAAAAACGAGCCGATAACTCCGCTGATACCGCCAACATACATAATGCCGGGGATACCAAGGTTAAGGTTGCCGGATTTTTCGGTAAGTATCTCGCCTGTTGAGCCAAAAAGCAGGGGAATGCTTTGCACTATCGCGCGCTGAATAAAGGTTACGAGCATTGTAAGGCTAAACATTTATTTTACCTCCCCTTTCTGCGACCTGCGGAATTTGATCTGATAATTGATAAAGAATTCACTGCCTATTATAAAGAACAGTATGATGCCCGCCAGAATATCTGAAAAAGACTGATTGAGGCGGAAGACGGTAGATATCTCGTTTGCGCCTTTATCAAGGAAGACGAGCAAGAAGGACGTCATGATCATATAGATAGGGTCAAACTTTGCAAGCCATGCGACCATGATGGCGGTAAAGCCGCGGCCATCCGCTATCGTTGTTGTTATCGTATGGTTTGTAGAGCCTACCAGGAGCAATCCCGCAACGCCGCAAAGCGCGCCGGAAAGGATCATGGTGCGAACGATGACCTTTTTTACGTTGATGCCGATATAGCGGGCGGTGTTTTCGCTCTCGCCGACAACGGATATCTCATAACCGTGCTTGCTGTACTTAAGATAGATATACACAAGCAGGGTCAGAATAAAAACAACGATGATATTTAAAAGATAATCATTATCGCCGATCTTGGGCAGCCAGCCGGCATGTGTTGCCTGGTTTATGATACCGACCTGCCCCGAGCCCTTGGGAACCTCCCATACCATGATAAAGAATGACACCAGCTGTGTGGCAACATAGTTCATCATAAGTGTGAAAAGGGTTTCGTTTGTGTTCCACTGCGCCTTGCACACGGCAGGAATGACCGCCCATATCGCGCCCGCCGCCACTGCGGCTACTATCATCACGATATAAAGGAGCCAGTTGGGGATCTTACCGCCAAGCGTTATCATGCACGCGGCGGTGGCAAGGCTGCCCATAAGCACCTGTCCCTCGGCGCCGGTATTCCAAAATCGCATCTTAAATGCGGGTGCCACGGCCAGCGATACGCACAGCAGCATGGCAAGGGCTTGCAGCATGTTCCATACACGCGTGGGTGTGGCAAAGGAGCCGCGGAACATTGTAGCGTAAACGGTTATGGGGTTCTCCTTTGTCAGGAGCATGGTGACCACCGCGCTGAGCAGCAGCGCCGCAACGATGGCAAGCCCGCGCACCATCCATGCGCGATACCATGGCATAACATCACGCTTGACTATATGAAAGAGCGGCTCGTGGCGTTTGTGTTCTGCGGCCGCCGCGCCCTTTTTATTGTTATTCATGGCTCTCCCCTCCCCTGTTGGTTTTGGTCATCAAAAGACCTATCTCCTCCTTGGTGGCGTCTCTGGCATCCACAATGCCGGTAATGCGGCCGTCCGCCACGACCATTATACGGTCACAAAGCTCTATCAAAACGTCAAGATCCTCGCCAACGAATACAACGGCCACGCCATCCTCCTTTTGCTTTGAAAGGAGATTGTATATCAGATAGGAGGAGTTGATATCAAGTCCGCGCACCGGATATGCCGCCATCAGCACTGTGGGGCGGGAGGATATCTCACGTCCTACCAGCACCTTTTGCACGTTACCGCCGGAAAGACGTCTTACCGGTGTTGAAAGATCCGGGGTGACGACCTCAAGCTCACGCACTATCTGCTCGGCAAGGTCATGCGGTTTTTTGCGCTCCAAGAACATAGTCCTGCCGCGGCGATAGCTGCGCAGCATCATGTTATCGGTTATATCCATATTGCCGACCAGTCCCATACCGAGTCTATCCTCCGGAACAAAGGACAGGCGCACGCCGAGATTTCTTATCTGCAACGGCGTTTTGTTGCGCAGATCCTCAACATCACCGGTCTTGGGATCGTTATATATTATCTCGCCCGTCTCAAGCGATTGCAGTCCCGCAATAGACTCAAGCAGTTCACGCTGGCCGCTTCCCGCGATACCGGCAATGCCGAGTATCTCGCCCGCCTTTGCGGTAAAGGTAACATCGCTGAGCACACGTGTGCCCTCTTTGTTGCGGCAGTTAAGGCCGCGAACCACCAAGCGGTCGGCTGTGTTTTTGGGCTCTTTCCTTTCGATATTCAGGCTCACCTTTTTGCCAACCATCATCTCTGTCAGGCTGGATTCGGTAGCATCACACGTTTCTACCGTGCCGATATACTCGCCCTTGCGAAGCACGGCAACGCGGTCGGAGATGGATAGCACCTCATGGAGCTTGTGTGTGATGATTATTACCGCCTTACCGTCGGCACGCATGCGGCGAAGCACGTCAAACAGGCGCTCCGTCTCCTGCGGGGTGAGAACTGCGGTAGGCTCGTCAAGTATCAAAATATCAGCGCCACGGTAGAGGACCTTTATGATCTCGACCGTCTGCTTTTCGGATACCGACATCTCGTATATCTTTTTATCCGGATCCATTAAAAATCCGTATCTTTCGGTGATCTCTGCCACCTTGGCACGCGCTGCGCGACGGTCAAAGCGTTCCCCATCCTTGATACCGAGGATGATATTTTCAGTCGCGCTGAAAACGTCCACAAGCTTAAAATGCTGGTGGATCATGCCGATCTTATATTTAAATGCATCCTTTGGCGAGCTGATGACTACCTCTTCACCATCAATGAGGATAGAGCCCTCATCAGGGTAGTAGATACCCGCTATCATATTCATGAGCGTAGTCTTGCCGCTTCCGTTTTCGCCGAGTATGGCCAAGATCTCGCCTTTTTTAACGGTGAGGTTTACGTTTTGATTGGCAACTATATGCCCAAATCGCTTGGTAACGCCCCTCAGCTCAAGTGCTGTACTGTTTTCCACGGTATCCTCCGAAAATATTTGAGACGAATATTTGAAAATCGCTCAAAATATCCGCTCAACGGCTTGATTATATGTATTTTCCTTTATTTTTGAATCGGTTCCCAAAAACCAATTCAAGGGACCACCAACAGTCCGCCGGGTATACCGGCGGACGTTGACAGTCCCGATGATATTTTTGGCTTTATATCAACCGTAGTTTCTGTCGAGCAGGGTGATGCCGTCGATCTCAAGATCAAAGTAAGGAGCGGAGCGGAACTTGGATTCCTCAAACACACCATTCTCTATGACCTCGGTGTCCTTCTCGTAGTTAGCATCAAAGTCAACATCGGCCTTGTAGCCGGAGAGGCTCTGACCGCCAACGGTAAAGGTTGCGGTATCAAATACATGGAGAGTACCGTCGATGAGCTTTGCCTTAGCGGCATCGATAGCGGCCTGTGTGCCGGCAGCGGCAGCCTTATCGTTTACAGAGGTAAGAAGCACAGACTCGGTGGCAAGTGTACCTGTCCAGTCGGCATCGATAGCCTTACCGTCGCGAGCACACTCAATGGCGTACTTGAAGTAAGGAGCCCAGTTGATCCTGGAGGATACGATAAAGGTGTTGGGGCAAGCGGCAACGGTAGAGCCGTTGTAGGAAACGTTGGGGATGTTGTTGGACTCGCAAGCGGTAGGAGCACCCATGGAGTCAGCATGCTGGCTGATAAGCTTGCAGCCGTTAGCTATAAGCTTGTTGGCAGCTTCCTTTTCAGCAGACTCGTTGTACCAAGAACCGGTGAAGGTGACCTCCATGGTAGCGGAGGGGCAAACAGAGCGAGCGCCAAGGAAGAAGGAGGTGTAGCCGGAGATAACCTCGGCATAGGTGAAGGCACCAACGTAGCCGATCTTAGCCTCGTCGGCGGTGAACTTGCCGGCGGAGATCATTTCGTTGAGCTTCATACCTGCGGCGATACCTGCAAGGTAACGGCCCTCGTAGATGGATGCGAAAGCGTTATGGTAGTTGGAAAGACCCTCGGTGTGGGCACGTGTGCCGGTAGAATGGCAGAACTGAACGTTCGGGTACTTCTTAGCAGCCTCGATCATGTAGCCCTCATGTCCAAAGCTGTCAGCAAAGATGATGGAGCATCCCTGCTCAACAAGGTCAACGGCTGCATCGTAGCATTCCTGACCTTCGGGAACGTTGGTCTTGTAGATGCACTGAGCCTTCTTGAGACCGAGTGCTTCACATGCCTCGTCAGCGGCATTGATGAAGTTAAGGTCGTAGGTGGAGTTTTCATCATGCAGGAAGATAAATCCTACCTTGAAATCGGAGTTGCTGTCGCTGCAGGAAGCGAATGCAGTGCAAACGCCGAGCAGCATAACGAGCGCGAGCAGTACCGAGAAAGACTTGCGAATCATTTTGATTCCTCCAAAAAATAAAAAATTTATTTGCAACACGCCATGCGTGTCGAAACCGAACCCGCCGCCCAAAACAAAAAATGAGCGGAATACCGCTCATATATCCGTCATTTTAACTGCCGCCGATCGTCCCCGACATGCATCACCTGCAAAACGCCAAGCGCCGCCGCAACAGGGAAAGCACGAAACCGAAACCCACGCCGCGTCTTTGGCGATCCCCGCGGGATCTGTTTTCTTATAGTCGGACGATTTACGGTTATCCGGTAGAGACTTTCTGACCTTATTTCAGAGGATATATAAGCAAAACATTTCGGCCGCCGTGGCCGATCAACAGCCTTATTATATCAGATAAAATTCACCCTGTCAACACATTTCGATATTTTTTGTGATATTCGTGAATTTTATTTCCGCAGGGGGCTGTGCTTTCGTCAAAATACTCACCCGCCGCCGCGCTGCGCGCCAGTGCTCGGGGCATACGGTGATATATTTTGTATCGGCAGGGAGCGTGCCGCCGCCCACACTTGCCTCAAGCGCCGAGAGCCTGCCGAATATCACCCGACCCGCCGAGGAGAACAACACCTGCGGCGGCGGGGTCTTGACATCCGTGCCATACGCGCCGATGATGAGAGAATCACACGCGCGGGCACCGCGATCACCGCCGGCTGTGCCGTCTTTTTTGCCGTCGCTCTCTCCCTCCGCGGCAGGCTCGGACAACGACATGGCAAAGCTCTCGCTCTCCCATGCCGAGGATGTAAGATAGCGCAGGCTGTTGCCGCGCTCGCCGCAGTAAAGCTCAACGCCGATCGGCGGCACGGCGGAGCGACCAAGCGGTGCATAGCGGTCGACGGTCAGCACGGCATCGCCAAACACGGCAAGCGGAGTGCCGTATTCATAAAGCGAACAGCTGACGCCGCGCAGCTCCGCCGCCTCGCATATCAGCATAAAGCTGCCAAACTCGTCGCTGTCCTGCGGCATGGGCAGCCACAGCCGCCGCACCGTCTCACTGCCGCAGATATTCCAAACGGTGCTGACATGCCGCTTGTTGTAATGGGTAAGCACCATGGCATCTATCTCGACCGCCGCGGCATCATGCGCCGCCGCGTAGGCATTGCCCATTGGCGCATAACTGCCGTTGCCTATATCTATCAGCACCGCACCTGTACCGCACACTGCATATATGGCATCATTTTGCGATGAGCGGATATACCCGACCTCGATCTCCGTCTGCCTCCCCGCCCCGCCGACAGCAAAAAAGCAGAGTGTAAAGCAAACTGCCGCCGCCGCGGCGGGAAGCATACAAATGGCACGTCGCTTTAAACGAACGGCCAGGAGGATGACCGTCAACACCGCGGCGGGGATCATGATATACGGAACAAAATCATATTCCAGAGAGACTGCCGCCCATGGCTGCGCCGCCACCCATGCAGATGCATTGATAAAGAGCCGCGCGAGCAGGCGCACGCACACTGCCGCGATATTCCCGAATACGGGCACAGGGGAAAGAATGAGGCAGAGCGCCGAGGCGTACAAAAATGGGGCGGACAGCGGCGTGAGGCAGAGATTTGTCAGCGGCGCGGCAACAGATATCTCGCCAAACACCCACCAAATAACGATGGCGGTAAAGCAATTGGCGGCAAGACCGGTCAGGAGCAATGATCCCGCCTTTACGGCAAACTGACGCACACGGCGCCACCCGCGGGAGGTGGGAGCGGCATCTTTTTCCTTTTTATTAAAATACCGATCGTACTGAGGCACGAGCAGGGTTATCCCAAGCGTTGCGGCAAAGGATAGCACAAAGCCGATATTTATCACGGCGTAGGGCGACTCTATAAGGATCAAGGTCGCCGCCAAGAACACCGAGCTGACACCATCACCGTCAGCTCCGCCGTAATACGCGGCGTAAAGGATAAACAGCATGATGGCAGAGCGTATTGCCGAAAAGCGCAGTCCCGTCAGGATAAGATAAAAGATCAAAAATGCCGACATCAGGCGGATGCGCAGGGTGCGCGGCATACGGAAGCGCGAGAGAAGCAGCTCCACACCACCCGCCATTACCGAAAGATGCAGGCCGCTGAGCGCCAAAAGGTGCGAGATGCCCGCGCGGGAGAAATCACGAGACAGTGCCTCGTCTATCCCGCCCCTGTCGCCGAGGAGCATGGCGGAGGCAAGCGCGCCCGCATCCCCGCCGACCGCCTCACCAAGCTTTACCGACAGGCGCGTATTAAGGCGACGGCAGGCGGAGAGAAGATCAAGGTTCCCGCCGCGGGTGAGGTCGCCCACCACTACCGCGCTGCCGTTCATGGTAAGGGTCATGGTGATACCGTCCGCCAGAGCCATACGCTCGGCACTGTAGCCGCCGTAGCTCTCAAAGCTCCCCGGCGTTGCGTGGCAATATATAAGCTCGCCCGGCTCGATATCGGCCCCGCTCTCACACAAAAGATAGGCATTCAGCGTGCGCCGCGGCTCGCTTCCGTCGATCTGCCGCACTCGCACGGTATATTTTGAGCTGTAGGAGGTGGCGTAGTTGCGTTCATCAACGATAAGGTAAAAAGAATGCTCGGAGTCGCAAAGCGACCTCGAGCCGAGATGATCTATATCATAGTAAGCATAGGCGCGGCAAAGGACGCACGCCGATGCGAGCATGCAAAGCGAGAGCGTGGCAAACGCGCGCCCGGAGATGCGGCGGCGATGCCGCAATATCACCGCAACGGCAAGCGCAAAGCAAAGCAGAGCGGCAATGGCAAGCTTTGCCCAGCCGACAAGATACCAACCAAGGAGCGCCGCCGCCAGCGCACAGGACCCTATAATTGCCATCGGTCTGCCGCGATACAGCTCCATTTTCGCTCCCTCCGTTCTGCCGGGCGGTAAATGGTGCCACCGCCATGCCGTTTTTATTGTCTAAAGTATAACACAAACGAGCCAATATGTCAACGTTCTTTTACGAAATACACTGCAATTTATCAAAATAAAATAAACTTATTGTCCCACAGCCGCAAATCACAAAATATTTTTTGTTTTTTTAATTTTTTTCGCAAAAAGGTATTGCAATTTCGCACGGAATGTGCTATAATAAATGAGTCGTGAGTACATGGCCCGTTGGTCAAGCGGTCAAGACGCTAGCCTCTCACGCTGGAAACATGGGTTCGATTCCCGTACGGGTCACCAAAAAAGAACAGGTAAGCTGCGCTTACCTGTTCTTTTTTGTATCACAAGGCGAATCGAACCCACTCAATTTGCGCAGCAAATTGAAAGGTTCCCGGTCGGGTGA
>CAZFVR010000039.1:0-11927 GCA_964522215.1 uncultured Ruminococcus sp. | reverse complement strand
CATAATCGTCCATATCGTCAATGGTGAAACTCTCGTATGCATCATCGTCACCAAATGCTATGTATTGAGCGTGTGTCCGAGACCACCCCTCTGCGCCTGCGGCGCAGAGGGGTGGTCGGGGTTCCCCGAAGCGAGCAGCGCGAGCTTTGGGGGTTCCCGGTAGTGCGCCGCACGTTCAAGTCGTGTCACTCAAACCATGGCGAGTGTTCTTACAGCATTTGAAATGTTGTAGAACACTCGCTTTCTTTATATGGCAACTTGGCAAGGTGCGTAGTTTACGACTACGCCCTTTCTTGTATTTACGGATACCTCGGGCGCGGGCAGCGGGAACACCTCGGGAATGAATATCGCCCCCACACAGTTGTAATGAATGGTGAGGTGCTGGACCCCTTCGCCGTCGATCTTCTCTGCCTGATGGACCTCTATGCGGTCGATCAATTCATTCAGCATACGCGGCGTCAATGCCTTTGCCCTGGTGTATTTGCGGACGGTGGAAATGAACATATCCGCCGTTACGGCTTTACTGCTCAATTTATCCATTTCAGCGCGGAGGGTCTTTATCTTTTCGGATATCTCCTTTTGCTCGTCCTCATATCGTCTTGACATTTTGGAAAAGCGATCATCGGGGAGTTTACCCGAAACATTGTCCTCATAAATACGCTCAAACAATCCGTCCAATTCTTCATCACGGGCTTGCAAGGCTGCAAGCTCTTTTTCTTTGAACTTGCGGTCAAGCGCTACGCTCTGTTGAGAATGTAGTGATACAATAGATGTGAGGCCCAAGGGTATTGAAAAAGTGACCGAGTTCTGCTAAAATAGAATCACCACAAACCATCCAGCAGAAAGGACTCGATCACTCATGAAAGATTATACCACAAATAAGCGCTATTGTCCACACCTTTTAGACACAAAATTTCACGCAGTAGCCTGACGCGTTACCTTACTATAGTATATCCACTTATATTATCTCCGGTGATGGTAAAGTAGTAAGACTCTCCAAAATTCGCTTCAAATAAAATAGGCTCCATATATCTTGTAATGCTCTCCGGATATATGTTTTCATAATTTGGGGCGGTGTATTCTGTTATGATCCTAAACTGTATGAATAATTCTACAGAATCAGCAAAGCAGTTCAAGCTTTCTTGATTCCAGACCTCTATCAGCTGCTCATCATGCCCTAACGGTGATTTATCCGCATTACTTGTACCTCCGCTATATTTGGTACCATTTGCGATATAATCAAACACCAACAAGCCAATATCCTCTTTTGTGTCCAATTGTATATACAGTGCGATCTCATCATCGCTGACCGTAAATTTTGGGGGTTTGATCAACATGTATATTGTAAGGATCAAGATCAGTGCAATCACGATCGTTACAGCTATTATTAATTTTTTTCTGTTCATAGTTTTTGCGGTCCCCTGTAAAGATCTTAAATTTTAGTCGTTGGGGCTTATTACCGGGCGACCAATGCGTGAAAAGCAGCATCTCGGTCAAAGGTTCCGTCCGCAAACCCCGGTATTTCCTTGATGGACTTGCAAATGCTTACGCTGAACCCGGTAAGGATCCCGCTGATCTCTTCATCGGAATAAGGGCAGTTGCCGGTCACGATCAAGGTGGCCAAGCTGTGGACCACCAGCCAAAGCTCCCGAAAATAGAAGTCCGCCGCTTTGGCATCCAGCTTATAGATGCGCATCAGTGGTTCTCTCACCATGTTCTGCAAATGTGCCATGGCAGCCATAGCTCCGCCGTATCCGGTATTGGGTGTCAGAAACAGCAAGCAATACAGCTTCGGCTCCTCTTTTGCAAAACGAATATACTGAAGCCCGGTGCCAAAAAACGGGATCGGATGCTCAAGGCCGATGCGTTCATAGCTTTTATAGACTGTCTCCGCCGCGGCGAGGACCTCTTTTTTTAGTTCCTCCATCGTTCCAAAGCAAGTAAAGATCGGGCGAGTGGAGCTGTTAAGTTCCTCGGCCAACGCCTGTGCCGTCAAGGATGCCAACCCTTTCTTACGAACAATATTCAACCCCGCCTGCGCAAATTCCGCCCGCGTAAACTTTACCTTCGGCGCCATATCCTACTCCCTTTACATGATAAACTTGTGCGATGTACATCAATTAATGCATATCCACCGGTGCATATTATACCATGCAAATGAAGCAAAGTCAACCATTTTGGCATAAAATACAGTTCTTTTTTTAAATGCGGTAGCTAATATAACAAGGGTCATGCCGGAAGCAAAGCAGCCCCGACATCAGGTGTCGGGGCTGCCCTCTATGCCGGCCGAGCATGTGCCTTTGTGCATTAATTGCATCAATTAAGCGACATCCGTCCGTTTGTAAAGCGGAAATTGCGCATGCCTCTGCCGCTGAACCTATCGGCGGGAATGGCCGCTTCGATGCGTGCGATATCTTCCTTTGTGAACGCAATATTCAAAGCATCGATCGCACTTTGCAGATGCTCGGGCGATGTTGTGCCGACAAGGCTTTGGACATTATCGTATTTTGCGAGCGACCATGCAAGCGCAAGCTGTGAAAGACCTATGCCTTTTTCGTCGGCGATCTCTTTGACAGCCCTAAGCATATCCATATGCTCGGGGGAGAGCGCACCGCGCGCAAAACGAGGATTGCTTGCAATATTATCAAGCGCATTGTCCGCAAACAGTCCGTGACCTATCGTGCCAAAGGCAAGGACCTTAACTCCAAGCTCGCGGGCGGTCTCGATCAGCTCACGCTCGATATTGCGGTCGATGAGGGAATAGGACATCTCAACAGTGTGAATGTGGTGGACCTTGCAGGCGCGGCGAAGTGTTTCGGCATCCACCATGGAAAGGCCGATGTGGCGCACATAGCCCGCTTCAACGAGCTTTGATATTTCGCCAACCACTTCCTCCACGGGTATCTCCGTATCCTGTCGCGCAGGCTGATAGAGGTCAACGTAGTCAGTGCCGAGTCTTGCAAGCGAATAAGCAAGATGTCCTTTAATGTTAAACGGCTGATCATCAAGCCCATAGATGCCTCCGCCGGGCTGAGGCAATACGCCGAATTTTACCGAGAGGAAATAGCTGTCCCTCGGTACTCCCTGCATAGCTTTGCCAACGATCATCTCGCTCTCGCCTGCATTGTAAAACTCCCCTGTGTTGAACAGGGTAATGCCGCTGTCAAGGGCTTTGTGAATGGTTTTTATCGAAGCCTCGGGGTTTCTGCGGCTCGACATTCCCATACAGCCGAGGCCGAGTCTGTTTATATCTGTCATGATCCTTCTCCTTTTTTATTTTTTAATTCTCAATATCCTTCACGCCAAGAAGCTCACACTTCTTTACTACAAGACCATATGGCTCAAAGATAAACACTACGTTACCGATGATCTCCGCCATCTGTCCCTCGCGCACCCGATCATAAATATCGGTGTCGGGAAAAACGATCAGCGCGTAACATCTTGAGCCGTCGGCATCCGTCATCTCAAAGCTGGGGGCGCCAAAGGAATCAGCGCCGACCTTGGATACGCGACCGCGCAGGCGGATCCTTTTTTCATAATATTTAGGGAATGCGTTTTCGTAATCACCAAGGAGTTCGTCATAGAGCTTGATAGGGTCAAAAGGTTCATCGCCGTAGATCTCCATATCCGTGGTCTCAAGTCGTTTTACTCGTGCGCGGAACCTTTCCAGCTCTTCTCCCTCGGGGCGCACGTGAGGAGGTAATTCGTTAAGTCTTGCCATATCTTTCCCCTTTATATTTCAAATAATTCAGTTGATCGTAAATCGATGTTTTAGGATCGGCTGATTTCAAATAATTTTTCCGCATTTTTATATGCGATAAGCTGCTTTTCGCTTTCCGTTATCGGTGCATCTTCAATAAACTGCCGCGCGCCGTCATTGAGGATAAACGGATAGTCCACCGAGTGAATGATCCTATCCGCGCCGAGCACATCCACGCAGAATTTCAACTGCGGATAGTCAAATATCCCGCTTGGGGTGACGTAGATGTTTTCCCTAAAGGTCTCGGTTATCGTTCTTTCGAGCTTCGTTACAGACCGAGGCAATGCCTGATCGAGGCGAGAAAGGAAAAACGGTACCATCTCCCCCCAATGGCCTGCAATGACCTGCAGTTTAGGGAATCTCTCAAACGCCCCCGAAAGGATCAGTCGCAGCACCTGCACGCCAGCCTCGTTGTGCCAGCCCCAGCCGTAAAGCGAAAGTCTTGCACTAAGCCTGTCGCCAAGGCCGTCATAATAGCTTTTCTGCACGCTCGCCAGTGGCGGTGCGGGGTGGATGTAGATGGGTGCATTTAGACCTTCCGCCGCCTCCAATATGGGAAGGAACGCCCCATCGTCAAGAAATGCATCCTCGCCAGAGGCTCTTCCCGCAAGGACTACACCACGGAAGCCAAGCTTTGTAACAGCTCGCTCAAGCTCTGTTACCGATGCATCGATATTTTTCCACGGCAGCGTGGCAAACGCGCCCAAGCGGTCGGGGTGCTCCTTTACTATCTCCGCCAGCTCGTCATTGGCAGCGCTCACGATGCTCGCTTCACTTGCGGGCAAAAGCTGTGTGCAGACCGGGGCTGATAGGATCTGCTTTGTAATGCCGTGCTTATCCATGTTTTCAATGCGTTTTTTGATATTGCCGTAAAGCTCCGCATCGGGATAATACGGCAGCTCGGGCGCGCCCGCCGCCGAGGTGCGCCGTGCGTCCTCGGATGGGTATGCAGCAAGTGCTCTGCCCAGCGTTTTCAGCGGTATATGCTCTTCTATCGTAATGATCTTCATTATCTCTGCTCTCCATCTATCCAAATTTGCCTTACGCGTTTGATGGCGGTAATATCCCTGTCGGGTCTGCCCTCGACCAATATCAAGGTCGCATTCCCGCCGACTGCGGCAGAGCCAAGTCCGTCAATGCCGAACACCTTGCATACATTGCCGGTGGCAGCCGTCAAGACCTCGATCGGTGTAAGTCCCGCCTTGCAAAGCAGCTCCATCTCGCGGTGCATGGACGAGCCGTAAGCAACGGCCGGCGCAAAGCTGCCGTCATTTGCATCGGTCGCGGCAAGCAGTACTGCGCCGCACCCATAAAGTGTACGTACGGCAGCTTCCGCGTTTTTGTAATGCGCGGGTAGGTAACCGTTCTTTCCGCTGTGCGCAAAGGCCTCCATCATTACAAGCGTTGGCGCAACCGCAATACCGCGTTCGGCGATCTCTCGGGCAAGGCTTTCGGGCAGTTCTTCCTTCATTGGTACGTGAAGCAGAATGTCCGCACCGCACTCTATTGCCATTTTCTCTGCCCTCACGCTCGTTGCGTGAACTGCTACCTTTAGGTCTTCCTCGTGTGCCGCGGCACAAATGCTCCTCAGCGCCGCCCGGGGCATAAGATTCGGTTCAAACAGCAGCACCTTTATGTACCTTGCACCGCCCTCGATAGACTTTTTAACGTAGCCCTTGCCGCTCAGCGTGCCCATCGTCATACCTGCGGAGGATATTATCCTAAGCCCTTGGGCATTTTCGATCAGCTCACGCGGAGCCGAGACATCACAGGTGGCAACAACGCCGCTCCCTAACATGTCCGAGACCTGATATGCACCGGTCATATGCGTATGTGCATCGATCAGTCCGGGCATCAGCAGATAATCGCCATTCCTGCCTTCCGCTTCCGAAATGTCGGTAATGATGCCGTTTTCAATGGTGACAGCCGCATTTTCTATGATCTTTTCTCCGTTAAACAACGGGTAATTGAGGCTCACCCTGCTCATTTTTCTACAGATACCAGCTCGCTGAACTTCATTACAACGCCGAAATGATCGCTCATGACAAGATAGTTTGCGCGCACGATCACCCTATCTCCCACATCTACCTTGCTGTAATGGTCGTCTGTGGGAAAGATAACGAGCGCAAAGGTCCGCCCGCTCTCGCTGTCAGACAGCTCAATGGACGGCTTGTTATGAATATCGGGGCCGACCTTTTTTGCCACACCCGTAACTTCAAAACGGCGGTCAAGATATTTGGCGTAAAAACGCTCGTCATCTGCCCAAAACTCGTCGCAAAGCGCTTTTGCCTCAAACGGAGCATCCTGCTCCAGCACAGGCATGGCTGTTGTTTCAATTTGGCGGGTCTTTTCTCCCGAAGGATGCGCGGGGAAGAATTTAGGCTCGGTGTTATTCATGGTAGTATCTCCTTGTTCATTATTGTGTGTAGCTGCGCAGCCGCAAAGCGGTAGTGATATGCAAATCAAGGGCGTCAATGCTGCTTTGATCCTTCGCATCATGCTGTTCTCCGATGTGCTGTATTATTTCAAGCAGAACGGAAAGCGTTGAATTTTCCTCAGCTGTCAGCTTGTAAGGCTGCAGAGCTGCGTTTGTCTTTTTCCCTGCGATGAGCGATGCCTTTTTGATAAGCATAGATACTCTCGGTTGCCATAATACACTTCTTTTTCATAGGCTCCTATTTATTATATCATAGCCTCCTATGTTTTTCAATAATATTATGTGAATTTATAGGAAAACTAAAGAGAGCGAAAACGCCAGGGCGGTGGGCATTCCGCATCGGTAACACTCGAAAAGGCTATTGGCCTGTTGCCGGTAGTGAAATACTCACCCCTACCATAACGAACAAAAGAGTGGCACGCCGCGGGTAGTATGATATGCTCGGGGCGTATAAGTATATGCACTGTTTATTATCGAACCGCCGTGTAGCGAACGTACGCAGGGTGGTGTAAGAGATCGGCTGTGCAGCTGACGGAGAGCCTCCTGCTTGATCTTTGTATGGGTGATATGCTTTGAGCGTGTGAGCGATAGCATATTGATACACTTTTTGCGCCGCTATGGTCTCTCATCTATTGCAACACAACCGGTCGTCCTTTTTGTTTTCAAGCACACGATCGCTTATTGATCTTTTATGAAATATTTGTTAATATTACACATATCCATTGAAATACATAGGAGGCTATGATATAATATATAGGAACCTATACAAAAAACGAAGGGGGGTGTACGATGATGAGGAAAGACAGAGTTGCCTTACTGATCAAAAAGACTGCATTGGTGATCGAAAAGCTATCAAATCAAGTGCTGGCTCCCCATGATCTGTCCCATACGCAGTATAAGATCATGATGATGCTTTACAGCAATCCCGACAGATCGGTGCGTCAGACCGATATTGAGGAAAAATTTTCACTGACCAATCCTACGGTTACGGGCATCATTCAAAATCTTGAAAAAAAGGGACTCGTGGAACGAATGCAAAATCCCGAGGATAAAAGAAGCAAGCTGGTGTGCCTGACCGAACAGGCACTTTCCTTCAAGGAGGAACTGGAGCAGCTTGGAGAAACGCTTGAAAAAAAGGTTACGGAAGGCTTGAGCGAGGACGAGTGTGTACAGCTCTGTACATTGCTTACTAAAATGCTGGAAGTACACTGACAGGAAGGAGCGTCTATGCCGAAAGTAAAAATCTCCCCCGGCATGGTTTTTGAACGGCACGAGAAGAAATACCGATTGACTGGGGATCAATATTTACGGCTTCGTGAGCGGCTGGATGGATATATGCAGGAGGATCAGTACGGGTTGAGCACCATTTGCTCGCTGTATTTAGATACCAAGGATTGGCTGCTTGCAAGTCGTTCGATTCAAAAGCCTGATTATAAAGAAAAAATACGCTTGCGCAGCTACGGAATACCCGATGATGATACCGTTGTTTTTTTGGAGCTCAAGAAGAAATTAGATGAAGTTACCTATAAACGAAGGATATCTATGACCTATGCGGAAGCAAAGCGGTATATCAATGACGGAGGACCACCGGGCGATCAAGGGCAGATATTTAAAGAAATTGACTGGTTCATAAAGTTCTATCGACCATCTCCCGCAATACTCTTGATTTACAAAAGGATCGCTCTTAACGGCATCGAGGATAAGGATCTGCGGATCACCTTTGATTCGGATATCCGTTTCAGGACCGAACGTCTGGATCTCATGCAGGGAGACGACGGAACGCCAATTATTGAAGCGGATGAGCGTATCATGGAGATAAAAGCGGCGGGCGCCTTCCCGTATTGGCTTTCCCATATGCTGTCGGAGCAGAAGATCTATCCCACATCATTCTCAAAATACGGTATTGCATACCGCAATTTGCAAAAGGAGGAACCTTACATTGTTAGATAATATTATCACAGGATCTACAAATTTAACCTTGACCACGCTCATTTGCCTCGGCGCGGCTTTGCTGCTCGGCGTTATGATCGCCCTGGTCTATATGTTTCGCAATACATATACCAAAAGCTTTGTTCTCACGCTCGCCTTGATGCCTGCAATGGTGCAAACGGTCATCCTGTTGGTCAACGGCAATCTCGGGGTAGGCGTGGCGGTAATGGGCGCGTTTGGTCTTGTCCGTTTCCGCTCCGTACCGGGGAGTGCCCGTGAGATCTCTTGTATCTTCTTCTCTATGGCGGTGGGACTTGCCTGCGGCATGGGCTACGTTGTATACGCGGGAGTTTTTACCCTTATCATCGGCGCGGTCATGATATGTTATAATCTTTTTCGGTTTGGGGATGGCGACGACACGCGCCGCTCGTTGAAGATCGTTATTCCCGAGGACTTGGATTATTCCGAGCTCTTTGATGATCTGTTTGCCGAATATACCAAAAAGGCGACACTTGAGAGGGTGCAGACCACCAACCTCGGCAGCCTTTATGAGCTCAAATATACCGTTGTTTTGAAAAGCGTCAAACAGGAAAAAGAAATGATCGATAAGATCCGTCAAAGAAACGGAAACCTGAATATCACGTGTGGCAGAGTTGCCGCAGGAAAGGACGAACTGTAATGCGCAAAATAAAAAATATTGCGATCATACTTGCCGCTTTATTGGTGCTTGCGTTTTTGATCAACGGTTGTTCCGATGCGAACGGAAAGGATCCCGCGGGAAGCCTCCCGCCATCGGGCGATCCGCTCACACCGCCCCCTGCGGCTCCCGGCGCATCCGAGCAGAGACCTACTCGCCCTATAACCACCACCGTCACGCTTGCGGACAACAACATTGTTGTAAACGGTAGCGGTGCATCGGCAAGTGGTAATATACTGACAATATCCGCAGACGGTGTCTATGAGGTCACAGGTACACTCTCGGATGGACAGATCATCATCGATGCGCCGGATAAGGCAAAGGTCGAGCTCGTTTTGTCCGGTATCAATATCTCGAATAGTAGAAATTCGGCTATCTATTGCAAAAACTGCGATGATCTTTTCATTACTCTGACCGAGAATACGCAAAATGTTATAAGTGATGCGCAGAATTACACTTATGATGATGTAGCCAAAGAGGAACCCAATGCTGCTTTGTTCAGCAAAACTGACCTGAATATTGGCGGTACGGGATGGCTGACCGTCAACGCTAACTATCATCACGGTATCTATAGTAAGGACGATCTTGTGATCGAGGGCGGCGGATTTGTGATAAGCTCGGTTGCCGATGCGATCAAAGGCAAGGATTCTGTAAATATACTGAACGGGAAATTTGAGATCACCGCTGGTGACGATGCAGTTCAAGCAAGCAATGCCGACGGTGCAGAGTTGGGTTACTTACAGATCACAAACGGCGATTTTGTCATAGTATCACGTGGAGATGCGATACAAGCGGAAACCTCGTTGGTCATTTTGGACGGCACATTTGACATCACCGCAGACGGTACTCCGGCCGGAACGTCTTCCAGCCAAAAAGGCTTGAAAGCAGGAACCCTGCTGACGGTGAAAAATGGCAATTTCCGTATAATCAGTAAGGATGACGCCATTCATTCCAACGCAGATGTTCAAATAGACGGTGGTACTTTCTATATCGAAACCAAGGATGACGGCATTCACGCCGACCGCGATCTTTACATCAACGGCGGAGAGATCAATATTCCCATCTGCTACGAGGGCTTTGAAGGAACGATCATCAATGTAAATGGCGGCAGATCCTTTATTAACGCCTCCAACGATGCGATCAGCGCGGCGGCAGGTACACCCGAGGCAGAAGCGTGGTCGGGCAGAGGCGGTAATCCTTATGTGCAGGCTTGGTTCAATGGCGGTGAGTTAGAGGCCGCTGCAAACGGTGACGTTGTGGACTCCAACGGTAATATCTACGTGACCGGCGGCACACTTCGCCTTAGTGCACCGCCTTATCCGGATTACGAGGGCTCTCTCCTTTGCAACGGTGATGTGACCATCAGCGGCGGCAATATTGCCGCAGTCGGTTGTATGGGTGTGAACGTATATTGGGAAAAACAGCCCGTTCTGTGGTTCTCTCACACAAAGCAAATTGCCGAGGGAAGTACCTTGTCCATACGCGATGCAAACGGAAATGTCCTTTTGGAGCTTGCCATGCGCAGTGATGCAGTGCAGTCGGTATATACCACACCCGATTTTAAGGTGGGCGAAACCTATTCGCTCTATATCGACGATGTAAAGCAAATTGATATTACTTTGAAGGACGGTATGAACGCTATCGGTGACGACGGCGGTAAGTTTACGGGTGGTTATAGCCGCGGAAATATGGCGTCATTCAGAAATTAAGACCGTGAGCCGACTATAAAAAAGTCAATAGGTAAAAAATAAAGAACAATAGATCTTGGGATAAGGAATACCAAGTCAAAGGCATGGCAAAAAGGCCACCGGGGGTGGCCTTTTTGAGATAATGCTATGAAGATCATGTATTCAAGACAGCCTTGCAAGAAATGCACATCGAGATGATCGGTGCGGCGAGTAAGATCGGCAGCGATTTTACGGCAAGGCGCTTGTTGGCAATACCGTGGTATGCCGAGGAAACTTTATGCGCTCGCCGACCCTTTTGTGCTGTTATCAAAAAGAGCGAGCTTGCAGAGGTCCGCAATAAAACATTATGAGGATATTATGAGGATAAAATATATACTGATCATACTCGTCATGTCGCTTTTCATCGGTTGCCTTGCCGGATGTTCATTGGAAAATGCAATAACCGGTGCTTCCTCGGGCACACCGAATATCAATGACCCGGAGGAGGATAGAGCCAACACTGAAAACGTCACGGGCGATACAACCGAGAAGAATACAATGTATACAGATAAAAACGGAGATGTTGCATATATCCCCGAAGGCTTTGCGGTTTCGAGCAAAGAGGACGAACAAACTGTTTCTGCCGGTCTGGTCATCATCGGCCCCGACGGCAGCGAATTTGTGTGGATCCCCACAACGAAAACAGAGCTTAAGACTCGCGATTTTGGCAACTACGTTTCGTGGGGTGGTCCTTTTGAGGACTATTATGACGAAACGGAGCTTGAGAGTTATAAGGCTATGGTGGCAAGTACGCAAAGGTATGGCGGTTTCTATATGGGAAGATACGAGGCGAGCTTTAGCGGCGGCGATGATATCTCAAACTACACTCCCGCAAGCAAGCGAGGCGCAGAGCCTTGGGTTCGATTCGACCCGGCAGATACAGATGCCGTCTGCCGAAATCTATACGCCGACAATGATAGCGTACAAGGCTTTTTTCCTTGGGGGATCAACTATGATACCACGCTTCAATGGCTCATTGACTCGGGATGCAAATCAAAAAATGAGGTAGCAAGCGACAGCACAAACTGGGGAAATTACAGCAACGATACCTTTTCGCCCGATGCAGGCGGCAGAGCTACGGGAGCATGGGAGGAAGCCAAAGCCAACAATATATACGACCTTGCGGGCAACAATTGGGAATGGACACAGGAGCGCTACGGTTCGGGCAGTTACGTTATGCGCGGCGGCGGATATGATCTGATGGGCGGAGAGTGTCCCGGCTCAGCCTATCCCGCAGCCCTGCGCGATCCGCTTCCCGGAAGCGATCGTCATCCCAACGTGACCTTCAGAATCGCCCTTTATTTGCAATAACAGAGCATGCATACATGCAGGGCAAGCCGTCGCCTGCCGCAGCGCGCACCACTCCGTCCCGCGGAG
>CAZFVR010000038.1:0-12253 GCA_964522215.1 uncultured Ruminococcus sp. | reverse complement strand
CCTATTTGAAGCAGTAAAACAGAATGTGACCACCCGACAGGCGGCAGAGCTATACAAGGCCTTGCGGCCTTGTAGTGGGTCCGAACGGATTCATTTCCGGCAATAATAAAAGGGACGGCTGAAGCCGTCCCTTTTATTAAAGGTAAGCGAAGTTAATTAACGGTGGGGTTCTGAACCCCGCTTTGCGCGTATGGACTGCTAATTCTTTTCTTCACCTTGGCGCAAAGCTATACAAGGCCTTGCGGCCTTGTAGTGGGTCCGAACGAGTTCATTTCCGGCAATAATAAAAGGGACGGCTGAAGCCGTCCCTTTTATTAAAGGTAAGCGAAGTTAATTAACGGTGGGGTTCTGAACCCCGCTTTGCGCGTATGGACTGCTAATTCTTTTCTTCACCTTGGCGCAAAGCTATACAAGGCCTTGCGGCCTTGTAGTGGGTCCGAACGAGTTCATTTCCGGCAATAATAAAAGGGACGGCTGAAGCCGTCCCTTTTATTATTGGTGGAGATGGTGGGGTTCGAACCCATGACCTCTGCGTTGCGAACGCAGCGCTCTCCCAACTGAGCTACACCCCCATATCTCGGAGCTATCCCCGAGCCGCGGATAATATTATACCACATCTTTGCTCCGTTTGCAATAGCAAAAAGCAAAAAAATAAAATTTTTTATATTTTCGCGCCCGCATTCGGCGGTTATTTGTTCGGATGTGCCAAAAAGACTTGACAGTGCCGCCTCTCTGTGTTAAAATATTAATATCAAATTTATGACACTTTATCTTGAAAGGCATGGTTTAACATGGAGCGTACATATATAAATGCCGTAACTCCCGGCAGTAAGGTAAAGATCCGCGGATTCGTTGAAAATCTGCGCAACAAGCGCACTATGGCCTTTTTGGTCATTCGCGATATCACGGGCAAGATCCAAGTGACCCTTGAAAAGGAAAAAAGCGCGGAGATGTCCGCTGAGGTCGATCGCATGACACTTGACTCTGTTGTAACGATAGAGGGCGAGGCTGTTGCCAACGACTATGTAAAGCTTGGCGGTATCGAGATACTGCCCACATCCATCAGCATAGATTCTATTGCCGATGCGCTTCCCATCAAGCCGGATTCGGCTATCGATTCCCGTCTTGATTTTCGCTGGGTGGATCTTCGCACCGAGCGCAACACGCTTATCTTTAAGCTTCAAACAGATATGGTCGCCGCAATGCGCCAGTTCCTGCTTGATCGCAACTTCCTTGAGTTCCATTCGCCCAAGATCATAGGCGCGGCCTCCGAGAGCGGATCCGAGGTATTTAAGCTCAACTATTTTGACCGCGATGCGTACCTTGCGCAATCTCCGCAGTTTTATAAGCAGATGGCCATGGCTGCCGGCTTTGAGCGCGTTTTTGAGGTAGCGCCCGTCTTCCGTGCCGAAAAATCGCACACCAGCAAGCACGCCACCGAGTTTACCGGCTTTGACCTTGAATTCTCCTATATCGATTCCTTCCGTGACGTTATGAAGTTTGAGGAGGATATGATCACCGATATGATGGAGCATATCGTCCCCAAATATGCGGATGATATCAAGCGACTGTTCGGGCTTGATACAGTTGTACCCACAAAGCCTTTCCCCGTCATGAGTGTTGCGGATATCTACCGCGAGCTTGAGGCAAGATACGGCTACACCGTGCCGGATTCCGAAAAGGGAGATCTCACCACCGATGCTGAGCGTATGACCTACAAGCTGGCGCAGGATATGTTTGGCCATGAATTCTTGTTTGTGACCGACTTTGCTCTTGACAAGCGTCCTTTCTACCATATGCGCAAGGATGGCATCCCGCAGGGGTACGATCTTATCTGGCGCGGAGTGGAGATCACCTCCGGTGCACAGCGTGAGCACCGCTATGCCGAGCTTTGCGCCAACGCCGCCGAAAAGGGACTTGGCGAGGATGTTAAGTTCTACACCGAATTTTTCCGTTACGGCTGCCCGCCTCACGGCGGCTTTGGCCTTGGTGTTGACCGCATGACAATGCTCTTCCTCAACATCGGTATCAAAGAGGCGCAGTTCATCTTCCGTGGTCCCGACCGTTTGGCTCCCTGACCTCAGATCCTTGGTATTGATCCCACGCGGGCAGATGCTGCTGGGCTGTACATATATAATCCATCGCAACAATATAACAAAAGGAGAAAACTCATGAAAAAAAGAATCTTCGCATGTACACTTGTTTGTTTGATGATCGCCGCGCTGATGGCTATTCCTACCGGTGCTATCGTAGGCCCCGAGGTGTGGAACGATGTAAAGTTCAGCATCTTTACCCAGACCCAGCTTGGCTTTAACTTTGCCGAGTATGATACCAACGGCACTCTTGGCAATGCATCCAAGACCATGCGCGGCTTTGCCGTATCCCCCGACGGCGCATATGTATTTGGCGGATACCTCCACACGGCCGGATCCTCTGCTGTTGAGATGTTTGACGGCAAGACCGGTAAGCTTGCAGGTACGTACGTACATACCGAGGCTGATGGCAGCTCGGTATCCTACCCCAAGGGAATCGTTTGCGATGACCGCGGCTATCTCTATTGCGGTCTTGCCAGCCGCACCAATAAAGACTTTGCCTCCATTGCTGTTGTAAAGTATGACGAAAAGGGCAGCGACGGTTGGCTTAAGGAAGTCTCCCGCAATGTATTCATTACTGTTGAAGCCGGCGTTAAGATCGGTGTTAACGGTGTTGCCGTACGTCAGATCGGCAGCAATTACTATCTCTATGTTGTTACCAACTATGATGTTGACTACATCTACAGATTTGATGTTACCGATCCCGCCAACCCCGTAGTTGATACCACCTTTGCGGATTCCGGCCGGATAGACCTCTCCAAGGCCCCCTTCAGCATGAGCGATGCCAACTATATTGATGTTGATGAGGACGGCACCATCTACCTTGGCTGCACCGCCGAGTTCGGCAGCGGACTTATGGTGATCTCCGCCGACGGCAAAAACGTACAAAAGACTGTTTCCCAAAAGAAGGGCTACGGCGTTGAGCTGTGGGAGGACTATGTTCTCGTTACCAGCCAGTCCGGTCCTACCTGCATCTGTGTTTACGATAAGCTGACGCTCAACCTTATCAAGACCATTGAGCTGACCACCGCCAATGTTGACGGCACCTGCGATGTATTTGACTTTAGCGGCGTTAACTCTCTTGTTAACATTTATGTTGTCAACGATATCCTTTATGTAGGCGACCAGTGCAACGAGGGCTCTGACCAGATCTTTATGGCTCCCCTGACCGATATCGGCCGTCCGATCGTTGAGGATTATGTAAAGAACATCTCCGCAAGACTCAAAGTTGAGGAGACCACTGCTGCTCCCGTTGTGACCGAAAAGCCCGAGGAGACTACTGCCGAGCCTAAGGTCGATACGACTGCCGCTCCCGCGGACGAAACGACAAAGGAACCCGTGCAGGATACTACACCCGTGACCACTGCCGCTGCCACCACCTCCGGCGGATGCGGATCCTCCGTGGCAGTTGCCGCTGTAGCTCTCACCGCTGTGCTTGGAGCCGCTGTGGTTGCAAAAAAGAGAAAGTAATAGGACATCTATCCCGCACGCGGGAGGATGACCGAAAAGCTTCCTATATTAAATATAACAAAAATATAATTTAGGATGAATGCAAGACCGCAGGGATCATATCCCTGCGGTCTTGGCGGTATTGGGAGAGTGAGTCGTCCGTTGATATCCTTCGTCAGTTCCCACATTCTATACTGATATCGGTGAAAAGCCCCACAAGATCAGATACGGTGCGGCGACGTTTATCCTCCCCCGCAACATCAAGCACTGCCTCTCCCGCGTGCATCATTATAAGCCTGTCGCCGTAGTCGGCGGCAAATCGCAGGTTGTGGGTCACCATCAGCGCGGTAAGTCCGCCCTCGCGCACGGCTTTGTCGGTCAGCTCCATTACCACCTCTGCACTTTTGGGGTCAAGCGCGGCGGTGTGCTCGTCAAGAATCAATATGTCTATTGGGGTCATGGTGGCCATAACAAGCGCCAGCGCCTGACGCTGACCGCCGGATAGTGTGCCCGCAGGCTGATAAAGCTTATCCTCAAGCCCCAAGTGCAGGTCAGCCAGCTTTTCACGATAAAGCTCTATCCGCGATCGGCGTATGCCGCGTGAAAGATCAAACGGGCGGCACTTTGCGCCGTGGCGACTGCTCCGTGATCCTGCGGGATCCGACGGTCCGCAATCGGCAAGCGCCATATTTTCAAGCACCGTCATGCCGGAGCAGCTCCCGCGTGCGGGATCCTGCCATACGCGGCCTATGTTGGAGTATCTTTGATGCTCGGGCATTGAGGTAACATCCCGCCCGCCTATAAGCACGCGTCCGCTGTCGGGGGAGATAGAGCCGCATATCATGTTGAGCAGTGAGGTCTTGCCACTGCCGTTTGAGCCGACTATCGATACAAACGAGCTGCGCGCGACCGAGAGCGAAAAGTCGGAAAACAGGCACATCTCGCTGACGCTTCCCGGGTTGTATATCTTTTTTATCCTATCAAGACATATCATCTCGCAGGGGGCTGCACCCATGGGGGTGACGGATGGATCTTTTTTATTCGTATTCATTTTTGCATTCATTTTGCACGCTCCTTTGAGCCGCGGCTCATGACAAGGGAGAGGGTAAACAGCACGGCCATTATAAGCTTATTGTAGGCAGAGGGCACGCCGAGCATCGAGGCCGCCACAAGGCAGGCTTGGTAGATGATGGCGCCAAGTATCACCTTTGTGGTGCTCCGCATAAAGCGTACGCGGCGAAAGACGGATGTGCCTATCATCAGCGAGCCAAGACCGATCACTACCATTCCCACCCCCATGCTTTGGTTAACATTGCCGCTGACGGTGGTGTAAAGCGCACCCGCCACCGCAGCCATGGCATTGCCGATGGCAAGTCCCAGCACGCGGCTGTTTCCCGGATCGCGGGAGAGTGCGCAAACAAAGGAGGGGTTCTCTCCCGCGGCGCGAAGCAGCATGCCGCGGCGAGTTTTAAAGAACAGATCAAGTGCCAGCTTGCAGAGCAGGGCAAAGAACAAAAATAGCACATCCACCCGCGGCTGAAACGCACCGGCACGTGCGGGGATCAGCGAAAACGGGAGCACGTTTTTTATCGCCGCCTCGCATTGCGCAAGGTTTAGGGTGGAGTAAAGTCCGCCGCTCAGGTCAAATTCACCCGCCTCGGCGGCCGCACCTGCCGAGGTGGCAACAAGATCTACCGATATCAGCGCAGTGGAGACCAATATTCCGCAAAGGAGAGGTCTTATCTTTAGTTTTACGTTTAAAATGCCGGTCAGCGCGCCAAATGCCGCACCAACGGCAGCCGCAGCAAGTATTCCAACAATGCCGCTCACACCCTGCGTGACCAAAATGCCGTACACCACCGCTCCGGCAAGGTATGTCCCCTCGGTGGTAAGGTCGGGAAAGTCGAGTATCGAGTAGCTTACATAGTAGCCCATGGCCAGTATCGAATATACAAGTCCCAGGCGTATGCAAAGCTCAAGGGATGATAAAACAGAGATCATTTTTTGGCCTTTCATCTGCGGCTCGGCGGCCGCTTTTTTATTTTATAGGTCGGCGAGCGGGATCAACCCACGCGCTCGGCCGCGGCAAAGCTGTCCGGTATCGATATGCCGAGGGAGGCGAGGGCTGTGGGGTTCAGCACCGGCTCGGCGTCGCTCAGCTTTCGGACGGGGAGCGTGGCGGGGTCAGCACCGCGTATGACCTCTATCGCCTGCTCGCCGGTGAGCCGTCCCAGTGCCACGTAGTCTATCGACATTGAGGCGGCACAGCCTCCTTTGACCTGCTCCACCTCCGAGCCGTATACCGGAATGCCCGAGTCAGCGGCGGCGGAAAGAAGCACCGAGAGGCTTTGGACTACATTGTTGTCGGTAAAATTAAGTATGCAGTCACTGCTTTTGGCTACCGTGGCGGCCGCTGCGGGAATATCCGCTGCACCCTGCACCGCGGCGGTGTATACAGTCACACCTCGCGCCTCGCATGCCGTGCGCAACGCCCGCAGCTGTGTCAGCGAGTTCTCCTCTGAGGTCGTGTAGACAACGCCTATCGTTTTTGCCGTCGGCTGCAGCTGCAGGATCATATCAAGGTGAAGCTCCATGTCAAGCACATCGGATGTGCCTGTGGCGTTGTAGCCGGGGCGCTCAAGGCTTTCGGCAAGACCTGCACCCACAGGGTCGGAGACGGCGCAAAAGATCACCGGGATGCCGGTATCGGCGGCGGCTGTGGCGGCCGAGCGTGCGGCCGGGGTGGCAATGGCTATTATCAGGTCGGCGCCGTCTGCTACCATCCTGCCGGCAAAGGATGCGCAATCCGCCTCGGCGGAGTTGGGCGAGCCTACTTGCAGGTCGTACTCCATCGTTATCCCCGACTTCTCAAGTGCCTCCATGATGCCGCGGCGGCAGTTGTCAAGGGATGGGTTGGGGGAGAGCTGTATTATGCCTATTTTTATCGGCTCCCCCGCGGCAAGCTTTTGGCTTAGGGTCTGCCTATCCTCACAGGAGGTAAGGGCGAGTGCGGAGAGTGCCAAAAGGCAGGCAAGCGCGGCACAGATCAGCGCGCGTGCAGTCGTGTTCTTCTTATTCATTTTTGATCTCATTTTTAGATCCTCCTTGTTTTTATATCAAAAAAGCCCCGAACGCAAGTATTGCTTGCGTTCGGGGCGAATAAACATAAATTTTATCCGCGGTACCACCCGAAATCGGAATTACCCACTCTATGCGCACGATAATGCACAGCGCAGTGATAACGGCAACGCACCCCGTCGGATACTACAGCGCAGTCGCCCACGCCCTCGGTCCGCCCTCAAAAGTCCATTCGCCCGTTGGTTTGTGCCGCATTCGCATCATCGTCGGCTCTCTTTGACAGTGACCGCAGGGGTACTATTCTTTCTCGTTGGTTTGATAAGATCGTATTGATATCTTTGATGGCGATATTGTACCACATAAAGTTGCATCTGTCAAGAGGTTTTGCTCGATTTTTTGAGAAATATCAAATAAAAATGCAGGATGCAACACCATGGGATGCATTTTCGGAGGGTGCCGCAAGGAAAAGAAGGATCTCCGCGCGGCGTCTGCAGGTAGCCATCACGGGGTGGAATACAGTAAATATGAGACCCGCCCTGCGGATCTCTTCCTTGACCGCACGCAACGCGTGCGATCTCACCCCGCGAAGCAGAAGTTCACTGCGCGGTGCGCCTGCCCCCGTGCGGACGGTCGCCTCCCTTTTCCTCGGCGATCATTTGGCGCAGGGCGGCAAATGCGGAGGCAAGGCCGCCTATCTCGTCTATCAAGCCTATCTCCACAGCCTCTCTGCCGTCTATCACCGAGCCTATATCGTTGGCCATGCGGTCGGGGCGCATTATCTTTTTATAAAGCCCGCGGCGGTCGGCGTGCGAATTGCGGCAGATAAAATCCAGTATACGTTCCTGCATATCGTGAAAATAATTGTAGGTCTGCGGTGCGCCTATCACAGTGCCGCTCACCCTCACCGGGTGGAGGGTCATGGTAGCGGAGGGGACAATAAACGATCGCCGCGCCGATACCGCCAGTGGCACGCCTATAGAATGTCCGCCGCCCAGCACCAAGGAGACAGTGGGCTTTGACATGGATGCCACTGTCTCCGCTATTGCCAGCCCCGCCTCAACATCTCCGCCCATGGTGTTGAGGATCAAAAGCAGACCATCGGTGGTCTCATCCTCCTCGATCGATGCCAGCTGTGGGATAACATGCTCGTAGCGGGTGGTCTTTTGGTTCTCGCCAAGGATATAGTGACCCTCTATCTGACCGATAATGCACATGCAATATATCGCCTCGCGGCGGTTTTCGGTCAGCACCTCGCCGTCGTTTATCGTCTTTTCCGTCTCGTCCTTGATCTTTTTGTTTTCCCTCATGCCATCCACCTGTACTTGCCTCCGGCTTTTGCTGTTTTAAAATATTATTTGCACAAAAAACACGATTATATTCCCTAATTCACAAAAAAAGATTTACAAAACGCGTTTTTTGTGATATAATAAATCGGAATGCAATGAAAGCTGCGGAATATCCGCGGCGGAGCTGTGAGCCACGGCTCGGCGCTCCGTGAGACGAGAAAGGAAGCTTTCGCAAAAGCGAGAGCAATGGTAACAAAAATGGATAAAACATTTATCGTTGAGACCTCTGCACGTCACATCCACCTGACACATGAAGCAGTTGAGACGCTTTATGGCCCCGGCGCGTCGCTTGAGGTCAAAAAGATGCTCAGCCAGCCCGGCCAGTTTGCATGTTCAAATGCAAAGATCACGCTCGTAGGCCCCAAGGGCAGCCTTGCCGTCAGTGTGCTCGGCCCGGAAAGACCCCAAAACCAGGTAGAGCTCTCCTTTACCGATGCCAGAGCGCTCGGCATCACTCCCCCCGTCCGCGAGAGCGGTGATACTGCCGGCACTCCCGGCCTCAAGCTTGTAGGTCCTGCAGGTGAGATGGAGATCGCCGAGGGCTGCATAGTTGCAAAGCGCCACATACATATGACTCCCGAGGATGCCGAAAGACTCGGTGTCAGTGATAAGGAGATCGTATCGGTGAAGCTTAACACAGCTCGCCCGCTCGTATTTGGCGATGTTGTGGTCAGAGTCAGCCCCAAGTTTGCCCTTGCAATGCACATCGATACCGATGAGTGCAACGCCGCCGCCGCTTTTGGTGCGGTCACCGGCGAGATCGTAAAGTGATATTATTGCAATAATATAAAATCCCCAATAAGAAAGGAATGTTCCGAAATGAGCAAAGTAAGCGAATGCCCCTACGCAATGAGCGCTGAAGTCGCAGAGCAGTGCTGTGTGACCAAAGGCTGCGACCATGGTCCCGCTCCGATCCCGGAGGAGGGCAAGTGGATCCAGGCCAAGCAGATCAGCGATATCTCCGCATACACCCACGGTGTGGGATGGTGTGCACCCCAGCAGGGAGCATGTAAGCTCTCCCTTAACGTTAAAAACGGTATCATCGAGGAGGCACTGGTCGAAACGATCGGATGCTCCGGTATGACCCACTCCGCCGCAATGGCAGCCGAGATACTTCCCGGCAAAACACTGCTTGAGGCTCTCAATACAGACCTTGTATGTGATGCCATCAACACCGCTATGCGCGAGCTCTTCCTCCAGATAGTCTACGGCAGAAGCCAGTCTGCGTTCTCCGAGAACGGACTTGTTATCGGCGCGGGACTTGAGGATCTCGGCAAGGGCGCCCGCTCGATGGTCGGTACTATGTACGGCACCAAGGAGAAGGGCGTGCGTTATCTTGAGATGACCGAGGGCTATTGCACCAAGATGGCACTTGATGCCAACAATGAGGTAATAGGCTACGAGTTCGTATCTCTCGGCAAGATGACAGACTTCATCAAAAAGGGCATGGAGCCCAACGAGGCATATGAAAAGTCCAAGGGTCACTACGGCCGCTTTACCGAAGAGGATGGCGCTGTTCGTTACATAGACCCCCGCAAGGAATAATAAAGGAGGAGATAATAATGGCTACTTTTGAAGGTTACGAAAGACGCGAGGCAAAGATCCTCGGCGTACTTAAAGAATACGGCATCTCCTCTATCGACGAGTGCAAAAAGATCTGCGATGATGCAGGCATCGATCCCTACACCATCGTACAGGAAACACAGCCCATCTGCTTTGAAAACGCAAAGTGGGCATACACCGTCGGCGCGGCCATCGCTCTGAAAAAGGGTGATAAAAAGGCGGCCGATGCGGCAGCCGATATCGGAATCGGCTTGCAGTCCTTCTGCATCCCCGGCTCTGTTGCCGAAAACCGCAAGGTCGGTCTCGGTCACGGTAATCTCGGCAAGATGCTTCTCTCCGAGGAGACAGAGTGCTTCTGCTTCCTCGCAGGTCATGAGTCCTTTGCGGCCGCCGAGGGTGCAATAAAGATCGCCCTTAACGCCAACAAGGTAAGAGTAAAGCCCCTGCGCGTTATCCTTAACGGCCTTGGCAAGGATGCGGCATATATCATCTCCCGCATCAACGGCTTTACTTATGTTGAAACAAAGTTCGATCCCTATACCGAGTCGGTCGAGATCGTTCGCGAGGTTCCTTTCTCTGCGGGTGCTCGCTCCAAGGTGCGCTGCTACGGTGCGGATAACGTTCCCGAGGGCGTTGCCATCATGAAGCTTGAAAAGGTCGGCGTTTCCATCACCGGTAACTCCACCAACCCCACAAGATTCCAGCATCCCGTTGCCGGCACATACAAGAAATGGTGTGTTGAAAACGGCGTTGGATACTTCTCCGTTGCCTCCGGCGGCGGTACAGGCAGAACCCTGCATCCCGATAACATGGCGGCGGGTCCCTCCTCCTACGGTATGACAGATACCATGGGCAGAATGCACTCGGATGCTCAGTTTGCAGGCTCCTCCTCTGTTCCCGCTCACGTTGAGATGATGGGTCTTATCGGCATGGGCAACAACCCCATGGTCGGCGCGACCGTTGCAGTTGCCGTTGCTGTTGAAGAAGCGGCAAAAGCTTGATCGATATGTGATCGAACGCTAAAAGCATTTCTTGTGTTGTGCTTGTAAGTGCGTTTAGGACGGATAATTAATAATATGCCCTCCCATGGCGGAAGAAATATCTGCCATGGGAGGGCGTTTGTGTTGTATAAAAGCAAAAAAATGTTGGATAATGGAATTAATAATATGCGATGTTTTTTGGGGATGTTTTGGCTTTGTTATGTGTTGACCAATGCAACGTTTTCGATAATAGCAAATTGGAAATTATCAACGCGAATTGTGTTGTTGGTGTTTACCACTAAATCCATCCCGTTATCGGTCAGTTGTACCATATCAAAGAATTCTTTATCTGTATCAAAATCGCCATATTCGCCAATGTATCCTTGCTCATTTAAATAATTGGCAATGATCTTTAAATTATTAACGTTGCCGCGGTAAAAATGTTGATTTATGACGATCTGACGGTTATTTTTATAACGTAGGATCTGATACAAGAATGACATGACTTCCTTTTTTGACGGAATGATCTTTGTGTCATCCGGTATGCTGATTAATTTTTTCTCCTTGACGGCTCCGATGATCATGCCATCGCGGTAGCATTTTCTGATGCACGATTCTGTTTTGTTAAATAATGCACTCGCCTGTTTTGTTGTCATGCTTTGTTACACTTTCTTTCCCGAAAAATGCGACTGTCACAGAAAAAAGATCGTTTAAAATTCCACGCGCGGTATGAAAACATTCTTTGTGCAATGGGGCGATCGCATATTAGCTTTCGGTCTTTTTTTCTTAAATATTGATATTATTCCTCAATCGTCTTTGTTCGTTTTTTTGATTCTTATAGAATTCTATGGCTTTTAAGAGTTCAAGCGCGAAATAACATATCGCCATTACTCCGGCTATTATAAATGCATATTTAATTCCACGACTTAGAGTTACATTGATGGAACCGGTTCTATTGCCTGCAGCTTGAGCCGCTCGGTAAATAGCAGTATAAGCATCTCCGCCAAACGTCATATTATCTAAAAAAATATAACTGGGCTGCCCTGTCGTAATGCCTACTATTATTGAGACTATACCTCCTATAATGCCGATTATCGAGAATATTATTTTGCATATGGGTTTACCGGGTGTGGGTGCGGGCGATACATATGAGGAAATGCGGGTTGAAGTAGTTTGCTCTTGAGGTTGAAATTGTTCGTTAAGTTGATTGTTCATAAGTTTATCCTCCGTGATGTTATTGGTCGGTGAGAATTTTATGGCGCTGTTGTAAATTGAAAACAAAAAGTGCGCCAACCGAAGTCAGCGCACCGAAAAACGCAGACTCCAATTGTCGCCAAACAAATTTCAAGCAATCAAGAGGTTATTTCCCTACACAATTACCGATGGCATCCGCGCTTTTACCATATTAAACGATAATTGTGTACGTCAAAAAAGGTATAAGTCTCCCGTTTAACAAAAAAGAGAAATATCCCTGTAATGATTATGAAATTTGTTTGGCAGTTGCATTATATCACATTTTGTCTGTTTTGTAAAGCCCAAAAATAAAAAATATCCAAATGTTAAAAAGCACCACGTATTTTTTTCTTGACAAGTGTGGGGTTTTATAGTATTATATATGTGTATAAGTTTATACATGTGAGTCACGGCAGATAATTATCGGATAATGATCCGAGAAAGGATATGATATAAATGGGACTTATCAAAGCGATCACAGGCGCACTCGGCGGCACACTTGCCGACCAGT
>CAZFVR010000037.1:0-12768 GCA_964522215.1 uncultured Ruminococcus sp. | reverse complement strand
CCTGCAAGCCGCTCTGCGGCTTGCATAGCTTTGCGCCGGAGTGGAGCGGTTATACACAGATCTGAGAGAATGTGCAATAGGATCATGCATTTTTTGAGCGAATGTTGATGCAGAAAATACATTTTTCTGTATCTTGATCAAGCTCAATGGAGATCCGCTGCTTTTACCGATCTCCGCCGAAACGCCAAGGGCTGGTAAGCTTAGGTATGTGCCGCCGCCGGAATATTCCCAACGCCGTCAAGTACCAGTCGCGGGCGGTAGGGAAAGCGTGCGCACTCCTCACGCGTTGTGACGCCGGAAAGCACCAGCACCGTATCAAGACCGGATTCTATCCCCGCCACGATGTCGGTATCCATTCTGTCACCGATTATCGCCGCCTCGTCGGAGTGTACGCCGAGGAGCTTAAGTCCGGTGCGCATCATCAGCGGGTTTGGCTTGCCGACGTAGTATGCCTGCTTTCCGGTGGCAAGCTCTATCGGCGCCAGCATGGCACGGCAGGCAGGGGCTATGCCGCCCTCGTTCGGGTATGTCAGATCGTAGTTCGTGCCTATCAGCTTTGCGCCGTCGTTTACAAGCCTTATGGCCTTTGTTATCGATTCAAGACTGTATCCGCGATCCTCGCCCACAACAACATAGTCGGGGTTTACATCATTGTAGGTGATGCCCGCATCGTACAGCGCGTTTTGTATTCCGTGCTCGCCTATAACGAATGCCGAGCAGCCGGGTGCTTGGCTGTTTAAAAAACGAGCCGTTGCCAATGCGCTGGTGTAAAAGTGTGATTCATCCACATCAAGCCCCAGGCGGCCCAGCTTTTGCTGCAGCTCACGCGGAGTGTATTGGCTTGAGTTGGTCAAAAACAAAAACTTTTTATCGTTTTGCTTCAGCCAATCAAGAAATTCCACGACCCCCGGCAAAAGTCGGTTGCCGTGATATATCACGCCGTCCATATCGCAGATAAAGCCCTTTTTTTCAAGCAGTTGCTCCATATTCGATACCAATACATGACCATCGCCGCGGCGGTGGTCTTTCCTTTCTATCATCCTGTAGATCGATAGTTCGCGGTGTGCAAAATGTTGACACGCCGCGCATTTTGATCTATAATTATCACAGTGGTATTATTTGATGCGCGACTGATATTATGTATGTCTTGCGCGTACACCGAGAGCGCGCCGTAAAAGCTCATAAAAGTATACGCCCGCCTCCTTGGCCATATCCGAGCTTGGAATGGCAAAAAAATCGTCGCAGTGGCAGGGGGAATTGCGTGGCTCCTTTAAAAAACCGCGAATGTCGCCGCACCAGACCTCCTGTGCATCCGGGTGATTTTGCAGGAAATGAAAGAGATCATCGGGACGACAGCCTGAGGTGTGTCCGCTCACATCGATGCCTATCAGGTGTAAAAGCACGGCAACGAACTCGGAGCAGGAGTAGGCCTTGTAGGTCTCAAAGCCGCCAAGCAGCGGGTAGCTGGCAACCGACAGAAGATTGTAGATATACTCGCCGTCATTGAATATGCTGCGCACGATCCGCCGGGCGTTTCGGTAGGTCTCGGGCGTCACGGATATTGCAAACACAGAGGAGGGGACTTTCGCCTGCCCTCCGTGTGTAAAGCGGCAAAGATATTCGGCCACAGGGCCGCCCACGAGTGGGGAGATATTGTGTATACGCGCAAAGGAATAAAGCAGGTGCGGAGTGGCTGAAAATGCCACCGAGGCATGATTATAGCAGTCACCTGTCAGCGTGCGAATAATTTGCGGTATTCCGCCGTTCGTCCTTGTTAGGACGATAAAGATATATTTGGTTTTGCCGTTTTGCCCCGCACACGGCGGGAGCTTTGCAGATGTTCCGTTCATGTCTATCATTATATCGCATAAATTTTGATTATTCAAGTGCCGAGTGTGAAAAAACTCATTTTTTATAAGAAAAGCTGAAGAGGATGTAAGATTTTTCGGAAAAATCGTACTTATAAAGTGGGGGGACGGCGCATGGCAGTACGGTTACGGGTGCCCGTTGCCGCGGTCGCGGTCCCTTTCTGACCTGATGATCGATCGGTCGGAGCGGTCGGAACAACGCTGAATTGGATCGATCCGGAGCCTAACTTTTCGAGGAGGTGGTAGTGTGGAGGATGAAAGGATCATAGAGCTGTTTTGGGCGCGTGATGAATCGGCGCTTGACGAGGTGGCACGCCGCTTTGGCGGGCAATTGATGTCGGTCGCCCGCGGTATCACGCAAAATTCACAGGATGCCGAGGAATGCGTAAATGATACATATCTTGCGGCATGGCAGGCGATACCGCCCGCACGTCCGAGGGACCTTTCGGCTTATCTTTGCCGAATAGTGCATAATCACGCATGCCATGTTATTGAGCGGCGCACGGCAAAGTGCAGGACGGCGGAGATCCTGCCGCTGACGGATGAGCTGGCGGCGGTATTGGGAACGGAGGAATATGACCCGACCCGAGCGAGCCTTGATGATGACGGTGAGCTTGACAGAGCCATTGACAGTTTTTTGCGCACTCTGCCGCGCGAGGCGCGTGTGTTTTTTGTGCGCCGCTATTTCTATGCCGATGATATCGAAAGGATCGCAGAGCTTTGCGGTGTAAAGGAGGGGCGCGTGTATACATCCCTCAGCCGCACCAGAAAAAAACTTAGGGTCTACCTTTTAAAGAAGGGATTTGAATTATGAAAAAAAATATAACACCAAATTCATTGCTTGCCGCCGTGGGCGGCATCGGCGATGATATCATATGTGAGGCATCTGCGGGGGCTGTATCAAATATCGGGGCGATCGAGTGTAAAAAAAGGCGGCGTTTGTATACCGGTATCATTGGCGGAGCGGCGGCATGCTTTGTGCTGGTGGCGGCCGTGGGGATGGTAACAAGGCAGACGCCGTGTGTGAACAACGCATCCGATGGGCAGAGTATCAACGGTTCGGCGGTAGATAGGGCACACCTGTGCTCTGATCCCGGTTACACCAAAAATCAGTACGGTGTTGGCTCGCGCCTTATTATGGCTGACGGTAAGCTGCAGCTATCATATGTCGGCTACCGCCCCGGAGGGGTCGTGCTGAAGCTTGAGATATTCACGTCATCCATAGATATGACACAGCTCAGCTTTTATGCCGACTCGGAATCGACCGGCCGCTTGGTGGAGACAGTGGTCTCAAGCCATGGCTGTGCCGAATCGCTGAAGCTTACCGTCAACGGTCAGCCGTCGGTAATGCTGCCGAGTGAACCCGGAACATATAATATCGATATCGATTACTCGGAGCTTGGTCGCGACTGCACGATAGGTGGCAATATCAAATTTGAGGTGTCCCGAGTGGACGGATACCACGCCGGTGTAGATCTGATAAATCACGACAGTATATCATCGATAGTCATTGATGACGGCACGGTGGTCGAGACCCCGGGCAGCTATACCGCCGATGAGTTTACCGATGTTGCGATAGTTTCCGATAGCCTCTATTGAGGATGCTGCGCATTACACACCCGTGACGGATCACTTGTTTTTAAACTTTACAAATGGTCACAGATCTGTGATCTAATAAACGAAACTAAACAAAAAACAAACGGAGGAAAATACCATGAAAACAAAAAGACTTTTATCTGCCATTGCCGCGTGCCTTGCGGCCGCCGTGTGCTTGCCGCTCTCGTCCTGTGTAACGGGTGTCTCTGCAAAGGAGCTGTCAGCCGGGTATGAGAGGCAGGCCACCGACAGCGGCGAGGAGAGCGAGGCGCTTTGGGCGGCCATGTGCGACTTTTCTTTTAAGATCCTCGGCGAAACGCTCGGGGCGGATGCTCAAAACACCATGCTCTCACCCTATTCTATAGCCATGTGTCTTGGCATGCTGACGGAGGGAGCCGACGGCGAGACCCGTGCACAGCTTGAGACACTGTTGGGCATGGACAGCGCTACCCTCTCTCGCGCACTCCATGCACTTACCGCACGCCTCTGCGAGGGAGATGACACCGCGCTTGCAGTCGCCGATTCGATATGGATGCGTGAGGGCTTTGGCGTTAAGGCCGACTTTTTGCAGCGCAATGCCGACTGGTACTCGGCGCAGGTCTACAGTGCACCCTTTGACGGCGCAACGGTAAAGGATATCAATGCCTGGTGTTCCAAGAATACGAACGGCATGATAGATAAGATCATAGACAGTATATCCGCCGATACCATTATGTATCTTATCAACGCCGTTTGCTTTGATGCGGAGTGGCAGGAAAAATACGAAAAGTCGGATATAGTAGACGATATCTTTAAAAACCGCGATGGCAGCGAGAGTGATGTTAAGATGCTCAGCTCGTCAGGGGAGAGATATCTTGAATCGGACGGTCTTTACGGCTTTTCACGCAATTACAAGGGCGGACGCTTCAGCTTTGTTGGCCTTTTGCCGGAGAGCGAGGATGCGGATATCATCGAGACCGCAAAAAATCTCAGCGGCGCAGCTTGGCAGCAGATGTGGCAGTCAAGCAAGGGTAGTACCTACGCCTACATCCCTGAGTTTAGGATGGAATATAAGACCGAGCTTAACGGTGCGTTGAGCAAGCTTGGCGTGAGCGATGTGTTTGACAGCTCGGTGGCGGACCTCAGCCGCATAGCCGGCGCGCGCGGGGATCTGTTTTGCTCTACGATCGAGCATAAGACCTACTTTGAGCTTGATCGACACGGTACACGCGCCGCGGCCGTGACTTGGGGAACGGTCAACTGTCAATCGGCATATGTAGAGGATATCAAGGTGGTAAAGCTTGACCGTCCGTTTATTGCAATGATAGTCGATAACGAGAGCGGTATACCTGTTTTTTGCGGCGTTGTAACATCGATAGGGCAGTAATGCCGGCGCATTTTCACGCAGGATACAGAGGATCAAGCAAATAATATCAAAAAAGGTCTTGACGGCGCGGACTTTATGTGCGATAATATCAGTGTGACCGAAAGGGTGACCCAAACGATCGCAAAGGAGTTCTTGTTATGCTTAAAACAAACGATCTTCAATACCATATAAATTGCCGCCCCGGGGATGTTGGCGGATATTGCATCCTTCCCGGTGATCCCGGCAGGTGCGAGCTGATAGCGCAGTATTTTGACGAGCCGTGCCTTATATCCTACAATCGCGAGTATAAGATATATACCGGCAGGATACTCGGGGAGGCGGTATCGGTCTGCTCCACCGGCATCGGCGGACCGTCCGCAGCCATTGCAATGGAGGAGCTTGCCGCCTGCGGCACGCATACCTTTATCCGCATCGGCACCTGCGGCGGCATATCCACCATGGTGCGCACGGGCGACTGTGTTATAGCTACCGGGGCTGTCAGGCAGGAGGGCACATCGCGCGAGTATGCGCCGATAGAGTTTCCCGCAGTGCCGGATGCCGACGTGCTTTTTGCTCTCATAGGCGCAGCGAAGGAGCTGGGGTATGTGTATCACACGGGAGTAGTGCAGTGCAAGGATTCCTTTTACGGTCAGCACAGTCCCGACCGTATGCCGATATCCGGCGAGCTGCTTGCCAAATGGGAGGCGTGGAAGCGTCTTGGCGTTTTGGCGAGCGAAATGGAATCCGCCGCGCTGTTTACCGTAGCCGCGGCACTTGGTGTGCGGTGCGGCTCTGTCTTCCATGTGGTGTGGAATCAGGAACGCGCAAAGCTGGGACTTGACGGCGACACCGCCGAAAGTCATGATACCGACCGCGCCATACGCGTGGCTGTCGGAGCTATCAGAAATATGATCGAAAACAGATAAAAACGCTATACATCATACATCCGGCCTCGGGGCATGCCCCGAGGCCGGATGTGCATATCTTTTATCTGTCTGCAAGAGAACTATTTACCCCCGCGCCCCTTGGCGTGCGAGCGCACTATCGCCGTCGCAGTACGGAAAAGCCCTGCCGCGCCGGTGTAGGTCAGCATGCCGCCAAACAAGATCGAGAGCAGTCTCGGCTCAGCCGCGGCGGCAAGGGCTGTACCTATCAGCGCCCCCGCAACACCGCCCGCGCCAAGCAATGCAACGCATCCCCATGCTATCCTGCGGCGGCGGATGTTTACCGCTGTGGATGCTCCTGCCGCAAAAAGAAAAAAGAAAAGATTGAGCATCTGCGCCGCGGCTTGCTCCATCCCCGCGCCAAGGGTGAGGTATACCACCAAAAGCCCGCCGCTTCCAACTCCCATCCCGGATAGTACCGCTATCGCCGCGGCGACCAGCGCGCCAAGAATGCCGCCCATCACCGCAAAGCACCGCGCAGCATCGCTATTCCGGAATACGCCGCCACCGCCGAAAAGATAAGGCGCAGTATATTCGTGTCCAGCCTGTCAAGCAAAAGAGCGCCTGCCGTGCCGCCAAGCAGGGCGGGCAGTATCATCGCGGTAGCGCCCTCTCCCTGCCAAACGCCAAGACCCGCCGAGGCTATCGTCGATACTGCGGATATCGGCAGCATCACCGCCAGCGCCGTAGCGTATATATCACGCGGGTCGCGGGAAGCTCCGCGCGGGAGCAGCTGCCCGGCGGTGCGAACTATTATAATTCCGCCCCCCGCACCCAAAAGTCCGTTTATAAGTCCGCATAACAGTCCCACCGGTATAAGTGCCGCAGGAGAAGCGCCGATAGCCAGGTTATAACAGCCCAATGCCCCCTTCGCCGCCGAGTTTCTTTTTTTGTCCGATCGCAATTTTCTCTCCGTTTTGTTGTTGCAAAAATCGCCAAAGAGTGGTATACTATATATAATAGATCTATCAGTTTAGTGCAACAGATTATTTTGCATTTTATCATATTATTTCTGCCGGGACGGAGAATAATACATGCCTCCGCCTTTTGTCGTTTCTTTTTGGGTGCCGGCAGAATGGAGCAGTATGATCAGGGTATTTATAAAAAACAACGATAGAAGATCAAAAAACGACAGGCGGACCGCGGGCGCTGTGCCCATCGCCGATAGTGAAAGGAACTAAAAGGGAAATAAAATGTCGGGTGAAAACAAAAGCAAAAACACCGTCCCCGTCGAGCGCAAAAAAGGTGCCGCTCAAGCGCGTGGGCAGAGCAGAGCAGTTAGCGCTGATAACAGGGATGGTAAGAACAATAAAAATAAAAACAGCAAGAGTGCTCGATCGGTGAGCGAGCAAAGATCCGGGCGAGGGGCGGCGGAGCAAATGAAGATCGACCCTGTGCCCAAGTCCTCGCTGTTTAAAAATCAGCTCCTGCCGTTTGTGTTTTTTGTGGTCGCCATACTCTTTGCGGCTTTCTTTTTGCTGTCAAGCATCGATGGTGCGGTAGGCTCGGTCGGCGTGTTCATACGCAATTTCTTTTGCGGTCTTTTGGGCTGGCCCGCCTTTTTAATGCCGCTCATCCTTATAAATCTTGCTATCTTTTGGCGCAAGTATGTGGATCTTGATATCGTGGGCAGTAAGATAGTAATGTCCGTGGGTTGCGTGCTGACGGTATCTGGGCTGGTGCATGTTTTCTCCATCCCCACCATGAACCCCACGCACTATAACTGGGCGGATTTCGGTGCATCGATCTTCGGTCACGGCGAGGTGGTGTCAAACTGGACCTACGGTGTGCGCCTGACAGGCGGCGGCTTTTTGGGCGGCCTGCTCGGCGGGCTCGTGCGCTCCGCATGCGGATATGTAGGTGCTGTGATAATCCTTTTGGCTATGCTTGCCATCATGGGGCTTTTCCTTTTCGGCATCAGCCCTGCGCATTTTGTTGACACGATAAGATATAAGATATCCAAAAAGCGTGAGGCGGAGGCCGATGTGCGGGAGGAACGCCGCGAGGAGCGCCGCATTGAACGTGCCGAGCGCCGTGAGACAGACCGCGCGATAAAGGCAGACCGCCGCCGCGCTGCGGCAATAGAGGCACAGCTGTTGCGCGAGGATCGTGAGGCGGAGCTTGCCGCACGCCGCGCGGAAAGAGCAAAGGCGGCCGCCGAGGTCAAGCGCCACCGTGTGCCGGATTTTGACGAGCTTTTGCCGGGCGGCGCGGATCTGCCGCCAAAGGGTGACGATAGCGATGCGGGGGATGCCCCTGTGCTTGTGACTCCCATGCCGGACGACCCTGCCCCTCTCTCCCGCGCGGAGAGCGTAAGAGTTGCCGCGGATGTTCAGAATATAGAGCTGACCCCCGCCGTGCCTGAGCCGTCGGACGCCGCTCAAATGAGCGCAACGGTCGAAACCTCTGCCGTGCCTGCCGCGCCCGCCGCGCCGACACCCGCCTACACGGAAGCCGAGGTGCGCCGTGTATCCCCCGTGCGTGAGTGCCGCCGCGCATCCGACCCCTACGGCGTAGCTGAAATATTCCGCGAGGCCGCCGAAGCCACCGCGGCGGATAACGCAAAACGCGCTGCCGATGCGGCCGCCGCGACACCTGCCGCCACCGCGATCGCATCCGCTGTTGTGCCGGATATCACCCCAGCTGCGGAGAGCGAGTCGGCACGGGATGACTCTGCGGGCGAGCTTGAGATAAAGCTTACCCCCATCACCGATACCGAGCAGAGCGATGCCGATATCACTGCCGCCGGCACAGCTGCAGCGGGGCGGGTGCAGGAACGCCAGCCCTCCGATTATACCTTCCCACCGGTCGAACTTTTGCACCCCAACTCCGAGCCGTCGGCAGAGGATGTGGAGCTTGAGCTGCGCACCAACGCGCAAAAGCTTATGGAGACCCTCTCCTCCTTTAACGTAAAGATCAAAAAGATAGAATACTCCCGCGGTCCTACGATCACGCGCTATGAGCTGTACCCGGAGGCTGGAACGCGCATCCGCACCATATCAAATCTTGTGGATGATATTGCGCTCTCACTTGCCACCACAGGCGTGCGTATCGAAGCGCCGATCCCCAATAAGAGTGCCGTGGGCGTTGAGGTCCCCAACCGTACCCGCGCTACCGTGTTTATTCGCGAGCTTATAGAATCCGAGACCTTCCGCAATTCAAAAAGCAAGCTTACCGCTTGCCTTGGTAAGGATGTTGCCGGCAATATGATAATATTCGATATTGCCAAAATGCCTCACCTTTTGATAGCGGGTACTACAGGATCGGGTAAATCCGTTTGTATCAACAGTATAATCATCAGCTTGCTTTACAAGGCGCGGCCGGATGAGGTCAAGCTGATCATGATCGACCCCAAAAAGATAGAAATGAGCATGTATTCGGATCTGCCGCATCTCAAGGTGCCGGTAGTGACGGATACAAAGCGCGCTACCGGTACGCTCAATGCGGCAGTCAACGAGATGGAGCATCGCTTTGAGCTGTTTGAGGACGTCGGCGTGCGTGATATAGACGGCTACAATAAGATAACCGCAGGCGACCCGGAGCATCCCAAGCTCCCCAAGATCGTTATAATAATCGACGAGCTGGCGGATCTTATGATGACCGCACCGGATCAGATAGAGACCTCCATCTGCCGTTTGGCGCAAAAGGCGCGTGCGGCGGGAATACATCTGATAATCGGTACACAGCGCCCGTCGGTCGATGTTATTACAGGACTTATCAAGGCCAACGTGCCCTCTCGTATTGCCTTTACCGTGGCATCGCAGGTAGATAGCCGAACCATCATCGATATAGCGGGAGCGGAAAAGCTTATCGGCAAGGGCGATATGCTCTACGCGCCCATAGGCTCGCTAAAGCCCCGTCGCGCACAGGGTACGCTTGTGGTGGATGACGAGGTGGAGGCTGTCAACAGCTTTATCAAGGATAATTACGGCTGTGCCGATTATGACGGCGACTTTATCTCCGATATCGACCGTGAGGCGGAGCGCGTGGCGGCAGGCAAAAAGGGAGCGGCATCCATGGGCGGCGGAGCTGACAGCTCAGGCGGTGGCGCGGCGGGCGGTGACCCGCAGTTCCGCCAGGCGCTTAAGATCGCCGTGGATAACGGCACTATAGCAACCTCCTACCTGCAAAGGACTCTCTCCATCGGCTACGGCCGAGCCGCAAGGCTTATCGACCAAATGGCAAAGCTCGGCTTTGTTTCCGGTATGAACGGCACAAAGCCGCGTACCGTCCTGCTCACCCTGTCGCAGTATATGGAGCTTGAATCCCGCGGCGACAGCCGACTTGACGGTATCATCCCCAGTGAAGAAGAGGGCTGACACGATCTGAAAACAAAAATCAACAGTTATAAAATCAAATAATTAAAAAAATTGCCCGAAGCATTCCAAGCTTCGGGCAATTTGTCTGCTTGTATAAATGAAAGCGCTTAAAAAAACGATGGAGGGGATATGGTAAATTCAGATGCAGAAGTAGATATCAGATCCGATGACGAGATTATTGAGTTGTTTTGGATCAGAGATGAGTCGGCTATATATGAAACGGCCCGCAAATATAGTGGTCTCATCTATTCGGTGGCGAACAATATTTTACACGATGGTGGCGAGAGCGAGGAGTGTGTAAATGATACATATGTTGACAGATGAAGAGCTATCTGCCGCTATCGCGATGTACGCCGAGCAGATCATACAAAGCACGGCGCGATCAAAAGGCATCGATCTCGCGGATCTGAAAGTGTCTGATATACGGTTTACGTCCGTCTGCGTGAGTCGCTTTGAAAACAGAGTAATGCCCAATATGTTAAGCTAAATATATAACACTGTGAGTGAGGAAGTTCTTGGTGTTATGGAATTTCGCAGGTACGATGACGGTGCGGTGAAGTGCAATGCGATCGAACTGTCAAATGAGAAAATGGCATTACGCAAGCATTTGCCGAGCATCCCGGTGAAAAACTTGTGTGTGTTTACGTGACAGATATATCATATGGTATATGGCAGTTTGTGTTTTTGGCTAAAGATAATTCGGTGTACCCATTCAGCGGTGATGATCATGTTAACGATGCGAGAGCTTTTAGCTCGGGTGCCGATTATTACAAGATACTAAATATCGGACATAATGTTGTAACTTCCAATATTCTTGAATAAAAAATGGGGTCGTCTTCGGTGTGATCGAAGACGACCCTTTTGTTACGTTTTTATTTTGCGAAATGCTTTGTGTAGATTTCAAGCTTTTCTTCATCGGAAAGGCAGTATGGGCTGTTTTGATAATTCTTTGCGCCGCGTATAAGTTCCACATGCTCGTGTATCTCGTCCGCGGTCAGCTTTATGTCCACTGCCGCAAGTGCGGGGAGATATTCCGCAAGCAGACGCGTGCTCGTGCCGATGCCTGCCGCAAAGGCCTCGATAAGCTCTGCGCCCTCCGGGCTTTTTTTGTTGTATTCAATAAAATCGCCGTGGAATGCCGCGCAGGCACGGCCGTGGGGAATGCCGTCAAGCAATGTCAGACTGTAGCCCAGCGGATGCGGAAAGCCCGTGCCTGTAATGCTTATAGCCGCCCCTGCGGCGCAGGAAGCATAGGCCAAGCGGTCGCGCATATCGGGGGTGAAGGTATCGGGGTATTCGGATAGTACATCCCATATCGCACTGCCCGCGTATACCGCAAGCATGCGTGAGAGGGCATCCGACTTGGGGGAAAGGTAGGATTCCATTGCGTGCGCCATGGCATCAAGGGCGGTGCTGATAGTCCCCGCACGCCCCATAGACTCGGTGTAGCGCGGATCAAGGAATGCCACACGTGCCCACGCGCCGCGCCCGGAATAGGTCTTTTTTTGCCGACCGTCAGGCAGTGTCAGTACCGAGTAGGGATTTGCCTCACTGCCTGTACCCGCGGTAGTCGGGATAAGCACCAGCGGCAGGGGAGAGTGCTCTATCGCTGCGGCATTGTATATATCCATTGGCGCTAACTGCGGGTTTGCCGCAAACGCGGCCGCCGCCTTGGCGGTATCCATGGCCGAGCCGCCGCCAATGCCTATCACCATGTCGGCGCGGCAGGCGGATATCCCGCGCCCCGTCTCATATGCCGTCATAAGTGGGGGATCCGGCAGAGCACTGTCAAAAACAACATAGGTTGCACCGCACCCCTCAAGCGCGCGCACAACATCCAAAAGTGCACCCGATGCCGCAGCACTGTGCTTGCCGCAAACAATGGCGGCGTGCCGCCCTATGGCAAGCTCCGTGGGGTGAGCGGCAATGCATCCGCGCCCCGAAATTATCTTTACCGGTAAATCAATGGCAAATTTCATTTTGTCCTCCCGGCCGCCCGCCTGTCGCAGGACGGCATTTTTATTTTTTATGATGCTTTGTCCGCGTATATGTATACTTCAAATCTTCCCAAAACTTCCTCGCCGCCGGCTATCATGTCATCAAAAATGTCGTCTCTATTGTCGTGGATGAAATCGATCTGGATCAATACGTTGTCCTTTGTGGCGTTTACATGGTATATACCGTCATTTCGGCGCTCCACGGTGGCGGTGAAGCCTGCCGCTTCAAGGACTGCCACATAGTCTGTAACTGCGCCAAAAGCTACTCGCACATCCGAGCCGAGCTGGGTGATCTCCTGCTTGAGGGTGCTGTCCTTTTGAATAAGCTTCAGCACCTCCGGCACGGGGATCTCTCCCGCAGCACTCGCGGCAGTCTCAATGCCCTGCGTGTCCTCGGCGGAGATCACGTGACCCTCGTTGTCAAGCAGACCACCCGCCGAATCCGAGATGTCCGCAAAGGATGTTGTGTCCTCGACATCTCCCGGGGCCTCATTTTTGCAAGCTGCGGCAAACAGCATAAGTGAACAAAGCACAAGAGCTAATATCTTTTTCATTTTTCTCCTTCCGATAGGCCGTCGCGCCGTCCGCGGCGCAAAGGCGAATATCTTATATGCATATTATATAACCACACCGCGCTCTTGTCAAGTTTTTTCGCCGAATGTTTGCTGAGGCGGCGCGGGTTGCTCCCCGCGCCGCCCT
>CAZFVR010000036.1:8255-12981 GCA_964522215.1 uncultured Ruminococcus sp. | reverse complement strand
AAAAAAGAGAACGGTCGTTGACCGTTCTCTTTTTTTGGCAGCGGTACTAGGATTCGAACCTAGGTAATGACGGAGTCAGAGTCCGTTGCCTTACCGCTTGGCGATACCGCTGTACTGCTATTGATAACGTATCTATTATAGCAGAACGCGGGCGTTTTGTCAATACTATTTCTCAAAAAAATTGCGATGTTTGCAAAAAATCCGCGTTTTATTTTTTGCGGCGCGGGTATTTTGCGCCGTCGGGATCAGTTTTTTTCCAAAATACCTGAATCGGCGGCATCTCTGCCGCAAAGCTCCCTTATTATTCGCACCTGCTCGTCGCTTGGCTGAAAGCGCAATGCGACCCTCTCCTCGCGCCGTGCGTTCAGCAGCCGTCCCTTTGCGGCATCTGCGGCCGTGCGCGGGATGAATATTGCGCTGTGTGCGGGGATGAGATCCACTCGCCTATCCGCCACAGCGATCCCCTGCCGCCTCAGCTCGCGCACAAGCTTTTTGGAATATTCCCGCAGCTCGCCGCCCTCGATGTACATGGCATCGCTCAGGATACCGCGGCGCTCGTCTACCACCAAAAGCTCCGCACCGCGCTCGCCGACAGTCACCCTGTAGCTGACCGTATACACCGCGAACCGCGCCGCTATCATAAGTGCGGCCAGCGCCGCCATGGCGGACACCGCACCGCGCACACTGCGCCACGCATCTCCGCCCGGCAGTGGGACTGCACCGGCGCAGGCTATGAGCGACAGCGTCAGTATCAGCCCGACCGCCGGGCGGCGGTCGGGCCGCGGCGTATATTTTGATATCAGCATGCTTATCTCAGCTCAGCGATATCATATATCAGCCGCTCGGTTTTTTCCCAACCAAGGCAGGGGTCGGTTATAGACTTACCGTACACACCCTCCTCGACCTTTTGCGCGCCGTCCTCGATATAGGATTCGATCATCAGTCCCTTGACCAGGCGATAGATATCCTTTGAGTGGCGCGTGCTGTGAAGTATCTCCTTGGCGATGCGGATCTGCTCAAGATATTTTTTGCCGGAGTTTGAGTGGTTGGTGTCAACTATAACGGCGGGATCCTCAAGCCCGCTCTCGGCGTAGACCTCGGCAAGATGTGCGAGATCCTCGTAGTGATAATTGGGGAAGGACTTGCCCTGCTGATCCACCCAGCCGCGCATAACGGCGTGCGCCAGCGGGTTGCCGTGGCTTTCCACCTCCCAGCCGCCGTAGCTGAACACATGTCCCGCGTGCGCCGCCTTGATGGCGTTGACCATAACAGACAGATCTCCGCCCGTGGGGTTTTTCATACCAACGGGCAGATCCAGCCCGCTGGCGGTCAGGCGATGCTGTTGATTCTCCACCGAGCGCGCGCCGACCGCCACATAGGACAGCACATCGGCAAGGTAACGGTGATTTTCGGGGTACAGCATCTCATCCGCCGCCGAAAAGCCTGTCTCGGCCAGTGACTTTACATGCAAACGGCGGATCGCCATAAGTCCGCGCAGCATATCGGGGGAGGCGTGCGGGTCGCTTTGATGGAGCATTCCCTTGTAGCCGACACCTGTCGTGCGGGGCTTGTTTGTGTATATGCGCGGAATGATAAGGATCTTATCCTTTACCTTTTCCTGCACCTCGCGCAGGCGGGAGATATAATCCAGCACCGCATCCTCGCGGTCGGCGGAGCAGGGACCTATCACCAGCACAAAACGGTCGCTCTCACCGCTGAAAACACGGCGTATCTCGGCATCGTTCTCCGCCTTTTTTTTCTTCATCTCCTCGGTCACGGGGTACATGTTCATGACCTCCGCAGGATCGGGCAGCTTGCGCTTAAATTCCATATTCATGATAAAAACCTCTCTTTAGTTTTTTGCGTTATTATTTGTTTTTATTTATCAAAATAGCGACGGCGCTCGGTGGAGAGCCGCATTATATCCTTCATTTTGTCCTCGTCACCATCCGCAAGAGCGCGGCGCAGGGTGGCAAAATGCTCAAGGAACAGATCCATCTGCGAGAGCAGCTCCTCGCGATTGAGACAAAACAGCTCCCACCACATATCCTCGTTTATCTTGGCTATGCGGGTAAGATCGCGAAAGGAATCGCCCGTGTAGTCTACAAGATGGCGGGATTCCTTGCAGGTCATCAGCGCGACAGCAATGCAGTGCGTGAGCTGGGAGAGAAAGCCTATCATCTCGTCATGCCGCTCGGGGCTGAGGCGGCTGATGTTTGAAGCACCAAGGGCGCGGCCTATCGCCTCACAGCGCGATATTGCCTCCTCAGAGTTGGCAGCGGTCGGTGTAACTATAAAGTTTGCACCGCAAAACAGGGTGGGTGAGGCATTCTCAACGCCGCTGACCTCCCGCCCCGCCATGGGGTGAGCACCAACGAACTCCGCGCCCGCGGGCATCAACGCCTGCATTTTCTCCACTATCGCCGCCTTGACGCCTGTGGCATCCGTCACGAGCGTGCCGGGGGAGATATGCGCCGCGTAGCTCGGCGCGACCTGCAACAGCGTGTGCGGGTAAAGGGCCAATATTACTGTATCATACCCCGAGATAAACTCGCCGGGGGCGGTGTAGCCGTCCTTTATATAGCCGCGGGTGAGGGCAATGTCCAGCGACTCCCGCCGCGTGTCAACTGCCGCGACCTCGCAGCCCGCAGCCGACAGCGCCCCGGCCATACTGCCGCCTATAAGTCCAAGCCCCACAATAAGTATGCGTTGGTTATTTTCAAGCATTGGCGTTCGCCTCGCTTTCCTTGTTGATCTTTTTATTATCGCCATCGCCGCCCTCGTCATGCAGGGAAACATCCCCGCCAAGCGCGGCAAAGTCGGCAAAAAAGTCGGGGTAGCTCTTGCCTACCGCCTCCGCGCCCTCGATCACACCGCCGTATCGCGCTGCGGCAACGGTGAGTGCCATCACAACGCGGTGGTCACCGTGGGAACAAAACGGAACGCTCGGCGCGTGCAGTCGGGCCGGGGCTATCTCTACGCTGTCGGGGTGAACGGTCACGCGCGCGCCGAGCTTTGCAAGCTCCCGGGCCATCACATCGGCGCGGCGGCTCTCCTTTATGGCCAGCCTGCGCGTGCCGCTGAAGCGTGCACCGCAGCCGCCCATTGCGGCGGCGGTAAAGAGGATCGGAGCAAGATCGGGAATATCCGCAAGATCCGCCTCGGTGTACCCGCGGCGGATATCCGCCAAAAGCCGAACTATCGCACGGTCGCCCTGCAGGCTCTCGGGGTCAAGCCCCTCTACCCTGACGTCGTCCCCCATGGCAAAAAAGAATGCCGCCTGTGACCAATCACCCTCGATCGTCGCCGCGCGGGGGCGGTAGCTCTGCCCACAGGGAATGAAAAACTCATCCCCCGCACGCTCTATCACCGCGCCGACGGATCTTAGTGTGCTGATGGTCATATCGATATACGCACGGCTCTCGGCAGGGGTGGAGAGGGTAATGCGACTGCCGTCGCGCTCGCCCGTGCGAGGGAGCAGCGGCAATGCCATTAACAGCCCCGAGATAAACTGACTGCTCACATCCCCGGGGAGGGTGAAGTCCCCTGCCGAGAGACACCCACACACGGTGATGCTTTGGGCACATGCCGAAAATCCAACGCCGCGCGGCTGCAGCAGGTCGCGATATATGCCTACGCCGCGCTCCATCAGCCGCTCACTGCCGCAAAGCTCCGCACCGCCAAAAAGCAGGGCGGCGGGCAGTAAAAAGCGAAGTGTACTGCCGCTTTCGCGGCAACAAAGCCGTGGGAGGGCGGGCTTTTCTTCATTTTTTTCCGCATTTTTTGCGGATACGAGCTGCGGGCGCACCCCGCGCACCACTGCGGTGCGGCCGATCTGCTCTATCTCCGCGCCCAGCGCGCGCAGGCAGTCTATCGTTGCCGCCATATCAGCACTTTCCGAGATGCCGCAAAGGCGGCTCTCACCCTCCGCGAGTGCGGCTGTTATCAGGGCGCGGTGCGCCGCGCTTTTCGATGGCGGGGCATTCACGCACCCGCCGAGGCGGGAGGGGCGGATCTCAGCTCTCATGGCGGTGGGCGGAGATGAGATAGTCTATCGCCTCGGTGTAGCCTGCAAGGCCGTGACCCTTTATTGTCTGCTCCACGATGTCGCGCAGGTAGCTTATGTGCCTGAACGGCTCTCGGCTGTCGGGATCGGAGATGTGTACCTCTACGGTGGGCAGCGAGACGGCGGAGATGGCATCCGCTATCGCCACGCTTGTGTGGGTGTAGGCGGCGGGATTGATCACGATCCCGTCGGTGCCGTCAAAATAGGCGGCTTGGATCCTGTCCACTATCTCGCCCTCGTGGTTGGATTGAAAGGTCTCGCAGCGCACACCGCGCCGCGCCGCATGATCCTCTATCATGTTCAAAAGATCGGTGTAGCCCGTGCGGCCGTAGATCTCCGGCTCGCGAATGCCAAGCATGTTTATGTTTGGACCGTTTATGATCAAAAGCTTCATTTTTTGTTTCCTTTGGTGGTTTGGGCGGAAGTGCTCCGCACGGTGAATTTCAAATTCCATGTATTTTTTACCGGATGAGTGATGTTTGCAGCTTTGCCGATCGTTTAGCTGTTAATTTAATATGAAGATCTTCCGCATCATTCGTCCTGTCCGCAAAGCGCAGCTCACTTCGCGCTGCTCACTTCGCGCTGCTCACTTCGCGCTGCTCTGCCGCACCCTTTCAAGCAGTCTTTTGGCTGTTTCCTCGACTGTGCCGTCGCCGGGGA
>CAZFVR010000036.1:0-8155 GCA_964522215.1 uncultured Ruminococcus sp. | reverse complement strand
CGCACCCTTTCAAGCAGTCTTTTGGCTGTTTCCTCGACTGTGCCGTCGCCGGGGACGGTCAGGTCCGCCGCGGCGGTATAGATTGGATAGCGACGTGCATACAGCTCGGCAAGAGCTTGGTCATTTTGCGCCAGCGGACGGTCGGGCGTGCCGCAAAGCATCGACAGCGGGCGATCGATAAAGCATATCACTCCGTTTTGCCGCAGTGCGCGGAGATTTTTTTCATTAAGCACCGCGCCGCCGCCCGTGGCTATCACTGCGCCGCTCTCGACCGCCGCCGCGGCGACCGCCTCGCATTCCAGTGCGCGAAAGCCGGCCTCGCCCCGCTCGGCAAAGATCGCAGGGATCTCACGCCCTGCGGCGGATACTATCCGCTCGTCGGTATCGATAAACCGCCGCCCGGTCAGCTCGGCTATCCGCCGCCCTATACTGCTTTTGCCGCAGGATGGCATGCCGATAAGCACTATATTCTGCTTGCCGCGCCGCACCTCGCGCCACACGCGGTCGATATCGGCGGGGTCTGCCTCCCGCCCCAAAAAGAGCGCGGAGGCGTAGACCGCCTGTGCCGCCAGCATGTAAAGCCCGCCCTCGGCAGGTATGCCGCGTGCGCGTGCCTCAAGCACCGGCAGGGTGCAAAGGGGATTGTATATCACATCCGCCACACCGCAAAGGCGGGGAAAGCGTGATATATCTATCGGTGCTTGTCCCACGTTTGGGTACATGCCGACGGGCGTGGTGTTTACTATCAGCTCGGCATCCGCGTGTGCCGCATAAGCCTCCTCGTAGCTGATCTGCCCATCCCTCGGTGTGCGCGAGACCACTCGGATATCACCGGCGCCGCCGTCTTTCAGCACAGCGCAGAGCGTTTTGGAGGTTCCGCCGCTGCCAAGCACCAAGGCGCGCCGCCCACGGGGGTCGATCCCCGCGTGAGCAAGCAGTGCCCGCGCACCCGAGTAGTCGGTATTAAAGCCGTAAAGCCGCCCGCCGCGGTTGACGATGGTATTTACCGCGCCTATCCGCCGCGCCTCGGGCGAGATGCTGTCAAGCAGGGGGATGACCGTCTCCTTGTAGGGGATGGTCACGTTTATCGCGCAAAAGCGGCGCTCCTCAAGCAGCTGTGCCACGCCACGCGGGTCAAGCTCGCAAAGAGTGTAATCATAATCGGCTATCAGCGCGTGTATCTCGCGCGAAAAGCTGTGCCCCAAGCGTGCGCCTATAAGGCCGTACTCTATGGCGGGCGTTTTTTTATCTTTTTCACTGTTCATTTTGCTTTTTTCTTTGTTTTTTATAAGATCGATCGACTTCACAGCTCACCGCGACCGCCGCGCAGTATCTCCGCGCCAAAGCGGGTGGTGAGCATATCGCATATCACATGCGCCGTTACGCTTTCAAGCACCGGGCAGATGCGGCGAACGATGGCGGGGTCATGCCGCCCGGGAATGGACAGCTCAGCGTTTGCCATGCGGCAAAGATCGACAGTCCTTTGCGCCAAAGCGATGGACGGCGTGGGCTTTACTGCGGTGCGGAAAACGATCGGCATGCCGTTGGATATTCCGCCCACTATGCCGCCGGAATCATTTTTGGAGGTCACCACGCGCTCGCCGTCCATTTGCAGGGCATCATTGGCTGCACTGCCGCGCATATCGGAGAGTGCAAAGCCGCCGCCAAACTCAATGCCCTTGACGCCTCCAAGCGAGAATACCGCGTGCGAGAGGCAGCCCTCAAGGCTGTCAAACCAGGGTTCGCCTACCCCCGCGGGCATACCGAGCACCACGGTCTCGCAAACGCCGCCAACGCTGTCGCCCGCGCGTTTGGCATCCTCAATGGCCGCCAGCATGCGCGCGCCCGCCGACTCGTCAATGACCGGAAAGCTCCTGCCGGCGGCGGTCGCCATGGCATCCGCCACGCCCGCCTCGTCCTGCGGGAGCGGTGCATCATCGATTTCCGCACAGCGGCATATGCGTGTGCGGATGTCGATGCCGAGGGCGCGAAGGGTGGGCAGAAATATTCCGCCCGCGGCGACCAGCGCCGCCGTTATCCTGCCGGAAAAATGGCCGCCGCCCCGCGGATCGGCAAAGCCGCCATAGCGGCGGTGCGCAGTGTAGTCGGCATGAGACGGGCGGCAAAGCCCTGCCATCGCCTCGTAATCCGCAGATCTTTTATCCTCATTGGGGATCAGTATCGCCAAAGGCGTGCCGGTGGTACGACCGCCGTATACGCCGCTTACTATGCGAAAGTGATCAGGCTCGCGCCGCGCGGTGTCGGCGGCGGTGGAGGGACGGCGGCGGGAGAGTGCGGCGGCTATCTCCCCCTCGTCCACCAAAAGGCCGGGGGTGAGACCGTCTATCACCACGCCTATCTCCGCGCCGTGGCTCTCTCCGAACAGCGTCAGCGTGATATCATTTCCAAATGTGTTTTTCATGTTTTTGTCCTGTCGTCGGCCACGGCCGATATTTTTACGTTGGGTATTTTTTTGGTTGATGAATGAATATTAACAGGCGGATCTCCGCGCGGCGGCGATCCTCCTCAACCGCATGCAAAGCATGCAACAGCACTCGGCAAGCAGCGCTGACATCACTGCGCAAATCGCACCTGCGCCAGCTCCTCGGCGCTCATCCATTTAAACTCAAACTCACCGATCCTATCCACCCACACGGTGCAAATGCTCGCGCCGGCGGCCTTTTTATCATGCCCAAGGAGCGAGAGGAGCCTCTCCTTTGCGGCATCCTCACCGCCGCCCAAGATATCCTGCGGCGGCTCGGTGGGCAGACCGTATTTCAACAGCACCGCCCGAATGCGCGTGCGTACCGACCGGCCAGACATTGCAAGCATACCAAGCCCCACACATTCGCCGTGCAGCAATAGCCCGCCTGCCATGCTCTCGATGGCATGTCCCACGGTGTGACCGAAATTCAGTACGCGGCGCAGGCCGTGCTCCTCCGGGTCGGCCTCCACCACCGCACGCTTGACGGCAAGCCCGCCCTCGATCACGCGCAGGATAAGCTCGGGGGTGGCCAGCACATCCTCCCGCTCTATCAGCTCAAAAAGCTCACGGTCGGAGGTCGCCGCCATTTTTATCCCCTCACAAAGGCCCGCTGCAAGCTGACGGCGGTCAAGCGTTTGCAAAAGAGTGGGATCTATCAGCACCCGCCGCGGCGGATAAAACGCGCCGACGATGTTTTTTACACCGTCCATATCAACAGCCACCTTACCGCCGACAGAGGAATCAAGGCAGGCAAGCAGAGTGGTTGGAATGTTATAAAAGCTCACGCCGCGCATGTAGGTTGCGGCGGCAAAGCCGGCAAGATCCCCCACCACACCGCCGCCCACGGCCAGCACGCTGTCGGCCCTGGTAAAGCCGAGGCTTGCCATGCGGGAGAGCAGCTCGCGGTATCGCTCAAGTGATTTTGATGCCTCCCCCGCCGGTATGGTCAGGATATCGGTCACGACCCCGCGTGCCGCAAGTGCCTCGGCAACATCCCGCGAGTAGCGGCAGGGGACGCCGCTGTCAGTCACGATCAGCGCGCGAGAGCCGCCGCCAAGCGGCAAAAGCTCCCCCGCCCGCGCGGCCACTCCCTGCCCGAGGACTATATCATATTCTCCGTTTTTTTGCCTTACAGGTAGGATCATAAGATCTGCTTCCTTACTTTACTTTATTTACAGTTTTGGTTTTGCGCGCCGCGCCCAAAGCTCAATCTGTATACGCGCCGACGAGCTTTAGCTCACTGCATACCGCGCCAAGCTCGCGCAGCATGTTTTGCCCGTCATAGGAGGCAATATTGCCGTCCGCCTCGACCAGAAAATAATAGCTCCAAGCCGAGCCGCGCAGGGGGCGACTGCGAAGTCCGCGCATGTTAAAGCTGTGCGCGCCTATTATATTCAGCGGTTGCGCCAGCGCACCCGCCTCGTTTTTGGTGGTGAAAACGAGCAAAAAATGCTCGTGTCCGCTGCGTGCCTCGGGGCTCGGCATACTGAGCGAGCGGGAGAGCACCGCAAAGCGGGTGGTGTTGGCACGCTCGGCATTGATGCGCTCCGCCAGTGTCTTGAGACCGTATATCTCCGCCGACTCGGCTGAGGCTATCGCCGCCACCGAGCTGTCACCAAGCTCCAAAACATGCTTTGCCGCCAGCGCGGTGTTTGAAAAGCTTATGGGAGTGATGCCGCGCTCGCGCAAAAATTCGGCACACTGCTCAAGCGCTTGCGGGTGGCTTACCACGGTGCGAATGCCATCAAGGGTCGCGCCGGGCAGACCAAGCAGGCTGTGATCCACCTCAAGCTCTATCATTTTGCTGACGTACAGCGAGCCGGAAAAGATAAGATCCATAACCGAGCCAACATCCCCCGCGTAGCTGTTTTCGATCGGCAGTACCGCGCAGTCAAACTCGCCCGTCTCCACCGAATGATAGGCGGCGGCAAAATCGGGCCTCGGCGTGGGGTGCGAGCCCGGGAAGAGCCGCAGTGCGGCAATATGCGCAAACGCGCCCTCCGCCCCGCTGTATACCACGCGCGCACCGTCCGTCAGCCGTGTTTGGTAGGCGCGGGAGGTCTTCATCACGTCTCCCACAAAGCAGGTGTAGTACTCGCGCATCACCGGGTCGGATACCCGCGCCGATGCCGCCGCTATCACCGCCGCCTCACGCGCGGGGTCGCATATCGGCAGGGCGTGCGCCTGCTTGTATTCGGCTATCTCGCGGCATACGTCCATGCGTGCCTCAAAAAGACGTGCCATATCACCATCGATCTCGTCTATCTTGAGCCTCAGCTCATCAATATTTTTGTTTGTCATTTTTCCTCTCCTCTCGGGGTCTTATATCTTTTAAAATAATTATGTATAAAGCTCGGTCGATCCGCCTCCCGCGCCGCGGCGGGAAAAACAAAAAAGCGATCCCGCAAAAGAGACCGCTCACATTTTTGTGATCCTCACGCCGCGTCGGCGCTCCCTTGCGGATATAACTTTGGGGTGCGGTAATAATAAAAATAAAAAAAGCAGTTCGCAAAAATGCGCACTGCGAGTATAAAGGCAAAGGATACCACTGCCGCCACTGCGGCATTGGCAGAATTATCGGAGGTGGAGATGGCACGGCAGTCGGCCGCTGTTATTTGGCGTCGCTCTTGCATTTCAGACCTCCTAAAGTTCAGATCCGCCCGCCGCATCTCTGGCGCGGCAGGGATCCTTTTATAACGCTATTATACAACGTAAATCGAATTTGTCAAGCACCGCGCGGCAATCTTTAAATTTTGTTCACAATTTTCTCTCTCCACCGCCCACAAAGATGCCCCGCGGGGCACACTAAATGAGAAAAGTGAATCATGCTGCCAGGAGCTTTTTGGAGAGTCGCGGCGGGCGGCGCAAAAGTCACAAACTCCTTCGCCCGTTTTACAATATATTTCTTGACAAAACGGTATTTTATGTGATAAAATAAAATGTAAAATCATCTTTGTATTCCACACGCGCGGAGGTTCCGAGTCGCCGTGCCGATATTGCGCCCCCCAATGCCCAGTGCGGCGGAGCGCAGCCCCGTAATTTGATCTTTTGGATATGAATGTATGTTTATTTAACGATTCCTTTCCGCCGTTGATAGACGGCGTGGCCAACACCGTTGTAAACTACGCAACGGTAATACAGCAAAAATACGGCGCGGCGATGGTCGCCACTCCAAAATACCCTGACGTTATCGATGATTACCCCTTTGAGGTCGTGCGTTACCCCAGCCTTAACACGGTAAAAATGGTGGGCTACCGCACAGGCAATCCCTTTGATGCGCGCGCCATGCGCCGCATGAGCGACTGGCACCCCGATGTTTTGCACTCGCACTGCCCCATGGCATCACTTTTTATGGCGCGCGAGCTGCGCAACCTTACAGATGCACCCTTGGTATTTACATATCATACAAAATTTGATATTGATATAAAGCAAGCCTTTAGGATAGGCGCGATATCAGATGCCGCCATTCGCGCGGTGGTGGACAATATTGCCGCCGCGGACGAGGTCTGGGCGGTCAACCGCGGCGCGGGGGACAATTTGCGCAGTCTCGGCTTTGAGGGCGAGATAAAGATAATGCCCAACGGCGTGGAATTTCCGCGCGGTGCGGCGCCGGAATCGGATATTGCCGCCGTGCGTGCCGAGCTTGGCATACCCGCCGACCGAGTGCTGTTTTTGTTCGTCGGCCGTATGAAATGGTACAAGGGGCAGCGCACCATACTTGACGGCCTCCGCAGTGTCCGCGCGGCGGGCGGCCGGTTTTCAATGCTTTTTATAGGTGACGGTCAGGAGCTTGAGGAGATACGCGCCTACGCCGCAGAGTGCGGTCTGGCGGATGCCTGCATATTTGCAGGCAAGGTGCTGGATCGTGACCGCCTGCGGGCGATATATTCGGCGGCAGATGCGCTGCTCCTCCCCTCGGTGTTCGATAACAACCCGATAGTGGTCAAGGAGGCGGCGGCCTGCGGCACGGCCAGCGTGCTGGTGCGGGATTCCAGCCCTGCGGAGGGCGTGGTGGACGGCCGCAGCGGTATTTTGATCTCGGATGATGCCAACGATATGGCGCGAGTGCTTAAGCTGCTTTGCGACGATCGCGAGCTTTCGCGGCGACTCGGCGATGGCGCGATGAAGGCGCTTTATGTCTCTTGGGATGACATGATAGCGCAGGCCGTGGGTCGTTATGACGAGCTGATAAAAATGAAGGAGAGCGGCGAGCTTGAGCCGCACCACGCAAAGCTTGACCGCGCCATAGTTGCCATGAGCGAGATACAAAACGGTCTTGACCGCGTGCGTGACTTTTTTGCGGGCAACGGACCGCTGTTTTGAGAATCTTTGGGAGCAAATTATAAAATATGCTTGGACCTTTACTTGATGCACTGCTTGATGCGGTGATCGACACGGCAAAGCTGTTGCCGATACTTTTTGTTACGTACCTCGCCATGGAGGCACTGGAGCATTACGCGGGTGAGCGCACCTACGCATGGATAAAAAGGGCGCGCTCGGCAGGCCCGGTGCTTGGTGCGCTGATAGGGCTTATTCCCCAGTGCGGCTTTGCGGGGGGAGCAGCCGGGCTTTACGCGGCGGGGGCGGTCAGCCTTGGCACGCTGATAGCCGTTTTTGTGGCAACATCCGATGAGATGATACCGATACTCATCTCTGAGGGCGCGGCGGGCGAGCTGTGGATGATACTCGGCATCAAGCTTGCGGCGGCGATCCTTGCCGGCTTTGCGGTGGATATCCTCCTGCGTCTTTGCGGTCGCGGGGCGGCGCAGGTGGATGTTTGCTCCGTTTGCGAGCGCGATGGGTGTGATTGCTGTGAGCACCATGAGGATCATGACCACGGCGAGCACGGCCGCGGTCACGGCCACGAGCACGGTCACAGCCACGGCGGAATACTGCTGCCCGCGCTCCGCCATACAGTCAAGATCGGCCTTTTGATACTGGCAGCCTCCGCGCTGATGGGCGTGCTTTTCTGCTTTGTGGGGGAGGAGGAGCTATCACGACTGCCGGTGCGCGTTCCGGTGCTTGGCGAGGCGACAGCGGCGCTCTTTGGGCTTATCCCCAACTGCTCGGTTTCGGTGCTGCTGACAAAGCTCTATACCTCCGGCGTGATAGGACTCTCGCAAATGATGGCGGGGCTTTGCGCCAACGGCGGCGTGGGACTGCTCGTGCTCTACCGCCTCAGCGGCAGTGCAAAAAAGAATGCGGCCATCACCGCAACGCTTTGGGGCGTATCATTTGCTATAGGACTGGTACTGCGAGCGATCTGACCAATGCCCCGGGAATGAACGGGAATAACACTATAATAAAAAAAACGGCAGGGAGACAGCTCGGTGCTCGTAAGACAGTAAAAACTGAATTTTGTGGAACAGGCATGATTTCGGTCATGCCTGTTCTGCTTTTAGCAGCTCATCCACGGGGATAAAGCCAACGAGGTCATAGCAGATATGGATTTTCTGCTTGCGTTTGCCGCTGGACTTATCCGGTGCTTCTACATAAACCGCCTTCACAAGCTCTCTGAGGGCGTATGGGGTCAGTTCTGTAAGGTCACTGTTTCTCTTTACCCGCTGGATAAACTGCTCTAAATTCTCTGCCTGTTGTTCCTGTTCTTCGATTTTCTGTTGCAGACTGTTGACCTCGGCTTTGAGGTCTTTTTGCTCCTGTGTGTAGTTC
>CAZFVR010000035.1:0-13434 GCA_964522215.1 uncultured Ruminococcus sp. | reverse complement strand
AATTAGTATTTAGCTCTATATTCTCTTGTAACAGGAGATTATATATCTTATCATATATAATATGAAAGCTCCGATTGCGAATGTGTGGCAGGCTTGTCCTATGCAACATCTTGAACAGCGGCATAGATGTTAATGGTACGTTCATCGCCACGCTGTACTACGGTAGGATGCTCGGAATACTCAATTTGATTAAATTTTCCGTATCTTAGCACCTTATCAGAGGTTGTTATGCTATGTACTAAAAAGCCGCTAAACGCAGCATTTTCAGCTGATTTTTCCTTGTGGAACATTTCCGATGCTTCTCCGGGCACAGAGGAACTGGGGCACATTGAGATGGTAGCGGCAATAGTTTATCAGTTATCGCGCAACCTAAGCCCGGAGGAGATACTTTCAAGCCCGTATGCGGCGTATTTTGTTGATCATACGACCGGTATATATCCTGCATCAGCCGCAGGCGTGCCGAATGACATGAAATATATCGGAGTTAAAGGAGATCCAATCGCCGATCTTAATGAGGATCTGAGCGCCGAGCAAAAGGCCAGAGTCACATACGATAATATTTTGCGGCTTACAGATGATCCGGATGTACTTGATCCCATTCGTTTCTTGCGTGAGCGAGAGATAGTCCATTATCAACGTTTCGGCGATGCACTGCGCACGGTCCAGGATTCGCTTGACAGCAAAAACTTTTACGCTTTTAATCCGTCCTTTGATACAGGAGGAGTATTCAAGGCTCGTCGGCAGTGATCGGTTTGGCTTTTTGCTTACGTTGACCCTGACCGGGAGATATTCTACGGACAAATAAAAAAGCGGTATAAAAGCTCCGTGCGAGCTTTTATACCGCCAATTTTTTGTTATACGTCAATCATGAGCCTCGATATATTCAATAAGATCGGCAATAACCCCATCCTCATTCGAACAAAGACAAAGATCAGCTATATCCTTTACGGCATCAATAGCGTTTGATGGGCAAACACCCACGTCGGCCGTCTTTAGCATATCAATATCGTTATCATAGTCACCAACGGCATATACCTTTATCCTCTCCGGTCTGCCGCGCTCGCGACAAATACGTGTGACCTGCGGTATCATCGTTGCCTTGGTGTACCCCTTTTTCTGCAACTCAAAAAAAGTCGGTCCTGACATACTGTCCTCAAACACCTCGCCCATCTCCGCGTGAAGCTTGTCGCGAAGCTCTATAAGATTCTCTGGCGTATCGCGAATGACGACCTTATACCAGTTATAGTTCATCCACTCATCTTTGGGAAGTATCAAACGCTTCTCCGGTGGACAGGTCAGCATATCTCGCTCCATAAGCTCAGAAACAGGAGGACAGGTAATGTACCCTTCGGGCGCCGACAGACGAATGCTGACACTGGGGAGTGTCTTATACATAAAATCTATAGCGTAGCTGGTCATAGCCTTATCCAAAAAGTTTTCGCAAAGAGACGCGGAACGTTCATAATCGTAAAGATATGTTCCGTTGCAAACGATGACCGGTGCATTAACAAGTTCGCGCACCATGGGAATATGGTGTTCAAGACTTAAATGCATTCTGCCGGTTGCTATCGAAAATGCACCGCCCTCGGCTCTGAAACGTGCGATGGCGTCAAGATTTCTTTGTATTATTCTTGATCTGCGACCGAAAAAAGTGCCATCAAGATCGGTAAGAATTAAAATGTTTGATAGATCTTTCATTTTTAAACCCGCAGTTTTCTGTTTTGAATTGATTTTAGTTTTTTGTGTATTCGTTGATCTCTGTATATGGTGTGCTGTAGTCAGCGCTCACTCTGAGCTTTGCTATCAGCTCCGCCATATTTTGGGGGCAGGGTGCGGTAAAGGACATAGGCTCGCCGGTGCGCGGATGTACAAACTCAAGTCTTGCTGCGTGCAAGCACTGCCCGCTTATCAGCTTGCGATTTGACTCAAAAGCTTCGCCTGTTTCACCGCCGTATACAGGATCGCCGAGTATCGGATGCCCGAGATAGCTCATGTGTACGCGAATCTGGTGAGTTCTGCCTGTCTCGAGCCTGCAAACCACCATCGACGAGCCGCGGTAGTATTCGCAGATACGCCAATGTGTTATGGCAGGTCTTGACGGCAGATCGGTGTTATCGATCACAGCCATTCTTTTTCTGTCTATAGGATGTCGGCCGATAGGACGGTCAACAGTTCCCAAGGCTTCGCTCGGAGTGCCGCAAAGCAGGGCAATGTATGTGCGCCTAACATCATGTCGCTTTATAGCCTCCGCCAGTGCACTGTGCGCAAGATCGTTTTTGGCAACCACCAAAAGTCCGGAGGTATCCTTATCGATCCTATGGACGATTCCCGGGCGGATCATGCCGCCAATGCCCGAAAGACTATCGCCGCAATGATAGAGCAGGGCGTTGACAAGTGTTCCACTGTAGTTGCCGGGCGCGGGATGCACCACCATACCGGACGGCTTGTTGATAACGATTAGATCGCCATCCTCATAGATGATATCAAGCGGAATAGGCTCGGGAGAGGCATCCGTTGGTCGAGGAGCAGGGAGCGAGATAGTGATCTCATCCCCGGCTTTAATTTTGTATTTTTTGGGTTCCGCGCGGCCGTTTACAAGTACTCGTCCCTCATCGCACAGCTTGGCGGCGGCAGAGCGGCTTGCGATATACCCCTCGCCGTTAAAAAAAACATCGGAGGCTTCGACAGGTGAAGCCTCCGCTAAATATGCGTCAAGTCTTGCGCCCGAGTCAGTACCCAAAACATAAAAAAGCAGGTGTTGATCGCTTTGATAGTTGTTATCGCTCATAGCGCAGTTTTCCTCTTTTAATTTTTGTCGTTAGTATCGTTGCCGGATGTTGCGGTCTCTCCGATTTCATCCGCATCTGTTTTTGCATACTTCGGGGCGTGGCACGCGGTATGCTCACCGCCGCTCAACTCGCCGGACGCCTTTACAGTCTCGCTCGCCTGATCGTCGATGGTGTCGGCGGGTATGTTATCATCCGAGGTTGTCTTGCTCATTTTGTATTCTTCTATGCTCAACAGTATCACATACAGTATGATCAGCCCAACACCTATACAGATGCAGGAGTCGGCAATGTTGAATACATAGCTCCAAATACCGTAAAAATCAATAAAATCGACAACATATCCAAGCATTACGCGGTCTATCATGTTGCCAATGCCACCGGCGAGTATCAGTGCAAGCCCAACTCGCTCAAGCTTACTTTGGGGTTTTGATATAAGCATAAAGGCTACAAGGCAAACAATGGCCAGAGTGGACAGTACCAAAAACACCCACCGGTTGTCCGATAGCATACCAAAAGCCGCGCCGCGATTTTGCACATAAGAAAAACGCAAAAAGCCATCTATCAGATAAAACGGCTCTCCGCCCTCAAGAAAAATTACCGCCAGCCATTTTGAAAACTGATCTAAAAAAACGAGCGCGATAACGCAAATAAACCAAATAAGCATTTTCAAATAACAATGTTGCGGCTCGGCGGCGGTAGCCGCCAAGCCGCATGATCATAAATATTAATAAATTAAATTTTGTGATGCTGAAGAGCCATTCAGCCTACGATAGCACGGCAACGGTCGCAGATAAAGCCATCCTCAGTATGTTCACCGTGAGTGGAGTAGCACCAGCAACGGTCGCACTTATCTCCGTCAGCAGCTTCAACAAGTACCCAAAGCATCTTGCCGTCCTCCGGACGATGGGCATTATCCGGTCCGGCAGCTTTTACAACGTGCGCTCCGCTTGTGATGAACACAGTAGCCAACTCAGCCTCGGTGAATTTATCAAGGAGCGCCAAGAATTCCGGTTGTTCGGTATATATCGTAACTTTGGCATCAAGAGACTTGCCTATGCGTTTTTCGGCGCGGGCAAGCTCAAGCGCTTTCATGATATCGTCGCGCAGTTCAAAGAGTGCTTCCCATTTATCCGCACCATCAAACTCGTATTCGGCATTTACTTTGGGAAGACCGTTAAGGAAAACGCTGGTCTTGTTATCGGCGGCGGAGTGGGGCATCGCCTGCCAGATCTCCTCTGCTGTAAAGGACAGCATAGGAGCTATGATACGATCAAGCGCGTTGATTATTCTGTACATCGCACTCTGTGCCGATCTTCTTGCCGCGGAGTCGCTCTTTTCAACATAAACACGATCCTTGGTGATATCGATATAGAGCTTGGACATATCTATCGTGCAGAAATTATTAACGGCGTGATATACAAGGTGGAACTGGTAGGTGTCGTAGCCGTCCCTTGCGGTCTTGATCAGAGAATTGAGGCGAGAAAGCGCCCAGCGGTCGATCTCCATCAGCCGATCAACAGGCAGGAGGTCTGTATCAGGATCAAAATCGCCAAGGTTAGCCATTATGATGCGAGCGGTGTTACGTATCTTTCTGTAAGCTTCGGAGAGCTGTTTAAAGATATTATCGGATGCGCGAACATCAACGGTGTAGTCACTTGATGCGACCCACAGGCGGACAAGATCCGCGCCGTATTTCTTTATAACATCATCAGGTGATACGGCATTGCCGAGGGATTTGTGCATCTGCTTACCCTCACCGTCAACGACCCAACCGTGCGTGAGCACCGCCTTGTAGGGAGCGCCCTCGCCCTTGGCCGCAACAGCGGTGAGCAGGGAAGACTGGAACCATCCGCGGTACTGATCCGCGCCCTCGAGGTAAAGGTCTGCCGGCCATTTCAGCTCATCACTGTCATCAAGAACGGAAAAATGAGTTGAACCCGAATCAAACCAACCATCAAGAGTGTTGGTCTCCTTGGTGAAGTGGTGGCCGCCGCAGTGCGGGCAAACAAAATCATCGCCAAGGATCTGTGCCGGTTCAAGATCGAACCATGCATTTGAGCCGTGCTTTGCAAATACATCGGATACATGTCCTATGCTCTCATCGTTGCATATCGGGCGGCCGCATTCACTGCAATAGAAAACAGGGATGGGAAGACCCCAATGGCGCTGACGTGAGATGCACCAGTCGGCGCGCTCGCGTATCATCTGCACCATACGCTCGCCGCCCCATGCTGGCATCCATTTAACATCGGCACAAGCGGCTACAGCAGCATCCTTAAATGCCTCTACCGAGCAGAACCACTGCGGTGTTGCACGGAAGATGATTGGATTCTTGCATCTCCAGCAGTGAGGATAGGAGTGAACTACTTCCTCGGCGGCAAACAATGCGCCGCTTTCCTTCATATCGGCGAGGATCGCCTCGTTCGACTTTTCGTAATACATACCTGCAAACTTGCCGGCTTCCTCGGTCTGGTAACCACGGTCATCTACCGGAACGATTATATCTATATTGTATTTCTTGCAGGTATTAAAGTCATCCGCACCAAAGCCGGGAGCCGTGTGAACACAGCCTGTACCACTGTCCATAGTAACGTAATCGGCATTAACGACGACCGATTCGCGATCAAGAAACGGGTGCTGTGCCTTCATAAACTCAAAATCATGTCCTGGGGCGGTCATAACTATCTCATATTCGGTGATGCCACCGGCCTTCATGGTCTTGTCCGCCAGTGCCTCGGCGGTGATATAATAGTTACCGTCTGCTGCGTGTATCAAAGCATACTTGTCGTCCGGGTGCAGAGCTATAGCAAGGTTGCCGGGCAACGTCCATGTTGTGGTGGTCCAGATGATAAAATATGTGTGGGAGAGATCGCAGGACTGAGCCAGCAGACCGCGATCATCCGTCACGCGGAACTTAACATATATAGAGGTGCATTTATCGTCCTTATATTCGATCTCCGCCTCGGCAAGTGCGGTTTCGTCATGCGGGCACCAGTACACGGGCTTGAGACCCTTGTAGATGTAGCCTTTTTTGAACATCTCACAGAACACGCGCACCTCGCGCGCCTCAAATTCCGGAGCCATGGTGGTATAGGGACGCTCCCAATCGCCGCTGATGCCAAGCCTTATAAACTGATCGCGCTGAACATCAACAAAATGCTGTGCAAACTCATGGCATGCACTGCGGAACTCGGAGATAGACATTTTTTTGCGGTCGAGCTTGTTTTTCTTAATGATAGCACTTTCTATCGGCATACCATGGTTATCCCAACCCGGAATATACGGTGCATAAAAGCCCTCCATGGACTTTGACTTGACGATAAAATCCTTAAGGATCTTATTCATAGCTGTGCCCATGTGTATGTTGTTGTTGGAGAAGGGAGGGCCATCATGCAAAACGAACTGCTTGTGCCCCTCGTTATTCTTAAGCATGAGAGAGTAAAGATCTATACCTTCCCAATATTTAAGCATTTCAGGCTCGCGCTGCGGCAGGTTTGCACGCATTGCAAATGAGGTTGAGGGAAGATTTAGTGTACTGGTATAATCCTTAGACATTTTTGGATCGTCCTTTCTTGCTGTCTGATAGGAAATATTTTTTATTTTCTGTTTTCGCCGCTTTTATTTCCGATCTTTCGGCGAATGGCATCAAGCGTGCTTTTTACACTGCCGAAATCCGAGCCTTTATTGCCATCGCCTTCTCCCGCCTTGCTGTCGGTAGTCTGATTGCCCACTGCGGTGGGTGACGGCTCGTTGTCCGAATACATGGCGGCAAGCATGCTTTTTATATCGTCATCGGTAGGGGAGGGCGATGGTGCTTCAACTTTGCTATTTGATTCATCTTCAGCGGCCGTAACGGTATCTGCATATGTGACTTTTCCCGATGTATCCTTATCCGTATGCGACTCGGGATCCGCAGATACTGCCATGCCGATAGCCTTTTTTAATGCCCGCAGCATATCACCGTCATCCACCTCAACTGATGTTGCGGCAAAGTCAGTTGAGGTCGACTCATCTTCGGCCGCTGCTGTTTTTGCGGTCACTTCCGCCGTTACCGCAGCATCACCCGCGTCTTCAAAAAGATTTGGGTCGTCTGCCTCGGTCAGCTTATCGTCCTCCGTCAGACTATCAAGCTCCAAAAGCTCATCTGGTGTTTCATCGTCATCGGTCGCGGCTGTGGTTTCAGTTTCCGATACGGGTTGGGAAACCGCTTCGGCTACCGGTTCTGCATCAACTGCAATATCGGTTGTGGTGATGCCTGCCTCAGGAGAAGGCTCCGGCATTTTTTCTGTTTCATTTGCGTTTTCGGCATCATCTGAAGCGAGGCTCGACACACTCGGCGACTCAGGAGCCGCCATAAGCGCCACGCGCCGATCAAACTCGCGGCATATATCGTCCGAGCGCTCGACAAGATCCGCGAAAAGCTGTTCTGCGCGTTCTGTCAGCAGTGTCAGCCTTTCGGCGGCATCGGATAACTTTTTATCATTCGCAGTCACCGCAACGCTGACCTCGGCCAGTTTTTTATCAAGGCGTTCAGCCTCTGCAGTCAATCGCCTGTTGGCAGATGTAAGCTCATGGACCGAAATATCCAGCCTTGCGTTTTCATCCTCAAGAGTTTTTGCCTTTACCGACAGCTCATCGGCGCGCTGCTCGGCCGCCTGCATCTTTGCGGTAAGAGCAGTATTTTCGGCGTGCATTCTTGAAATACATGCAACAAGATCGGAGATGGCACGATCGGCGTTTTCGGCAATATAGCGATCTCCGCTTAATGAATATTTTGTTTTTAATGATTCGGGAATCGGCATGGCAGACCTCCTGATTATTATTTACCGCCAAGCATCAGCCAAGCGGTATAAAGGAAAGCGCACTCTGTACCAGCATCACGAGCATGGCGGAACAAAAAAATGACACATCGATTGGCATATTTTGAAACCAGTTCATGCGCTCAAACAGTGTGCGAAGCGGAAAGACAAACGGCTCGGTCACAGTATAAACGAGCACATAAAAGATATTGCTCTCATCCGCCATAAATAATGACATTACGGAACGCGCAAGCATTGCAAATATCACAAAGCTCAGCGCAATGTCAACAAATTTAACTATAAGGTATAAAAGCAGTTCCAAGATAATTAGTACTCCGCGCGGGAGATGCCTGACACCGCGGCAGCCGGTTCACGGTCATCGATCAAAAAAGATCAAAATTTGAGATCATGATATCATCATCGATAAGACCGGCCGCGCCGAGATTCGATCACGGCGCGGCAATCGGGACCGTATCAGCCGGGGAATGTGTCGTTTGCGGCAGCTGTATCAGCCTCTGCGCGACGTCCCTCCTCGGATATCTCCATATTTTCGGGAGCAAGCATGTAGGTGTTGGCGGCAACTCTCTTGATCTGTCCGCCAAGGGCGTAGGAAACGCCTGTAAGGAAGTAGATGAGGTTTGAGGCGGTCTCTTTATTTGCGGCTTCAAGATTCAATACAACAGCACATCTGTTGATAAGGAAATCCGCAATAGCGGGAGCCTCTTTGTAGCTTGTGGGCTTAATGAGCTTCATGGCAAAGGCAGAACCGGATGCCATGGAAGATGCGGCATAGGACGAGGTTGGGCGCTTGGCCGTCTCCTCAATGTTGTAATCATCCTTTTCGGCGGAGCTGAAAGCGCTCTCATCGGGATGTGTCATTTCGCCGGAATAGTAATCGCTATCGTATGCGGCGTCGTATTCAGATTCGAAATCGTTTTTGGATTTTCTTGAAAAAAAGCTCATGATGATCCTCCGTTTATTCAACATGTTTTGAAAATTATTTTTTATTTATATAATGGGGAGCAAATCAGCTACCGAAAAAGGCGCGACCTATGCGCACGCAGTTTGCGCCGCATTCGATAGCCGTCTCATAGCTGTCACTCATGCCCATCGAAATGATAGGCTCCCTTATATTATGAAGTTTTTCGTGCCAAATGTCAAGCATAAAGTGATAAGTTTCTGAAAAATAATTTGAATAATCGCTCTTTTTATCGAATTTTGGCCCCATTGTCATAAAACCGACCTGTTCTATGTGCGGCATTTTTGCAATCGCCGCACAGAATTCAGCGGCTGCATCCGGCATTAAACCGCTCTTGTCCGGCTCTCTCGCTCCGTTTATTTCAACTAAAACGCGGGAGGTGATGCCACGCGCCGCAGACTGTTTTTCGATCTCCTCTGCAAGTCGCAGGGAATCAAGTGAATGTATAAGCACCACTCGCCCCACAAGTGCTTTGACCTTGTTGGTCTGCAGGTGGCCAATAAAGTGAAATCGCACACGGTCGCGTTCCTCGGGCGTTAATAATTCTTGGTGCGCTATCAGCTGTTGAACTCGGTTTTCTGCAATATCGATAACGCCGCATTGGCGAACGAGGTGCAAAAACTCATCGTCATTTGCATACTTCACGGCCGCCGCAACAGTGATATCCCGATCACCACCGAGCTTTTGCGATGCCTTGGCCACACGGTGCATTATGGTGTTAACGGAACGGTCGATATAAGAATGATCCTCCATATCCATGCCTCACATTTATCATTTTAATTATTATCTTATTCGGAGACCGGGGAAAATGATATTTGCTCGATCAGCTCAAGTATTTACCATCATAAAGATTCTTGCCGGTGAGGATAATATCCTCCAACTCGTCAAGGTAGTAATAATGATCTTCTTTTGAGCCGTATTTTATCGCCTCTCCGCCGTTATCGTATATTCGCCGCTCCCATCCTCGGCTCTTTGCAAAAAGGTGTAGAGACTCATATTCACCCACATAGCCGTTTGAATTAAAGCCAAGTACGCGATAGGTCGGCGTGCGATCGTTATCGACTGCAGAATACTCCTCGGCTATGCAATAGTCATCATTTTGGTATATGATGTCTATCCTGCGAAAACTCACTCTGCCGCCGCTGAGTGTATAAACACCTGTCATACCTTGATAAGCGCGCACAGCACTTATTGGTATCCTGTAGCCGCTTAGCACCTCACGCTCTATCCTGACCTGCTGGACTCGCTGATAGCTAAAGCCCTGCGGCATCTCGCGAGTTGAGAACAAAAGCAACCATCCGCCGGTCCGGTCGTCATCGGTGATCGATCCAAGTGTCATCAAAACACCCGCGCCGCCGTTGCTTTCAAATATTATGTTATATTCCTCGCCAACGGTGTAGTCTCCGCCGCTGCGTCTGTCAACGCTCACGGCAATATACCACTGCGAGCCTTCAACCATCTTTCCCACAGCTCCGGTTGGAGTGACAGGCACGGCATCAAGCGCCGCATAAAATGTATCGCACGTGAATCCGTCTATAAGCGCACCGTCAAAAATCCCCTCGTAGCCATCGCAATATCTGAAATAATATCCGGAGCATGGCGCACTCACGCTGTCAAGTTGGTTGCCGCAGATCAAGTAGAGACGAGAAAGCTCTTCGTTCATTGCCGAGATGGCATTCTCGATATCATCATCCCGCCCGCGGTAAGCATCGTATCTTATAAGCAGTCGGCGGAGCTCGCCTGACATGCTCGCGGCACTGCTGTAATCCGATGCGGATATGCTTTGCATCATATCACTCCAAGTATCGGACAGTGCAGAGCTGACATTAAGAATACTCTCGAACGCTTGAGCTTTTTTCAGTGCCGAGCTGAGCAGGGAGATCTCTCCCTCAAGCTCGGCGATACGCTCAAGCGTTCTCGCATCCTCGGCGGGGTATATATACGCGGCTTCCTCTCCAAGGGAGGCAAGCTCGCCATCCGCCAAAAGATATCTCATCGCACCGCCCGCGTTGGGTGATACGAGAACCCGCTCCCGCCTCATTAAGTACGCCGTGGCAGGTGTATACTCGGATTCTCGTGTCAGAACGGCCGGTGTTGTGGTAACGGTCGGTGTCATATCACCGATCAGCTGAATGACTATATATACGGCAAATCCAACCGCCGCCAATGCAACGAATATATGTGTCATGGCGGTAAGAAAATAATGCGTATCAAAGATCGGGCCTCGTTTTTTTCTTTCCGCCACATGGACCATCGGAACGCCCGGAGTGCGGCGGCGGAGAGTCGGCTGCACGACGTATTCGTCCTGCTTTTGCCTGGGCGGCTTTGGAGATGAGTCAGTGCCCGAGATCACTTGCAGATCTTTTTTGTTTTCCTCCATCCGAGTCGCTCCTTTCATAACATACATACCCGCTCATATATGCCCGCGACCGATAAAGAAATGATCGCATCACTTGGTCAAAAAATCGTTTATAAGCTTTAGCGCCTCGTCATCCGGGGCGGGGGAGTCCTCGGTGATATCGATCCACCTGATGTAAGGCTTTGCCGAAAACCATGTCATTTGTCGCTTGGCGTAGCGGCATGTAGCTGTAATTATATCATCACGAGCCGACTCGGGTATCTCTCCGCTCTCAAGTACCGCTATCATCTCTTTGTAGCCTATGGCTTGCGCGGCGGTTGACGGCGAGCCGCTCATCACGCATTCAAATGCACCGTCGACCATTAAACGCCGCACCTCGTCGCCGAGTCCGGCATCCAGCATCTCGTCCACGCGCTGCGCAATTCTTTGCCGCAACAGTGAACGATCGGGATACCGCAATCCTATAACGAGCGCATCATACTTTTGATCCACTGAGGCGCACTCGCGCGATCTTCGGTCAAGTTCACTCTTCGGGATCCCGCTCTCGCGGTATATCTCGATGGCACGTATCACGCGCCGCACATTGTTTTTGTGTATCGCCTCTGCAGATATCGGATCTACCTCGCCCAGCATTTTGTGCAGTCGTTCGCGCCCATCGGGTGCGGCGGCCATCATCTCAAGCTCGGTGCGGATATCGGTTCTCCCGCTCGTGGCGGAATATGCCCGGGGCATAAGCAGACTTTCAAGATAAAGCCCCGTACCGCCGCAAAGTATCGGTAACCTGCCACTCTGTACCGTTTCACGTATCGCCGCTTCTGCATCGCGAACGTAATCGGCGCAGGAATAGGCGTTTTGCGGCGAGACTATATCAAACATTCGGTGCGGTACGATCCTCATATCCTCGGCCGTCGGCTTTGCCGTGCCAATGTCCATGCCGCGGTAAATTTGCATCGAGTCACAACAGATTATACTGCCGTCAAGCTTTTGTGCCAACCGCATTGCAAGACCGCTCTTACCTGAGGCGGTAGGACCTACAATGGCAATGATCTTTGTTTTGGGTGCCGCCGCGGAGCTTTTATCTATATCTATGCCTTGATCTTTATCGTTCATTTTTTAATTAAAATTCAAAATGGGATCCTGTCGGCTTCGGTAAACGCCACGCGCGTTAGGGCGTCGCCGCTTTTTCTCTTTTTGGGTAGGGAGAGAAGATCCACGGGTATCTGCGGAGCATCATCATCGGTATAGATGCTGAACCTCGGATCATCCGAAAGATCATTGGCACCGGTGCCCTGCGCTATAAGTGAGCGATATGGTTCGCCAAACGCAAACAGCATGCCACACTCTCGCGGGATACCCTGCCACCACCACGCAGCCACTCCTTGCTTGTCCGAAGGTACTACCTGAGCAAAAAATCCGTCAAATAGCTGCATCATGCAGCAAAGCAACCTGCGCAGTGCAAATTGCCATTCGGGATATTCCCAAACATCCTCCGGCATCGTAAGTGCTACGCGCGATACACGCCTACCATCATTTTTTGCGGGGCGAGTAGCATCGCTTATCAAAACATGCGTTACGGGAAAGCTTCCCAGCCACACAGGTGCATTGTCTTTTTTCAAAAGATCCAAAAAATGCTCCATGCCTTGCTCTGAAAGTTCAAACGCGGCCTCTGTTCCGCTTCCGTATTTTCGCGGAAGTGCAAAAGGCAGATATTTATCAAGCAGCGCAACAAACTCATCCGCATACGCCTCAAACGGCGCACGAGGGAGATAATAGCAAGCAAGGGTAAGCATTGGCGTGTATTGCGAGGGCGGGGAATAGATAAACCGCTCCGCCTCCTCACCGATATGCACATCTCCACTTTGCAGATCAAGCGAGACCCCGCCCGCGGCATTTGCCAGTTCTCCCGCGAACCTCGCGGCAGACTTAAAGGATATATCATCCGGCGATACCTCGCGCGCCAAACGGATATGTGTAACATAGCTCAAACCGCGCACGGCAAAAAATGCACGCGCCGGGATATCTGCACATTCCACAGCCACTGAATGATCGATCAACAGTTCGTTATCAATAAGTCGCGGTTGGCGCAACGCCCTCTCAACGGCAGAATTTTCGCTTGCCATGACCCATGGATCAAGCGGAGTGTATATATCGATCTCGTGAGCCATATCAGCCTCCAAGTAGAAATAATTATTTACAATATATTATATCATAAAAAGAACACGCATGCAATACCAAAGGCAAAAAAATGTCAGATAAATATAGAAAAAGATCAATAGATGAAGATGAAAACACATCATGGGCGGTGAAGATGATGAACGAACAGCGCCACCCGCCGAGATAAACGGAGCTTTTTTGTTCTTTCGTTTGATTTTTTTGAAAAAAGGACTTGAAAAAGCTCCGAAGATGTGATATAATAAATGATGTTGAGCCTGAACGCCTGTCGCATCGCGCCAACACAACAATACGGAGAGATATCGAAGTGGTCATAACGGGGCTGACTCGAAATCA
>CAZFVR010000034.1:0-14403 GCA_964522215.1 uncultured Ruminococcus sp. | reverse complement strand
TTTTTAGACGTAACGGTCTCTTTTTTAGACGTAACGGTCTCTTTTTTAGACGTAACGGTCTCTTTTTTAGACGTAATATACTCACCCTCTGTGGGCTGTGCGGGAGGGGCGGGCTTTTTTTCGTCGGCCGCGGCGTTTATATCCTCGGCCAGCTTTTTTGCTATCTCATCGGCGGATGCCTCATGGCGTGCGGCGGTGATCTTTCTCTCGTCCGTCTCACGACCGTTATCCATAGCCGCCAGTGATGCTCTCAGCCGTCGCTCGATCTCTTCTTCTGTCATAGCTCTATCTCCTTTCGCAAGACTCGGTGTCAGGTGGCAGCATCCACCGCCGCTATGCACCCCATATCGCGGAGCGCCGCCAGCGCACGGTTAACGCCGGACATTACAGAACGTGAGGATATCGTAGCTCCGGATATGGCATCCACATCCTCGCCCAGCGTCAGCGCACCGCCAAGTCCGCGGTACTGGCTGAGATAGCCCTCGTCATTCACTCTGCTGCCAAGCCCCGGCGTTTCGGAAAGCGCGGTAATGTCCACGCCAACTATCTCGCCGTTTATATCCACGCCAACTATCATATCGATGTTGCCGCCAAAGCCTGAGGGTGAGACCGCCACGGCATAGCCGCTGACATTTCCTCCCGCCCCCATCACCTCAAACACAGAGGTAACGGTCCCCGGGACACCATCAAGCGTTTTGTATGTGATATCCTCCGCACCAAAGACCGATGCGATGGCTGCGCGCTCTGTTTCAAGCCGCATCTGTTCTATCTTATCCTTTGTAAGTGCATAGGAGAGTGACACGGCAAGTGCAACGGAGAGGCAGATTATCATCAAGGACATGACTATACGCAGTATCCCGCGTGCTCCGGAGCGATCCTTTGCATTAACATTCATCGTCATTTTTTGCCTGCCGCCTCCCCGCTCTTACTTTTTTTGCGCCCGCCGCGCGACGTGCCGAACACACGCGGAGCGGTAAATTTATCGATGTAATACACAAGCATGTTCATCATAAGTATCGCAAAGGATACGCCCTCGTTGTATCCGCCGAAATAGCGGATAAGTACCGTCACCGCGCCGCAACCCACGCCGAATATCAGCCTGCCGACGGCAGTTAGGGGAGAGGTGGCATAGTCGGTCGCCATAAACACCGCGCCGAGCACGAGGCCGCCGGCTACGAGCTCGCTGAGCATAAAGGACATGGAGGGCTCGGCCTTGGGGAAGATGATGGTAAGCAGTGCTACCGTGCCGATATACGCCACGGGGATATGCCACGTGATAACGCGGCGGCAGATAAGATACACACCGCCTACCAGCAAAAGCACAGCGGATATCTCACCGATAGAGCCGGCACAGCGACCCAAAAAGAGATCGAGTGCAGATGCCTCAGGCATCACGCCGGATTTAAGCGCGGCAAGAGGTGTGGCCTCGGCGATCGCATCTGCGGTATCCGAGTAGGATAGCACCAAGGGATCGAGCCAGCGAAACGGCGCGGGGAAGGAGGTCATCTCCTCCGGCCACGCAAACAGGAAGGCACGTCCCGCCAGCGCAGGATTTAAAAAGTTTTTGCCAATGCCGCCAAACAGCTGTTTTACAACAACAATGGCAAAAAATGCGCCCACTACCGGTATCCAATAGGATACAGAGGACGGCAGATTAAGCCCCAGCAACAGGCCGGTGACCACCGCCGAAAGGTCGCCGATGCTTGTGGAGCGGTGCAGCACAAGCCGCACCAGATACTCAAACAGCACAGAGGATGCAACAGAGATCAGCACCACCACCAGCGCACGCGGACCAAAAACATAAAATCCCCAAATAAGCGCGGGCGTCAGTGCCACTATCACATCAAGCATTATCGAGCGCGTGGTGTCCCGCCGCTTTATATGCGGCGACGGCGAGACTGTCAGCAGCTCCAAGGTCTCGTTTTGTTTATCCATAAAGATACCCTCTTTTCAAAACACATCAAAACTCTTTAAAACTCATTTAAACCTATCGATCCGTCAAGGTCCAAACGCCACAACGGCAGGTATAAAGAAAAAGGACTTATTTTTTCACAGCGCGCGCACGCAAAGCACCCTTTGCAACTCTTATGTACTGCACTATCGGCACACTGCCCGGGCAGTTGTACGAGCATGTGCCGCATTCAACACAGCTCATAACATGCATGCGCTCAGCCTCTTCATACTTGCCTGCTATTGCATACTGGGCAAGATATGCGGGCATCAGGTGCATGGGGCAGTTTTTAACGCAACGACCGCAACGAATGCACGCGCCGTCATCCCGCACAGCGGCAAAATCACGCGAGAACGCCAGTATTGCCGAGGTGCCCTTGGTTATCGGCATATCGATATCCCATATCGCTGCGCCCATCATCGGGCCGCCGTTTATTATCTTATAAGGCTCGGCAGAAAAACCGCCGCAGTAGTCTATGAGCTGTCTTACCGAGGTTCCAAGCGGCACACGCAGGTTTTGCGGGTAGCTCACGCAATCGCCATCCACCGTAACGCAACGGTCGATAAGCGGCATGCCGGTGGCAAATGCATTATAGATAGCCGCACAGGTCTCGGCATTAAAGACCACGCATCCTACGTCTGCGGGAAGCTTGCCCTCCGGGATCTCCCGCCCCGTCAACGCAAATATCAGCTGCCGCTCGTCTCCCTGCGGGTACTTTGTGCGCATCAGCTTGACCTCAAGCAGTGGGCTTTCCCCTATCTCCTCGGCTATCTTCTCCGCTGCATTGAGCTTGTTATCCTCTATCGCGACCTCGGCCTTTGGCAGCCCCAGCGCGCGCAAGAGGATCTTTGCCCCGCCCACTATCTGCTCCGGGTGCTCCAGCATCAGGCGATGGTTGACGGTAATAAACGGCTCGCACTCGGCGCAGTTTATCAAAAGCCGCCTTACCTTGCCGATGGCACCCGAAAGCTTTGCCCACGTCGGGAAGGTTGCACCGCCCATGCCGGAAATGCCCGCACGGCGCACAACATCAACTATCTCCTCCGGAGTGGTGTCCGAAAGCTTTTTTTCAAAGGGATGGACATCCGGGGAGAGGCGCATCTCACCATCGTTTTCAATGATAACGGTGTCCACCTGCCGCCCCTGCGCGTTCGGGCGTGAGCCCATGGCACGCACACGACCGGAAACAGAGGAATGCACCGCACAGCCCAAACCCTCTGCCGCCTCGCCGATGAGCTGACCGCGCATAACATAGTCGCCGACCGCGACCACCGCACGGCAGGGCGCGCCTATATGCTGACCGAGGGGGATCTCCACCACCTCCGGTGCGGGCATATCAGTGATAGGCATCGAGCGCGTATTTTTGTATTCGCGCACATGTGTACCGCCTTTAAATGTGTAAAACATGTCATCTGACCTCTAAAATATTAAGCTTTGCGGCCCCGAGGCAAGCTTTTTGCGGCAAGCCGCGCAAACTGCCCGGCTCCCCGCCGCCCCTTGCACGCGGCGACCCTAAACTTGTTCAGAACTATTATACAATAAAAAGGCCGAAAAATCAAGGGATATAGGCATATCAAATATAAATATTACAAAAAAATAAAAAAATATTTTTTGCGATAAAAAGTCAAAAAAGGTATTGACAAGCCGCCTCGTCTGTGGTATAATATTAAAGCATTACGGCGGGATAGCTCAGTTGGCTAGAGCAATCGGTTCATACCCGATAGGTCGTGGGTTCAAATCCAACTCCCGCTACGGCCCGTTGGTCAAGAGGTTAAGACACCGCCCTTTCACGGCAGTAACATGGGTTCAATTCCCGTACGGGTCACCAAAATACCGTTGTGCTTTGCTTTGCAGCGCACAGCGGTATTTTTATTATTTAACCGATCTTTATTTGACACCACAATACCACTCGGAGGTAGATACAAAAATTGAAGGATATCTTGTTTATCGGCACGGGCGGAACGATAGCCTCCGAGCTTTCGGGCAATGCCCTCTCCCCCGCCATCGGTGCGGAGCGGCTGCTGCGGCATGTACCGGAGGTGCAAAATATGTGCCGTGTGGATGCCCGCCAGCTTTTTGAGCTTGACAGCACCGATATCACCCCCGCGCATTGGCAGCAGATGGCGCGAGAGATAATAGCAAGCTACGACCGCTACGATGGCTTTGTGATAGCGCACGGCACAGACACGCTGGCATATACCGCCTCCGCGCTCTCATATTTGATACAAAACAGCCCAAAGCCGATAGTGCTTACCGGAGCGCAAAAGCCGATAGGCTTTGACACAACAGATTCAAAGCAAAATCTTGCGGATAGCTTTCTTTGTGCCGCCTCCGCTCTCTCCGGTGTGCTTGTGGTGTTTGGCGGGCAGGTGATGCTTGGCACACGTGCGAGAAAGACCAAGACCAAAAGCTTTGCGGCCTTTTCAAGCCCCAATTATCCGCCGCTGGCCACAGTGCAAAACGGCCGCCTGACGATATTTTTTGACCCGACTACAGGACGGGAGCATTTTTTTGACCGCCTTGACGGCTCGGTGGGGCTGCTGAAGCTGACACCGGGAACGGATACCGAGCTGCTGCACTTTATGCTTGAAAAATACAACGCGCTGGTGATAGAATCCTTTGGAGTGGGCGGGCTGCCCGACCGTGGGGGAGCGTTCCGCCGCGAGGTATCCGCCGCCGTTGCTGCAGGCAAAACGGTTGCAATGACCACACAGGTACAAAGCGAGGGGACAGACCTCTCTGTCTATCAAGTCGGCAGCAGCCTGCGTGATATCGGTGTGCTTGAGGCCTTTGATATGACCCCCGAGGCCTGTTTCACAAAGCTTATGTGGATACTGCCGCAGACCGATGACCCGGAAATGCGCCGCCGCTTGTTCTACACACCCGTATGCCATGATATCCTCCCGCCTGAGGAGATGACCCGCGGCGCCGGCGCACGTATGTTTTGACCCCTCCGCGCATGCAAAAAAACAACACGCAAAAACGCACACCGAGCAACAGTCTCGATGTGCGTTTTTTATTGGATCGGCGGATCTGAGCATCATGCCGCGCGGCATCAAAACAGCTCGCGGCGGATGCGGCAAAGCTCGGAGATAAAGCTTTTTTCAAGCTCGGATAGGCTGTGATCGGCACGGTTGATCATAACATCCTTAAAAATCCTGCCACGTGCATCGAGGCGGACTTGGGTGAGTCCGTGCAGTGCCAGTGCCCCCTCCGGCTCGGGAGATGACCACATAAATGTGCCCGGATTTTGCGACAGCACATCAAGGCAGGCCGCGCGATCCGAAAGAAACAGCCGCCCGCACTCGGTGCTGTCATCACCCGATGGCAACAGCGGCATAGACATTGCCGCACAGCTGACCTCGATAAGCCCACAGAGTCCCGCGCCGCTTGCAGCCGGAGATGCCGCCGAGCATATTACCACAGGCTCAAATTCGCCTATCAACTCATAGTTTATACCGCGCCCGTCAAGCCTTGTTTTATGGAACTTATCCTGCCGCGCATCATATCTTATTATGCCCAGTGCGCACTCGCCATCCGCCACCGCGGCAATGTTTTCTTGGCTCTCTGCCTCACGGCAGGTGACCTCCAAGGAAGCTGTGGCATCAAAGGAAAGGCTCAGCGCGGCAAACGCCTCGGATATATATCCCGCCGCGGGAGCTGACAGCGAAAACCGCTGTTTTTTTACAACTCCGTTTTTAAACATGACCTCAACGGCATCCACCTCGGTGAGGATCTTTTTTGCATACTGCAAAAACACCTCTCCGTCCGACGTTGGTACCATACCGCGGGAGGAACGCTCAAACAGCTCTGTCCCCAGCGTCCCCTCAAGCTCACGCATGGCGCGGCTGAGATTTGGCTGACCGATATACAGGCGCTCCGCGGCGCGGCTGAGCGACCCGCACTCGGCGATCTCAAGCGCGTATCTGAAATACAAAATGTTCATTCCACTGCACTGCCCTTTTATTTTTTACGGCTTTTAGCTTTTAGTTTGTTTGACTATGTAATATCCTTGATTTTTATACGGATAGACGACACTGCGCCGCCATCAGGTAAAGATCATACTCGCCCGCCGCCGCAGTGCCGCATAAAGCAGCCTGCCGCCTATCCATGCGCAAGTGACCTCGCCGATGCCCACCGTAAGCATAAAATACGGCAGACTTCCCTCGGCGGCGTACACAAAGCGCAAAACGAGCGGCACTATTATCACGTTTGCAAGCACGTAGGGCAGTGGCGCGATATATGGGAAGCGACGCAGGGCGCGAAGACCGAGCATTCCGATAAAGGAGGCTGCCGTGCCGAGGATGATATCCCACATCGCCCCGCCGACCAAAAGATTGGAGACAAGGCACCCAACAGCTATACCGGGTATGGCTGACGGTGTAAATACGCCGAGTATGCAAAAGGCCTCGGATATCCTAAACTGGATCACCCCCCCTGCCAGTCCCATAGCACCGGAGATAAGCGTAAAGATGGTGTAGAGTGCGGCGATCATAGCCGCACGGCAAAGGGCACGGACCCAGTTTTGCTGTTTTTTCATTTTTGTTTTTTCGGGAACGGACAGACGTTCCCTCTCCTGCTTTAGTTTTGTTTTATGTGAGGAAGCTTGCGAACTCACAAATGGGTAAGCTTTTTTGTTTTTAGTTTTTAGTACTCGACCTTTTGTATTTTTTAGGGGCGATATTAGTGTTGACGCTCCGCGGCACTCTTATTCCTCGCCGATATTGCGAAGGACCATTCGGCAGAGCTTATCGGTTGCGGCACGTGCCTCGGCGGGGTCGATATCCCCCGAATATTTTGCGCGTTCAAAGGCGTGCGTGATGTCGACCATATCGGCATCACCTCCGGCGCGGCTGCGGTGGACCTTTTTTGTCAGCTCACGCGCGGTATCACTGCGCTTTATCAGCTGCGGTATCTCGCGCATCTGAGAAACATACACCGCGTAGGCATAGCACAGGCGATCAGCCTCTGTGCGCTCGGCCTTAAGTCCCACCAAAAAGTCGCGCTTGGTGCGCCGCGCACGCTCGTATTTTTTTCCGTACCCGATCTTTGGGTCGGAGGTGAGCCGTTCCTCATCATCCTCAAAGGTGCAGTTATCGTCACTACCCTGCCGCATGTTTGCAAGGAAAAAGGGCAGGTTTGCGGTAATTGGGGAAAAGATAAAATCTATCAAACGCAGGCAAAGCGCCTTTAACGCCTCGATAAGGCGGCGCATATCTCCCGCGCGGCGGAAGACAAATACTATCAGCGCCACCACGGCTATCACCGCGAAAATGCAGAACGCATAGTAATTTGCGGTGTCATCCGCTTCATGCGCACCGAAAACATACATATTGAACAGCGATGCACCATCCGTGGCCGACGGCGGATCAAGCCCATCGGTACCGCCGGAGGAGACCTCCGCGTGCACCATGATATAAAGGACAGCGCGAGCGATCGTGCCGATACCGACCACTACCACCCACCCCGCAAAGGACATAAGCAGCACCGCCGCGCAAAAGATGCAGACCAGACGAATATTATACAGCCGCGCGCGCGTTGAGACCAAGGCCATGACCGTTCCGCGGTAGCTGCGGGTAAGGGAGCGCTGATTCAGCCCCACTGCGGTGGTAAAGATATAACCGATAAAGCAGAGCCCGGCCGCCGCACTGCCCTCGCCGACCATATAGCTGTAGCAAAATCCGATAAAAGCCACGGCAACCGATATCGTGGCCGTGCGGTGCGAAAACAGCCGATCGGTCGGTATGAACCAAAGCACCGTACCGAACGCCCATAAGAAGAGGAACAGCACCATAACAAAATACGGCAATACCGAATCCGGGTCATAGTACGCACCAACGGTATTCATGGCATAAAGATATTCCATTCGCGCCGCAAAGCTGCGCACAAAAAGGCCGGCGACCACGGCCAAGGCTAAGGGAACGGAGGCCGCGCCGAGGCTGAAATGCCGCCCGCCGGCCTCATAGCCGCTGTCGCCATCCTCCTCGCGCGTGCGGTGAGTGACACGCGCCCAAAGCGCCATCACTCCATACCCTACGCCAAAGACGGCGGCACTGATCAGCCACCCCAAAAAGCCCACACCGTAGGCAACGTATATTCCGACCGTCCAAACAGAGGCCACAAAAAAGAGCGAGAGGACGCCGAGCGGGCGCAACCGCTCGATAAAGGAAGCCTCGCTGAGCCTATCACGCTTTTTCATGCCGTCACCTCCCGACGCAGACTTTTTTAAGGTAACACCGCGCAATTCACTGCCGGCGTCTTTTTAGTCCGCTTGCTTGCATAAGAACCGTCATATCTCACATTTTTCCTTCGCGTAGGATAAGCTACGCGCGCGAAAATTTGTTTCATATGACGATTTTTTGACGGCGCAATTGAACGAAAAGATCTGAGCGGTAGTGCCTTAAGCTTTAGAACTGAAAAATGAATGGATATAAAAGATATAAGATGATCGCTCGGGCAAGAGCGCAGGGGGAACTCAGCGCTCAAATATCACGCGCACGTCACCGGGGATCGCGCCCGCCTCGTTACGGGTGGATGTGATATAAAATATCATATTTATCCCGCGCGAGCGCATCACGCGCTCAAAGTTTAGCATACGTCCGTCAATATAGGCGGATATCACCACCAGATTTTCATTTTCCCCAAAAAGCTCGGGGGCGGCGGCGATATAGTCAAACATGCGCTCCGGCGGCAGTGATATCTGCATGGGCAAGCGCGCCAGCGTGCGCAATATATCAATGGTCTGAAGCCGACCGCGCCACGGACCGTAAACGGCTATATCGCCCCGATCCTCCACCGCCAAAAGCTCGGCGGTCGAATCATCCGGCGGCGGCGCATTAACAAACAGGCGCGCGGGCATCTCATCCGCGGCGATACGATCGAAAAGTGATGCGCATACCGTTATGCACCGCTCAATAAGCTCCGGTGCGGAGGGGGTCTGCGGGCGCTGCTCGATACCGGTGGAATTCATATTCAAAAGCACCGAAAAGCGGCGGCGCACGGTGCGCTCCTCAATATTGACCATAAGCTTGCCGTGCACGGCTGTGGATTTCCAGTTTATGCGGTTCATTGGGTCAAAGCTCGTATATTCGCGCGAGCCGCATATCATTTGCGGGTCGGTCACGGGACAGAGCGCTGACAGTATATCCCCGCTCAGCACGCGCGAGGATACATCGGCATCGGTAACATATCTTGCAAGCGGCAACACGACGGTAGAACTGCGACCGCCCTCCGCCACCTCAAGCCTGCGGGAGACGGTATTCAGCCCCAGCACATCCCCAACGCTCACCACAACACCCGGCAGGTGATATTCGCCGCGCACGCGGGCGCGAACACGCCAACGGCGGCGCACGCGAGAATTACTGTGAAGCACGAATATCGATTGTATCGACCGTGTGGAGCTTATCCTTTTGCCGCCGCGCTCGCGGTCGGTCTCGATAAGTGTAAATTCAAGCCCATCCGGCAGATCGGTATCGATCTTTATAAAAGGGATAGGCAAGTGCCCCTCGTTGCGTATCTCCTCGTAAAGATAAACATCGTCCCCCACCACCACCTCAGGCGCGGAAAAGGTCGCCTTGTATTTAAGCGAGTCAAACGCGTGCTTTTTGTATATCATATACTCGGCCACAACAGCGGCCGTAAGAGCCAAAAGAACAGCTAAAAACAGCAAGACCGTGCTCCTTTCCGTGACGCTTTGTAGTCGATCGTAAAAGTTATCAAATATAAATCAAATTCGTTTTTTCGGCAGCTCTGCCGCCGAAAAAACACCTTTGAGGCGAAACATAGCGAGCCAGCGCGGTGAGGGGATCTGCCGAGATCTTCGATTTTGGCATGCGGCGATAAGCGCGTATTCCCGCCGTGCGGTCCTCGATCGTAAAACGAAATGATACGATCAACTATTGATCTTTATTTATCGGGATCGGACGTGGCAGCAAAATGCCTCCGCTCACTCAAGCATCGCCGAGCGGGACTGCAACGGTATCAAGCAAAAATTCTATCAACCGCTCGTTTGATCCGGTAAGGCCGGCCGTGCTCTGCGTGGCGGCGATGATACGGTGAGAGAGCACCGGCACGGCTACCCCCTTGACGTCATCCGGGATGACATAATCCCGCCCATCCATGGCGGCGGCAGTGCGGGAGGCGGCAAGCAGTGCAAGCGTACCGCGCGGGCTGGCGCCCACTCTTATCCGCTCGCTCACACGCGTGGCGGTGACGATGCGGAGGATATAATCGCGCACCGAGTCGGATACCCTGACCCGCTTTGTGGCCTCGGTGGCCGCGCGCACCTCATCGCACGTGCAAACAGAGCCGAGGGAATCAAGCGGGGTGGATGCTCCGCCGTGTATATCCATCATCGAAAGCTCGGCATCGCGATCCGGATAGCCAAGCGACAGCTTCATAAAAAAGCGGTCACACTGAGCCTCCGGCAGTGGAAAGGTACCCAGGGATTCGATAGGGTTTTGCGTTGCAATAACAAAAAACGGAGGCTCAAGACGATAGGTCACGCCATCCACCGTAGTTTGACCCTCACCCATGCACTCAAGCAGTGCCGACTGCGTGCGGGGAGTGGTGCGGTTTATCTCATCGGCGATAAGTACATTTGTAAATACCGGGCCGGGACGAAAAACGAACTCGCCCGACTTTTGATCAAAAAAGTTGATACCGGTAACATCGGACGGCAAAAGATCCGGCGTAAACTGAATGCGCTTTACCGTGCCGTCCATCGACCGCGCCAGCGCACGAGCCAAAGAGGTCTTGCCGGTGCCGGGAATATCATCAAGCAATACATGCCCGCCCGAGAGGAGCGCGTTGACGATAAGCCGCACCTCTGCCTCCTTGCCGAGTATGACCGAGGATATGTTTTTGCAAATGGCACTGCCGAGTGCCGCTACATCGCGACTATCCATTGTTGCCTCCGTGAAGATCGAATACAGATCCGTTATTTATTCCATGTGAGTTGGCACACCGCGGGCGGTGTCTGTACCTTAATTATACCATACAGTCACGTGATTGTCAACAACTTTTAGTCCCCCGCCAAACTTTTTTTCACTCGCACAAACTGATAACAAAAGCATGACAAATATGAATTTTTTGCTTGTACGGAAATCGGTTTTTGCCTCCTCATCCTCCGGCCTGCGGTCGACACCCTCTCAGGCATGAGAGGGCTTGGCAAGAGTCTGTTCTTTTGCCTGCAGACATTTAAAATATCTGCATCCATCGTTTCCGGGGAACCGTCCCCCGCCCTACAATGTTTATCTATATCCATGAGCAAACGCTATCGCGCGAAGCGCATCATCCCCGTCCTCTTTCGCAGTAAAACAAATACTGCTGTGCCACACCGGCATACGGGCCGAGTGTCGCGGCATCAAATTCCCCCGGAAAGTACTTTGCTATGACCCTTTTTATCCAAACGTCCACCGGAAAGGCATCCAGCCGCGCAAACCCGAAAAGCAGTGTGCAGGCCGCGACCTTGGGGCCCACCCCGGATACCGTCATAAGCATATCCGCTGCCTCGGCGGTCGGCGCCGCGGCCACAGCGGGCAGGGAGAGTCTGCCGTCCGAGACGCGGCACGCGGCATCGTATATGTACTTGGCGCGAAAGCCTGTCTTAAGCTCCGCCAGTGCCTCGACCCCTGCCGCCGCAAGCGCCTGCGGTGTGGGGAACGCATATTCTGTATCCTCTGCGCCATGCGCCGCCATGCCGCCGGCATCTATCGGCTTGCCATACTCCCGCGATATCGCGCGTACAAGCCCGCGTATGCGCGGAATGTTATTATTTTGGGATATAATAAAGGAGCAAAGTGTCTCCCACGGCTCCTGCGCCAGTATTCTGATGCCGCCGCCGACAGATACGGCACGCCGCAGTACATCGCGATCCGAGCGGGAGAGGATATCCCGCTTTATGGCGGTATAGTCAAGATCAAGGCCGAGGTAATGCGCAAAGAGAGAGGAATATTCCTCCGCGCTCGTGTTATAGATCGTAAGTGTATCGCCGTCCTGCCCTATCGAGATAAAACGCCCCGCGGCCACACCTGAGTATTCGCACTCATGGCGCGAGCCGACAACGCGGAAAAAGCGAAAGCACTGCCCACACTCCATAACGGCGGCAAGATCAAAATCGCTGACTCCTCTAAGTTTTATGACCGGAATGCCGCCGGCCTCCCCCGCTTCTGTCGGGGCAGGCGGTAAGCCGTAGATATTTGCCATGTCAATGCTCCTGTATTATAATAAAAATGAAAATAAATCGTAAGAAATCTTATTTCGCTATTGCCTGTGAACGGTATAATATGATATAATTATATATTGCAAAGGTATAGCTGTTTTTAGGATGATCCGCCGCGGGCGTGCCCGAGGTGCGGCGGCATCCGACTATATTATACAATATTTTCGGCGGCGGTGCAAGTACGGTTGCCGCAAAACAAAAGATCAAATTCAAAAGACCGGAGAGGCAACTCATGCAACAGATCTACACGATACCGATAAAAGAGCACTTTGGCCGCGCGGAGGATGCGCGCCGCAAATGCCCCTGCCCGATATGCTCGCTCTACCGCGCATTTGAGGAGAACGAGCTGGATATAATCCTCGGCGCCTCAATGATGGAGCCTGACATTCGCATTGAAACGAACAAGCTCGGCTTTTGCCGCATGCATTACGATATGATGTTCGTGCGCAAAAACAGGCTCGGCATGGCGCTGACACTTGAGAGCCACCTGGACCGGCTTCGCCGCGAGATAGCCGACCTGCCGCTGACAGTTCCCGGCACGCGTGCGCGGGCGAGGATATGCGAGCTTGGCGAGAGCTGCTACATCTGCGGCCGAGTGGAGCATAATTTTAAAAATCTGCTGGAAAACATCATCTACCTTTGGGACACCGAGGAGGAGATGCGACGTATGTTTGCCGAGCAGAGCTACATATGCCTGCCACACTATGCCGAGCTGCTGGGCACGGCAAAGGCAAAGCTCCCGGGCAAGCGATACCGCGAGTTTGCAAAGGCCGCCGAGGGCGTTGTGATGCCCTACTTTGATAAGCTTTGCGATGACGTGAGCTGGTTTTGCAAAAAATTTGACTACAGATATAACGATGAGCCGTGGTATGACTCAAAGGATGCGGTTGAGCGCGCAATAAAGTTTTTGCGCGCCGACCTGCATAACTCCCCCGAGGAAGCGGGAAAAAAATAAAAGATACACCACTGATCGGAGACAAGGATCGGAGACCGAAAATGATAGATCTGCTTTCACTTCACAAACAATTTATCCTCACCCACCTGCGCCCCGGCGATGTTGCCGCCGATTTTACAATGGGCAACGGCTATGATACCGAATTTCTCTCCAAAGCCGTGGGGGAGGCGGGGCATGTTTACGCCTTTGATATCCAGCCGCAGGCACTGGAATGCACCGCCGCGCATCTGCGCGAGGCAGGCTGCCCCCAAAACTACACCCTGATACTTGATTCGCACAGCAACGCACGCGAGCATATAAAGGAGCCTATCCGCGCGGGCATGTTCAACCTTGGCTGGCTGCCGGGGTCAGATAAGACCGTAACTACCCGCCGCGAGACCACCCTGCCCGCAATTGCCGCGGCGATAGAGCTGCTCTCCCCCGACGGAGTGCTGACCGTAGCGGTATACCCGGGTCACGCCGAGGGCGAGGCAGAGGGGCAGCTGATAGAGGAATATCTCTCCTCCCTCTCCCGCCACCGCGTTTGCGTGACCAAGATAAAGATAGTAAACTCACCCACATCTCCGTTTTTCTTTTTGATAGAGACCAAAGAGGCAAAACAGCCAAAGGCATAACAGCCTAAAAGCAAAAACATCGCCGCACACGGCGGAAAGGAGGCAAAAATGGATGACGATCGCATAACGCGCGGTGAGGCAGGCACGGATCTTGAATACTTTGAACTGCTTGATGCCAGACGCCGCAAGCTTGCGCGCCAAAAGAATGCCTCCCCCTCCCCCGCCCCCGCGGCCGCGCGTGAGCCTGCTGCCGAGCACCGTGCCCCCGAAAGGCGCGCCGACCGACCCTCACAGACGCGACCAACACGACCAAACCCCGCAACGATGCGCCGCGAACCGAACCGAGCGGGAGCGGTACGCTCTGAGCCGGCTCGTCCCGCAAGGCCTCAACGGCGTGCCGAGCAAACGCCCGCTCAAAGCGCACAAAGGGTAAACTCGCCCGCGCCGCAAAGCTTCGCTCCCGCTCGGGTTCGGCCGGACAGCTCACATCCCACCCCTGCCGCACCGCCGAGGGGCAGGAGCAACGCGCCCGCCGTGCAACGCGGACAGGCCGCCGCGCAGAGACCGATCGGCTTGCAAAGACCGAACACCGTCCGCCGCGCGGACGACCCAATAGCTCGTGCGGAGGCCGAACGCCGCCGTGCGGAGGCCGAACGCCGCCGTGCGGAGGCCGAACGCCGCCGCATAGAAGCGGCAAAAAAACGGGAGGCGGAGGAGGCGC
>CAZFVR010000033.1:0-14740 GCA_964522215.1 uncultured Ruminococcus sp. | reverse complement strand
CCGGTGCAGCGCCTGAGGGATCGTAAGCTATTGCTTTTTCCGTTTGCAAACGAAATTACGTCTCCTTGACGCAGGGGTGATGGATATCATCACGCACTGCAGGCGCGTACATGTGATCCGCACAGCGCCCCCTACATCCTCCTATACGGATCCATTTTAAGCTCGCGCTCGCAGCCTTTGGCGGCAAAGTAGAGCAAAAAGCAGATGGCTGTCAGTACGACCAATAGGGTGGCGGGGGATAGCCCGTGGTATCCTATTGAGACATCATAAAGATAAAATTTTGCGTAAAGCCGGCAGATATAGCGTGCAAGGCAGGCATACGGCAGGCAAAGCAGTGGAATGCACGGCACAAGCCACGGCCGCGGCAGCACCAGTCGCAGCATAAATTTGCAATTGAGTGCGGCCTCCGTCTGCGGCGGCAGGCTTATTGCAAATATCGTCACGCCGGCCGCGTATATTGCAAAAAAGAATGCCACGCCTAGGCACACGCGGCAGGCTATCACATACCCGCGGGCGCGTTTGGCAAAGGAAAGATCCACCTCGTCCGGCTCCTCCTCGCGCTCAAGGCGGTCAAGCCTATCCTCCGCCGCCGCGTAGGTGGATGCCGCAAGTGTTTTAAAGGACTGCCGCCGCTTGACCTCGCCGTCATTGATAAAAAATACAGACCTTGCCATAAGATAAAGCGCAAACGCCAGCACCGCCAAAAGCGGCATGAGATATTTTAGGTATATCAGTGTTTTTTTCATTTTATTAAAGCTCACTTATATTCAGCTGCCGCTCTATGCGGCCAAGTATCATGTCCAGTGCAACGGTATTTTCGCCGCCCTCCGGAACTATCAGGTGCGCGTATTTTTTGGAGGGCTCAACATACGCCTCATGCATCGGCTTTACCGTTTCGGTGTACTGCGATATCACCGAGCCAATGCTCCGCCCGCGCTCAAGCACATCCCGCTGCAGGCGCCGCAGGATGCGGATATCGGCATCGGTATCCACAAATATGCGAATATCCAGCATCTGCCGCAGCTGCGGGTCGGCAAACAGCAATATCCCCTCAACGATAGTCACTCGCGCCGGCTCTATGTGCAGGGTCTGTTGCGCCCGCGTGTGCTGTGTGTAATCATACTGCGGGCAGTCTACCGCCTCGCCGCGGCGCAGTGCCCGCAGATCGGCTATCAGCCGCTCTGTCTCAAACGCCTCCGGGCAGTCGTAATTCTGCCGCGCACGCTCGGTGAGGGACAGCTCGTCCTGCGCACGGTAATACCAGTCGTGGCAGAGCACCGCCACCTCTCCGACAAAATGCTCGGCAAGCTTTGAAACAAGTGTAGTCTTGCCGCTGCCGGTCCCGCCGGCTACACCTATCAGCAATGAATCCATCCCCGCACCTCACGTTTTCGGCCACGCCGTTTTATCACTTATATTATATAGTCGATCGTAAAACGAAGTTTTACCATCGGCTAACTTATATTATATAATAAAAATGAAAAAAACGCAATACCGCAGGCGGGGTGACTTGACAAAATCGCCCGCGCGTGATATCATTTATAGTGTAAAAAAACAAAAAGGCAGGTTGTTGTTATGATAAGACATATAGTTATGTGGCGCTTTGCCGATGAGGCTCTCGGCCGCACAAAAGAAGAAAACATGGCTCACGTTCGCGCATCTCTGATGGCACTTTTGGGTGTCGTGCCGGGCCTGCGGCGTATGGAGATAGGCACGGATATATCGCACACGGATATGTCCTTTGATATGGTACTGCTGACCGAATTTGATGATGCCGCAGCGCTTGAGGGCTACCGCGTGCATCCGGAGCACCGCAAGGTACAGGAGTACGTTAAGCAGGTGCGCACCGAAAGAGTCGTTATCGACTGCGAGATATAACGGGGTGCGGCATGGATTTTAAGGTCGAGATCTTAAAGCATCCCACCGATGCCGACTGGCTATGGTGCAAGACCTGCACCCTCAACACCGTGGGCAAGGCATCAACCAAGCTCCCCACCGAGGAGTGGAAGCGCAGCCTCATTGCCGCCGAGCACAGCCCCCTGCGCGAGCTGTGGTTTGGCATTAAAATGGAGATACCCTACTGGGTATCGGTGCATTTTGTGCGCCATCACATAGGCGTTAACCACTATGTGCAGTCACAGCGCAACGACAGGCAGGATAAATATGACCGCACCGAGGCACCGCAGAGTGCGCCGGTATCGCATATAATGTCTATAAACGCGCAGGAGATCGTTTTTATGGCGCACCGCCGCCTGTGCCGTCAGGCCTCACCCGAGACCCGCGCGGTCATGGAGGAGATAGCGCGGCAGGTCGCCGAGCTAAACCCCGAATTTGCCGAGTTTTTAGTGCCCATGTGCGTTTACCGCAACGGTCTTTGCACCGAGTTTAACCCCTGCGGGTATTATAAAACGGTAAAAAAGAATAACGATGCATAAAAACGGGCCGTCCCGATGGACGGCCCGTTTTGTGCTTCTTGCAGCACGTCGCTTTGCGGCACCTCACTGCCCCAAGCGCTCAATCATCTCAAGTATCTTAAATCTTATCCTGTATTTCGGTGCGGTGGTCTTGGTTATCGTTCGGTACTGCTCGGGCGTAAAACCCGCGGCAAGATATTCCTCCTCTGCCGCGGCATTCCGGGATGACCCTCCCCCCGCGGCTGCCATGCAAAGGGTGGGAAAAAGCACGCACCACCAGTTTTGCCCTTCACCCTCTCCTATCGTTACCCGCAGTGAGGTGTATTCCCCTGCCGGCAGGCGTATCTCACCGTAATCGCGGGTGGGATAGCTCTCCCGCCCCAGTTCTACCCGCACGCGATCGTCGCAGCCGAGCTCGCCAAGTCTCGCCTCTGCAACCGAGATCAACCTCACCTGCCCCGCCTCTGCCGCCGTCACGGCATCCGATAGCGTTTTTGCCTCCCGCAGCAGCTCCTCTATCTCCGGCAGCAGTGCATCCCGCACCTCAAGCTTTAGTGCTTGGTCCCGCTCGCTGTCGGATGCCGCTATCACGTGCAGGCGCAATATCCTATCCCGCAGCTCTCCCTCACCGTGTATCGGCAGGCAGTCGCACACCACCGCCGCCATTATCAGGGATACCACCACCAAAAGCGCCGCCGCGCGTTCCTTTTTGCTCATTTCAGTCACCTCCTGCATGATTATCTCCCCGCATTCACTCCTCTTAATCAAAACCTCAGCCGCACGGCGAATATTTTTTTTGAAATTGGAAAAAACTTTTGAAAAAGCTATTGACAGATCTCTATGTCTGTTGTATAATAATGATAGTGATAATCATTATCGTTATTAATCGAGATAAGAAAGCAGGTATAAATAAAATGAAGATATCGGATGGCATCCTTTATGTTGGCGTAACAGATCGCGCGGTGGATCTTTTTGAGGGACAGTACCGCGTGCCGGAGGGAATGAGCTATAATTCCTATATCATTATGGATGAAAAGATCGCCGTAATGGACACGGTAGATGCGCATTTTGGCGGCGAGTGGCTGGCAAACATTCGCGCCGTACTTGGCGAGCGCCGCCCGGACTATCTTGTAGTCCACCACATGGAGCCGGATCACTCGGCAAATATCGCAAGTATACTTTCCGTCTACCCCGAGCTTACCGTAGTAGCCACCGCCGCGGCGTTTAAGATGATGCGCCAGTTCTTTGGCTCTGAGCCGCAGTCAAGGCTCATCGTTGGGGATGGCGACACGCTGGATCTCGGCACGCACCGCCTGACCTTCCTCACCGCACCCATGGTGCACTGGCCGGAGGTGATGGTGAGCTTTGAGGCGACCACCGGCGTGCTCTTTTCCGCCGATGCTTTTGGGCGCTTTGGCGCACCGGATGCAAAAACCCCGTGGCGGGACGAGGCGCGGCGCTATTATATCGGCATAGTTGGCAAGTACGGCCGCCAAGTGGGCCTTTTGCTTGACCGCGCCGCCGCGCTGGATATCCGTACCATCTGCCCCCTGCACGGTCCCGTACTGAGTGAGGACCTGGGCTATTATATCAAGCTTTGCCGCACATGGTCCTCCTATGAGCCTGAGGAGGAGGGCGCAGTGGTGGCCTATACCTCGGTATACGGCAACACCGAGCGCGCCGCAAGGCTGGTTGCCGACCGCATGCGCGAGCTGGGTTGCCCGAATGTTGTGCTTTACGATCTTGCACGCTGTGATATGTCGGCGGCGGTGGCGGATGCCTTTAGATTTGAAAAGCTTATCCTTGCCACAACGACCTATAACTCGGATATCTTTCCCTTTATGCGCGAATTCATCTCGCACCTGACCGAGCGCGGCTTCCGCCGCCGCACGGTGGGGCTTATAGAGAACGGCTCTTGGGCACCGCGTGCGGCCAAGGTGATGCGGGATATGCTTGCCGCCTCCCCCGAGCTTGAGTTTGCCGCCCACACGGTGACCATCCTTTCCGCCATGACGGAAAAGAACGAGGAGGACATCGCCCTTTTGGCGCGTGAGCTGTGCGAGGATTATATCCTGCGCCGCGAGTCTGCCGAGGTGATGACCGACCCCGCCGCGCTCAGAAATATCGGCTACGGCCTTTATGTTGTGACCTCAAACGACGGCACGCGGGATAACGGCCTTATCGTAAACACCGTAACACAGCTGACGGACAGCCCCAGCCGCGTATCTGTTGTGATAAACAAAAAGAATTACTCGCATGATGTCATAAAGCGCCGCGGTATTATGAACGTAAACTGCCTCACGGTTGATGCGCCGTTTGAAATATTTGAGCGTTTTGGCTTTCACAGCGGGCGGGATACCGATAAATTTGCGGGCATGGAGACAGAACGCTCCGCTAACGGCCTTGCAGTGCTAAAGAAATATGTAAATTCGCAAATGTCACTGCGCGTTGTTGATCATATCGATATCGGCAGCCACGGAATGTTTATTTGCGAGGTCACCGAGGCGCACCTGCTCTCCGACCGCGAGACCATGAGCTACACCTACTATCACAAAAACGTAAAGCCAAAGCCCGCCTCCGAGGGCAGGCGCGGGTTTGTATGCCGCATCTGCGGGTATGTTTATGAGGGCGAGACACTGCCGCCGGACTTTATCTGCCCGCTTTGCAAGCACGGCGCCGCAGACTTTGAGCCGATAGAGTGATAAAACGCTCTGCCCGAAAAGCCAAAAAATATTTTAAAAAAATGCATTTTAGGGGTTGACAGAATAGTCCCGATGTGCTATAATAATAACAGTAATGATAATCATTATCGTTTGAAAGGAGCCGAATATGAATCAACCCCTAAAGCATTCAAAACAGCGGGACGCGGTGCTTGAGCTTTTGCGCGGCGTTACCTGCCATCCCAGTGCCGAGTGGCTGCACACCGAGCTGCGGCGCGAGCATCCGCAAATAAGCCTTGCAACGGTCTACCGTAACCTTGGCGTGCTTTGCGAGTGCGGCCGGGCGATACGCATAGATGTTGGCGACGGCACTGTACGCTACGATGCCGACACACGCGATCACAATCACTTTTTCTGCACCGCCTGCAGGTCGCTCAGCGATCTCGGCGATGAGGAGACTGCGGGCGTTGACAAAAGGCTTGAGGAGCGCATGGGCGTCAGCGTTTCGCATCATCAATTCGTTTTTTACGGCCTCTGCCGTGAATGCAATAAAAAATTAAAATAAATATATCAAAGGTCAGATAAAAAAGGAGAAGATCATTATGAAAAAATTTGTATGTCCTGTTTGCGGTTATGTTCACGAGGGTGACAGCGCACCCGAAAAATGCCCCCAGTGCGGCGTGCCCGGTGCAAAGTTCACCGAGGTAAAGGAGAATGCCCTTAACTACGCTTGCGAGCATGTTATCGGCGTTGGCGCCAAGGGTAAGATCGATGACGAGGTCTATGCCGGACTTAAGGCTAACTTTGAGGGCGAGTGCACCGAGGTAGGCATGTACATTGCAATGAGCCGTCAGGCTATCCGCGAGGGATACCCCGAGGTTGGCGCATTTTATCTCCAGGCCGCATACGAGGAGGCCGAGCACGCCGCCAAGTTTGCCGAGCTTTTGGGCGAGGTGGTAACACCCTCCACAAAGAAGAACCTGCAGCTGCGCAGCGAGGCCGAGTGCGGCGCTACCGCCGGCAAGCTTGAGCTTGCAAAGCGCGCCAAGGAGCTTGGCTATGATGCCATCCACGATACTGTACACGAGATGGCCAAGGACGAGGCTCGCCACGGCCGCGGCTTTGAGGGCATGCTCAAGAGATATTTTAACTGATAAGATAAGATAAGATAACATAAGATAACATAGCCCATCCCCGCGGGAGTGCTGCGCACCCCGCGGGGATGGGCTTTTGGCGATGATCGCAGAGCACTGTATCGCGATCCGCACGCACGGCGCGGCTGCTTTCATTTCTTCCCCGCAAAAGTATTGATTCTCTCGTCAGAATGTGCTATAATTAGGGTGTATGCGCCAAGTGGCGCGGAGAGGAGACAAAATGACAGCATCCGGTGTAAAAAAACGTTCATTCGGCAAAAAGCTGGAGCTTGACATGACCCGCGGGAGCATTGCCAAAAATCTTATCTCATTTGCGGCGCCCCTGCTGGTGGGCAATCTTTTTCAACAGCTTTACAACATGGTGGATACTTGGGTCATCGGTCAGACCGGCGTTGCGGGCGACTATGCCGCCGTTGGCAGTATTGGGCCGATAATCAACATCCTTATCGGCTTTTTCTCCGGCCTTGCCAGCGGTGCGGGCGTTGTGATATCCCGCCACTTTGGCGCGCGTGACGAGGACGGTGTGCGCCGTGCCGTTCACACCTCGATGGTGATGACACTGGTAATGGCAGTGGCCTTTACCGTGCTTGGCGTGATACTTGCCCCCTTTATGCTTGAATTGATGCTTGACAGCGAGCGCGAGGGCTATGCCGAAATGTTTGGCGCGGGCAAGACCTACCTTACCATTTATTTTGCCGGCGTTATCGGCCTTATGATATACAACATGGGTGCGGGCATCCTGCGTGCGGTGGGTGATTCCCAGCGGCCGCTGTACTTTCTTGTTGCCTGCGCCATAACCAACACCGTGCTTGACCTTTTATTTGTGTTTAAGCTCGGCATGGGAGTGGCAGGCGTTGCGCTGGCCACCATCATCTCACAGGCACTTTCTGCCGTGCTGACCCTTTGGGTGCTGTTTCGCACCGATTCCTGCGTAAAGCTGCGCCTGAGCGATCTCAAGATCGATCGCGTAATGCTTGGCAGGATAATAAACATAGGCATTCCCTCTGCCATTCAAATGGCGCTTACCGCCTTTGCCAACGTTTTTGTGCAATCCTACATTGCGGGGACAGAGGGCAACATGACGGTCAACACCGGCGGCTGGACGACCTATTCAAAGGTGGACCAGTTTATCTTCCTGCCCATACAGTCGATAGCACTTGCCACCACCACATTTGTGGGCCAAAACCTTGGAGTTGGCAATGTTGAGCGTGCCCGCCGCGGTGCAAGGCTTGCGTATTTTATGTCCACCGCCTGCTCGATAGTGATAATCATCCCGGTGATGATATTTGCCGCGCCGATAGCGGGGATATTTAACCCCGACCCGATGATAGTTGAGACTGCCACCCACCTGTTGCGAGTGATAACTCCCTTTTATCTCTTCTGCTCGGTAAACCAAGTATTCTCGGCGGCACTGCGCGGCGCGGGCAACAGCCGCATGCCGATGATAATAATGCTGACCTCCTTTATAGGCATCCGCCAGATATATCTGTTCGTGATGTCGCACTACATATCAAACGAGCTGATACCCGTGGGCATTGGCTACCCGGTGGGATGGTTCTTTTGCTGTGTGCTGACCCTTGCCTACTACCTGCACTTTGATTTTTCAAAGGTCAAAACGGTAAACGAGGAGAACAGTGAGAGCAATAAAGGAGCGGAGGTGACCGTTTAATGCAAAAAAAGAACAAACTGCTTTACCGTGCGGCGGCACTGCTGCTGGCCTTGCTGTTGCTCTCCCTCTCCGCCTGCACAGCATCGCATGGCGGCGGTGAGGATACCACGGGGGATGCGCCGCCGATATCCTCCGGCAAGGACCCGTCCGCCTCATCCACTGTGCCCGGCAGTGAAAGCACCGGCGGCGAGAGCTCGGGCGGCTCGACTGCGGCGGACACCACCGCCCCCGCGCTGATGCTGGATATCCCCCGCGGCAAGCTTGATGCGGCGCAGGTGATAGTTTACGACACCGCCGAGCGGCGCGCGATATATGAATACAACGGCGTGATAGACGGCAAGGTCTACCCCGCCAGCACCACAAAGCTGTTTACCGCGCTGACAGCCCTTGACTACCTCTCCCCCGAGGATGTGATAACGGCGGGCGAGGAGCTGTCACTTGTGGCCTCAGACTCATCGATAGCATATGTGCGGCGCGGGCATCGGCTCACCGTTTCAATGCTGATAGAGGGGATGCTTCTGCCCAGCGGCGGAGATGCGGCATATGTTTTGGCTGCTGCGGCGGGCAGGCGAGTGCTTGGGGGCTCGGCCTCCGCAAAGCAGGAGGTTGCGGCGTTCGTTGCCGAAATGAACCGCAAGCTGGCCGCCCTCGGGCTCAGCGGCACGCATTTTGCCAATCCCGACGGCTACCACGACCCCGATCACTACACCACCCTCTCCGACATTGCAAGGATAGGTGCGCTGGCGCTTGAGAACGCCACCATTATGAAGTACGCTACCTTGGCGCAGGATCGTGTTATCTACGCGAGTGGGGAGTCCAACAACTGGCAAAACACAAATAAGCTGATACACAGCGACTCGCCCCTCTACCGCGCCGATGCCGTGGGGCTTAAAACAGGCTCGACCGACGAGGCGGGCTATTGCCTGCTTACCGCCAAGCGCGGCAGTGACGGCCGCTATTATGTTGTGGGCATATTCGGCGCATCGACGGGAGATGCAAGATTTAAGGATGCCGCTAAGGTGTTTGACCTTTTGGATGCCTTTGGCGGATGATGGGCGAAAAATAACAAATATTATCGGATGATGCACGGCATCATCCGATTTTTTATGCAACGGTGAGGAGCGCGAAATGAAGGACAAGGAGGGATAAGGAGGGATAAGGAAGCGCTCAGCGGAGCGGAATTCTCCCACCGCACATCTTGACTCCGCGCGGGGGTTGTGGTATAATGTTATCATAGTAAAGTGAAGACCCGGGGTGATTATTTGGGCGAGCATTATATTCTCATTGACGGCGGTGGGACAAAGACCGAGCTGCTGCTCTGCCGTACCGACGGCCGCATTGAGCGGCGGCTGGTGGCGGGTCCCTCCAATCCCAACGATATAGGCTGCGCCGCGGCCTGCAAGCTTTTGCGTGAGGCGGTGAGGGAGCTTACAGCGTGCGTGAGTAATGCCCCCCGCGCCATCTCCGCCGGCATTGCGGGCGCAACCGGTCACAGCGAGGAGCTTTGCGCGGCACTGGCCGATCTTTCCGCCCGCGTTTTGGTTCAGACCGATGCCATGCTGCTGCTTGAGCAAGCGGGTGCGGGTGATGCCGCGTGCCTTATCTCCGGCACCGGCTCGATATGCTATCTGCGCCGCTGTGGACGTGTACACAGGATAGGCGGCTGGGGATACCTCATAGACGGCGGCGGCAGCGGCTACGATATAGGGCGGGATGCCCTATCGCTCGCCCTGCGCGCGCATGACGGCCGCGCCGCCCCTACACTGCTTACAAAAAAGCTTGCGGCGGCACTCGGCGCGAATGTTGAGGATGCCATCCCCCTGATATACGGCGGCGGCAAGGCCTTGATAGCCTCCCTCGCGCCTGCGGTATTTGAGGCGGCGGACGAGGGCGATGCGGCCGCACGCGAGATAATTTTGCGCTGTGCCGAAAGCCTTGCCACACTCACCCGCCGTGCAGCCGATCTGATGGGGCAGGACAGCTGTCGCGCCGTGGTTGGCGGCAGCTTGCTGACGCGGCGGGATGACATCCTCTCCCTGCTTTGCGAACGCACACCGAAAAATATTGAGCTTATCCGCACCGGCATGCCCAACATTTGGGGGGCATTTTGCGCGGCCGCCGGCGGGGATGTTCCCCAATTTGCCAAAGAGGACTTTAAAAAAACATATAATGAGGTCCCGGGAGGACCTGCGAGGGCTGAATTATGAACTACAGCGAACTTACAACAGAGCAAAGCAACGAGCGCAGTCGCCACCTTGAGCGGATGTCCACCGCCGAGATAATGCGCGTGATCAACGAGGAGGACAAGACCGTCCCCTTGGCCATCGAGCGTGAGCTTTCGGATATCGGCCGCGCGGTAGATATGATAACCGAGCGCATAAAGGCCGGCGGACGGCTGATATACATCGGCGCGGGCACCTCCGGGCGGCTTGGCGTTATAGATGCCACCGAATGCCCGCCCACCTACGGCGTCTCGCCCGAGCTGATACAGGGCGTGCTGGCCGGTGGGAGAGATGCAATGTTCCGCTCCTCCGAGGGCATGGAGGATCATGCAGAGGATGCCGCCGCGGATCTTGATGCCGTTGGCTTTTGTGCTGCCGATGTTTGCATGGCGATATCCGCCAGCGGCAGTGCCGCATATTGCCGCGGAGCGCTTATGTATGCTCGCTCACTCGGCGCGGGGACGGTGGCGCTCTCCTGCAACAAAAACGGAGCTATGAATTCACTTGCCGATATCTCCATCGCTGTGGTGGTTGGCCCCGAGGTAGTCAGCGGTTCTACCCGCATGAAAGCCGGCACGGCGCAAAAGCTGGTGCTTAACATGATATCCACCGGCGTTATGATAAAGCTTGGCCGCGTTTACGATAATTTTATGGTGTGCATGAAGCCCAGCAACAAAAAGCTGCGCGCCCGCGCGGTGAGGATGATATGCACCGAGACGGGTGCAGATCCCGCCACCGCCGAGGCAACGCTTGACAGCTGCGGCGGAATGATAACAGATGCCATCGAGAAGCTGGGCGGCAAAGGGCTGTGAGGCAGGCACTCTGCCCGGTGAGATCCGCTTTGCAGATGAGATCCGCGCGGGGCGGATCTCAGATCGAATTTTTTCCGAGCTTTTCACCGTAAGGGCGACTCGCAGTCACCCGCGAACGAAATATTGCTATCTATACGTCTGCAGGCAAAAGAGACAGATCTTGCCGTAGGGCGGGGCTTGCTCCCGCCGCGGCAAAGGATATCGCATTTGTTTACGGCTATAGGCTAAAGGCAGCGAAGCGGCGCAAGTGGCGGGAGGCTTGGTAAGAGTCCATTATTTCACCTATGGACATTTAGAATATCTATACCTATCGTTTTCAGCACGCCGCAGACAGAGCGCGCCCTGCAAAAACAGATACAATTACTACCCAAAGGAGGTCAACATGGAAAGAAATGCGGTCAATGACCGTTTATTTGAGAGCATTTTGAAGCTTCGTGATCTTGACGATTGCTATACATATTTTGAGGATCTTTGCACCATGAAGGAGCTTGCCGACATGGCACAGCGCCTGCAGGTGGCGGAGATGCTCTCACGAGGAGTGTCCTATCAAAAGATAGGCGAGCTGACAGGCGTCAGCTCGGCAACCATCGGGCGGGTAAATCGCTGTCTTTGCTACGGCAGCGGAGGCTACCGCGCGATCATTGAGCGGCTGTCCGCCGACGGCGGAGAGGTCCGGGAATGATCGCCGATGCCCTAAAGCGGCAATCCCCGGCGCGGCTGATAGCGCTCGGCTTTGCGGCGGTGATCCTACTCGGCTCACTGCTCCTCAGCCTCCCCTGCTGTCAAAAGACGGGCGCAGAGGTGCGCTACATCGATGCGCTTTACACCTCAACGAGCGCCGTGTGCGTGACCGGCCTTATCGCCCTTGATGCCGCCGACCATTTTAACGCCGCCGGGCAGACGATAATTGCCCTGCTGATACAAATAGGCGGGCTTGGCGTTACCTCCATCGGAGCGGGCATTATTCTTGCCAGCGGCCGCAGGATGGATCTTAAGGAGCGCCGCGTAGTGCGCGAGGCACTGAACTATGATTCCGGCAGTGGCGTGCGCCGACTGGTGCGGAGCGTGTTTATCACCACTGCAGTGATCGAGCTGGCTGGTGCGGCACTCTCACTACCCGTATTTTTGCAGGATCACGAGCCGCTTCATGCCGTGGGGATCAGTATATTCCATTCGATAGCCGCATTCAACAACGCAGGCTTTGATATACTCGGCGGCGGGCGCAATCTTATTCCCTACCGCCAAAGCGTGCTGTTGAATCTTGTTACCATCGCGCTGGTGTTTTTTGGCGGCATCGGCTTTTTGGTGATTCGCGAGGTCACCGAGTGGCTGCGCCATCCGGGCAGGAAAAAGCTTTCAATGCACTCGCGCGTGGTGCTGATAATGAGCGGGATACTGCTCATCGTCGGCGCGCTGCTCCTCATGCTGTCCGAGGGCGGACGGCTTGGCTTTACCGATGCCCTGTTTTTCAGCCAATCGGCGCGCACGGCGGGCTTTTCTACCGTTCCGATCGCCGAATTTTCAAACGGCGGGCTGATGATACTAAATATTTTGATGTTTATAGGCGCCTCCCCCGGCTCGACAGGCGGCGGCATTAAGACCAGCACCTTTTTTGCCATCCTGGTGGGCATTCGCGCCGCCGCGACCAACCAAAGCGAAAAGGCGTTTCACTATTCCCTGCCGCGCGAGGCCTTTAAAAAGGCGGCAATGATCGCGCTGATAGGCGTGGCCATCATCTGCGGCGGCACGCTGACACTTACACTGCTTGAGCCGAGCATTCCCCTGCGCGATATACTGACCGAGGTGGTCAGCGCGTTTGCCACCGTGGGACTTTCCACAGGCATTACCCCCGCGCTGTCTGTCCCCTCAAAGCTTGTATCGATACTGATCATGTATATAGGCCGCCTCGGCCCCATGACCATCGTGACCCTTTGGTACTTCTCGCTCGGCGAGCGCGTGCGCTACCCCGAGGGCAACCTTACCATTGGATGAATATTGGCTGTTTTTTGGCTGAATTATCGCCGCTGCGGCGGCAGAACGGAATAAAATAAAATGAAAAGATCAAAACGCACAGGAAAAGACAAGACCGTGTACGGCATTATAGGCCTCGGTCGTTTTGGCATGGCTTTGGCCGAGGCCTTGGCGGAGAGCGGCGCGGAGCTGATAGTCCTTGATAACGATGAGGGCAAGGTGCGCGAGATGCGCGAGCTGACCGAAAACGCCTACATCGTGCAATCGCTTGATAAAAAATCGCTGGCGGAGACGGGAATCGCCGGGTGCGACATTGCTGTGGTATGCATTGGCGAGCAGATGGATGTTTCTATCCTGACCACCCTCAACCTTATAACCCTCGGTGTGCGCAAGGTCATTGCCAAGGCGCGCAGCGCCGAGCACGGCGAGATACTTGAAAAGCTGGGCGCGGAGGTGGTGTACCCCGAGCATGATATGGCACTGCGCTTGGCCACGCGGCTTGAGACCTCCCGCGTGCTGGACTACATGCAGCTAAACGAACAGCTCAACATTTCAAAGCTTGAGCTGCCCCTGTCCCTTGCGGGCAAAACTGTCATAGAGGCCGACCTGCGCGGTCGCTTTGGCGTGAACATCGTTGCCATCGAGCACGGCGGCGAGGTGTGCGACCTCATTCGCCCCGACATGCAGTTTGCTGTGGGTGATATTTTGATAGTTGCAGGCAAAAAAGAGGGAATTGCCGAGCTTTCGGCTCTTTCATAACAAAAAATAAAGATATAAGGAGATATTTAAATGAAGCTTTCAATGGAGACCCGCGAGTTGGGTCTGCGATTTGGAATTTTTGAGGGCGTGCGCATGCTGCAGGAAGCGGGCTTTGACGGCGCCGACCTCACGCTTGACAAGATCAACCCCGCAGATGACATGCTCCACCGTCCCGACCGCGCCGAATTTGCGCAAAAGCTGCGCGATTATTCGGATAGCCTTGGCATGGTCTTTACACAGGCGCACGCGCCCTTTGTCATGAAGTACGGCGACCCGTTTGACCTCTCCCACCCCGCCTACGCCGATATCGTTGCCGCGCTTGAGATAGGCGGCATACTCGGCACACCGCACGTGATCGTACACGCGGTCAAGACCCCGCGCGAGGATACAAGCGTTGATTACAAAGAGTACAACCGCCGTTTTTACCTCTCGCTCATCCCCTATTGCCAAAAGTACGGTGTTAAGATCGCCGTTGAGAACCTCTTTTGGCATGATAAGCTGCGCGAGTGCTACTTTGGGCTGTTCCCCACCCCCGCCGAGATGACCGAATTTGTGACATCCCTTAACGCCGAGGCGGACTGCTTTGTGGTGTGCTGTGACCTTGGCCACGCAGCCATCACCGGCACCGAGCCGCAGGACTATATACGCGGCATGGATAAGTCACTGCTGCGCTCGCTGCACGTGCAGGATACCGACTACCGCGGCGACCGCCACTTTTTGCCCTACCAAGGCAAGCAGAACTGGAGCGAGGTCTGCGCCGCCCTGCGCGAGATAGGCTACGAGGGTGATCTCTCCTTTGAGATATTGCACTATATCGATAAATTCCCAAGCGAGACTACCCCCGCCGCCCTTAAATTTGCCTGCACGCTCGGCAGATATATGATATCGAGGATCGTTGACTGAGCCGAAACTTACAGTCCCGCGCTCACCACGCACAGCAGAAAAGTAAGAATTTTAAAAAGCCGGTGTGACCCGCAGTGGGTCACACCGGCTTTTGCGCCGCGATATCCCCCCCAAGACCGATCATTATATTCGACAAAATTAATAATAATTGATCTTGTCGGATAGCTTTGTGCAAC
>CAZFVR010000032.1:1871-15058 GCA_964522215.1 uncultured Ruminococcus sp. | reverse complement strand
GCTGGGCGCAGGCAACAAGACCTATCAGCATCAGCCCGGCAAGAATAAGTGCCGGGAGTCTCTTTGCAATAGACATTGTGCTCTCCTTATTGTTTTATTTAATATAACGAAGTACGCCGACTTTCGTCGGCACATGTTTATTATACAACATAGATAATTTTTTGTCAATCGGCAATTTGTACAATTTATATGTTTCACCCCGCTTTTGAGGCATAAAATAGATTTTTTTGCCCAAAAGCGGGGTGACTGGTGCGGCCGATGGCCGACTGTTATTTTTTTTACGATCTCGTGCTTTTAGCGCCTTGACGGTAGCTCCGCGTTGATGCGCATATTCATTTTTTCGATCATGACCGGTCGATGCCTATCTGCATCTCTTTTTTTGTGCATACATTGACGGCTTCACCGACGGATGCGGCACCGGATCAAGATCCTAAAGCTTTATCTTGCAAGGTTTGCGTTCTTTTCAAGATCATCAACGATGCCGACGCAAGCCTTATTGAGGAGGCTGAGCTTAGGATTAAGCCCGGAGGTCCAGGAGGTACCGGCACATGCGGTCTTGGAGGGCATCTCGCTCATGAGGTTGAGCGTATCCGCGAAGATACGGCCCAGGTCATAGCGAACGGTGGAGCGGATAAGATCAAACATCTGTGCATCAACATTCTCCTTGGAATATTTAAGCTTCATGTTGATCTCAAATATCGCGGGAGTGGTGCGACGGTAAGCCTCGGATGCCCAGCACTCGATAACTGCAGTCGCCTTGGAGGGATCGGCGCTGCCGTTGCCTACACCGTAGAGGGTAAAGGGGTTACCCATAACAGTTATGTAGTTAGTCTGATCCTCATCATGCTTCGGCACGGGAACGATGCCGTAGGTCCAGGTAACGGCGTTAAGCCCGGTACCACTCACATTATCCGCCATGTAAACGCGGTTGAGGCAGAACAGACCCTGTTCCGCTACGAACGGCTTCATGTAATCGTCTGTAAGGATGGTATCCTTGGTGGGGAGCCATGTGCCAAGCTTTGCAACAAGCTCAATAGTCTTTTCACTGCTGAAATCGGGGGAGATGATAAGCACCTTGTCGGGATCCTGCTCAACAAGCATAAGATCCGAGCCGGTGTAGAATGCATCACAGTGGAAGTCCTTTGTACCAAAGGGAATAAAGTCGTCCTTATCCTGCTTTTCGTTGTTGTTAAGGTCCTGATATTTGTCCTTTGTCATGGACATGAGCTTATCGATGGTCCATGTGCCGGCGATTGTGAGGGTCTGGGGATCCTCAAGATTATAATCTGCTACAAGCCCTTTGTTGTAGTACACGCCGTACATAAAGTGCAGGGTATTTGTGGAGGCATCGCCGGAGATGAAGTACAGCGACTTACCAATGGTACAGGTATCAACAAGAGATTCGGGCCACCAGGGCTGATTGAAGTTGAGGTAGCTATCATCGATGGTGTTGAGGTCAGCCAGATAGCCACGGGTGGCAAGCATGCCGGAGGTGCGGCTGTAGGTTGCTATAATATCGTAGTAGTTGCTGGCTTGGAACTGTGCGCCCACATATTTTGTAAAATTGGAACGGTCGCCGAAGTCGCCGGGCTGGCCATCCCACTCAAAGGTAACGTTCAGTCGATCCTGAACAACGGCGTTACGGGTCTTGATGGCGGAAATAATGCGGTCATCACTGTCAGCGCCCTCGGCAACCTCAAACTCAGGGCGCTCACTGTCGCTCCAGTAGAGGATCTTAACGGTCTCGCCGTTGTACTTAAGGGTATCGGGGAGGTCGTCCTTGGGGTAGCCAACGTAAAGCTCCTCAGTCTCTTCTCCGGTTTCAGGGGATGCGGTGGTTTCAGCCGATGAGTCGCCGCCCTGACCCTGCTGGGCGCAGGCAACAAGACCTATCAGCATCAGCCCGGCGAGAATAAGCGCCGGAATTCTTTTTGCAATAGACATGGTGTTCTCCTTATTATATAATAAATGTGTGGACCGATTTCTGTCGGTACATAATTATTATACAGCGCAGATGAAGCTTTGTCAACAAAAATATTGCATTCTCACCGTGTTTTTTTCGCCATTTAGACTATAATAAGATCTTTTTTCGCAAGTTGCACAGCGATTGGACTGCACCCATTGGCCGACTGTTATTTTTTTACGATCTCGTTGTCTTTAGAGCTTTGAGAGCAGCTCGGCGATATGTGCGCCGTTGGCGGCGCTGCCGTCATAGACGAAGCTAAGCTCCGGGGTGATGCGCATATTCATTTTTTCCGCCATGCCGCGGCGCAGGTAGCCCGAGGCGGATCTGAGCCCGCGCAGGATCTGCTTTTTCTTATCCTCATCGCCGTCGGCACCGAGGACCGAGTAATATATCTTTGCATACTTGAGGTCGGGGGTGACATCCGCCGCCGTGATGCTGATAAACGCATCATGCACGCGCGGGTCCTTTACCTCACGCAAAAGCTCGGACATTACCCTTACCGTTTCCTCATTTATTCTGTCTCTTCTGTAGCCTGCCATATCTCTCTCCTTTTAGCTTTTAAGGTTCCACGGCAACTATTGTGCCGTTTTCAAAGTAGCCGGAGTAGGTCTTGCGCCCCTCGCTCCATGTATACGTGCCGTAGCCGTGCATATTATCGGCTCTAAAGCTGCCGCTGTACTGCTCGCCCTCGGCGCCCCAGGTGTAAACGCCCTCGCCCTGCCGCATATCCTCCTCAAAATCGCCAACATATGTGTCGCCGTTTGAGTAGCTATAGCTGCCGTGGCCGCTCTTGAGGCCGAATTTATAGCCGCCCTCATAGACACTGCCGTCCGCCCAAGTCATTTTGCCCTCGCCGTGGCGGAGGTCGCCCGCAAATTCACCCTCGTAGACACTGCCGTCCGCGTAGGTATATTTTCCGTGCCCTTCCTTAACTCCCGCGATAAAGTCGCCCTCGTAGACATCTCCGTTGGCAAATTTATACACGCCGTGACCGGTTATGACGTCATCATGGAACTCACCGGTATATTCATCTCCGTTTTTAAGCTTGAGCGTACCCGTACCCTCACGGTAGAAGTTTACCATATCGCCGAGATATACGGCACTGTTGGAATATTCTATCATGCCTGTCTCGGTATTGATGCGCGCGCTCATGCCGCCGGAATAATACACCCAGCCGGATATGGGGCGCTCGTCCGATGCACGCACGCGCCCGAAAAAGCGCACGACCTCGCCATCCTCACGGCTTGCCGCAATATAACGCCAGCCGCTGTAGTAGGCCGCCACGATCGCCACGAGTATCACAAGGATCGCCACCATCAGCGCGATAAAAGTCCGCACGCCGAGCGTAAGCTTGTGCGGTCGGCGATAATATTTCTTGCCGGATGCCTCACCCTTGCCGCGATTTGCGGCGGAGGCGGCTTTGGATCTTCCTTTTTTGTTTGTATTTGTTGCCATCTTTTCTAAAACCTATCTCTTTTGCAACTGCAAAAGCTTTCTTTATCTATGACCGCATGGGTCACATTCCGCCCACAAGATTATCCAGCATCTGCAATAGGTCGGGCAGGATGCGCAAAACGACCCACAAAAGCAGGACCGATGCAATGATGCCGATAACGAGCACCACGGGATTGGTGCCTTTTTTGCTGAAACGCAGCTCCGCTGCATCACTTTTTTCCGCCGGGATGTAAAAATGCGCGGTGTTCAAGTTCCGCTTGTAGGGAAGTGCGCGATACGGCTCTACCTCGCCGCCATCCTCCGCCGCGCGAAGCTCTATAATACCGCGCAGCTCTGCCTGCTCGGCCTCGTAGCTGTCCTCCTCGACACATCTGACCACCCGCCCGAGCATTCCGTTTGAGCGGAGGGAGGATCGCACCGCCGAGTTTTTTAAAAATCCAAGCTCGCCCAGCGTTTTTGCGCTCTCGGGAGAGCTGCAGCCCTCGGAGATCACGGCGCGAACGAAGTCACCAAGCACGCGTTTGTTAAAAAGCGAGGCAACACTGCCGATGATAGCTCCGACAAATAGCGCAACTATCATTCCGCGCACGCCGGTAAAGGTAGTTGATGTGAATCCTATGTTGTCATAGCTGCCAAGGTCAAGTGCAAAAAGCTCGTCAAAAAGCTCACGGATCGTAGGCATTTCGGCACTCAAAAACGCCGAAAATAAGACTGTTTGATTCATTTTTCTTCCTATTTAATATATATATAATAATAGCTGCGCGCCGCGTCACACGCCGGCGGTCTCGTCAAAGATCTCCGGGCCGCAAAGCTTTACCAGCAGCTCGGCAAGATCGTCCGCACTCTCGTAGGTCAGCTCAAGGCGGCGCTTGCCGTCCCCACCGTCATTTATCTTTACGCGGCGGCCAAGCAGGCGCATGGATCTGGATTCAAGCTCAGCATAATAGGCGGCGGTCTGCTCGTCCCGTACCGCTTTCGGCTTTTTTTCCTTTTTCGGGGCGTTGAGGAGCTTTACACGCCGTTCGGTCTCGCGAACAGACAGCTCTGCCTCCGCGACCTCGGCGGCCAGCGCCACCCTTGCCTCGTCCGAATGGTCTGCAAGACCCAAAATGGCGCGTGCGTGACCCATTGAGAGCCTGCCGTCCGCTATCATCTCAAGCACCTCGTCCGGCAACTCAAGCAAACGGAGCAGATTTGTAACGGTGGGGCGGCTTTTGCCCACCTTGTCCGCCACCTCGTCCTGCGTCAGCCCAAAGCGTTCTATCAGCCCGCGGTAGGCGAGCGCCTCCTCGACCGCGGTAAGATCCCGCCGCTGGATGTTTTCAACCAAGGCTATCTGCGCCTCGGCAAGCTCGGTGCCGTCAAATATCACTGCGGGTATCTCGGAAAGTCCCGCCATGCGTGCCGCGCGCCAACGCCGCTCACCCGCGATTATGCGATATGTGCCTGAGCCGTCCGCGATCTCGGTCACGATTATCGGCTGAAGCACGCCAAGCTCGCCTATCGATGTAGCCAGTGCCGCAAGAGCCTCCTCGTCAAAATCGCGGCGCGGCTGACCGCGGTTTGGCTCTATGTCCGAAAGCGGCAGGGAACGCACCGCCCCCTTTGGCGCCTCCATTAGATTATCCTCAAGCATGGACGTAAAAGAACGTCCAAGTCCCTTGCGATTTGCCATTTTTATTACCATTTTGAGCCGCTGCGCGTGCGGCGCTACCTTTCAATTGTTATTGCCGTACCTCGGCCTTTATATGCGCTCGATAAGCTCGCGCGCCACATCCAAATATTCCGTCGCGCCCTTGCTGCTCTTATCATGATAGTAGACAGGCATTCCAAAGGACGGCGCCTCGGAGAGCCGCACACCGCGGGAGATGGCGGTAGAGAAGAGCTTTTCGTAATAGTGCTTTTTCAGCTCGCCGATGACCTGTGAGGTAAGCAGCAGTCGGCCGTTGTACATCGTGATGAGTATTCCGGTGATGCCGAGCGGCTTGTTGTAACGCTGGCGGATGCGCCCGATGGTGATCATCAGCTGCGAAAGTCCCTCAAGCGCGTAAAATTCACACTGCATGGGGATAACAACGCCATCCGATGCGCTGAGCGCGTTGACGGTGAGCATTCCAAGCGAAGGCGGGCAATCGATGATGATATAATCATAGTCGTCTCGCACCGCATCAAGCGAGCGTTTTAGAGCATATTCACCGTCATCGAGCGAAAAAAGGTCAAATTCCGCCCCTGCAAGTGCGATGGTAGATGGTATGACGGTCAGACCGCGGAATTTTGTCTCTATCGCGGCGGTTGCAGCCGCGCCGTCAGCGGCGGCGGAACAGCTGCCGTCCGCGCTATCTGAAAGCAAAAGGTCGCGCACCGTGTGGCGGAGTCCTTTTTTCATGATACCTACGCCACTGGTGCTGTTGCCCTGCGGATCGAGATCGACAAGCAACACCCGCTTGCCCAAAACGCCGAGGGATGCGGCAACGTTGACGGCAGATGTGGTCTTGCCCACACCGCCTTTTTGATTTGCAAATGATATTATCTTACCCATAAAGCCGATCCTTTCATCGCCGCGCGGGCGCGGAGTTCTTTCTTATATTATTATAGCATGAAGCGCTCGCTATTTCAACCCTTTTTTGTGACCGTGCATGAATTTTTCGCAAAGGATGTGGCGGCGGACAGCGTTTCACGTGGAACATGTCGCGTCGTTGTTTCACGTGGAACATGTCGCGTCGTTGTTTCACGTGGAACATGTCGCGTCGTTGTTTCACGTGGAACCTCAAAGACGATATCCGGGAACGTTTCACGTGGAACGTGACGTGGTGCGCATTAAAAAAGCCTTCCGCCGTGTGGCGGAAGGCTTCATTAAGATATTATACAACACGCGGAGCCGCGTCACCTGCCGGCGAGCCGATATTTTTTCGGCTTGCCTTGGTCGATGCATTCGATGGCCCCGACATTTTGGAGCGTATGAAGCGCGAGATAGGCGGCGCGGGAGGGAAGTCGCGCAGCTCTTGCAAGATCCGCACCGCTAAAGGTCTCGGGGAGCGTCTCGGGCAGCAGCTCGGCAAGATCCTCGGGCAATTCAAGCGTTATCTCCCCGCAAAGGGCTGTGGGGAGCAGCTCGTATCGAGATTCGCTCCTCCGCCCACGGCGGGGGCGGACACCGCTGAGGCGATATTCCTCCGCTTCGATCAAGAGCAGCCGCACGCCGACCCGTCCAGCGGCGATCAGCTCGGAGATATAGACCAGCTCAGGCAGTATCGCTATCGGTCTGGCCTTCGGTGCAAGGCGCGGCGCGGGGGTCGCCGTGCCTGTTTCAGGGTCGATGCGCACTATCCGCCGCCGCAGAGCCATCGGGTGCACCACCGTCACATGGTGATCGGTATTTTGGATATACCATTCCAGCTTTTTTTTCAACGGATAGAACCCGCAGGTCTGTACCTCGTATATCTCATCTCCGCAAAGGACGTCGGCTACATATTTTTTTGCTCCCGGAGCGGCCGCGGCGACCCTCTGCTCGTGATATGAGAGATCCGGGCAGATATATCGTTTGATCACCGCGTGCATGCGCTTCTCTCCAAGCAGACCCACATGGTCGCCTGACTCGTCACCGTAGCCACGGTAGCCCTGCCGCTCGGTCATCACCAGCTCGCGGCAGATATCGCAAAATCTTGCCCTATCCGCCGCTGTGCATTCGATAAATGGCATTATGTTCCCGATATCAGGTCGCAATGCCAGCAAACTGGCTGGCGTAGAGCTTTGAATACTCCCCGCCGCGAGCGAGAAGCTCGTCATGCGTGCCTATTTCAACTATCTCGCCGTGCGAGAGGACTACTATCCTGTCCGCGTTGCGTATCGTTGAGAGGCGGTGCGCAATTATCAGCGAGGTGCGGTTCTTCATCAGCTCGTTCATGGCATCCTGAATATGCATCTCGGTGCGCGTATCAACAGAGGAGGTCGCCTCGTCAAGGATAAGGATCTTGGGGTCGGCAAGTACAGCGCGGGCAATGGCCAGCAGCTGGCGTTGACCCTCGGAGAGGTTGCTGCCGGACTCGGCCAGCACCGTGTCATAGCCATCCGGCAGACGCTCGATAAATGTATCGGCGCGGGCGGTAGCTGCGGCGGCGCGGACTTCGTCATCTGTGGCCTCAAGCTTGCCGTATTTGATGTTTTGGCGTATCGTATCGGAAAACAGCACCGTATCCTGAAGCACTATCGCTATCGCGCGGCGCAGTGTTTCCTTGGGTATCTCGGTGATATCGATGCCGTCGATCGTTATCCTGCCGCCGTCAAGCTCGTAAAAGCGGGTCAGCAGGTTTACTATCGTCGTTTTGCCCGAGCCTGTCGCGCCGACAATGGCTATCTTTTGCCCCGGTTTTACCGAAAGCGAGAGATCCTTCAGCACGCGCTCGCCCTCAACATAGGCGAAATCGATATGCTCAAAGTCGATATCGCCGTGAATTTCGGCGGGAGTAACGGGATCTTGCCCCTCATTTATCTCATCGGGGGAGTCAAGAATATCAAATATACGCTCCGCCCCTGCAAGTGCTGTAAGTATTGCCGAATATTGGTTGGCTATCATGTTGATCGGGCGGGAAAGCTTTTTTGAGTACTGGAGCATAGCTTGGATCGAACCGACGGTGATGCCGCTGCCGCTGAGCATTAAAAATCCGCCAAAGCCGGCCACCAAAACATATTGCAGGTTGCCGATAAAGTTCATAACAGGACCCATTATCGAGCCCCAAACGCGCGCACTGACCGAGCATTTGCAAAAATCGTCGGAGATCGCGGAGAATTTTTCGACCGCCTCCGGCTCTTTGCCGTAGGAGATGACCGTGGTGTAGCCCGTTACCATCTCCTCCACCTGTCCGTTGAGCTGCCCAAGCAGTGTCTGCTGGCGGATAAAATAGCGGCGCATGAATTTTGATAGGGTAGATGTGACGAGTATCGTCAGCGGTATGGTGATTATCGCCACCAGCGTGACCGCCGGGCTGATATAAAGCATCATGGAAACAGCGCCGATGATGGTTATAACTCCGGAAAAAAGGGAGGTCAGCGACTGGGATATTGCCGAGGAAACGTTATCGATATCGTTGGTCATACGGCTCATTATGTCGCCGTGACGGTGGGTATCGGTGTATTTTATCGGCAGTCGGGCTATCTTTTCAAAAAGCTCGCGGCGCATGATATAGACCGTTGAGGTCGAAAGGCTCACCGAGAGGCGTTCCTGCACAAAGGTGAGGGATGCGCTGATGATAAAAAACACACCCATGATCGCCAAGTAGCCAAGCATTGCTTCAAGATCCACCGTCACGCGGCCCTCCGTAACGCTGATGGTATCAATGGCCAGCTGTTGGAGCTTGGGGCCGACAAGGTCGGTCAGCGCAACTATGACCGTCAGCACAACGATGGCCAACAGGATGATGCGGCTCTTACCGATGTATTTGGCAAGGCGCACCAGTGTTTTTTTAGCATTCTTTGGTTTTTCTGTATTCATACGAGGCCCGCGACCACCGCGACCGCCGGGTCCGGGGCGAAATTCAACGCGGGGTGACTCGTTTTGTTGTGTTCTTGTATTATTTGCAGTTGCCATGTCAGTTCTCCTCCGCGTTCTTTTGCATTTGCGAATCGTAAATATCGCGATAGGTCTCGCTCTCCCGCATCAGCACGTCATGCGGCGCAAAATGACGAATACTGCCGTCATTTTCAATTACCGCAATACGGTCGGCATCCCGCACGCTGGCGATCCTTTGCGCCACCATTATAACGGTGGTATCCGAAAGCGATGAGTGCAATGCCGAGCGCAGGCGTGCCTCGGTTGCAAGGTCAAGGGCGGATGTGGAGTCGTCAAGTATCAGTATCTCGGGGTGGCGCACCAGTGCGCGGGAGATAGACACGCGCTGTTTTTGTCCGCCGGAGAGGGATGCGCCCTTCTCGGCAACAAAGGTATCATAGCCATCGCTAAAGTCACTGATAAAGCCATCGGCCTGTGCGATCTCGGCGGCGGCCTTTACCTCGCCGTCATCGGCAACCGGCTTGCCCCAACGGATGTTATTTGCAATGGTATCAGAAAACAGCACGCTCTTTTGCATAACAAAGCCGAATTTACGGCGCAGGGCACGCAGGGAGTAGTCCTTTATCGGGCGGCCGTCAATATATATCTCGCCGCCGGTGGGATCGTAAAAGCGCATAAGCAGCTTGCAAAGGGAGGATTTGCCCGAGCCTGTGGCGCCAATGACCGCAACCGTCTCGCCGCGGCCGATCTTAAGGTCTATATTTGACAGCACCGGCTTACCGTGCGTGCCGGGGTAGCTGAAGCTTACGTTTTTCAGCTCTACGGCGGGTGTGGAGGCGGAGCAGGCGGGGGTGTGATCGTCAATACTGCCGCCAAGGACTACCGGGTCAGAGTCAAGCACCGCTATAACACGCTCGGCGGATGCGGCGGCGCGGGAGATGTTTTGGAATATCATTGCCACCTGCATCAGGGAGAAGATCACCTGTGTGACGTAGGTAATACCCGCCATTATCGTACCGGCGCTCATGCCCGCCGCTCCGGCGCTTATGCGAGTTCCGCCGATGAGGAAGATCGCAAGGATGGAAAAGTTAAGTATCAGGTTCAAAATGGGGGAGAAGTAGGCCATAAGCGACATAACGCGGCGGTTGGTGTCGCAAAGCTCGCGGTTTGCGCGGTCAAAGCGTTCGCATTCATAGTCCTCGCGCACGTATGCCTTGATAACTCGCGCACCGGAAACATCCTCCTGCACCACAGAGTTTACGTTATCCAGTCTTACCTGCATCTCTCCAAACATCGGGATGGCCTTTTTAAGGATAAAGACTATCGCGATCAGCAAAACGGGGAGGGAGCAGAGCAGAACCAGGCCAAAATCAACATTCAGTGCCAGCAGCATTATCGTGCCGCCGATAAAAAATGTAGGGGCGCGAACGAACATGCGCAGGATAGATTCAACAAGCTCGACCAGCCGCGTTACATCGTTGGTCATACGTGTAACGAGCGAGCCGGTGGTGAATTTATCCGTCTGTTCAACAGAGAGTGCCATAACATGGCGGTAGGCATCGCAACGCAGATCGTTGCCAAAGCCCTGCGAGGCACGCGCGGCGGTGTAGGCGCAAAGCGTACCAAAGGTTCCGCCTATCAGGGTTATGCCAAGCATCAAAAGGCCAAAGGTGGTTATCATCTGCATCGATGTGGGCGACTCACCGCAAAAGGTGCGCACTATCCACGCCGCCATGCGAGAGCCGTTTTCGGGGTCGTCAAGCGGAATGCCCATAATGCCGTAGTTGACGATGTAGGAGGTCAAAAACGGCAAAAGCAGGTCAGCCGTTACTTCGCACGCCATCATTATGGGCGATATGATGGCGTAAAGCGTGTAGGGCTTTAGGTATCTTATAAGCTTTTTCATTGTTTTTTCGGCTCGGTAGAGCCGCCTTTCTGTACTATTTGGGGTCATTGCGATAGAGAGGATACATCTCTCCGCCGCGCGCGGAGTGAAGCGCGGTCGCGGGGCGCATCATCTCATCAACGGGTCTGAGGTATTTTCATTTTCATCGAGGGCTTTTTTTATCTTAAAAAGTATACGGCGCAGCTCCGCCTCCTCCTCGGGAGTCACATCCCGCATGGCAGCGGCATCGGCACGGCGCAATCGCACCTGCGTTTCGGCCTCAAGCGCGCGCCCTGCATCGGTCAGCAGCACTCGCACCTCACGGCCGTCTCGCTCGTTGACCCGACGGCATATGCACCCCTCGCGCTCCATTTTTCCAAGCGCAACACTCACGGTGGGGGGCTTAAGTCCCGTCCGCCGTGAAAGCTCAAGCTGTGATATTCCATCCTCATGCAACAGCGCACGAATTATCGCGCGGCAGCTGTTTTGCGCCATTATCGAGCCCGGCGTCTCGGTGTTGCGCATTATGTTCATGTGCATTCGTGCACACCGCCCGATAAGCATCGATGTGGGCATCAAGTCATCGCAGCAGCTGCGCCCCGCCGCCAGCTCCGCGGCCTTTTCCGATCGCTCGTTTTCCTGCATTTCTTGTCTCCTTTCTGCAAAAATTAGTTTACTAATAAATTATATCACGCTTTTTCGGCATGTCAAGCATAAAGGCAAAAAATTCACACAACGTTCAGCTTCACTTAAGGCAAAGCGGAATTTTCTGCTCGTGCGGTGCTTATTTGCTACACATCTTTTGTCGCTCGGTGGGCAAATTAATAGTGCGAGGTCGAGCTATCGTCCGCGCTGAAAGGAATTACAACCTCATGATCCAGATCTTGATTCATAAAAAATATAAATTGCGCCGAGTTGCCGCCGTGCTGGCGATATTTTTGCTTACCCTCTCCGCTGCGCCGGCCGCATCGGCGGCAGATGGGCATGGCAAGGAACTTCTGCTATGCCCCGGCGGCATGCCCTTTGGCGTGCGCTTTGCTACTGACGGCGTGCTGATAGTCGGCATTCCCGACAACACGTCCCCCGCCGCACGGGCGGGACTGCGTGTAGGAGACGTCATTTTAAAGATCGACGGCAAGCCTGCGGGCGGCGCGGCGGCGGTCGGCCGAGCGATAGACGGGTGCGGCGGTCGCGCGGTGCGGCTTGACTGCCTGCGAGATGGGCGGGAGCTGACCGTCACACTCACGCCGCGTAAAACACAGGGCGGCTTTGAGGCGGGGGTAATGATCCGCGACGGCGGCGCGGGGATAGGCACCGTCACCTATATCGACCCCACCTGCAATATCTTCGGCGGGCTGGGGCACGGCATCTGCGACCCGGATACCGGCCGCCCCATGCCGATGAGCCGCGGGTGCTTGCTTGGCGTCCGCCTCACCGGCATCGAGCGCAGTCGCCCCGGTGCGCCGGGTGAGCTGCGCGGCAGCTTTGACTCGGTGCGGCTCGGCGCGGTGACGGAAAACACCGCCCTTGGCGTGTTTGGTGCATTTGCCACCCTGCCGAGCGGCACGCGAGAGGCAATACCCATTGCGCACCGCGCCGAAGTTCGGGAGGGAGATGCGGTAATGCTCTGCACGCTTGACGGTGGCGGCGTGGGCGAGTATTCGATCCGCCTTGCGGCGATAGATCGCACCTCGCGCGGTGGGCGTTCCTTTACCGTGCAGGTAACGGACAGCCGCCTAATCGAGCGCACCGGCGGCATCCTGCAGGGGATGAGCGGCAGTCCCATCATTCAGGATGGTCGCCTGGTCGGCGCGGTCACGCATGTGATGATCAGTGACCCCACCACCGGGTACGGTATATTTATTGAAAATATGCTTGCGGCAAATAAATGATCGCCGGCGGCATGTGCCAGAGGCATGTTTCGGGAGCACGCGGGAGCCGATACGACTCCCGCAAAAGCCGAAAACACGGCTGCATCGCCTCCGGCGGAGCTTTTACTTGACTTTTTCACGCACCTGTGTTATAATAGCTCGGATGACAGCTCACAGGCATATCCTGTGTGATGTTAATATTTTCCATGCCGTACTGTGGCAGATAGGAGAGATCATGAAAAAAATAATATCGCTGCTGCTGGCGATACTGCTGATCGCTTCGGCTCTTGTAGCCTGCGATGAGGCAGAAGATCCGTCCGACTCCTCGGGTGAGAACACCGGCGCGCCCGCGGTCGTCGGTGATACCACTGATGCTCCCCCAACTACCAATGAGCCGAGCGAGAGCACATCCACGAGTACCGTAACCGAACCCGTTACAGAGCCTGTAACAGAGCCTGTTACCGAACCTGTTACCGAGCCTGTTACCGAGCCTGTTACCGAACC
>CAZFVR010000032.1:0-1771 GCA_964522215.1 uncultured Ruminococcus sp. | reverse complement strand
CCTGTTACCGAACCGGAGACCACCGCTCCCGAGACCGAGCCGCCGCACGTACACAGCTACGGCGAGTGGGAGGTGACACGCGCTGTTACCTGCACCGAATTCGGCGAGCGCGTTCGCCGTTGCAGCTGCGGCGAGACCCTGCGCGAGGATATCCTGCCCGAGGGACACAAATATGTTGACGGCATCTGCTCCGTTTGCGGAGAGAACGATGGCAGCGTGCCCACACTGCGCCTGCTTGAGGACCTTGAGTTTGACAACGTGCTCTATTCCACTCCCAATATGATCGTTTTCAGCAAGGACGGTCTGTATTACATCGCAAATCGCCGCGGCGAGGTCATCTCACGCGGTTACAGCGGTGCCAAATGCGCAACGCAGGATGAGTATGTCGTTATGTACGATACCATCTCGGTGGGAGTGAAGGATATCGATAGCGAAGACTTCGTCGGTCTTAAGGAGACCACCACGCTGCTTGCGTGCTACGTGCTTGACAATACCGGTCGCGAGCTGTTTTCCACCAGATACACCACCACGGTGCGGGATATGGGCTCCACCACCTATGAGGGCGAATACATAGCCTCCTGCAGCGAGGAGCGCATCATCACCTACACACCCGATACATATCATTTTCCCTCCGCTTACAGCCCACTGACGGTAAATATATACGATATGAGCGGCACAAAGCTTGCTGCCATTGAAAATGTGGTATCCGTCGGCACGCTGATAGATGGCGAGCTTTTAATGCTTACTGTCGGTCAGGGCGACACCGAGATGATGATCACAAACTCAAACGGCCGGGTCGTGCGCACGGGCAAGCTCGGCTATCTCCACTTTTTCCCAAGTGATCACTGGACCACAAACGGATTTATAAGCGGTTACGCTATGGTCACCGATGACACGGCTTTTTATAATACATATATTGCCACGCTGATACACGAAAACCTTAAATACACAATGACCATACGCGCCGAATATCTGTATGCCCCCACACACTATGGCAGTTATGTTGCATCAAAGATAGTGGAGAACGGCGTGGTGTCTGATAAATATTATCTCGTCGACCTTGTGCGTTGCGAAAATGATGGTGATGGGTATTGCATTCCCACCATTGATGCGGCAAAGTCAAAGGAGGGCTTTGACTCTATCAGCATCGAGAGCTACTTCAACAAAAATCACTCCTACGCGCTCGTCTCGCGCGACGGCAAATGGGGATTTTTGTCCTTCAAGGACGGCAGCGTGCATATGTTTGACGATGCGGGCTACTTCTTTGGGGATCGCGCCATAGTGATCAAGGACGGCGCGGCATACGTCGTAAACGAGGAGCTGGAGCAGATCTCCGAGCCCATCGAGGGTGTCACCGGTGTTTCCACCACGGGCTACGGCGTGTATCGCATCACCAAGGACGGCAGAAAATATATAGCTGTTTATGATTAACGAATAAATAAAGCATTTTCGGGTCGCCGCGAGTTCTCTCGCGGCGACCCTGTTGCGTTTTGCAGGATCGAAATTCCGCGCTTTGTGCGCACATAGCGCGAAGTGATATGTCGCAGCTCGGAGTGATATTGTGCGGTCCGCTACGCAAAGTGATATGCACACGGGCGAATGCCGGGCGTGCGGTTGCAAAAAGAACTATGTATATCGCTTTTGTTTGAGTCTGTGCATGATCTCCGCAGAGCGGGGACGGCTCCCGCCGAAAACAAGGGGTATAGATCTTCTAAATCTATAGGTGAAAAAACGACTCTTGCCAAGCCTTCTCATGTGTGAGAAGGTGTCA
>CAZFVR010000031.1:0-15864 GCA_964522215.1 uncultured Ruminococcus sp. | reverse complement strand
CCCTCGCGCACCTTTGCGCGAACCCTGACCGACCCGCTTCGCGGCTTGGTGGTGGCTCAAGCGATGAGCTTTCGTAAGCAAAAAACAACAGCACCCGTAGGTGCTGTTGTTTTTTGGTTGCGGAGGTGGGACTTGAACCACACGGCCTCCGGGTTATGAGCCCGACGAGCTACCAACTGCTCCACTCCGCGATATATGGTGCCGGTGACCGGGGTCGAACCGGTACGCTGCTTTCGCAGCATTGGATTTTAAGTCCAAGGCGTCTGCCTGTTCCGCCACACCGGCTCGGCAAGCGGAATGCAAAACCCTTTTTTCATTGCCTATATATTATATCACACCTTGGGCGACTTGTCAACCCTTTTCTGAAAAAAATATCTCACCTCCGAAATTTTCCTCAAAAAGCTCCTCGGCGGCACCTGCGGGTGCCGCCGAGTGGACATTATCAGCCTCTGCCTGCAACGCGTTTTCCGCTCTCATTGAGGTACTGCGCCAGCGCCAGCACCCAGTCGGTCTGGATTATATCAAATCCGTGGTCTGCCAGCCAACCCCAGCCCTGTGCGGGATCGACGGTCAGCGAGACGTCATCCGAGTGTCCGCCCGCCAGCGGCACGCGGTAGTTATAAAGGATGGAGTTGCCCCAAACGAGCTTGCCGTCGCCGTGCAGGCGATCGATAAACTCGGGGGTGGCGATGTAGTCGGTATCATTTCCAAACACCAGCTCCGCGCCAACGTATCTGATATTGCGGCGCAGCAGCTCATCGTGAGCCGCGGCATCATTCTTTTTGAGTATGGGCAGGTACTGTATGCCCCGGCCGTATTCCTCGATAATATCAAAAAGCTCGGGCTTGGGCGAGGTCTTAACGATTATCTGCTCCTGCATGCCGTGTGCGCAGATGGCATCGGATATCTCGCGCGGATTCTCCCAAAACTTATCGATGTTTATGTAGCAGCGACCGCGGAAGGCATCAAACACCTCATCCAGCGTGCAAAGCGGCCATTCGGTGTAGGTGCGGTCGGTGTTGACATATCTCAGGCGGCGGATCTCATCGTCATGCATATCGGGCAGGCGGGGAGCGGCCTGTGTGCCGAGATAGTTAAGTTGGATGTACTCCATCTTGGGGTGAAGGATCCAAAGAGTGCCGTCTGCACTGCGGCTTACATCGACCTCAAGCATGTCGGCACCGTGGCGGAGGGCTATCTCATACGCTGCCATCGTGTTGCAGGGGATGTTTCCGCCGCAGGAGCCGCGGTGTGCAACTATGATGATGCGCTCGGCGGCATCCTTTTTAATATCAAAGGTATTCATGCTGATCATTCCTTTCGGGTTCAAGATAAGAATATTATATCACTTTTTTTCGGCTTGGTCAATAAAAAAGAGCCGCAAAGCGACTCTTTTTTCATTATGCAACGATAACGTACATGATGATGACGGCTACGGCAAATACCGCGGCAACGATGGGGGTAAGAACGTTGAGCAGCTTGTCAAGACGGCTGCCTCTTTCCTTGCCGAGGTAAGTGTCGGCCCCGCCGGCGATCGCGCCGGAAAGCCGTTTGTCGCTGCCGGACTGCAAAAGCACGGCGACAACAAGAAAGAGAGCCATGACCAGAAGAACGATACCCATAATGATCTCAAAAGCGTCCATTTATGTGTCCTCCGATTTTATGATTTTCGCTCCATCGCGTCCGTTTCTTTTCTGAAAAACTCAGACGGCGGAGCGATCCGATGCGTAGTTTTAATTATATCATATCCCCGCCGCCGTGTCAACCCCTTTTTGCATATCGGTGTGAACTTTTTGTTAATTTGGGGAGGGAGAAGAGGTGCTCTCCCTCCCCGCCAAAAAAATTTTAAAACCGGTTGAAAAGCGGTTGAAAAGCGGCGCGGAATGTTGTATAATAAATATGATTTTTTTGATCTGCACAGCAGATCAGGGGGAGATGAGTATCATGAGCAAAACGGGTTTTGACAACGGGAAATATCTAAAGCTCCAATCGGAGCACATACGCGAGCGCATTGCCGAGTTTGGCGGCAAGCTGTATCTTGAATTTGGCGGTAAGCTGTACGACGACAACCACGCAGCGCGCGTTCTGCCGGGCTTTGAGCCGGACAGCAAGCTGCGTATGCTGCTTGAATTGCGCGATCAGGCCGAGGTGATGATAGTGATAAACGCCGGCGACATTGAAAAAAACAAAAAGCGCGGCGACCTTGGCATTACATATGATGAGGATGTTTTGCGCCTTATCGATGTTTTTCGTCATTTTGGGCTGTTTGTGGGCAGTGTTGTGCTTACAAGGTACGAGTCTCAGCCCGCGGCGCGCGCGTTTCGCGAAAAATTAAAGTCGCTTGGCGTGCCGGTGTATCGTCACTACTCGATAGAGGGCTACCCCAGCAACGTCTCAAAGATAATCAGCTCCGAGGGCTACGGCAAAAATGATTGGATAAAGACAGAGCGTCCGCTCGTTATCGTGACCGCGCCGGGGCCCGGCAGCGGCAAGATGGCGGTGTGCCTCTCGCAGATCTACAACGACAATGTGCGCGGTATAAAATCCGGATACGCCAAATTTGAGACCTTCCCGGTCTGGAATCTGCCGCTGCGCCACCCGGTAAACATCGCTTACGAGGCCGCCACCACCGATCTTTCGGATATAAACATGATCGACCCGTTCCACCTTGATGCGTACGGCGAGACCACCGTAAACTACAACCGCGATATTGAGATCTTCCCTGTCGTGCAGGCCACGCTTGAGATGATACTTGGGCGCTGTCCCTACAGATCGCCCACCGATATGGGCGTGAACATGGCGGGCTTTTGCATAACCGATGACGAGGCGGTGCGCGCCGCGGCCAACCAGGAGATAATTCGCCGTTATTACAACGCGCTTTGCGAGCAAAAGCGGGGCAACATAGGCGCGGATATCGTTTATAAGCATGAGATGCAGATGAAACAGGCGGGGCTGACGGCAGAGGATAGGCCGGTAATTGCCGCGGCGCTTGCCAAGCGGGATGCCACCGGTGCACCCGCGGCCGCCATCGAGCTGCCCGGGGGGGAGATAATCACCGGCAAGACCTCAAACCTGCTTGGTGCGACCTCGGCAATGCTTATGAATGCGCTGAAGGCGCTGGGCGGAATTGATGATTCGCTGGATCTTATCGCGCCCGCGATAATCGAGCCGATACAGTCGCTTAAGGTCGATTACCTCGGCAACCACAACCCGCGCCTGCATACCGACGAGATACTTATCGCGCTTTCGGTCTGCGCCGTGACCTCCCCCGCCGCCGCCAGAGCGGTGGAGCAGCTGGCAAAGCTGCGCGGCTGTGAGGCGCACTCAACAGTGATACTCTCGCAGGTGGACGAAAACCTGCTGAAAAAGCTTGGCATCAACCTCACATACGAGCCGATGTATCAGACCAAAAAGCTGCACCATAAATAAAAAACAGGTGATAGGTAAAAAAGCTTCCCGCCGCGCGGGAAGCTTTTTGTGTTGCGCTTCGCGTGCGCGAAGCGCGGAGTGATATTTCGCAGCTTGGAGTGATATTTTGCTTAAAGACAGATAAAAAGCAAAGTTTGACAGATGCTGATGTGTCGATCCCAACTGAATTGACAAGGACAGTTACGGCCTTGCTACCCCCGCCCTCGGAGCATGAAGTTCAGATAACGCATAAGAGCCGCCCGAGATCTAAAAAGCCTTGACAAAGCGGGGGTTTTGTATTATAATTATATTGAAAAAATTGCCCCATTACGGAGGATCAAAATGGAAAAAACAAAGCTTTCAGAGCTTAAACAGCATGCGGCAAACGTGCGTCTCGGCGTGCTTGCCTCAACGCATGCGGCGGCTTCCGGCCATCCGGGCGGATCGCTCTCCGTCGCGGATATTCTTACATATCTTTATTTTGAAGAGATGAACATCGACCCCCGCGACCCTCACGCTGCGGGTCGTGACAGACTGGTGCTTTCAAAGGGTCACACCGCCCCCGCGCTCTACTCGGTGCTTGCCGAGCGCGGCTACTTCCCCGCAGAGGATCTTCTCTCCCTGCGCCGCGTGGATTCCTATCTCCAGGGCCACCCTGATATGAAGGGCACGCCGGGCGTTGATATGACCACCGGCTCACTGGGTCTTGGTGTTTCTGCCGCCTGCGGCATGGCGCTTGCCGCAAAGCTTGATAAAAACAACAGCCGCACCTATGCCATCGTCGGCGACGGCGAGAGCGAGGAGGGTCAGGTCTGGGAGGCCGCCATGTTTGCCGCCCACTACAAGCTTGATAACCTTTGCTTTGTGCTTGACCTTAACGGTCTGCAGATAGACGGCCGCATCAGCGAGGTTATGGATCCCACCCCGCACGATAAAAAGTTTGAGGCGTTCGGATTTAACGTAGTTGAGGCCGATGCGCATGATTTTGAATCGCTTGAGGCCGCATTCCGCGCCGCACGAGAGTGCCACGGCAAGCCCACGGCCATCATTGCCCACTCGGTAAAGGGCAAGGGCGTCTCCTTTATGGAGGATCAGGTCGGATGGCACGGCAAAGCGCCGAGCGATGCCGAATACGAAGCGGCCAAGGCCGAGATCCTTGCCGCCGTACAGCAATAAGTTGGAGGCATAAAAATGGCTGAATTGATCAAAATGACCGAAAAGACCGAAAAGATCGCCACCCGCGAGGCCTACGGCAATGCTCTTGCCGAATTTGGCGATAAATATGATTTTGTAGTTCTTGATGCCGACCTTGCCGCCGCCACCAAGACAGGCGTATTTAAAAAGAAATTCCCGGATCGCTTTTTTGACTGCGGCATTGCCGAGGGCAACATGATGACGGTTGCCGCAGGACTTGCCGCCGCGGGCAAGCTCCCGTTTGCATCCACCTTTGCAATGTTTGCCGCGGGTCGTGCCTTTGAGCAGATAAGAAACTCGATAGCCTATCCCCACCTCAACGTAAAGATAGGCGCAACACACGCCGGTATCACCGTTGGTGAGGACGGCGCCACCCACCAGTGCCTTGAGGATATCGGCACCATGCGTACCATCCCCGGTATGGCTATAGTCAACCCCGCCGATGCCACCGAGGCACGCGCCGCCGTTGAATGGGCCATTAATTACGAGGGCCCGGTATACCTCCGCTTTGGCAGACTGGCAGTTCCCGTACTGTTTGACAGCGAGAGCTACAAGTTTGAGTTTGGCAAAAACCTTATACTGCGCGACGGACGCGATGTGACCATCATGGCGACCGGTATCATGGTGGATATGGCACTTGAGGCCGCCCGCCTGCTGGATGCCGAGGGTATTTCCGCCCGCGTTGTCAACGTGCACACCATAAAGCCGCTTGATAAGGAGAATATTGCCGAGGATCTGGCCGCTACCGGCGCTATCGTTACCGCCGAGGAGCATAATATCATTGGCGGACTCGGCTCTGCCGTCAGCGAGGCGGTCGGAGAGCTTGGCGGTGCGCCCGTGCTCCGCGTTGGAGTTGAGGATCGCTTTGGTCGCTCCGGTAAGGTTCCCGCGCTGCTTGAGATGTACGGTCTCACACCGCAAAACATCGCCGCAAAGGCTCGCGCCGCAGTAGCACTTAAGAAATGATCAAATAATACACCCCGGGTCGCTTTAAGGTAAAACCGCAAGCGATCCGGGGTCTTGCGCTTCGCCGTCCGCTGCTTTGGCGGCACGCACGCTAAAAAGGAGGAAAAAATGGCTGTTATAACTATAATCGGCGCCGGTATGATGGGCTCGGCGCTGGCTTTCCCCGCGCGCGAGAACGGTCACGAAGTGCGGCTGGTCGGTACACCGCTTGACGATGAGGTGATACGCGCCGTCCGCCGTGACGGACGACACCCCAAGCTCCCCAAAAGCTTTCCGCAGGGCGTGCAAAGCTATTTTGCCGCCGAGACCGAGAGTGCGCTTTGTGGCGCGGAGGTGGTGATATGCGGCGTTTCAAGCTTTGGCGTTGAGTGGTTTGGTCGGGAGATACTCCCGATATTGCCGGACGGCATACCGGTGCTCAGCGTAACAAAGGGACTTATGGACACACCGGACGGCAGATTGCTTACATATCTTGACGTTTGGCAGCAGATGCTGGACGAGGCGGGCAAGCAGGTCAGCCTTAACGCCATTGGCGGTCCGTGTACCAGCTACGAGCTGGTGCAGGACGACCACACCGAGGTCATCTTTTGCGGCCGCGACCCCGAGACACTGCGCTATCTGCGCGGATTGATGGCGACAGGGTCTTATCACGTCGGCATCAGCACCGATGTTTGCGGCATTGAGAGCGCAGTTGCACTGAAAAACGGCTACGCGCTTGCCGTTGCGCTGACGATAGGACTTAACCGGCGCCGCTTTGGCATTGACAGCGAGCTGCATTTCAACTCGCAGGCAGCGGTGTTCGGTCAGGCGGTGAGCGAGATGGCTCTGCTTTTACAGCACCAGGGCGCGGGGGATATAAAAAATCTCTGCGTTGGCGTGGGGGATCTCTATGTAACGGTCTACGGCGGCCGTACAAGGCAGATAGGCATACTGCTTGGCAGCGGGCTGGATATCGATGCCGCGCGCGCCGAGCTCAGCGGGGTCACGCTTGAATCGCTGGTCGTGGCGGAAAGGGTCGCCCGCGCCGTGCGCATCCGCGCCGCCCGCGGAGAGATGGATGCCAAACGGCTGCCGCTTTTGATGCATGTTGACGATATCATCACCAAAAAAGCCCCGGTCGATATCCCGTGGGATAGCTTTTGCCTTGGAGAGATGTGATATCCCGCAAACGAGCGCAAACGAGCGCAAACGAGCCTTTTGACCGCACTATCCCAAAGTGCAATAAAAGTCCAAAAAAACGCTATTATTGTCTTGAAAATGCGCATTAATTGTCTTATAATATAATTAAGCAGTATTAGAGGTGTGCCCGCCGGGAGCTGTGCTTCCCGGGCACCCGCGGATACTATGCCCACCAGCTGCTACCCAACCTAACAAAAACAATGAAAGGAAGCTTTCGCCAAGGCGAAAGTCAGGGTTTTGAAAAAATGTCACTTCCGGTTGCGATCCAAGTCTATTCTGTCCGTGAGGAAGCGGCCGCCGATCTGCGCGGCACGCTGCAAAAGATCCGCGATATGGGCTACGACGGCGTTGAGTTTGCCGGTCTTTACGGTCACAGCGCCGCAGATGTCAAGGCTATGTGCGCCGAGATAGGTCTTACCCCCATCTCCGCCCACGTCCCTTACGTTGATATGCTCAAGGACCCCTGCGGAGTACTCACCCAGTACGCCGAGATCGGCTGCAAATACGTAGCCGTGCCCTACCTCAACGATATCCACCGCCCCGGCACGCCCAATTTTGAGTTTGTTGTGGAATTCATCTCCATCATCTCAAAGGCCGCCAAAAAGCTGGGCATTCAAATGCTCTACCACAACCACGATTTTGAATTTTTAAAGATAGACGGCAAATACGCGCTGGACATCCTTTACGATACCGTGCCCGCTGATCTGCTTGCCACCGAGCTTGACACCTGCTGGGTAAACGTTGGAGGCGAGGATCCCGCCGCGTACATCAAAAAATACGCCGGCCGCGCACCTGTTGTTCACCTTAAGGACTTCTTTGGCGAGAAGAGCGACGATATGTACGAGCTTATCGGCATCGAGAACGCCGCACCCCGCCGTCCCTCCGGCTTTGAGTTCCGCCCCATCGGCGCAGGACTGCAAAACTTCCCCGCCATCATCAAGGCTGCGGAGGAAGCCGGCAGCGAGTGGCTCATTGTTGAGCAGGATAAGGAATCCATGGGTCTCAGCCCGATGGAGTGCGCCGCCAAGAGCCGCGAGTATTTGAGATCTATCGGCGTTTGATCACACGCCGACAAATGCATTATAATTAATTTAACTTGGAGGATTTTACAATGGCAGACAAATCAATGGACGGTCTTAACACGTTTACCGCGCAGACCACAGAGAGTGTTGACACCACACGCAAGATGCGCGTTGGTATTATAGGATGCGGCTGGATAGCCGGCTCACACATGAAGGCGTACCTCGCCCAGCCCGATGTTGAGATCGTAGCGGGTGCGGACCTTGTACCCGGCAAGGCCGAGGCCTTCTTTAAAAAATACGGCGTTGAGGGTGCCAAGACCCACTACGCATCCCACAAGGAAATGATAGATGACGAGTCACTGCAGCTTGATGCGGTCTCCATCTGCACCTACAACCGCCAGCATGCCGAGCCGGCCATCTACGCGCTCGATCACGGCGTAAACGTACTGCTTGAAAAGCCCTTTACCGTAACGCTTGACGAGGCTATTGAGGTCATGAAGGCCGAAAAGCGCAGCGGCAAGGTGCTCTCCATAGGCTTCCAGCCCAGACTTGATGCAAATATGCAGATGATCAAAAAGATCGTTCAGTCCGGCGAGCTTGGCAAGATCTACTACATCCAAACAGGCGGCGGTCGCCGTCGCGGCATTCCCACCCCCTACGGCACATCCTTTATCGCTGACGAGACTGCCGGTATCGGCGCACTTGGCGACATCGGTTGCTACTCGCTTGATATGGTGCTCAACGCCATCGGCTATCCCAAGCCCCTGACGGTCACAGGCTACAAATCTGCATTCTTCGGTCAGGATCCCAACTACTGCGGCTACCGCGCCGATAAGCGCGCCGAGTACGCAAAGGCCTTCCAGGTAGATGACTTTGCCGCCGCATTCATTCGCCTTGAGGGTGACATCGTGCTTGACTTCCGTATCGCATGGGCCATGAACATGGATACCCCCGGTGACACCATCATCCTCGGCACAAAGGGCGGACTTCGCATCCCCTCCACCGAGTGCTGGAACGGCACCGTCGGCGGCCCGATGAAGGTCTACCACGAGGTATGCGGTCAGCAGGTCGAGACAGAGATACCGATCATTACAATGAAGAAGGGACTGTTCGATCTTAAGATCCGTACATTCCTTGATGCATGCAAAAACGGTACACCCGCGCCCGTGCCCACAAGCCAGATCATCTACAACCAGGCCATCATCGATGGTATCGCCCGTTCCGCCGAGTGCGGCCACGAGGTCGAGATCAACGTTCCCGAGGTCTGATAGCTACGATACATCAAATAATCGCCCGCCCCCGGCTCGCATGAGCCGGGGGCGGGCGTGCTTTATGATCATTTTCCAACGCAGAATTTGGAGAAGATGCCGTCAACGATCTCGGCACAGATGCCGCGACCGTCCACCTCGCGCAGGGCGGCAAGCGCCTCCTCAAGCTCCACACCCGCGATATCCGGGGAAAAACCGTCGGCAATGACCGCCGCTGCACCCTCCAGCGCGGCGGCGGCGCGGTCAAGGGACGCGCGCTGTCTTTCGTTTTGCACGATGGCATCTGTCTCAAAGGACACGGTGGGGTCGATGTAAAGTCCGCCAATGGCTCGGGCAAGCTCGTCCATGCCGCGACCGTCGGCGGCGCTGATCGATGCGCGCACGGGAAAGTGCGCCCACAGCTCTAAAGCGGCAGGGTGAGCGCCGCGCACTCCGTCGGTGATATCCGCCTTGGTCATCACCGCCACTACATGGCCAAACTCGCGTGCGGCAAGCTCGGCGGCAAGCTCACGCTCGTCCGCGTTCGGCGCGCGTGAGCCGTCTGTCACAAACAGCACCAGCTCGCTCCCCGCTATGCGGTCGCGGGCACGGTCTATGCCCACGCGCTCGGCCTCATCACGCCCACGGCGGATGCCGGCGGTATCGGAAAGCCGCAGTGTCAGCCCGCCAAAGGAGACGGTCTCGGTCAAAATATCCCGCGTCGTGCCCGCCTCTGCGGTCACTATCGCCAGCTCCTCGCCGGCTATCCGATTGTAAAGCGTGCTTTTGCCCGCGTTGGTGCGGCCGCAAATGACGGTGGGAATGCCCTCGGCTATCGCACGCCCCGTCCTGTAGGTCGCAAGCAGTGCGCCAAGCTTTTTGCGGGTGGCGGCAAGACGATCCGCTATCTCGGGGATGCCAAGCTCGCCCAGATCCTCGTCCGGGAAGTCGATGCGGGCGTAGATATCCGAAAGCACAGCCGATATCTCATCGCTGATCTCGGCGGCGGCTACCGAAAGCCTGCCCATCATTCCGCCGTGCGCCATGCGCATCTGCGCATCGGTGCGAGCCTCAAGCAGCATGCCGAGCGCCTCGGCCTCCGGCAGGGTCAGCTTACCGGCGGCATAGGCGCGGCGGGTGAATTCGCCCGGCTCGGCCTGTCTTGCGCCGGCATTTATCGCGGCGGCAAGCACTGCCGCAGTCACCAGCACACCGCCGTGGCAGGAGATCTCGGCGGTATCCTCGCCCGTAAAGGAGCGCGGTGCGCGAAAGATCACGCAAAGGCCGCTGTCCAGCGTGCGGCCGTCCCGCGGGTCGCAAATGTCGCCGAATATCGCGCGGCGTTCCTCGGCGGCCGAGGGTGCATTTTTATTTTTGGGGATAAATATCCTGTCGGCAATAGCCGTGGCATCCGGTCCGCTTATGCGGATAAGCGCCACACCGCCCTTGCCGCGCGGCGTGGATATCGCCGCGATAGTATCAAATGACATTGTCGCTCCTTTATCATTACCCGCCGCGGCGTTTTACCGACGGCGGGGGATCTTGAATATTAAAAGGGATATGGGGCGGGTGCGTAGCGTGTATCATCCGCACGCAGTGCAGCGCCTTACTCCTTGTGACTCGCCAGCACCAGCTCCAGTGCCACGCCGTTGCGTGTCGGCTCATCGGGGGCGGTGGCAAGGGTCACCTCGGCGCACTTTGCGGCAAAGTGAGAGGCATCCGCAGCCGCTGCGGCCAGCGTTTTGCCGCCAAGCAAGCGGGCAAGCAGGACCGATGCAAAAATATCACCGGTGCCCGGATAATCCCTCGCTACCCGCCGCTGTGAGGTGAGGGTCACCTCGCCCTCACGCTCAACGGCGGAGGTCATCACACCGCCATCCATGGTCGGGATGCCGGTTATCACCACACCGCGCAGGCGATCACCGCCGACAGCCGCAAAGATCTTGTCTGTCAGCTCGCGGCAAAGCCCTGCGGCATCCTCCGCGGCACGAGCAACGGCGCGGGTGTAATCCTCACCCACCATCATGCATGCCTCGGTAAGGTTGGGAGTTATCACGTCCGCGTGCGCGCAAAGCCCGCGCATGGCGGCGGCAAGCTCCGGCGTGCAGGTGTGATACAGCTCGCCGTCGTCCCCCAGTACCGGATCCACCAGCACCAGCGGCACGCCGCCGCGGCCGTCATCCTCGCCAAACCGACAAATAAAGTCGCGTATCACCTCTACCTGATGCGCACTGCCCAAAAAGCCGGTGTAAACGGCATCAAATTTCAGCCCAAGCTCCTCAAAATGATCGGCAATTCGCGGTATTGCGCCGTCAAGCTCGCAAAAATACATATCGCTGAAGCCGCCTGTGTGGGTGGAGAGCAGGGCGGTGGGTATCGGCACGCACTGCACACCCATTGACGACAGCACGGGTGCTATTACCGTTAGTGCGCACCTGCCAAAGCAGGAAAGATCATGCAGTGCTGCCGCGCGCGGAACAGCCCGCGCTTCGTTTTTTTGATAGGTCTTAAAAGTTTGATCGCTCATGAGATCACTGTCCTTGTGATGCGGCATCGCCGTCGGTGAAGCCGAAATAGCTGTTAAACACAGCGCGTGCGCCAAGTGCGGCGTAATATCCGTTCACACCGTGCTCTATAACGCAGGAAAAAACTATCTCCGGGTCGTCAAAGGGCGCAAAGGCGGCAAAAACGCAGTTATCGGCCGAGCCGTCGCCAACCTGCGCCGTACCTGTTTTGGCGCCCACCTTTATCGGGTAGTCCGCCAAAAAGCGGGAGGTCATGGAGGTGCGGCTGCTAACGACCAGCCCCATGCCCTCCATTACGGCATCGTAGGTCGCGGCGCTCATATCAAAGCTTGCAGTCACCTCGGGATCGCGGGTGTAGATGATCTCGCCGCTGCCAAACTCGCGCACCGAGCCCAAAAGATGAGCCGAGTAGCGCACGCCGCGGTTGACCACCATCGACATATAGCAGGAGATCTGCAGTGGATTAAAGGAGTTATAGCCCTGACCTATCGCGGTGGCGATAACGCGGCCGGCCGTCCATTCAACGCCGTTATCGCGCGCCCAGTCGGGATCTGCCAAAACACCGGTATTCTCAACATCGGTAAGCTCAATGCCCGTGGGCTGTCCAAAGCCGTAAAGGACGGCATATTTGTTTATCTTGTCAATGGTCAAAAGGCGGCCCATCTCAAAGAAAAAGCAGTTGCAGGAGGTCCCCACCGCGTGGGTAACATCAAGCAGGCCATGCCCCCACACGTTCCAGCATTTTGGCTGATAGTCGGAATAATACTCGTAGGTTCCGGTGCAATTCACCTGATTTTGTGTGGTGATTATCCGCTCGCTCAGCGCCGCCACGGCAATTCCGACCTTAAATGTAGAGCCGGGGGCGTAGCTGCCCGCCAGTGCGCGGTTCATAAGCGGCGCGCCTGTGTTGGTAACAAGGGTAGCGTAGTCCTCGTTAAAGGTGGAAAGATCATATGTCGGGTTGGAGGCAAGCGCCAACACCTCGCCGGTCTTGGGGTCTATTGCGGTCATCGCGCCCGCTTGAGCCAGCATGCCGCGCTCTATGGCGGCGCGAACGGCACTGTCGGTACTGCCAGCCTCCGCCTCCTTGATGTATTCAATGTTTTCAGCCAAGGCCGCCTCGGTGGCTATCTGCAGGTCAATGTCTATCGTCAGCCAAACATCCCGTCCCGCCTGCGGCTCGACCGAAACATAGGTAGCGGTAATGTTGCCGTCCTCGTCGCGCACCGTCACGCGCTCGCCGTCAACGCCGCGCAGGTATTCTTCAAAGGCAAGCTCCGCACCGGAAACGCCCACCCGCGCGTTTGCCGAGTAGCCCGCCGCGGCGTATTCCTCGGCCTTTGAGGCGGGAATGCGCCCCACGCGGCCGAGTATGTGCGAGGCAATGCCGGGGTAGTGGTACACGCGCTCGGTATCGGTGCGAATGTACACGCCGCGCAGCTCGTGCTCGGCAAGGTAGTTTATCAGGGCATCGCCTATGTCCTCGGCCACCACAAGCGGCTCGGCCTTGGCAAAGCGAATGACCTCCATTTCGTATCTTATACGCAAAACGGTGGTTATTTCTGCATAATTATACATCGCTTTGCCGTTATCGTCTGTGTTGACCCGCCCCTTGGAATCCAGTATGCGGCACTTTTTTGCCAGCGCCTCGATAAGCTCAAAGGCGGTGGCATCGGAATCCACATCAAGCGCCTTTTTTACACGCGCCAGCCGCGCGCGGAGGGTCTCGTCCTTAAGCTTTTCCTCGTCGTATTTGATATTCGGGTAGCTGCCAACAAATACCCAGCTGTCATCGGATAGGCAGTCGCGACTGCCGGTGGCATCAATTGCCTCCATAACACCAATTATCACGCGGTTGCCCTCGGTGTAGGTGTCCGGCATGCTGCCGTAGTTCAGCAGCAGAGAATATGAATATTTATTCGTTACAAGCGGCTTGCCGTTGCGGTCATAGAGCTCGCCGCGCACGGCAGCTATCGGCTCGGTGCTCTTGCTTCCGTCGCCGTTATCGTTTGCGGCGGGAGTGTAATTAAGCTGGAGCCGCGCTATCTGAAAAATGTAAAACGCCATGACCAGGATAAATACCACGGCTATAACTATATACCGGCTGCCAAATTGGCGGCGCGTGCCTTGGCGATCGTCCTCGCCGCGGTGGTCGTCGGATGGCGACCGCCCTGTTTTTCCAAGCATCCTCGGCTCCTTTCTTGATCTTGATCAGCAGAGATAGAACTAAATTTTCAGCGGATCTTAAATTCTTTTTTTTACCGCAGGTGCGACCTGCGGTCGCCCGCCGATGAAATATTGCTTTGCATCGGTCTGTAGGCAAAATTATATCTCATTCCCGCAGGGTGGGGGACGGCGCTCGCGCGGAGAGCGGCATTTGATCACGCGCAGCGTGTATGACTGCTCTACGCCGCAAAAAAGCTTACTGCCAGCACTGCGGCCATGGCGGCAACAAACAGGAGCATTCCCACGTTCAAAAACATGACCTCGCCGCGTCGGGCAGGCGGGATCTTCACCTCGGCGGGCGGGCAGTCGGCAAAATTCAGCCGTCGGCGGGAGGCTATCAGCAAGCCAAGCCCCACCGCGCCAAGCGCCATCAGTGTCAAACTCCACGCCATTACCGCCATCAGCGGTCCGTAAAGCCCACCGGCGTAGGCCATGTACTCCGTCATGCCCTCCTCGGTGCCGGATGCGGCTATCTTTTGCATAAGAGTGGCCAGTCCATCGGTGCCGCCGATCAGGCGCAGAAGCATTGAGGGCACAAATCCGCCCACAAAATTTATTATCATATGCAGTAGTATGCTGTTTTTGATATTCCTCGTGCGCAGATAGATAAAGGATAAAAACATCCCCAGCGCAAAGGCGTAAAAATACTGCTGCAGGTTTCCGTGCACCAGTGCAAAGGTCAGGGCAGACATCACTGCCGCGGTTGGCGCGCCAAACACAGCCAGCCTGTCTATCAGCAGGCGGCGAAAGATCAGCTCCTCCGCTATCGGGCCTATCACTACCACCACCAAAAGGACTACCAAGGGGTTGGAATCCATAAGGGTGCTGTCAAGCCCGGAGTAGGACGCGCGCCCGCAGATGATAGAAATGGTGCTGTTTACAAAGTTGCCAACGTAGTTGCCAAGCTGCATAAGCCCTATCGATATAAGCACCGCCGCAAAGAGGCCGTAGCCGCCAAGCTTTGCGCTGCCATTTTCGCCGCGCTGCGCCTTTGGCGCGGGGCGCAGGATCAGCCACGCCGCCGGCATTGAGATAAGATACATTATCACGCAGTGCGAGAGCCAATAATAGACCTCGGTGGCGGCAAATTCGGGAAAATAACGCGCCGAGAGATGGGAGAGGCCGTACCCCAGCGCGTATTGCAGGGCAACCATCACAAAAAGGGCCAGTCCCAAGCGCAAAAAAGTGCGCCGCGCCGTGCGCAGAGCCGCGCCCTCGCCCCGAGAGGCGGTATTTTGTTCGTTTTTGTGTTTTGTTTTCATTCTTTTTGACCCTATGAAAGATCGGTGGTTTTGCGAAACAGCTTACAAAGCAGTTTTGCCGGGAGGCAGATGAACAATGAAAGCGGGTAGGAGCTTGCAAATTCGGGCAGGACTATCCGCAGCAGTGCCACCGAAAAGCTGAGGTCGGAGACACCGGAGGTCATGGCGGTGAGCAGCAGTGACAAAAAGGATCGCACCGCGCACCCCGCAAAGCATATCACCGCCCATGATGGCAGGTTGGGCCCCAAAAGCGTTTTTACCGCTATCCCGGCAAGGTAGCCGGCCAGCATGTAAAATATGGGGGAGAGCCATATCGGCGCGCCGCCCAGAGCATCCACGGCCACGCCGCCCCAAATGCCCAGCGCCGCGCCGGTGCGTTCGTCATCAAACACACCAAGACCCATCACCAGCGCCAGCGTTATGTCGGGCGTGGCGGAAAACAGCCGCACCCGCGAAAAAAAGGAGGTCTGCAGTATGGCAAAAACAAATATCGCGGCGGCGAAAATGCCGTATTTCAGCACCGCGCGCGACCGCGAAATGTTGGGCCGCGGCTTTTTGTTAAATTCCATTTTGCCTCCTTTCGGGGATACTTGATCGATATATGGGGAGAGTTTTGGGGCGTGCGGCAGGATCTGCGGGAGATCGGTTCACCTCATCATCGGTCCCGCTCGGGCTTCCATAGCCACCGGGTTGCCATTCTCCCCTCGCGCCGCTTCGCTACCTCCCACGACACTTGGGAGGCTTTTTAGTTAATGCGAACATACTGCGTAGCCATATAGACAACGATAGATATCAGAACACCAAAATCTTGTTTTCTATATATCTATATGTACTA
>CAZFVR010000030.1:3284-16270 GCA_964522215.1 uncultured Ruminococcus sp. | reverse complement strand
CACCACAGCCACGCCGCGGCTTGCATGCAAGCCGCGGCGTGGCTGGGGTTATCTGTTTTAATTTATTTCAGGGCAGCCATCCGTTACATCAGCGGGGCAAAAAGGCGCAAAAGCGGCTGCATGACACGGTCAAACAAGCTGCCGCGGCAGCTCTCCTCCGTTATCTCCTCGCACATATCCAGCGTGCGCAAAAAGTCCTCTTTCATCTGCGCCACCGCGGGAGTTCGGCACATCCAAACACCGCATTCAAAATGCAGGTAGAGACTGCGAAAATCGAGATTTGTCGTCCCCACCGTTGCCACCTCATCATCGGCAACAAAGGTCTTTGAATGTATAAAGCCCGGCGTGTATTCATACACCCTAACACCGCCGCGAATGAGATCGCGGTAATAGGAGCGCGTTGTCATATGCACAAAGCGCTTGTCCCATCGATGCGGGGTAACTATACGCACATCCACGCCGCTTTTTGCGGCCAAGGTAAGGGCAGAGACCATACTGTCATCGATGATAAGATACGGTGTGTTGATATAAAGATAACGCCTTGCACCTGTTATCATCTGCATGTAAACATGCTCGCCAACGTTATCGTAGTCCATTGGGCTGTCGGCATACGGCTGAACATACCCGCACGCCTCTCGCCGCTCAAACGGATCCGGCACGGCCTTGTACCTTTGGTAGTCCTCCGGGGGCTCATCCCGCACAGCAGACATCCGCCACATCTGCAAAAACATGACCGCAAAGCTCCACGCGGCATCCCCGCGCATAACGATGCCCGCATCCTTCCAATGACCAAAGCGCAACTTTGCGTTTATATATTCATCAGCAAGATTTATGCCGCCGGTGAATGCCACCTTGCCGTCGATAACGCATATCTTGCGGTGGTCGCGGTTATTTTGCAGAACCGTCAAAAACGGTGTAAAGGGGTTAAACACCCTGCATTTTATTCCCAAGGATTCAAGCTTTGCGCGGTAATCCTTGGGGAGCAAAAAGAAACAGCCTATATCGTCATACATTATGCGGACCTCAACCCCCTCGGCCGCCTTACGCTTGAGGATTTCGAGTATCGAGTCCCACATCACTCCCTCCTCAACGATAAAGTATTCCATAAAGATATACCGCTCCGCCCGCTCAAGCTCGCGCAGCAGGCAGGTATGATAATCCTCGCCCGGGGAGAGATACTCGGTGTCGGTTCCGTCCCATATCGGGAAGCCCGCAAAACCATCAAGATATCTTATAGGTGCCGTGTAGCTCGGCAGTGCGGCCACGGCGGTCTCATAGCATCCGCAACCGTCAAGCGCGGGGCGAACAAGCTCTGTCTCGGTCCGTTTCAGCCGTTTTCGGTAGAGCCTTGTGGAGGATTCAAAGGTTGATAGCAGGTAAAACAGCCCACCAAACATTGGGAATGACAGTATAAGTATCACCCACGAGAGCTTAAATGCGCCCTTTGAGCGCCGCAATACCACCACAAAAACGCATATGATGCTTATCAGCTGAAGCGCAACGTTCACATACACCGAGGAGCGGGAGCGCGTTACGAGCAACCACGCCAAAAATGCTATCTGTATTACCAACAGCACCGCCACCGCAGCGCGGCGGCGAAGCAGAGCGTTAAACCACGCGCGGCGCATTCCGGGAGACTTCCTGCCGCGCTTTTGCATTGACTTTTTGCCGCCGTCCGGGCAGGACATATCTTTTTGCTTGGAGCTTTCCTGCACCTTGTCTTTATTTATCATTTTATCTTTTTCCGACATTATAACACCTTCCCATTGCCTTTATTATTCTCATCGGTCAGCAATTTATCTTTATTTTCTTTTGCATCTTCATCCGCCGTATTGCCGCCGTGCCGGCGATCATATATCTTTTTGCCAACTGCGGCGGCAGTAAACACCGCCAAGACCACGATCACCGTTATAATAAACACAGGTGAGGACGGATCATCTGCCGATGTACCGAGCATGGTAACGGCAACAAGCCCCGGCGCAACACCAAGCACACTGCCCGCTATGCAGGGCAACAGCGGCATTCCGGATGCGCCGAAATAATAGCTTGTGATATCACCGGATATCACCCCAAAAAGCCTTGCCGCAAATGCGGTGGTCAGCGGATGGCGCTCCTGCGCCGAAAAAATCACCGCCATTTTGGGATATTTTTTGCCAAGCCTTGCCGCGGCCTCCGCTCCGGACGATCTGCCAAGCATCCACTGTAGCAAGCAGCCCGCAGCAACGCCTATAAAGTTAACAAGCATGCCCCAAAGCGGACCGAAGATATATCCGCCCGCGGCGTAAAGCACGGTGATGGGAAAGAAAACAGATAGGCTTTTGAGTATGTAGAATATTACGAGCAGCAGTGCTGCCGGCAGTGCATGCTGCGGCGCGTGCGAGACGATATCCGCCACCGTTATCTGCCGCCCCGTGGCGACAAAAAAGACAAGATATGCCGCCGCCGCGGCTATTATCACCGCCGGTGAAAGAAAGCGAATAAGCCTTCGCCACCTGCGACCGCCCGCGCCATCGATGCTCGCGTTTTCGTTTATATTATCAAGATCTTGTTTTTTATCCTTTTTGTTTTTTGTATCGTTTTTGTTGTCCCTCAAGCTGTGGTTACCTCATAAAAGCATAAATTTTCGCACTTTTCGGGAGGCGCGCGTGCCTCCACATATATTTTATCACACGACGCACGTTTCGGCAACTATATTATAACCTCAAAAATACAAATTAACACATCAGGTGCTTTATAGAAATATTATTCACTTTAACTTCACGCAAGTTCGGACTTGACAAATCCTCATACTTATGATATAATAGGTTCAATCTTTTTGAAAGGTCTTAATTGCAATAAATGAGTAACAGCGACGAGGGCAGTTTATCTCCCGACCGAAGTTGCCGAGTTTAATATTATAAAACCGAACCTGCATCGGATCCATCCGAGTCAGGTTCGGTTTTGTTGCTGAAAGACCAAAAAAGAAATCATTATTTTTCAAAACAGGAGAAAAAACAAAATGGAGATCCCTTTATGGCTGACGATACTGCTTCAGATATTGCTTCAGCTCGTACTCATCATGCTCAATGCGATCTTTGCCTGCGCCGAGATCGCCGTTATCGAGACCAAAGGTGCAAAGCTTGACAGTCTTGCCGACAACGGCAACAAGCACGCACGCCGTCTGAAACGCCTGACTGACCAGCCAGCAAAGTTTTTGGCAACGATACAGGTCGCCATAACCCTTTCCGGGTTTTTGGGCAGTGCATTTGCATCCGACAACTTCAGCGTTTACATAGTTGATGGTCTGAGCGGCAAAACACCGCTCTCCGACGGAGCTTTAAAAACGATATCTGTTATCGTCATTACCATTATCCTCTCATATATCACACTGATTTTCGGCGAGCTGGTGCCCAAGCGCCTTGCCATGAAAAATGCCGAGTCGATATCCCTGGGACTTTCCGGCACGATAAACTTTATAGCCGTTTGCTTTAAGCCGCTGGTGTGGCTGCTTACCGTCTCCACCAACGCGGTGCTGAGGATGCTCGGCATCGACCCCGACTCGGAGGAGGATTCAGTATCCGAGGAGGATATACGCCTTATGGCGGATGCGGGAAGCGAAAACGGTACTATAGATGAATCTGAAAACGAGATGATACAAAACATCTTTGAGTTTGACGATATCACCGTTGGTGAGATCTCCACCCACCGCACCGAGATGACGGTACTGTGGCGCGAGGACACCGACGCGGACTGGGAGCGCACCATCAGGGAGGAGATGCACTCCTATTACCCGATATGCGACGAAAATATCGACACTGTTGTAGGCATCCTAAATGCCAAAAAATATCTTCGCCTTTCGGATCGTTCGCGCGCATCCGTGATGACAAGCGCCGTTGAAAAGCCGCGCTTTGCCACCGAGGTCATGAAGGCTGATGCTCTGTTCCGCGATATGAAGCGCCGCCGCTACACTGTGGCTATCATAGTTGACGAATACGGCGGGACATCGGGACTTGTGACCCTAAACGATCTTATTGAGCAGATAGTGGGCGATCTTGACGAGAGCGCGGACGACGGCGAGGTCAAGCGCCAAGGCGGCGGATATCTCATCTCCGGTCTTGCCGAGCGCGAGCGCGTGGAGGAGCTGTTTGACATTGAAACAGAGAGCGATTCTGCGACCGTGGGCGGCTGGGTGATGGAACAGCTTGAAAAGATCCCCCGCACCGGTGACGAGCTTGAGCATGAGGGTGTGAGGATCAAGGTCTCAAAAGCCGACGACAAGCGCGTTATAGAGATCTACGCCGAAAAATGCGAAAAAGATAAGACTGAGGAGACCGCCGATGTCCGATAAGCGATAAACGGTAACTCGCATTGATTGTATATACGCCGACCTACAGGTCGATAAAACGGCCCCTCGGGGTGAGCCATGCGGCTCACCCCGAGGGGCAATTCTTTTATTTTCTGTTGCTTATTTATGGATCTATCTTTTGGCTCTGCAGCTCAATACAGCCCAAAGGGATCGATATCATTTACAAAGCAAGGCAGGATGAGGCAGGAGAATTCAAATTCCTTTTCTTCAAACCTGTATTTCCGAGCCAGCTGAGGACCGCAGGAGTTAGATCCGATGCCTGTATGACGGTAATCGATATTGAGTACAGTCTCGCGAAGCGGAACGAGCTCAAAGTCATGCGCCGTCTCCGTCAGCTGCTTGGAATTATAGTGCGAGCAGTTAAAGGAGAGCGGTCTGCCCGACATGGCAACAGCCAAGCCGTGAGCGGTTGCATTTGCCACTGTGAGCCACCTTGTATCGGTGTGAGCCGAATTTTCCTGCGGGCGAACATAATGCTCAAAGTTTTGCGTTGCGGTGGTGCTGTAGACACCAAGCTTTGATGCCAAACGCTTATCTATATAGCTCTCGCACTCGCCGCGGCCGAAATAGCGGATATACTCATTACCGTTAGGCAGGGTAAGCTCAAGTCCAAAGCGCGGTAGCATAGGCAGATCATCTCCGACAGTTACATGGAAGGTGGGGCGCACACTGCCATCGGGCGCAAAGAGATATGTAGCCTTCATTCTAAGCGCGGGACGAAGCTTTCTTGCCCCCAAGGACAGCTCGGAGACAACACTCACGCAACCGCCCTCGTCCGCCTGCGCCGTCACAGAATAGCACTTACTCTGCATACGGTCATAGCACACGCGGTACCAATCCGCCTTGACCTTACGATCGTTATCAGTGGGCGCACGCCAGATAGTAGGCATCACGGGCGAGGTTATCATCTCGCATCCCGCGTGCAGGACAGAAACTATCAGTCCGCTTTGGCGATCCACACGGTACACGGTATCCGCCGCGGGAGCGCTGACAGTGAAGTATCTGTCACTTACGTCAAGCACTGCAGCCTGCGCGGGCGCACCAATGATGGCTTTTGCCGCAGATGCAGGCGCAGGGGCTGCCTCGATCGTCAGCTGTTCAAAGCCGACCTCATAGCCGGCCGCAGCCCATTCGGTGCTGCTGTTTTGCCGCAGTGAGATATTAAGACAGCAATCGCCCCAAAGCTCAAGATCGCAGGTGGGCAGCTTGATCCTGTGGTTCATGCGCGGCTTTATGTTCAGCGCCGGAATACAACCATCGGCTATCACCTTGCCCTGCCGCTCAACGCTCCAATAAAGCGAAAGATCCTCAAGCGTGCGGAAGTAGCGCATATTTTTGATCCTTACCCAGCCCTCGCGGACATCGGCACCGGTCACGGCAAACGGCTTTATTGCCTGCTTAAGCTCAAGCAGACCTGTATGCGGGCGGCGATCGGGATACACAAGACCGTCCACGCAGAAGTTACCATCGTTGGGGTGATCCCCAAAGTCGCCGCCGTAGGTATAATGCGGATCAGAATACACATCGTCGCCAATGGCAACAGAGTGATCGGTATACTCCCAAACACAGCCGCCAAAGAATGCATCATTCGAGTTGATAACATCCCAGTACTGCGAGAGGCAGCCGGGGCCGTTACCCATGGCGTGGCTGTACTCGCACATAAAGAAGGGCTTTGTGAGGTGCTTGTTGTTAAAATACGACTCTATTTCGTCAAAGTCGGGATACATGCGGCTCTCCACATCCACCCAATCAGCCTCAGCATTTTTGGAGGCTTCGGTGGCATACGCAAGATGGTGCAGTCGACGGGAAACATCCTCGCAGTGCACAAGGCTTCCGGGCATACGCTTGTGAATATATTCGGATGCCAAGCGCTGGTTATCGCCTACTCCCGCCTCGTTACCGAGCGACCACATGATAACGCATGCGTGGTTCTTATCGCGCTCAAACATACGCTGTACGCGGTCAAGGAGAGATTCTGTCCACTCCGGCTCACGAGAGAAATAATCCCAATCTCCCACCGTTTGCGCACCGTGCGTTTCGTAATCCGCCTCGTCACAAACAAAGAAGCCAAGCCTGTCGCAAAGTCCGGGCAAGCGCGGGTCGTTGGGGTAGTGGCTGGTGCGTATCATATTTACATTGTGACGCTTGAGGATATAAAGGTCGTTCAGCATGTGATCGTAGGGGACTGTGGAACCAAGCAGAGGGTGGCTGTCATGACGGTTAACGCCCTTTGCCTTGACCTTTTGACCGTTGATAAATATCACATTGCCGCGAACCGCAACATCCTTAAAGCCAACAGGCATTCTTATATGCTCGCCGCCGCAGGTGATACAAAGTGTGTAGAGGCGCGGCTCTTCATCACTCCAAAGCTCGGGGCGGGAAACGAGCAGCTCAAAACGACCTGAACCGTTGACACAGAGAGAGCCGCCGGATTCCTCACGTCCGCTCGGCGAGAGCAAGCGATAGGAGACCTCGGCGCTTTCGCTGTCATTCATAGAGACCTCTACCGCCACAACGCCCTGCGTGTACTTTTGATTAAGCTCGGGGCGGACATATATATCGGTCAGGTGGTGGCTGTCACGAGAGAGCAGGTACACCTCACGGAAGATACCGGAAAAGCGGTGTTTATCTTGGCTTTCAAGATACGAGCCATCGCACCACTTAAACACATGCACCTTAAGCGTGTTACGCCCTGCGTGGAGATAGTCGGTAACATCAAACTCGCTCGTTGAGTGGCTGACCTGGCTGTAACCGACAAATTTATCATTTACCCAAAAATAAAAGCAGGAATCAACGCCCTCAAAGTTCACATACACGCGGCGGCCGTCTATCATTTCGGGGCTGACCGTGACCTCGCGCCGGTAGAGCGCGGAGGGGTTGAGATCCGGCACATGAGGCGGATCAAAGGGATAGGGGTAATTTCTATTGGTATAGTTCGGCGTATCATAACCGCGATCCAGCTTCATCTGCCAGCAGCCGGGAACTGTCATTTTTTCAAACTCGGTAGTGCTGTCATAATCCGGGGCGGTAACATCGGGGATGAGCGCGGGGTCGGGATAATACTTAAAATCCCATTCGCCGCAAAGTGACAAAAAGCGGTCTGATGCGGCACGGCGATCGCCTGCCGCGGCGGCAGCTTCGTCAGAGCTGAAAGGAATGTAGTACGCACGCGGCGGTGTACATCCCAAGTGTAAGGTCTTTTGCGTTTTGTGAAGATCGTAGTTAAAGCTCATTTGCTCTCTCCTTTTTGATCCCAAGGATCGATCGATCCGAACGTATATCGAGTTTAGAGGATACTACAAACTCGGGGTCGATCGTTGATGTCGTTTTTGGATCTTTACCACATATTATCGCATAAAAAAAAGAGCATGTCAAGAGAAAATAATAAAAAGACGAAAAAATATTTTTTAAAAGCTTGACAAAAGCAGAGCTATCCATTAAAATTATGCTATATCTAAAATTGCCCAATATCACCCGAAAGGAGCCTGCCGTGAAAACAAAACGCCTTACAATAAAGCCGCTTGATGACCGCGCCCTCACCGCACTGCGCGACCGCACGCAGGATGCAAATATACGGCGTGCGTATGACCGCAGGCTTGCTGCATGTATAGCATCACCCGCCACACGGCATTGGCATACGCCGTGGGTGATGATAGCTACGGCGGAGGATCTGCCTGTTGGCGAGGTGAGCTTTAGAGGACCGCCGAACAAGCACGGCGAGGTTGAGATAGGCTTTGGCATATTTAAAAGATTTGAGGGGCGCGGCTACGCCACCGAGGCGATAGAAGCAATATGCCGATGGGGCTTTTCAATGCCCGGCTGTTATTTTATCCGCGCCACTACCGCCGATGGGAACACCGCATCCGAGCGGGTGCTTGAAAAATGCGGCTTTCACCGTGCCGCACGTATGGAGGGCGCCACACTTTGGGAGCGCGAACGCCCTGCCTCCGCCACCCTGCCGGCATTCATCTGCTTTGGTATGACTATAGGCCTTGCCGTGGGTATGTTAGCCTTCGGCAACATGGAGATAGGCATATGCGGCGGCTTTATAGTTGGTACAGCTGTCGGGATCACGCTTGATATCATTGACCGCCGCCGTCGCAAAAGGCGCGGCAAGGCCGACGTATAGCGCATATAACACAGCGGAATGTGCATGCATACACGATCATAATACATAAAAGCAAAACAACATAATAGCACAACACCCCCAGCACCGAGGACGGCCCGCCGTCCTCGGTGCCGGGGGTTCAGCCGCATAGCTCGCGGCGCAAAAATTCAACTATCTTTTTTTCCTCGCGCGATATCTTAACTTGAGTCAGCCCCAAGGCCTCGGCGGTTCGCTGCTGCGTTTGGCATTTAAAATACCGCAGGGTAACTATCTGTCGCCACAGCGGCGGCAGTCTTCCTATCGCTTGACCCACCGCAATGCGATCCCGCGCGGCATCCAGCTCCAAAAGCCCCGAGCCGTCGCTGATCCTGTCACCAAGCTCTATATCCGAATCCTCATCGCCCATGGTCCAGGAAAGTGATGCCGGCGGGCGGGATGCCTCAAGCGCAGCGGCGGCCTCCTCCGGCGTTGTGCCAACCAGCTCCGCAAGCTCGGAGATCGGCGGCTCACGCCCCTCGGCGGCCATAATGCGCGAACGTGCGGCAAGCAGCTCCGCGCCCAATCGTTTAACTCCCCGCCCTACCTTTATCACACCGTCATCCCGCAGATGCCTGCGTATCTCGCCTATTATCAGCGGCACGGCATAGGTGGAAAAGGCAGTGCCGCGGTCCAGCTCAAATGTGCGGATGGCACGTAGCATGCCGATAGTGCCTATCTGCACCAGATCGTCAAATTCACAGCCGCGCCCGATAAAGCGGCGGGCTATGCTTTTCACAAGACCCATATTATCATCGATGAGCCGCGCCTCCGCCGCATCGGCCACCGCAGCATCCCCCTCCTGCGCCTCGCGTATGAGCTGCCTTGCGGCATCCGGATCGACCTTACATGTACACGTCATGCCATCCCCCTAATAATTGATTATGTATACAGGGGCTACGCCACCGACCGCCATCAGCCTCGCGCAAAGCGTTGCCGTGGCGAGAGCTTTTTTATAAGCGTTACAGTTGTTCCGCCGCCAACGGTCGAGCGCACAAGCACCCTATCGCAAAAGCTCTCCATTACGGTAAAGCCCATGCCGCTGCGCTCGCCGTCGGTATTGGTGGTAAAAAGCGGCGCGCGCGCAGCCGCAACATCACGAATGCCCACACCGCGGTCACTTACCTCTATCCTTACCGATCTATCCGACCCCAAGCTCACATGCAAGCTTATCTTACCCACACCGTCGGGATAGGCATGTACGGCGGCATTCGTGACCGCCTCTGACAGAGCGCATTTTATATCAGACAGCTCAAGTGCCGTTGGGTCAAGCTGAGCCACAAATGCCCCGACCGCCGCACGCGCAAAGCCCTCGTTTACCGACAGTGAGGGGAAGGACAGCTTCATATCATTCACCACCTCGGCCAGCGGCGGTCTGCCCACCCGCCGCGTGGCTTTTACCGTCCCGCCATCACCTGTTTTTTGTTTCATTTTATATATGACCTCCTTTGCCGCTTTTCTCCTCGGCTGTATTCACCTTGCCGTCATCGTCCGCGCCGACGATCGACTGCGTTCTCTATCCTCACACGCCGCTCAAAGCCCGTAAGCCTTAACATCCTGTCAACGCATGGCGCAGGATCGCGCACCGTAACGTCCCCGCCAAGCCGCCGCATAAGCTCGTACCTGCCCATTATCAACCCAAGCCCCGAGCTATCCATAAATTCCACCCCGGACATATCAAGATACAGGTGGTGCGGGCGATATTCCCATATCAGCGCATCTATCCCCTCGCGAAGCGGGGCTGCTCCGTGGTGGTCTATCTCACCGCCTACCGAAACAAAAAGCTCGTCCCTCTCGGCGGAAAAATCAAATCCGCATTTGTTGCGAAGCATGGTGTCCTCCTTTTTTCACTTCCGTGAGCCGATACCCAAGCCGCGTTTTACCATCGATCGCACTCGATATCGGTCATCCATCTCTTTATATATATTATAGCTCCGAGAAAGCGCAAAAAATGTCGCACCGCGTAAACCGCGATGCGACATTTGCATTTTTATGATATTCTTAAGCTGCGCGACGTGTTATTTTGCGCCCGTGCTCACAGCTCAAAAAGCTTAAGCGGACGAATGGCACTTCCCGCTTCGTATTCGCGCACCTCACCTATGGCAAAAAAGCTGCCGTCCGCGCGGCGCACGCGCACCCTCTCGCCTATGGGATGGTGTGTGGATATCTTTTTTTGATATATCTCGCAACCGGATCTGAACAGCCGCTCAAAAAACGGCGGCAGATCCACCGCAGGGTGATCCTCAAACAAAGACTCCGTGGAGAGCAAAAGTCCCGCACGAGCCGCCTCATCCATCGCCTCTATCTCCTCCGGCGTGTGTGCTCCCTCAAGCGTAAAGCCGCCTACCGACAGCCGCCGCAGATCAGACATGACACCGCCGCAACTGAGCGCCGCGCCGATATCGGCGCAAAGCGTGCGGATGTAAGTTCCCGCCGAGCATTCTACCATAAGGGTATAGTCACCTGCCTCGGCACGCGGCTTGACCGAGAGCGAGTGCACCGTGATAGGCCTTGGCGTGCGTTCCACCTCGCCGCCGCCGCGCGCGATATCGCAAAGCTTGCGCCCGTTGACCTTAAGCGCACTGTACATTGGGGGCGTTTGCATTATCTCTCCCACGAATCCGTCGGCCGCGCGGCGCACCTCTTCGGTACTCGGCAATGCACCCTCATGGCGCGAGAGCACCGTGCCGCTCGTATCCTCGGTATCGGTGGTGATGCCAAGGCGCATGCCCGCAAGGTAGGATTTATCATGCACCGCCACATATTCCGCAGCCTTTGCAGCACGCCCCACCAGAACCACGAGCACTCCTGTTGCCATTGGATCAAGCGTACCGGTGTGGCCTATCCGTCGTGTGCCGTAAAGACGGCGCAGCTTGCCTATAACATCAAACGAAGTCCAACCGCTCGGCTTGTCCACAACAAGCACGCCGCAGGGCTCGGCTCTGCCGTCATTCATGATCCTCTCCCACTGCCGCGCCTACCTCGCTCGACTTTTGGAATTTCAGATGTGCCGAATATATCGGCATACCGCGGGAGGTGAAATTGCGCTCGTACTCTGTCATGATATTGCCCTCGGCCATAGCTGACGTGTGAAGATCACGCGTTGAGCGCAGGATCTCAAGCCCCTCCGCCTCAAACTGCTCAAGCGACCAATCAAACAGACCTTCATTGTCTGTTTTAAACCGAAGCTCCCCGCCGGGGATGAGCAAACGGCGGTATATATTCAAAAAACCCGGTGCGGTCAAGCGGCGCTTGGCATATCCCGACTTTGGCCACGGATCGCAAAAGTTTATGTATATTCGCGAAAAGGTGCTCTCCGGGAACCACGCGGGGAGATCTGCGGCGTTGCCTATGATAAAGCGAAGATTGTCCGGGCGCTCGTCCGCCGTATTAGCGGCCTTTTCAAGCGCTGTGACAGCAACATCCGCCACGCGCTCAAGCGCAATTATCCCACTGTCGGCACGTGCCGCGGAGAGACCCACAGCAAAATCGCCCTTGCCGCAACCGATCTCCAGCTCAAGAGGACATTCGCGCCCAAATATCGCGCGGCTGACCTCCGCGCCTCCCGCCAAGCCGAGATATCTTGCCTCGGGCATTGCCGCCCCCGCCTCTTGGTCGTTATTCTCTATCATCGGTCGCAAAAGATATTCGGCACATGCTTCTATTCTTTCGCCCGAATGCTTTTTTTTTCTCATTCTCATCTTGAAATCCGTCTCCGAATCTGATATAATATAAAGTAGGTATATTCTGCTGTGGCAAGCCAAGCAGAACGCCTATACAGTATATCATATTTTGCCCTTGGATGCAAATGATTTTTGCATTTTACCGTACAAAAACGCAAAAAAGATGTTTTCTTTTTGCATCATCGCACATTTTCCCGCCCCCAACACATTGCAGCTTAAAAAACTCTTCGTTGAATATGTAGCCGATACGGGCGATTCCTCGGTCAAAAGCCTACGGTTTTTGACAGCTCCCTTTACACAGGGTGGTGCCCGAGCAAGTGCGAGGCGGTGGGATCGTTTGATGACGGTCAGCATGATCTTTGATACTGCACGATAAGGGCCAAGTTGCTAAACACAAACGACCACCGAAAGGCATGGTATTTTAAATGGACAAAAGATCATTTCTCGATGCACTCTGTCGGGAATTAATAAGAATGGGTGCCGATGATGCCGTTGCGGCGGCACAGCGGGACAAAATGGATGGCTACCTACGCTCCAAGAATATGGAGGAGGTAGATGTTGACCCCACCCGAATGGCAGAGGGCATAATGCAAAAGCTGGGCGAGGAGGCACGCCCCACCGCGGCAAGCACGAACACAAACAAAAAAACGGAAGCAAACACCGAACCGGTCGATGCGGGAGACCCACTCTCGGCGCTTGAGACCAAACCTCACCGCCCCGCAACAGTGGCGCATGAGGTATTCGGCGAAGCACCAAAAAAGCCTGCGGCGGCACAACCCAAGAGCGATGCCGCAACCGCCCCCAAAGCGGCACA
>CAZFVR010000030.1:0-3184 GCA_964522215.1 uncultured Ruminococcus sp. | reverse complement strand
CCAAAGCGGCACACCCCGCGCCGCCTGTACCACAAAGCAAGCCCGTTGCGGCAAGACAACACACAGATGATCCCATTGACGATCCGATAACAGACCCGGAATATTATCAAAGCCGCGGTCAAAAAAAGAGCGCCCCCGCAACCTCCCTCAAAGAGGAGAACAAAACGCTGTTTTGGATACTCTTTTGCATTGCCGTACCGCTTGGCGCGATACTTTGCATAATAGGCGCTGTCGCCTTTTTGGGGCTGATAGCACTCCTTGCCGCCGTTGCCATCGGCTTTGTGGTCGCACTGATCGCCGTAGTGACCGTTGGATGTTCGATAGCGCTTATCGGCATAATATACGGTCTTTATAAGATCGTCTCCGGGGCAGTACCGATCGGACTTTACGAGGTGGGGCTTGGCATCACAGTTGGCTCTGCGGCTTCGTTTGTTGGAATACTTATGTACAACATAGCAATACGGCTCGTGCCTTTTCTCATGAAAAAGCTTACCGAGCTTATAAGCTTTGGCTTTCGCAAGGCCCGCGACGGCTTTGTTGCACTGAAAGGAGCACTTGAAGATCAATGAAACCTACATCGATCATCTTTCTTATAGTCACCGTAATGCTGGCATGCGGAGGGATACTCCTTTGCATCAGTGCCGAAAGCCTTGCCACCGAGCAGGGCGTGGCGCTTTTTAGGCAGGAGCAGGACGGCAACAACAACTACATAGAGTCCTACAATGATATCGACACCGAGACACTGCGCAAACTGACCGTATCCCTTAAGGACGCAGATATCAATGTGATAGGAGGCGCCGAGACCTCACGCATTGAGCTTGTAAACTTTGGCGACAACAGCTACAACATCACCATGGGTACGACACAGCTGACCATCTCCTCGATCGACGGCATTTCGGGACTTATCGATCTTGACTCCTTTAAGATCAACTTTGACGGCTTTAGGAACTACCCCAACTACCTAAAATTCCGCAATAAAGAAAAAACGGTAAACATCTATCTTTCGGACAACGCACCGCTGATCTTTTTGGAGCTTAAAACAGAGCTTGGTAACATCGCCATCAGCGATATCGGCATTGATTGCGACTACCGCCTCTCCTGCGGCGAGGGCAGTATAAGCCTCGCGGGTATCACGACCGGCTCTACCATCTCCATCGATTCCGCCAAAAAGCTTGAAAGCGAGATCAAAAACGTCACCGCGCGTGAGCTGATATTCAGCGCGGAGGGCAGTGCCAACGCCACCATTGACTCATGCACTTTTGAGCACAAAATAGATGCCGAGATCAAAAACGGCAGCTTTACCTACTACCGCGCTGAGGGCAACTTCGCCGGCTTTAACGTTGAGCTTTACGCTCCAAACGGTAAGCTTTTGGTGTTTGGCAAGGAATACACCGCCAAATACAGCGAGCTTAATGTTGAAACGGCTCTCACACCTATCGATCCCACCACTACCGTGCCCGCCGACACAGCGGCTGACACCGCTGCCGCCGATACTACCGATGGCGGCACAGACGCTCCCGCGCCGGACGATGAGCTGAACGCCGTGATAATTACCGTAAAGAACGGCGATCTGACCATAGCTGCCGCCACCTCCGCATCATGACAGAGGCAAGCACCAAAAGGCTGTCGCCCTTCCCCGATCTTTCGGTCGGCGGCAAGGGCGAGCTTTGCTTTGGCGGGCAAAGCACTGCGGACCTAATAGAAAAATACGGCACTCCGCTTTATCTCTTAAACGAGGACAGAGTGCGCGCCAATTGCCGCCGTTTCAGCGCCGCGGCGGCCGCCGCTTTTGGCAAGGATATCCCCGTGCGCCTGCTTTACGCCTCAAAGGCGGCATCCTTTGGGCGCATGTACAGGATAATGGCCGAGGAGGGTATGTGGTGCGATGTAGTCTCCTGCGGCGAGATATACACCGCCGTGGCGGCGGGCTTTGATATCGGCCACGCGTTTTTTCATTCAAACAACAAAACGGATGACGATATAGAATTCGCCATGTCACAGGGCATCGGCTATATCGTTGCCGACGGCGCGGATGAGCTGTTGGCGATCAATGCCGTGGCGGCAAAACGATCACAAAAACAGCGCGTGCTGTTGCGGCTCACGCCCGGGATCGACCCGCACACATTTGAGGCGGTAGCCACAGGCAAGGTGGATTCAAAATTCGGTTCGGCTATAGAGACCGGGGATGCGGAAGCCAACACGCGGCTGGCACTCAGCCTTGACGGCATACAGCTGTGCGGCTTTCACTGTCACGTTGGCTCACAGATATTCGACCACACAGTTTTTTCGCGCACCGCCGAGATAATGCTTGATTTTATGCATCGCATGCACTCGCAACTCGGATTTGTGACAGAAATACTCGATCTTGGCGGAGGCTTTGGCGTACCATACACCGCCGCAGAGAACTACCCCGATATTGGCAGTATATTCGGTGCGGTCGCCGAGATACTGCGCCGCGAATGCCGCGCGAGCGACATGCCCTGCCCCACCGTGTGCTTTGAACCGGGGCGTTCCATCGTTGCCGATGCCGGCATGACCCTTTACACTGCGGGATCCGTAAAAAGATTACCCGGTGTGCGCTCCTATCTTTCGGTGGACGGCGGCATGACGGACAACCCGCGCTTTGCCCTCTACCGCGCGCCATACACTCTGCTTGATGCCGATGATCCGCTCTGCCCCGCCAATGAATGCGAGCCCTACTCGGTTGTGGGGCGGTGCTGTGAGAGCGGGGATATATTACAGCAAGATGTGCTGCTGCCGCGCACCATTCACCGCGGAAGTCACATTGCGTGCCTCACAACAGGCGCATATAATTACTCGATGGCCTCAAATTACAACCGCATACCACGCCCGCCGATAGTCATGCTGTCGCGCGGAGAGAGCTATGTGGCGGTTCGCCGTGAGAGCTTTGCGGATATAGCGGCTCTTGATGCCGATGCCGCTGTCACCGCGGAAATGCTGACACACTAATTTAAAAAAATGACCATCCCCTGCCGCGTGCGGCAGGGGATGGTTTGTATTTACCTATTAAATTTGAACTAAATTATTCGGTAACCTTCTTTTTGCCGATAAGGCAAGCGCCGAGGATGGAGACCATAGCCACGGCAGCAACGATCACGATAGCATTGTCACCGGTGGAGGGAGCTGCGGGCTCGGTCTCGGTGCCGGGAACTTCAGGCTCGGT
>CAZFVR010000029.1:0-19830 GCA_964522215.1 uncultured Ruminococcus sp. | reverse complement strand
CCTTTACTGTTGCTTTACGGTGTAATAATCTTAACTTTTTTCTTTTTAGAACGCAGTATTTTGAGCAGGACATCATCTACTCCATCTGTGTATTTTCCTTCCGAAACAAGAGCATTTTTCTTTGAAATAAGGCTCTCTATTATTAATCTTCTTTCTTCATCGGTAAGATAAAAATAAAATTTACTCATACAAAAATCACTTCCGTATTTACGATTTCGGTCGCTCGGTTACGGATATTATTTATCTATCGCACCCATTCCATAGGCAAAGTTGCTTTCAATTTTAAGGTAATCTGTAATCGCCCTGCAATTCGTATTGTCCACCTTGTTGTTCAAATAGTGTTGCCATATAAAAATCCTCCTTGATTTTGATATACTAATTATAAATCAAGGAGACTCAAAAGACGAATGTGCGGATTTTATTGCAAAAGAAAAAGGCTCTGACCGTCTAAGTCAAAGCCTAATTTCTTCCCTTTGCAATGCCACAGATGTAATAAGTTTTTATACTGCCTTATCAACCTGTAAGCAAAGGCGCGGCCTTTTGTTTTGGCTCTTTTTGTTTGGAGCGGACCTGCGAGACTCTCGCGCAACAGTCAGCAGCCCAAAGGGCGGCTGACCCCGTATTGTCGCGTGCGACGATACGGAGCATTCACCCGAGCCCCGCTCGGGTGAATGGGTCAATACAGGGTGTCGGCGGTTCGAGCCCGGCCGGGGGAGTCAAAGAATCCAAGTCGGATGACTTGGATTCTTTCATTTGGTGTGCTCGGCACGCGTAACCACTTGACGGTGAAAGTCCGTTACAGGCTTGGCAGTAGGAACTGTTAACACTATGCACTTTTGTGATATTTTTTTCGATTTGCTATTGACTCAGGTGCTTTTTTGTTGTATACTTGTTTTTATCAGATCGACAGATCGACGGATCCTGTTTCGCATCAAACAAAAGAAAAGCTCCCGGCGGATCACCGATGTGTGATCATTACGCGCCCCGGGACGGTCTTTGCCGATAAGCCCTTGCGCATCGGCGGTAATGTGATCAACACGGGTCTTTTGATGACCTCCCCGCCGAGCTTTCGATAGACGATATCGTATCTCTTTGCGGTGACCTCATCGATGCGCACTGCAGTCGGCTGACCTAATACATAAAATGTCGCGAGTTTGGTTTGTGACACTCTTTGCAGAATACAAATCAAATACGGCCTATCGTAAAGCTTTGTTTTGCGATAGAGGACCTCGCGGCGGGGATACGCGCGCATATTGCACCCTCGGCGCGGGCACGCTCCGACTCGCCTCAAAGGTGCTTGGGGGCGGCAGAGCTGCCGAAAAAACGAATTTGATATTTATACGATGACTTTTATGATCGTCTGTAAATTAAATCAAAAAGGAGAAATACTATGAAGACCAAGATCCTTTCCGGTTTTCTTGCCGCTTTGATGCTGCTGGGCGTATTTGCCCTTGCATCCTGCGCCAAGCCCAACGAGCCCGGGACCGAGACCACCGCATCCATCGATATCCCGGATATCACCGATACCCCCGAGACCACCAGCAAGTATGAGATAGGCGATGAGCTGCTTCCCACACTCAGCTACCCCGGCGAGACCATTACCATCGTCAGCCGTTCCAATGCATGGGTCGCTGACGAGATAGTTGTTGACGACAACGACGGCGGCCTTATCGCAACGGCTGTTGAGCGCCGCAATAAGGTAGTTGAACAGCGCTTGGGCGTTACCATTGATAACACCAAGATCGATGGCAACGAGTACGCTGTGTCTGATATCATCCGCAATCAAGCCAAGGCAGATCATGTTTATGATATCTTTTCCAACTCGGTATATTCCACGATCATGTATACCAACGAAAACTGCTTTGCCGACCTCAAGAGCATCGAAAACATCGATCTCAGCCGCACCTATTGGTCGCAGGGCTTTAACGATTCCGCATCCATAGGCGATTGCCAGTACTTCGCCACCGGTGCTATAGCACTCTCCACATACAGATTCATATTCGTTACACTCTTCAATTACCGCATGTTTGACGAACAGAAGGATACCGTCCCGGATCTTTACCAGACCGTAAACGAGCATAAGTGGACCATCGATTATCAGATCGAGCTTTGCAAGAAGTTTTGGAAAGACACCGATGCCGATTCCAAGTCCTCTGTCGATGATATCTGCGGCTTTATATCCAACGGCAACCAGATAGGTCTTGACTCCTATTGGAGCGCATTTAAGCTCCCCATCCTTACAAAGGATGCCGATAACTATCTTGTATACTCCGTTGATATGGAGCGTACCACCGCTGCGGTCGAGAAGATGCAAACGCTCTTTTGGGATACCGATGGCGTTTACGCCTATAAGTATGAATCCGGCGACGGCGAGCAGAAGAAGATAGCAAAGAAATTCTCCGAGGGTACTGCCGCTATGGCCACCCTGCGACTCATCGAGGTCGAGGATCAATATCTGCGTGATATGAGTGAGCCCTACGGTATAGTTCCCATGCCTATGCTCAACGAAGAACAGGATGACTATCACAGCTACGCACACGACCAGATGACAGCGTTTGGTATCACCAACACCACTCCCATGGATCGCCGCGATATGCTTGGCGCATTCCTTGAGGCTATGGCCTCCGAGAGCTATCGTTACATCACCCCCGCTTACTACGAGGTCGCTCTTAAGAGCAAGTATGTAAACGATCCCGCATCCTGGGCTATGCTTGATATCGTTACCGAGAACCTTTATATCGATGCAGGTGTGCTTTACACAAAGACCATCAACTCGATACACCAAATGTTCCGTACACTTGTCGGTAATAACACCGGCGGTGTGGCAACTCGCTTCAGCTCCATCAAGAAACCCACCGAGACGGCTGTTGCAAAGCTCAACGAGGAGCTCCGCAAGGTCGCCGACCAAAACTAAAGATCGGCAAAAAATAAATTGATGCGTCAAAGCACGGTCGTGTCAAATACCACACACGGTGGACGGCATCGGTGAGAGCTGATCGAACTAATATAATATAATATAATAGGAAGACTTGGGAACAGGGCTTCCTATTTTTGAACTCTATGCGGGTGATATACACGCGCCCGCGGCGTGAGTATGCCATCCGCGAGCAAACGTGCAGCTCTCGCGCAGCGGCTTGCAAACGCAAGGTGGGGGATGCAAAAATTCAAAAGGGGCCAAAAACGGGCAAAGTGGAGGCAGGGCGACCAAACAAAATGAAAAAGAGCTTAAAAAACTTGAAAAAATAATAAAAAGGACTTGACAACTGAAAACATTGTGGTATAATAGGTGTATCCTTTTTAGGTATTGCCGTCGCTTACGCGGCGCAGTGTTTGAGGTGTGAGTGGTCGCCGAAAATGGCCTTCCGGCATCATGTTACGCTTTGGGCAAAACAATTCAAATAAATAATGGAGGATTTCTATTATGAAAAAGACATGGAAAGTGCTTGCACTGCTGCTCTGCCTCGTTATGGTCATGGGCATGGCTGCTGCTTGCAAGGATCCCACCGACGGTCCCGGCGACGGTACCGACACCGATCATCAGGGCGAAGTCAACAATGACGTTAAGGTCGGCGGATCAGTTATTATCGGTAACACCACCGAGCTGTCCGGAAGTGACTTCCGCACCAGCGCATGGGGTAACAACGCTGCGGATAAGGACATCCGCGATCTTACAAACGGCTACGCTTGCGTTCAGCAGAACAAGAACGGCGAGTATGTTTGGGATACCACAGTAGTTGTTAAGGACTACGAGATCATCGCAAACGATGATGGTTCGAAGACTTTCAAGATTACTATCAACGAAGGCCTGAAGTATTCTGACGGTACAGCTATCACCGCTAAGGATTACATAGGCTACACTCTTGCTATGGCATCGCCCATCTGCCTTGATGCAGAGGTCGACGCTCAGAGCGGCTCTTCCTACGTTGGCTTCCAGGATTTTGCGAAGGCTACCGAGCCTACTCCCTTTGCGGGCGTCAGACTTCTTGACGAGTACACCTTCTCCTACACGATGCTGGCTGACTTCTTCCCCTACTACTATGAGGCAACCTATGCCGGCTTCCAGCCCTACTCCCTCTCTCTCTGGCTCGGTGACGACGTAGAGATCAAGGACGACGGCAACGGTGCATATCTCTCTGCCAACTGGTACGAGAAGGAGATTGATTCCACCACCGGTACCGAGGTCTACAAAAAGGCCGCTCAGATCAAAAAGGCTCGTTATGCCACCACCGATGGCGCTTGCTCCGGCCCCTACAAGTTCGTTAAGTGGGATGCAAGTGCAAAGACCTGCACTCTGACCATCAACGAGAACTACGAGGGCAACTTTGAGGGCCAGAAGCCTCACATCAAAGACCTTACCTACATCAAGGTCGTTCCCGAGACACAGCTTGACCTCTTCAAGAGCGGCGGTGTTGATATCCTTGCAAACCTCTCCGAGGGTGAAGAGATCAACTCTGCACTTGAGGCAGTTAACGAAAGCGATGGCAAGTATGCCTACACCAACTATCTGCGCGCAGGTTACGGTAAGATCCAGCTCGTTGGCGATTACGGTCCCACACAGTTTGCTAAGGTCCGTTACGCTCTCAGCTACCTGCTTGATAAGAACAGCTTCGCTTCCACCTTCACCGGCGGTTACGGAAGCCTTGTTAAGGGTCCCTACGGTCTGTCCAGCTGGATGTACCAGGAGACCAAGGACGAGCTTGAATCCAAGCTCAACGGCTATGACTTCAGCGTTGACCAGGCTATGAAAGAGCTTGAGGAAGACGGCTGGGTATACAATGCAGACGGTTCTGCTTACACATCCGGTATCCGTTATAAGAAGCTCACCGCTGAGGAAGCTGCCGTAAACGGCAACGCCGAATACCAGTGCGGTAAGACCAACTACAAGACCGTTAAGGTCGGTAACGATTACTACATGCCTCTCGCCATCAACTGGTGCTCCAGCGAAGACAACCCTGTTTCCGAGCTGCTTGTAACCATGCTCCAGAAGGCTAAGACCACTGAGCAGGCCGGCGTGTACATCTCTCAGGATGTTGTTGACTTTACAACTCTTCTTGACGCTCTCTACCGTCGTGGCGAGCGCTCCACCGCCGAATACAGCATGTTCAACCTTGCTACCGGCTTTACCCCTGTATATGACTATGCAGGTTACTGGATGCCCAAGTACTCCTATAGCAACATTATTTACGCAGGCGTAACTCCTTGCGAGGGCGCAACCTTCACCGCAGCTGATGCTTCCAAGTACTCTGCTGATGAAGAGACCCTCATCGATTCTACATGGAGAATGTACATGGGTCAGGGCAACACCGGTTGGTTTGCTGACGAGGAGCTTGATCAGCTCTCTTGGGATATGGTCTACAAGGCAACGAACAAGGAAGAGTTTAAGCAGTACTTTGTGGATTACATCGTTCGCTGGAACGAAGTTCTCCCCGAGATCGCTCTTTACTCCAACCTCTACCACGATGTTTACAACGCAAAGATCGGTAACTACGAAGTTAACCCCGACTGGAGCGCTGTAAATGCTATCGTTTACTGCTACGACAAAACTGCTCAGTAATCAGTAAAAAATACTCACGGGCGGCGGCCTTGCGCTGCCGCCCGTTTTGAGGGTAGATATCAAAATATGGGGGATGTCATCCGTCCCCCGTGTTTTGGCTTAAAGGAGATCTTATGGCAAAATATATACTTAAACGTTTGGCGTACGTGCTTGTTGTTGCCCTGCTTCTTTCCTTTATCCTTTATATGGTCTATAACTGGATCGATGTTGACCAGGCTCAGCTGATCCTGGACGGTCAAAAGACCCAACTTATGAAGGATGGCAGATATGAGGAAGTCTACCAAGCTATGCGCCACAAAATGGCACTGGATGAGCCCCTCGTTATGAGGTATCTCTATTGGATGGGCCTGGCTCCATGGGACGGTCAGTTTAACGGCCTGCTTCAGGGCAACCTCGGCTACAGCTATAACTACAAGGCAAATGTTGTAGAGCTTATAGGTGAGCCGCTTAAAAACACAGTATTCATCAACATTTTTGCAACTGTCCTGGCGCTTGGTATCACCATACCGCTTGGAATCTTTTGTGCTGTCAAAAAGGGCAGCAAGCGCGATACCGCCGTGCAGGTGGGATCGATAGTGGGATATTCCATCCCTACATTTATTATAGCAATAGTCTTTATATGGCTGTTTGCCGTTATACTCAAGCTCTTCCCGGTCTCGGGAATGGGAACCCCCAATGCCAACTACACCGGCTTCCGTGCGTTCCTTGATAAGCTCTACTATATGGCGCTTCCGCTTATAGTTATGACCTTCTGCTCGCTCGGCGGAATGACACGTTACGTGCGTTCCTCCATGATCGAGGCGCTCTCCATGGACTGCGTTCGCACAGCCAGAGCCAAAGGTCTTAAAGAAAAGGTCGTTATCTACAGCCATGCATGGCGTAACGCCCTGATCCCGGTCGTAACTCTCGTTATCGGCTGGTTCCTTGGCATATTCTCCGGCTCTCTTGTTGTCGAGCAGATGTTCGGTCTCAACGGACTTGGAAAATTTTATATAACCGCTATCAACACCAAAGACTTTGAGGTCGCACTGGCCCTGCAGATGTTCTACGTCGTACTGGGACTTGTGGGCAACCTCATCATCGACCTCGCGTACGGTCTTGTTGACCCGCGCGTGCGTGTAAACAAATAAGGAGGTGCGACATGAAAGAAAATAAAGATCAAAAGATCACTGCCGCGACCCCCGAGACTGAGGTAAAAACAGAGGTCAAAAATAAGTCCGGCTTTTTTGCCACCATCGGCAGATGGTTTGGCCGCGCATTTTTCGGCGGCAGTAACTCGCTTTATCGCGAGCAGCAGAATAATTCTGCTGCGGATGATGACGAGGATGAGGATATCTCGCCGGATGATGCAAGGTTTGAGGTAGAAAAGATCGAAAGCCCCGGTGAGCAGAGAATAAAGGCCTTCTTTTCTAAAAAGCTGGCAGTGGGCGCGCTTTGCGTGTTTATTCTCGTTTTCCTTGTAATGCTTATCGGCCCGTATTTCTTCCCGCTTGATATATCCTATGTTGAGGAATCTCAAAAGAACGTCTCCCCCGGCCTTAACATGATGAGCGTGCCGAGCGCGATGCGCGATCAGATAGCCAATATCTCCTCGCAGTCCACCTTTACGCTTGGTCTTTCCAAGGACGGTGAGGTGTATGTATGGGGTGACGCGACCTACATCGGCGGCGATATCAGCAAGATCCCGCAGGAAGTAGTGGATGCAAATATCGTCTATGCCGCAGCGGGCAGTGACCACGCAATTGCCATTGGCGATGACGGCACTGTTTACGGTTGGGGTCAAAACGCCCTTGGCCAGTACGGCAAGCTTCCGGATGGCAACTCCGCATTGGCATTTATGTGTACACAGATGCCAAGCGTTATTCTTGAGGGCAAGATAGACGTTGCAAATGTACGTCAGCTCGTTTGCGGCAAGCAGGTATCCGCCATCGTTATGAAGGATGGCACCGCCTACATGTGGGGCAACCACAGCAACGGCGCCACCAATATGTCGCTGATCAAAAAGCTCACGAATATCGAAAAGCTGGTTTTCACCAATGATACCGCTGTTGCGCTCCTGACGGACGGCACATATGCGGCGGCATCACAGTTTGATTACACCTATGTGACGGTGGACGGCGCAAAGACCCGCGTCCTCGTTCGTGATTACATCAACGAGCTTGGTGCTAAGATCGTGGACATCGCCGCGGCGCAAAACTGCATCGCGCTGGTGCTCGATAACGGCAAGATCATCGTTTCGGGTACCTACGCCAACGGCGAGGAGCTGGCGCCCACTCTTGAGGCGGGCGAGCAGGTAGTATCTATCGCCGGCGGCATGAAGCACTTCTCTGTGCTCACCGATAAGGGCAACATCTACTCCTGGGGCAGCAATGCCTGGAAGCAGACAAAGGTTCCGGAAAAGACAGCCGGCACCGCCGAGCTTTATGCAGGTCCTTTCCAGAACTACGCCGTCAGCGCAGATGGCGAGCTGGTCGCAACATGGGGCCTTAAGGGCTACCTTATGGGTACCGACAGCTTTGGACGTGATATCTGGACGAGGATCGTCAACGGTGGTCGCCTTACCATGACCATCGGTGCTATAGCCGTTATCATCTCCTCCATCATCGGCGTTGTGGTTGGCTGTCTTGCCGGCTACTTTGGCGGATGGGTGGATATGCTGCTCATGCGTGTGGCCGAGATCGTTTCGGCTATACCTTTCCTGCCCTTTGCGCTCATACTTTCCATCGTTGTGCAGTCGCAGGGCTTTGAGGAGATGACGCGTATCGTTATGATCATGGTCATCCTCGGTCTGCTCTCCTGGACGGGTCTTGCAAGACTCGTTCGCGGACAGGTGCTGGCCGAGCGTGAAAAGGAGTTCGTTATAGCTGCCAAGTCGATGGGCGTTAAGGAATGGAAGATAGCCTTTAAGCACATCCTGCCCAACGTTATCTCTATAATCATCGTTTCCATGACGCTTGACTTTGCGGGCTGTATGCTTACCGAGTCCAGCCTCTCCTACCTCGGCTTTGGCGTTAAGGCGCCAAGACCTACATGGGGTAATATGCTTGACGGTGCCAATAACTCGATAGTAATTCAAAACTACTGGTGGCAGTGGGTCTGTCCCTCTGTTTTCCTTATGATCACGACCATCTGCATCAACATCATCGGCGATGCACTGCGTGATGTTATGGACCCCAAGTCTAACTCCGGGAGGTGAAAGTAATGCCGTTACTTGAAGTTAATAATCTGCATACCTATTTCACCACCAAAAAGGGAATCGTTAAGGCGGTAAACGACGTTTCCTATACCCTTGAGCCGGGCAAGACCATCGGCATCGTTGGTGAGTCGGGCTCCGGCAAGAGCGTTTCCGCCATGAGCATACTGCGTCTTTTGGACGGCAACGGATATATAAAGTCCGGCGAGATCTATTTTGACCGCGACGGCGAGCGGATCGATCTTACAAAGCTCTCCACCGAGGAGATGCAGCACATCCGCGGCAACCAGATATCCGTTATATTCCAGGAGCCCATGACCTCGCTCAACCCGGTATTTACCGTTAAAAAGCAGCTTTCCGAGCCGTTTATCATCCACCAGGGGATGAGCAAAAAGCAGGCGGCTGATGAAGCGCTTAAAATGCTGGCGGCAGTTCAGATCCCCAACCCCGAGGCAGTGCTTCGCCAGTATCCGCACCAGCTTTCCGGCGGTATGCGCCAGCGCGTAATGATAGCAATGGCGCTTGCATGTCGCCCCAAGATCCTGATCGCGGATGAGCCTACCACGGCTCTTGACGTTACCATTCAGGCGCAGATACTGCGACTGATGAACGATCTGCAAAGGGATAACGGCACATCCATCATATTTATCACGCACGACCTGGGCGTTATAAATGAAATGGCGGATGACGTTGTTGTTATGTATTGCGGTCAGGTGGTGGAAAAGACCTCCGCAAAGGTGATATTTACCGATTGCCAGTTCAGCCACCCCTACACCGAGGGACTTATGGCCTCCATTCCCCGCATGGAGAATGTTGGCAGCAAGCTTGAGCCTATTCCCGGCAGCGTGCCGCACCCGCTGGCACTGCCCAAGGGCTGCAAGTTTGCACCGCGTTGCAAATATTGCACGCAAAAGTGCATCGAATGCGAGCCCGAGCTGCGTGAAAACGTTGAGGGTCAGTTTATAAGATGTTTTTATCCTAACAAGGAGGAGAGAAGAAGTGCCGAACACCAAAAAATTGTTGTCCATAACGAACCTTAAAAAGTACTTCCCGGTGGCAAAGAGTTCTCTTTTCCAAAAGGAGAAAATGTACGTGCGCGCCAACGAGGATATCTCGCTTGATATCTACGAGGGCGAAACGGTCGGTATAGTCGGAGAATCCGGTTGCGGAAAATCCACACTCGGCCGCGTGCTGCTGCAGCTTTACGAGCAGACGGCGGGTACTACCATGTACTACGGTCGCTCCATCTATGATGTAGCCCCCAAGTACATGAAGGACACATTAAAGCACGCCAAAAAGTACGTGGCAAAGTATCATAGCGCGCAGGCAACTGCCGATAAGCTGTGTGCCGAGTGCGATGCACTGGGCGACGATGCCGATTTCTTCCTGCTCCAAAAAAAGAATCTTGCAGTGGCGGCCGCTAAAACGGCGCTGATGGAGGTCACCCAGATCCTTGGCGGATTTGTGGCAGTCCCCGAGGCACTTGAGAGCGGTGCGGCAATACTCTTGCGGCTCTACGATATCGACGTTGCAAGAGCCAAGCTCAAGGAGCGCAAAACAGAGCTCATCCTTGACGAGGAGGGGCTTATGGTGGATAAGGACGAGCTGGCCGCGGCCGGTAAGTCCACAGCCTCTGTCGAAAAGAGGATAGAGTCGCTCAAGGCCAAGATCGCACAGACCGAGGAGCATATCGAGGCAAACAGAGCCAAGCGCCGCACGATAGAGGCAGAGCTTGATTCCCTCAAGGTGTTATTTGCCGATAACGATGAGTTTGCAAGGTACGAGGAGATGCGGGATGACGGCGTTGATCTTGCCCGCCTCAACTACAATGAGATGCGCCTGCTGCGCAAGGACCTGCAGATCATCTTCCAGGATCCCTACTCATCTCTTGACCCCCGTATGACCATCGGTCAGATAATCGAGGAGGGTCTGGTCACCCACAACTTCTACAAGCACGGTTCGCCCAAAATGAAGGAGCACATCCTGCAAACCATGCGCGATTGCGGCCTGCAGGATTACATGCTGCACCGCTACCCGCACCAGTTCTCCGGCGGACAGAGACAGCGTATCTGCATTGCGCGTGCGCTGGCAGTGCACCCCAAGTTCGTGGTGTGTGACGAGTGCGTATCCGCGCTTGACGTGTCCATCCAGTCGCAGATAATCAACCTGCTTCAGGAGCTGCAGGAAAAGGAAAAGTTCACATATCTCTTTATCTCGCATGACCTTTCGGTAGTGCGTTTCATCTCCACGCGTATCGCCGTTATGTATCTCGGCAATATCGTTGAGCTGGCACCGTCCGAGACGATCTTTGCAGATCCCCGCCATCCCTACACGGTGGCACTGCTCAGCTCCATCCCCACGACCGATCCGGATGACCTTAAAAAGGATCGTATCATTCTTGAGGGTAACATCCCCAGCCCCATCCGTCCGCCGGCCGGATGTAAGTTCCATTCACGTTGCTTTATGGCCTGCGATAAATGTAAGCGCGTGCCGCCGCCTCTGGTAGAGATAGAGCCGGGTCACTTTGTGGCTTGCCACTTTGCCGAGCAGAGAAAGATCGATGCGGATGGAAATTACCTCTTTGAGCTGCCCAAGATGGAGAAAAAATCGTCAAGACTTGACGGTTGATCGACCAAGGAGCGCAAAATGAAGGAAAGCAAGCAAGGGTTCTTTAAAAGATCCAAAAAGAAACAGGAACAGCTCAACCGCGATATCAACGAAGAGGGCGGAGTGAGCGGCCGCGACCTGTTTGCAATGACCCTGTCAGCCTTTCTGGTCTTTATCCCGGTCTGCCTCGCCGTCATCCTTGCTATCTCCCTGCTCGTTATGTGGCTGTTCGGAGCGATCTGAGGGACAAATTAAAAAGATAAAAGCCCCGGGGGTCTCCCTTGGGGCTTTTTGAGTTGGGAGCGACTTGCTTGTCGTGCCGCAACGATGGATATCGCATTTGCTTGCGGCTATGCTCGATCTTCGTAGGGCGGGGGACGGCTCCCGCCGCGACGATGGATGATGCGTTTCTCTCCGCCTATGGGTAAAGAGGCGACTCTTGCCAAGCCTTCTCATGCGTGAGAGGGCTTTCGGCGCGGGATCGTAAATTATATAACCGAAAAAATCATTCTTTTTCGTCCAAAGGGCTTGATTTTGTGATTGGTATATGGTATAATAACATTATTGTAAAAGGGGGGATTTACCCGATGCCGATGGCGCGGGTATGCCGGTGGCGACCGGATGGGCAGTTGGCGTTCTGTCGCACTCCCGACTACCAAATACTAAAGGAGGAAAAGAAAAATGAAACAAACAAAACGCATTTTGTCACTACTTCTCGCGGCCGTTATGATCGCGGCGACCTTTGTTATGCCTGCGTTTGCAGACGCCGAATCAGCTGTGGCACCCCGGTCCGGTGACGTTACGCCGACCGGTGGTTCTGAAACAAACACAACGGTCGAGGGTCTGGAGCTTTCCAAGGTCTATGATGCGACTACAAAGCAGCTCAAGCTTGAGGCCTACGTAACAGGCGAGTCACAGACAGTGCTCACCACCGAGCCTGCCGATATCGCACTCGTGCTTGATGTATCGGGGTCGATGACTGAGGAGATCGAGGTTGCTAACGGATACGATGATCTTAGCAAGCTTGACACTGTGTACGGCGGTGCTGAGGGTATATACACAGCCAGCTTTGGTGTGCCAATTTGGGGCATAGAATTTGGCAAATATGAGCTAAGATATAATAGCGAAAAGTCTTATTGGGAATACTATAAAAAGGTGACCAATGCGGGTTGGACCGAGATCGGATCAAACGTTTATCAAATAAAGAGTATTCGTACCACCAAGCTCGACGCGCTGAAAATGGCCGTAAAGCGTTTTATAGACGAGACCAACGATGAAGCGCCGGAAAGCAAGATCTCAATAATAAAGTTTGCAGGTAATACAACAGACACTGTCGGAAACGACACGTATGTAACCGATGGGGAGACCCGCAACTATTCGCAGATAGTGACCGAGCTTACAACTGTAAGCGGAAATGCCGAATCGTTAAAATCGACCGTTGAGTCGCTTATAGCAGCAGGCGCAACCAGTGCCGATTACGGTCTGGCGCATGCAAAAGCCGTGCTTGATAAATCAACAAGCGAAAATAAAGTTGTTATAATGCTTACCGATGGCGAGCCTAACCATCATAATGGTTTTAACTCCACGGTTGCCAACTCTGCCATTGCCACAAGTAAGGCAATGAAAAATGACGGAACACTTGTATACACCATAGGTTGTTGGGAAGACGACCCCGCAACGGACTCCGATATGGATAAATACATGAACTATGTATCCTCCAACTATCCCGAGGCCGTAGATCTTGACACCCCCGGCACACCTAACGAGATACAGCGTTACTACCAAACGGCTGCTACGAGCACGGGCCTTACCGAGATCTTCAGGGCTATCAGCAAGGAGACCGGCGGTGCGACTACCAAAACACTTACCGAGACTACCGTTATCAAGGATATAATCGGTGATCATTTCCTGATTCCCGCGGGCGGAAAGGTGACCGTTGAAACATGGAAATGCACCGGTATGACCGATGGCGAGTACACATGGGCAAAGGATGCCGATTTTACCAACTTTACCGTTGAGGGCAAGAGCATAACCGTTACCGGCTTTGATTTCTCGGATAACTGGGTGGGCACACACACCGAGGGCAGCAATGTTACCTACCGCGGCAAAAAGCTCGTTATCGTGATCGATATCGATGTTGATCCCGCAAGCACGGCATGGGGCGATACCGTGACCAACGCCGCAGGCTCGGGTCTTTACGAATCGGCGGACGGCAATATGCTTCAGCCGTTCCCCACACCTACATGCTATATTCCTTACTTTACCATAGTTCACAGCAGTGATGACAGCGAGGAGAGCATCCCCCTGCACTCGCTGACAGAGGGTAAGGTCAACTTTACCGAGCAGGTTGCCGCAGGTTACCTCTACGGCGGTACCTTTACAAGCGAAGCATTTGGCGCCGATACCGCTTTGGCATCTGACCCCACAGCGTTCGCTCCCGCCGATAAGAGCGTTTATTACCTCCGCGAGGTAAGCGATGTTTATCTTGCTCCCAAGAACACCATTGTGTGGAACAATGTCGGCGCACTTCACGCTTTCTATCTTCTTTCCACTATCGATGATCCTGCATTCTACACTTCTGTAGGTTTTGTTGTTGGCAATGCATATACAGAGGTCAGCAGCGTTTACCGGACCGTTGACGTGATGAAGATGAAAAATAATGTAGCCGAGCACAACAGCTGGCTCTATGCGGTAAATGGAGTTATCCAAAATTCCGCAAACCTGCCCTTTGCAGTTGACTCCTACATTATGATGAACGAGGTGGAACTCAACAAGGATGTTCCCACCGTGTTTACACCCTATTGGGTAACACTTGATGGCATTCTTGTGTGCGGTACTAAGACCAGGACCTGCACCTACGATCCCACCAAGACACAGCGTGATCTCGTTTCGGCTACCGATGCCGCAAGCGGCGCGGTTGCAGCTCCCTATAATGCGACCGAGCCTGCGGCACTCAATGCGGCGGCATACTACCGCATGAGCGCAAAGGACGAGATAACTGTTACAGTAGTTGACGGCGAGCGTCGCCGGCTGCAGCTGCAGCCCGGTGATATCAGCTCTGCCGTGACCTGCGCGGGTGCCGAGGGCAAGGTGTTTGCCGGTTGGTATACCGATGCAGATCTCAAGACCCCTGCAAGACTCACAAGCATTTGGGATGATGTTACTCTTTATGCCAAGTATGTTGATGCAGGATCCCAAAATGTTGGGCAGTGAGTTAAGGAGGCATAATAATGGGCGATAATTTTAATATATTTGATGCCGGAATATCGGAGTATGCAACTGATGCCGGGCAGGGCAGTATAGTCATTCCCTCCGGCGGTGATATCGCATTGTTTAGCATGAGAGACGGCGGATTTCCCGTAAGCTATACGATCCCCGGAGGACGCACTGTTACCGTTGATGATCATGGTAACATACTTGATGTTCACGAATAATTAAATAAACGGCGAACGGACCGGAGCATGAAAATGATTCGGTCCTTTCGTTCTATTTGCATTTTGGGCAAAAGCGGATCTTTTTTCGCGCTGCGGCGATCGCCGCAAAAAGTCATTGAGTTTTAAAAAATGAACATTAGCATTATGATAGCGGGGGTATCCGTTGGGCTGTCGCCGATGTATGAGAGCTACATGCCGCTCTACCGCCGCTGGGAGACAGACTGCCCGCCCAAGCTCTCGGTGCGCATCACGCGCGAGGAGCTGCTTGAGGCGCGGGAGGTCTATCCGCCCGATTCAACACCGCAATATTTGGAGCATATGCAGCTCTGCTACAAGCTTTCCGGCGCCATGATGCCGCTTCACCGTGCCGTCTTTCACGGCGTGGCCATCGGCTATCGCGGGCGCGCGTATATCATAACCGCGCCAAGCGGGGTTGGCAAGACCACGCTTTACCTGCTTCTCAAGCTTCGGATGGGGGAGGAGCTGATCCTCATCAACGGTGACAAGCCCATGCTTGAGTTTGCCGGGGAGCGGATAGTGGTGCATCCCACGCCTTGGAACGGCAAGGAGAGCATGGGCAGGCGCGAGAGCCTGCCGCTTGGCGGACTTATTTTTTTGGAGCGCGGCGAGCCGCATGCCGAGCGCACAGAGGCGCGAGCGGTCGCCGAGGAGGCCTACCGTCAATTTTTGTTTTTGGCAGAGGATGCCGAGACCGCGCGCACTGCGGCCGCACTTTGCGATGAGCTTTTACGGAGCGTTCCGTGCTACCGCTTTTGGAGCCGCGGTGACGATGCCACGGCCGTCTGCTTCCGCGATGCAATACTTAAGGAGGTATCCGGATGATAGAATACAAATTGCAACCCGGCGTGATACTGGTCACCGTGTGCGATGAGTCGATGCTCGTTGCCACCGGCGAGGCGCGCGGGCGGGTCCCGTATACAAACGGCATAAACGCCGCGGGCGTTTATTTTTGGCGAATGATGGAGGCGGGACTTGACGGCGACGAGCTTTGCCGCCGCACCTCCGAGGAACAGCACGTCTCGATAGAGGATGCCCGCGCGGCCTTTTTGCGCTTTGCGCGAATGCTTGAGCGCGCTGGATATTTGACACTTAAGGAATGATCGGCAGTTGATATCTATCCGATCGCAAACGCAAACCACTACCGCAACAAACGGAGAAATCGCAATGAAACACAAAGTAAAGCATCTTGTATCCCTTACTGTCCTTTTTTCAATGCTTTTGTCGGCGTTCTCGATACCCGCGGCAACTGCCGCGGCAAGTGCGAGCACGCAAATGCAAAGCACGTCCGCAAACTGGGTGGCCGCATGGCACGGCAGCATAACCGACGGCAGCGGCGAGCAGGCCCAAAAAGCCATCAGTGGTATCAGGCTCCTGACCCTCACCGGCTCGGGGACTTTCCGCGTTCAGCTTACCACGGCACTTGGTGGGCAGAGCTTTAGACTTAAGCTTTCCAACCGTTTTGGCACGGGGGATATAAGTGTTGGCGGCGTGAGCGTTGCACTGCAGGGCAGTGGCATGATCCACTCGCAGGATAATTCCACCCGCGTGAATGCGGCAACTGCGGCGGGCGCTTCCTCCTTTACCATACAAAAAGGCGGAACGGAAACGGTGTATTTTACCCTTGGCTCGGCCGTCCCTGCGGGAACATCCCTGATGATCAATATCTATTGCAATCATTCCACCGCGACTCACCTGCGCGATTTTGCACTGACGGGCGGATCGGGCTGGATCGAGGGCGGCGATTCCCGCGCATCCGCATCCTTTGGCACAACAGGTCACCTCGTCTCGGAAAATGACGGCGAGGGTGACTACAACCTCCTGCCGCTTGTTGAGGAGCTGGATGTTGATGCTCCCGCAGGCGCATACGCGCTTGTTTTTGCGGGGGATTCCACAATTACAAACTCGATAACCGAAATGGTGCAGGCTGACCTGCGCCGCGCGGGTATCTATAATGTTTCGGTCGTCTCCTCCGCCATCAAGGGCAACGAGCTGCTCCAGGATGGCGCGGGCGCGGTACAGGGCCCGCTTGAGGGCGAGGCCTTTACCACACGCTTTGCCTATGACGTTGTGGGCGTTGCGGGTGTGCGCGCCGCGTTTGTAAAGGTCGGCGTCAACGATATCCTGCACCCGATGCTGCCGGATCTCGCCGAGTATTTTAACGGCTCCGCCACCCGCCCGAGCGGCTTTACACCCACCGCGCAGGATATCATTGACGGTTACGAAAATATTATTGCGCAAGCTGATGCGGCGGGGATCGAGCTTTATATCTCGGATATCAATCCCTTTATCGGCTACGAGCGCACGGGCGGCAGTGTTGACTGGACGGAGGCAAATGCCAAGGGGGCAAATGACATCCGCGAGGCGGTCAACGCATGGCTGGCCGCAAACAGCGCAAGATTTAAAAAGTATGTTCCTTTTTCCGCCGCAGTCGGTACTGACGTGACGGTAGGCGGCACTCTTTTTGCATGCGGCGCGCTGGCCGATGCCTACACCACCGATAAGATCCACCCCTCGCCCGCAGGCATGCAGGCAGAGGCAGAGCTGATCGATCCCGCATGGTTCGGCACGCCTGCCGCCGCAAACGGGGCGAATACTGCCGCGGTCAAAAATATTTGGGTGGCCGCCAATGCCATGCCGCTCAACGGCAGGTGGATAGTTGCAAACAGCTCCGCTCTTGCCGCAAAGGATCTGGCAGGGCAGGCAAGTTCGGCATATCTGGTGGCCGAGGGCGGTGCCATTCCTGCAACAGTTCGCCGCGGTACAGCCGCCGCGCCGTATATTTTGGTGACGGATGCGCTCTCCGCCGCAGTGCTTACCCGCTACGGCTACGGCACGCGCATCTACTGGACTAATGCGGCAGGGAAGTATCTTTCCTACCAATTCGGCGGCGGTTCTACATTCGATGTGACCTGGATAAGCGACCGCCCGAAGCTTGAATATTCTTTTGGCGATGCAACAAAAGGCACCAAGTTTACATTCAATACCACCTCTACCGTGATCTCGAGCGATCCTTGGGAGATGAGCCTGCACTTTGGCGCAAGCTCCACCGACCATAAATTTTTGGTATACAACAGCCAAAAAGGTTACCGTGCCGAGGCGATCTCAGATCCCGGTGCGGCGCAGGCGCTTACATATTTCAGCGCGGTGGATAACGTTGTCACCTGCGTGAGCGCAAATGCCGAAAGCGCGGCCGTTACCCTGCAGTCCGGCGCGGCGGGCGCGATAGTCCCCGTGGGCTTTGTGCTTGAGGATGATCTTTTAAACAACACCGCAACCATCACAAACGCGGCGGCGTACAACCGCACCGAGCTGACTCTCAACGGCACGGCAAGGCTCGCGTCTCTCCTCTACAGCGGCTACGCCTACGGCGGCGGGCTGGGCATTGCCTGCTCATCGGATAACAGCTCGGTCGCCTATTACGACATCTCCTCCGAGTGCGTAAAGCTTGGCGGCGGCTTTGGCACGGCGCGCCTTACATGGACCTTTAGCTGGGTCGAGGCGGACGGCACAGGTTATTCCATGACCGTCACCACCACAGTTACAAACACCGCCGGCAGCTTTACCGTTGTAAAGTCGGGCGGCGAGAGTGCGACCTACCCTGCACTCCCCGGCGCGGATATGACCGCGCTGGTCAGTGCCGGCTATCTTTACGGCGGCACATTTGCGGATGCCGCAATGACCACACCTGCCGATTTTGGCGAGGGCAACGCAATGGAGTTTACTCCTGTGGCGGGCGCGACCTATTACCTCTCGGAGCTGCCCGGCAGCTATCTTGCGCCCAAAAACCTTGTGGTGTGGGATAACAGCAAAACTATAGTTGATGTTTATCTGCTCTCCGGCGTGCCGAGCGTTGATTTTAAGTCGGTCGGCTTTATGATCGATGGTGAGCTTTGCGAGGTCGAGGGCAATGTGGTATGGGAGCTGGTCAACATTCGCCGCAGTGGCGCTATCTATCAGCGCCTCTACATAAACGAGGCGGGCAATGTCGCCACACAGAGCGATATCAATGCCGAGCTTTCCCGCGGCGGGTATGTTGCCATGTATCACTTGAGCGCGGAACGCTTGGCGGCAATGAAAGAGGGCAATGATGTCGAGTTCCTGCCCTACTGGATCACGCGTGACGGCATGATCGTTACCGGCACCGCCACACGCACGGTAGGCTATCCCGCAAGCGGCACAAAGCTTGATTCAAGCGAGGATGCACACGGCTCTGAGTGCGCACCGGAGGATGCCAACGCGCCCGCAAGCTGTGCGCTCACCTCTCGCGCTGTCTATGACGGAGAGGGCTCGCTCGGCGTGCGCCTGACACTTATCGAGGGCGATACTACCCGCACCGTCACCGCCGAGCGCGGCGACCTGCGCGGCAAGGTGGAATACACAAAAACCGAGGGCCGCGTTTTTGCCGGCTGGTATCTTGATGCCGCGTTTACCACTCCCGCCGAGCTTTCGGAGGTGGATGGGGATCTCACCCTCTACGCAAAATACGTCAGCGGTAATTATCTCAGCCTTTATCGCATCGAGCATAAGCTCTTCCGCCGCACGATCGGCGTAAGCTTTGCTGCGGCCGTGCCGCCCGAGGGCGTGGCAGAATGCGGATTTATCATTGGCGGCGAGCGCGTTGCGTGTCGCTTGCTCACCTCACGCTTTATGCTGATGAGCGCGCGCACCATCTTTGGCCGTGACCTTGATAAGGATGCCCGCATAATGAGCGGCTATCTCTCTGCCGCGGAGGCAGATCCCACCGCCGAGCTCCTGCCCTACTGGGTCACACCCGACGGCACTGTCGTCATCGGCTCGGCAAAATAAAATATCAAATATAACGCCCACCCCCGCGCGGCAATGCCGCGCGGGGGTGGGCGTTATAAAAACAGGCGCGTGGAAATATGCTTGCTGTGCTCCCGACTCAAAAGCCCTTCCCCGCATGTTTTCGCTTATCATTCAAAAGAATACCCCGGTCGTTTGAACGATCCCTCCGTCACGCTTTCGCGTGACACCTCCCTTTACACAAGGGAGGCTTTTTA
>CAZFVR010000028.1:0-21869 GCA_964522215.1 uncultured Ruminococcus sp. | reverse complement strand
AGTTCTTGAGTTCTTGCTTTTACTCTTTCTTTGTTCGGTTTTCAATGGGCGATTTTATAATGCGCAAAACAGAGTCGATCATATAGGTCGGCTCTGTTTTGAGTATTGGATGTTTTTTTGAGCGAGTTTAAAATGATGCAGGGAGACAACAATGGCGGAACAGCACTATAAGCCTTGCTGAGCAATTGATATCTCCAACTGCAATATAGACGATGTGCCTGTATGAATCGGAAAACAAGTATGGATTTAAAACGACCTAAAACAATAGGGAACGTAAGTGAACGTGTAAACACACCCTGTGGCGTATTCAACGAAATGATAGCGATCGACGAGGCTCTCCGCCTGCGCCGTTTTGATGGAAATTATGATTTTGCGCTTGAATGGTATCAAGACCCCGAAACGGTTCTTCTCGTTGATGGTAAAGCCGAACCGTATTCCTACGAGACCTTGACGAACATGTATAACTATCTTAATTCGAAAGGTGAGCTTTATTTCATTGAAGTCGATGAGAGTGGTGAGTGGAAGCCTATCGGGGATGTTACATTTTGGCAAGAAGATATGCCTATCGTGATCGGTGCGCGTGAATACCGTGGCAAGGGTATTGGAAAAAAGGTCGTGTCAGCCCTCATTGAGCGTGGAAAAGCGATAGGATATGATAAACTGTATATTGGCGAGATCTATGATTACAACATTGCATCTCAAAAGTGCTTTGGGAACTTAGGTTTTCGGAGCTACGAAAAGACCGAGCGCGGTGCTCGGTACGTTTTGAATTTGAAATAGCAATATGCTATTAGCCGCAGACGTCTCCGAAGCTGTATCAGAAAACGGAGTTATTATTGCAAGAGATTACGGCAAATGATCGAAACAAAAGACTTGATCTTGAAGCAAGGCACTGCCGACGAATGGCAAGACCTATATAGAAGCCTTTGGAGTCGTGGCGGGGTGTTCCGCTATATGTTCACCAAGCCGAGTCAGACCGAGGAATACTCTATGAAGAAAACCGCAGCTTATGCGGAAATGCACAAGGAGGTCAAGACTGAATTCTTTGTGTACGATAAAGCGACAAAGCAAGCTATCGGTATTGCCGGACTAAAGGAAATGACGGCGAGCGTATATACCGTTACCGACTTAGCTCTTTGCCGCGATGTTCACGGCAAGGGCTAAGGCAAACGATATTGACTACATTTCGCTCCTTAGCCTTTGACTAGCTTGGCGCAACCGAGTTGCATTGCGCTTGCTTCAAGTAAAATGAGGTGTCAAAGCGTTGGGCGCTTTCGCGCGGTCTTACATGCACTCACTCTGAAGAAGCCGAGTTGACGAGGTACGGCGAGAAAGTGATTTTGGACTATTATGAGGTAAGAAAATGGATAAGGATATGTGTGTAGCTTGCGATGAGGGCATCTTGAATATTCGTGTAGGCGCAATTATTATGAAAGATGGAAAGCTTCTGATGGTAGGCAATGAAAGAGCCAACTATCTCTATTCGGTCGGTGGAAGGATCAAATTTGGTGAAACGGCAGAAGAAGCCGTTGTTCGTGAAGTGTTGGAAGAAACAGGCGTTAAGATGGAAATAGACCGTCTTGGTTTCGTACACGAAAACTATTTTTACGGTGATGCTCCTTCCAACCTCGGCCGGCTGATTTATGAGATCTCATTTTTCTTCTATATGAAAGTGCCGAGTGACTTTGCTCCGATCAGCGAGAGCTTTACCGAGGATAACAGTCGTGAGCATTTGAAGTGGGTCTCACTTGACGAGGATATCAAGATGTACCCCGAATTCTTTAAAACAGAATTGAAAGCGCCAACGGCCACAGTAAAGCATTTTGTTAATAATGGAAGACAAAACAAAAGCTATTAAGACCGAAAGACTGACAGATTAGATGACGGTCGGGAAGAGCAGTGACTGACTTGAAACGGATAAAAATCACATCCACAAAATAGAGCTGCCGCAGTGTACGCGACAGCTCTGTAGCAGTTAGTAATTAACTTAGAAATTAATATTTTTCCTTAAGATTGGCAAGACACTTTGCACAAATACGCTTGCCGTTGTAGTAAACGATATCATCGGCATCACCACAGAAGATACATGCGGGATAGTACTTTTGCAGCACGATCCTCTCGTTATCTACAAAAATTTCCACCGGATCCTTAACATTGAGGTCGAGCATTTTGCGCAGCTCCATGGGGAGAACGATTCTGCCAAGTTCATCGATTTTACGAACAATTCCTGTTGATTTCATGGGAGGCTCCTTTCTGTCCCTAAGGTAATTACATTTTACAACATTATTTTACAAAAATCAACCGCATGGGACAGCGTTTTTCACATTTTACCTCGTTTCATTCTTTCGTTTACATAGCATTAACTATTGTTTCGTTCATTGTAGCCTATATGGTCGGAATCAATTACTCAAAATACATTTAATAGGTATAATGACAGTACATGACCGACTTTGGTATGCAGTATATTTTGCCGAATGGGCGACAAACCCGATCATATATCACAAAATTGCAAATAAAGATTAATATTCGGCCGTTTATTTGTTAATCTTAACGAAGCCTTTCGCGCCCGGCGATACTTGTGAGACGTTTTTGTGCAAACTTTTTTGAATTTTATCATTTTCTACGGCAAATAATAGCAATGAAAAAAGTTTGTCCATGAGGAGGTATGAATACAAGATGCTGAAGGGCAGCAAACGACAGATCATTTTTTTGCAGGATCTTAAAAAGAACGGGCAAGGCATATTTGAGTGTGCTTACTTTATACTTAATAGCGACGGTGCGGCTGATATCGCTGAAAGCGCCATGCTGCTTGAGGCCGAGCGGATCGTGGCTGAGGCTCAAAAGCTCTCCCGCCGTTGTGACCGTCCCGTCAATGCTGCGGATGATGCGCGATTGGGCACACAGGCAAATGGTCGTGGGCGGATATCAAAGCAGCAAGGCGCGGCAGGATCGAACGAGAAACGCCAAAGGGCTCGGTGGCGACTCTCTTTTGCGCTTGGAGCGCTTGCGGGAGCTACTGTATTTATGCTCGCTTTTTCCCTTTGGCGTGCAATGGCGGGCTAAACACTTGACAAACAGAGTAAAATGTTATATAATATTATTGTTGACCGAGACGGGGCGGGGTATGACCGCCGATATATTGAATTTTTTGCCTGCGCCCGTGCGGCGGAATGGCATAAATATAAAAATCAAACAAATAAGCATTGTGGCATCGGGCATGACGCTGGATCAGAGCGCAAGGCGCTCTCCGTCGGTCCGTAATTTTTTGCGCGCAGTTGACCCGGTGCGATGCTTTAGAAAGGATCTTTAGTTCATTTTATGGCAGAAAAAAAGAAAAAAGAAAATGACAGCACGGTATTTGCCGATATGACACAGCCAAACGCACGCACTTTGCGCGGGCGTGAAAAAAAGCAAAAAAGGAACGCTGATCAGTCGGTGGGGGCAATGCAGATATCGCAGGAAGCATCATCGCTCGGCACGCTAACACAGAGCGGCGGCAGGAATACCGGCTCTAAAAAGGCTGCCGGCGGCAAGCGCGGACGTTCCGGAAATTTCGAAAATGAGAAAAAAAACTCCCGCGGAGGCCGCGGCGCAGATAACGAAAGATCTACGGTTTTTGATCTCCCGGATGTGATGTCCGATCTGTTTGAGCATGAACTTGACATGTACGGTGACTATGATAGCGAGCCTGATGAAGCGCAGACACAAAATGTCAGGCGCGGACGCAAAAACGACGTTGCGCGTGCGGGAAGTGCCGTAGCCGAGAAGAAGTGCGAGCCAAAGCTGAGGGTCATACCTCTCGGCGGCCTCGGCGAGATCGGTAAAAACATGACCGCCGTAGAGTATGGTCAGGATATCGTTGTTATCGATTGCGGTATGGGATTCCCGGATGAGGATATGCCCGGCATTGATCTCGTCATTCCTGATATCTCCTACCTTACAGCAAATCGTGAAAAGGTTCGCGGTATACTCCTCACTCATGGGCATGAGGATCACATAGGCGCTGTACCGTATGTACTCAAGCAGATGAATGTTCCGATATGGGGCACTGCGCTGACGATAGGAATCATAAAAAACAAGCTCTCCGAGCACAGGCTTGATTTTAAACCGCAGCTCAACACGGTCAACGCGGGTGATAAGGTAAAGCTTGGAGTGTTTGAGGCGGAGTTTATCCACGTCAACCACTCAATAGCCGATTCCTGCGCCATAGCACTCTCCACGCCGCGCGGTCTTATCGTTCATTCGGGAGATTTTAAGCTTGATGTAACGCCTATCGAGGGCGAGATGATGGATCTTACCCGTTTTGGCGAGCTTGGTAAAAAGGGCGTTAAGCTTTTGATGTGCGAGTCAACGAACGCTGAGCGTGCGGGCTTTACTCCGTCCGAGCGCAGTGTTGGCGGCACGCTTGAAAATCTCTTTACCGCCAACCCCGATAAACGTATAGTTATTGCAACATTCTCATCAAATGTCCATCGCGTACAGCAGATAATCGATATTTCGATAGCCCATGGGCGACGCGTTGCGCTGACGGGTCGCAGTATGCTCAATGTCGTGAGTGCGGCCAGTGAGCTGGGATATATGCATTTTCCGGAGGGGACGCTCGTCGATATCGGGGATATCAAACGCTTCCGCCCGGGCGATCTTACGCTCATCACCACGGGCAGCCAGGGCGAGCCGATGTCGGCACTCTACAGGATGGCCTACGGCGACCATGCGCAGGTCACACTTACAACATCGGATCTTGTTGTACTGTCTTCAAGCGCGATACCGGGGAATGAAAAGTTTATCGGCAGGATAATAAACGAGCTGTCCCGCGCGGGCATAAAGGTGATAACCGATTCGGTCTTCTTTGGCGTTCATACCTCGGGGCACGCCTGTTCGGAGGAGATAAAGCTCCTTATGATGCTCCTAAAGCCGAAATACTATATGCCGATACACGGCGAATACCGCCATCTTGCGGCAAACCGAGACCTTGCGGTTTTTTCCGGCATTCCCGCCGACCGTGTGTTCGTATCTGATATCGGGCGTGTGCTTGAGATAGGTCGAAACAGCGCATCATGGGGCGGTACTGTACCCTCCGGCAAGGTGCTTATTGATGGCTACGGAGTCGGCGATGTGGGACGTGCGGTGCTTCGCGACCGTCAGCATCTCTCGCAGGACGGCATGGTGGTGGTCTTTGCCTCTGTTGATACAACGGCAAGACTGCTTCTTACTGCACCGGAGATAATCTCCCGCGGCTTTGTGTACGTTCCCGAATCGGAGGATCTGCTCTATGATGCCAAAAATGCCGCAGCGGAGGAGATACAAAATTGCCTCTCACAGCGCAAGCCGGATATAGAGACCATGAAGGAGCGCGTGCGCCGTGTTGTTGCCAAGCGACTCTCCTCAAGGACCGGGCGCGACCCTATGGTCATACCGGTCATTATCGATCTTTGATCTTTCAAAGCTAAAGTAATAAACATTTGAATGCGGATCTTGATGATTAAGCGCTGGTTTTGCGTTTTTAAGCGTAAAATGGAGCGCACTGGTTGCAAAGATCGCGCTGTGTGAACAGAATTTATTATAAGTTCAATTGGCGTTCACATATTGATCGCTATAATAGGGTATAATATTCTATATCTTTTATTCGGGTCGGCTTTGCCTTGGCCTTGAGCCGATCGGAGTCGATCCGAAGCATCTCAATAATAAAAAATAAAGATGTGATACACAAGTTGCCGCCATTGTGGCGGGTGTTTTGCTGTGTCAGAAAGGAAAGGTACATAAAAATGGGTAAGGGTACCAGATCAAGAAATTCAAGAGCGGGCGAGGTCGTTGCAGATCCCACCAAGTTCAGCAAAAAGGGAAGAGCGGATAAATCGGCCGTATATACGCGTATAGGCGTTATCTGCTGCACTGTCCTTTTGGCAGCATGTCTCCTCCTTTGGGGCGCAACATCGCTTCTCCCCCGTATACGGACCGCGGCGCGTTCCGAGCATTATAAGGTCAGCGGAAGCGAAATGACCTACTTTATCAACTCCAACAAAAACGCATTTCTCAGCAGTATGTCCTACTATTCCTCCTATCTTACCAGTCTTGGTATGAATACTTCGGATACATCCCTGACTGCCCTTAAATCGCAGACCTGCGGTCTTACCGATGACGGTAGCAGCTGGTATGATTATTTTGCCGATCAGACCAAAACACAGGTGGAATCCATCCTTGTTCTTTGCGAGGCCGCAAGGGAAGAGGGTATGAAGCTTGACAGCGACGAGCTTGCCGAGATAAAGCAGAGCATCAAGGACCTTAAGAAGAGCGCCGAGGAGACTGCCGAGTATTATGCATCTCTCGGATATTCCGGATACACAGCAAGCTACCTGCTTGCGCAGGAGTTCGGCAACGGTGTCAGTGAATCCAATGTCCGCAGCGCCATGGAGCTTCAGGCTCTTGCTATCAAGTATCAGAATGCATTCCTTGAGCGCACAAAAGATGCACTCACCGATGCAGAGATCGATCAGTATGTAAAGGACAACCCCGAGGATCTGCAGACAGCACAGGTGTTCTCCTATAAGTTCGCGGCCACCCTTGATGTGGCTGGTGCCGAGGCTACCGATGACGAAAAGGCTGCCTACGAGACCGCCAAGGCAGAGGCTAAGGCACTTGCCGAGGCTCTTGCCGCTGTCAGTGATAAGGATGCATTTGTCGAAAAGGCACGCGATTATATCGTCAGCACCTATGCCGAAAAGTCCTTTGATGAGTCCTACGAGACAAATAAAAAGAATATCACCGAGGGTGATCTTCCCACCGAGGCTGTCCTTAACAAGGATAAGGCCGATATCGTTGCAGCAGTTGCCGCAAAGGTAAAGGGCGGAGATGATCTTAAGAAGTACGCCGATAACAGCGAGTATGCCGAAAGCTACGCAAAGGTGCTTGATACCGTTGCCTCAGCCGTGCTCAGCGATGTTCAGGCTGAGTATAGCACTTTTGATAGTGAAAGCGATGTCAGCTATTCCGATCCTGCTGCAGATGATGCCACCGATAGCGACAAATGGCTCTTTGCAGAGGACCGCAAGGCCGGTGACACTACCGTTATCTCGGATGAGGCTGATGCCGCATCCGGTTACACCGCATACTTCCTTGTAACCCCCTCGCATATTGACGAGACCATAACCAAGAATGCCGGTCACATCCTTTTCAAGACCACGACATATGATAACGATGCTGCCAAGGCAAAGGAAAAGGCCGAGGAAGTATTGGCTATCTATAACAACGGTGAGAAGACCAAGGAAGCCTTTGAGGCTCTTGCAAACGAGTACACCGAGGACGGAAGCGTTTTCTATGAGAACATAGCCAAGGATTACATGGTCGAGGAATTTGATGCATGGATCTATGATGAGGCCAGAAAGCCCGGTGACGTTGAGATAGTTGAGACGGCATCCTACGGCGCACACATCATGTACTTTGTCGGCGACGGCGAGCCCGCATGGAAGGTAACTGCCACCGATGGTCTTTGCAATGATAAGTATGATGCGTGGTACGAGACCGCCAAGACCTCTGCCGGCGTATCCTTTAATGATAGCGCCATCAGCACACTTGGCTGATAAATAAAGATACAACAGTTTTCCCTGTCGGGGATGGCTGCGGCTATCCCCCGGCGGGAAATCGATAACAGCAATAAAAAGATCGGGTAGTGCGGCACGAGGTCATTTGGGCGCACAGGCGGGCCGGATGCATATAATATAATGGCTACGAAGCCCGAAAGGTGTGTTTTTTATGATCCTTGAACCTAAAAAAACTACTGTCGCATACAGATGTCCCTCCTGTGGAGCCGGTGTTTTGAGCGTGGTAGATATATTTTCACTGTCTGCAAATCGCATAAAGCTTAAGTGCGATTGCGGTGGCAGTGAGATGGATGTTGTTATACAAAACGACGGCAAGATACGCTTGACCGTTCCCTGCATCTTTTGCCGCAAGCCGCATATCTTCACCGTAAACCGAGAGCTTTTTTACGGTCGCGATCTTTTTGTGTTGCCGTGTCCCTATTCCGATATAAATATCTGCTTTATGGGGGATTCAAATCACGTCAAGGCGGAGGTCGCAAGAAGCGAGCTTGAATTGCTTGATATGCTGGAGAAAAACGGCATCAGCGACCTGTCTGTGTTCGATGGTGATGACGAGGTCTTGCCGGATCCGCAGGTGCTTGATATCGTCATGTTCGTGATACATGATCTTGATGCCGAGGGCAAGATAAGCTGCCGTTGCAGTGATAACGATGGCGATTATGATGTTGATGTTACCGATCGTGGCATACGCATCCATTGCCGTAAATGCGGGGCAGAGAAGACCGTGTCAGCCGATTCCTTGATCGGCGCATACGACTTTTTGAATTGCGATAGCTTAACACTTGAGTGATACCGCAAGGCGACCCGAGGAAGCTACAAGCGGGCATCCGTACACGGATGTGAAATCTGTATTCCGCCGCGACATTTTGTCGCGGCGGCATAGAAAAGGAAAAACTAAAAATAAAAACTATCGGGGTGTGGCGCAGCTGGTAGCGCGCGAAGTTTGGGACTTCGATGCCGCAGGTTCGAGTCCTGTCACTCCGACCAAAAATCGACCGTTTTGGGGGCTTAAAACCTTCAAAAACGGTCATTTTTTCATCATTTTGCACAATTTCTGATTTCGCAGAAATTTTTGACCACAATCTGACCAGTACAAAACTGATCAAATCTGATGCACAGCGCTACTCTTGTCAAATACTCTTCTTTTACCTGCATTTTGCTGTACACATAGAATTATAGTATTTTTCGTATAAACATATAAACTGAAAAACAACACCCGCCAAACGGCATATATAGGGAGTTGCGCTACGCTGTTCTTGAAACCAACCTTATAAACGCTCACCATTAATTCACATCCTACTCTTAATGTTCTTTTTCAGCCTATATAATTCTTTCACTTTTAAATTTCAAGATAGCTCATATTGAGCGATACCATAGTCCACGATCAAGGCAGATTACTCCCTTGGTCGTGGACTTTTTGAAAAAGCGGCAAGGATTTTTACTCCCTGCCGCTTTACTCCGAATTATATTATTGGCTACAGATGACTCAAATAGAATCCAATGCGCCTACCTCATACCAGTCTTTTGACAACTTCCGTGATTTCATGTAAGGACGGGAATCCTCACGAATATTGCTTATCGCCTCAGTTGGTTTGTCAGACCGAAGAATACCGTAATAACCGGTTTCATCCTCCCAAAAGATCATATAGTCCCGGGCGACCTCAATATAGGTGAAGCCCTTTTCTCGAATCTTCTTGATAGAAGGAGACAGTGTTTCATCACTTTGGGAGGCTTCGTCAATCTTGATATATCCATCGCCAATATCTACTGTAAATGGGCCAACGGCATTTCTTTGATGTACATATTCAAGAACAAATTGAACGACAGTTTCAAAATCGTCCTCATAGTCAGAAAAATCATCAAAGTCTACTTTTGTGTTACACCCAGACAACCCTAATATACAGAATAACGCCAATACAAACGATATTAACTTTTTCAAGCACTCACCGCCTTTTGGGGAACTTAGTGTTTATACATAGAAAATGAAAACCGAAACGATGATAAGAACTGCCGACACTGCTACCTCAGCAACGGCCGTATATCTAAGAACTTTCTTTGATAGCAGTTTAATATTTACCGCCGAGAGTATCAATCCAAAGATAGACAGAACAAACAAGATAATACCGTAGCCCCATCCTATGCCCATAAAATCAATCCCGCTTGCGCTTGGATTGTTTGCAAGATCATTTGAAATTCGGTCAATATCGTAAATAGCGTAAATAGTACCAGCTACCGAAAAAACTACAAATAGAAGCGATAATACAAATAAGATTGTTGAAGTTACCTTTTTCATCCTTGCTCACCGTCCTCTCTGCTTGTTTTAGTTATCTTAGAAAGTAATTTATAGGAAATGCTCTGACCTTTCTTTTTTGCGAAGGACAGAGACATAACAAGTCCGAACACAAACAGACCTACGAGAAACAGCCAGCCCATACCGCCGTCATCACCTAAGTCGTTGTTAACCAGGCGAAAAGCAGATATGAGATCACCAGAGCGTTTCATTTGATTAAAAAGCATTCCAACGTACAGGAAAAGAGGGATTTCTGCGGCGGCAATGGGATCAACATACCACTTGAATAAGCTAAAACGCATAAGGACAGCGACAAGCACAGGGGACATAACGAAAAGCACGCCATAAGTCACCGCCATCACAGATCCAAGATTATCGGCTTTCCCTGTCAGATCCAACATCAAGGATGCTGCATAGAAGAAGGCCATATAAACAACTATGGTCAATGCGTAATATAGAAAGTGAAAAATGACGTGCTTCTTTTTCATAACTTACTCGCTCCTTACGGATTAATGGTAATCTCAGCTTTGGTAAAATCGGCTTCAATGTAAACCCAATAGGTGAAATTCGGCCAACCGCCAAAGGTCAGATCTACTGTTGTAGGCACTCCCTTTTTCAGTTGCACAGTCCTATAGTCACCGGCGGCAAGGTTATCATCACTCTGTTGACAATGAAGCTTGATATTTACCTCTTGATCTACCGACGAAATCAGTTCAACCGTAATTGTGTTGGTGGGATCATAACCGCTTTCAATTTTGATTTTCTTGATGCTCAACTGAATCGTTGAACCCGATTTAAAAATGCTCTCAAGATCGACCGTGTAGTCGCCCTTATTGTACGTTCCCTTGTAATAATCATAGGGAGCATAGTGCCAAGCGTTATTGACGTTCGCTTTGAATGCTTCGGTGATTTCAAGAACCTTACCTTCTCCAAAATGCGTTTCCACAAGGCATATCTGCGACAAATCGGGAGTCAGACGATAGATTTTTCCCGCGCTCTCGATCCACATCGTTCCGCGTTCTACCGAATACTGACCGCCGCCAATTTCAAATACATCATCGGAAAGCTTCGGAACTGTTTCTCCGGTTTCCTTCATCGCTCTTAGCGTATCGATAATATTATATGCCACATCACAAGCACCGACTGTCTTGGTAGAGATACCCCAACCATCCCAAGTATATTGGAAAAGCTTGATTTCCACCTCGTATCCCGAATGCGTTAAGTCATCATTTAAATTTTCGTCTTCTCCCACGACTAAGCAGAATACATCTTCATAACGGTAGGAATTCTGCGGAGCATCGGGATCGCAGTTTCCGCTGAGCAAAACTTCAAGTACAACATAGTATGTTCCATCTGCGAGGTTGGAAAGATTATCAAACTTGGTTTCGGATTGGGTATACGTGTCACCGTTTGGTGTGAGCAAATATACTTTTTCCACTCTACCATTCACTTGAACAAGGTACGATACACTTTCATTCAAAACAAGCTTCGGAATATCTACTACCGAGAAAGTTGTTTTTCCACTTACCAAATCTACAACGTCATATTTGTCAACGGTGGATTCGGTAAACGTCCCGTCCTCGTTGTTAATCTTCGACCACGTCATACAGCCAAAGGGACGGATTGTGTTGGCACCGGATTTGATTTGAATGTGACTGACAAGATTTTCGTCAGCGCCATTTTTCTTCATTACGCTGATTGCCGTGAACTCATACTGAGGAGTCCAGCCACCACCCGGATAATCATCATAAGTTAATGACTTGATATCGTCATTATGGTCTACAACGATTACGTCTTTTTCGTTCAGACCGGTAAAATCATTCCAAAAAACGCGGTAAAGCTTTCCTTCTGCATCGTAGGCGTAAAAGCAATACGGTTTTTCATCTTTATACTCAAATGCGACACAACTCGGAAGCGTTTCTGCGATTGTCAAGGTAATGGGCAAACGTTTACCCGAAGGATTTTGATCTCCCTCACTTCCCGAAGGATTCTTGGATGCCATACATCCGGTCAGAGCTACAAGCAGCATAACAAGAGTTAATGTTATAGCAAGTATTCGTTTCATTTGGGTGTCTCCTTTCAAACAAAAGATATTTCCTTATTTTTCTGCGATCTCTAAAATATAGCCATCAATAAGATTAAACACGGTATCATCCTCAAGCTCATACTATCATTAGTTTTTTCATAAATTCCTCACCCTCTCAATGAAGTGGCATATACTTCATCACCAACAAAAAACAATTATTTATACTTTCGAATATTTCATAGTAACATCATGTCGTATATCAACTTTCCCATATCAACGATGGGGGAATCAAAAATGCTTCATCAATCTGTTTATCTGAAAGAGAAAATAGACAGAAGAACGCCCCGATACTGTTGGCACCCAAAATCACAGAATCATATTTAGTGATATATGAATCAACGAACTTTGAAAACTCTTCTTTCGCATCCCAAGGATTTTGCGAATGATAATCAAATCCTATAACATCACTGCCGGTGAAAAGCTGTTTGTAATGTTCGGATTCATCAGCGTTTCCACCTTTACCATGAATATAAATGATCAGTTTTTTTCATTATGTTTCCTACGTCAAATGATAATTTGTTAATTATGGTTTATAGCCGCTTGATCTGCTGATGTCATTGCTCAGGCAGATTTCTTTTTCCTGTAATCGTTTCAAGCACGATCTTTCCTATTAGCAAATGACTGCTATCCATACAACGATCAAGTTGGTATTCGTTATATCCATAATGATCTAGAATAACCTTGAGTCCGTGTTTCATTTCATCGACATCCGTAATGAACTCACATTTTCCGAACCCAATAACACTTTCATAGCGTGCGGTGATATCGTGCATCGTCCTTTCTGTCTGTATAAAAATATCTCCTTCAACGCAGACGCAGGAGTTTGCTCTCAGCAGATCAACCTTCATCCCTTGCTGCGCACAATGAAAATAAACGACAGCCTTATCATCTGCAATCTCCATTCCGAAGGACACGGGGATAACATATGGATATGGATCGCCCTGCATCCCAATTCTGACAGTATCACATCGCTTGAGAACATTGAAAATCTCTGTTTTATTTTGAATTTCTCTTTCTTTCCTCCGCATAGTTCGTGCCTCCGTCAAATGCTTATTTATAAGTCTGTCACTCCGTCTTTTTTGTGGCTTTAAAATGTGTTTTCTAAGCATTTATTTCCGTGCCTCCGAAAGTGTATTTGTCACTTTCGGGGGGCGTGAGCTGTTTGATCTGTTGTTTTATTCAGTCGCGGTGACCTCATCAGGACAGTCAACGCTTACTTCATCATTGCTGTCAAGCACTGCGGCGTATCTTAGCAGCTGTTTTAGCGAATGCACGCCAAGCTTTGCATAGATGTTTTTGTTGTGAAAACGCACAGTAGATTCCTGCAGCCCGAGGGTGGACATTATATCCCGCACGGACTTGCCCTGCAGATAAAGCCCCAGCACCTCTTTTTCCTTGACGGTGAGTCCTCCAAGACCGTTCTTAAATGTCGCGAAGTCATACGGGTCTATCTCATCCTTGCGCGAATACGCAAGCCGCTCGTTTTGCTTGGCGGTCTCATTATACTTGCTTTGCAGCTCATGCGCGGCGGTCACGGCATCCGTCTTTTCGCGGCGCAGTCGGGAGAGCTCCTCCTCGTTTATGCGATCCTGCTCCGCAAGAAACACAAAAAGATCGCTTATCTCGGCGGAATGCGCGAGATCTTGTGGGTATTCCTTTTTTTGAATACTGCTGAGTGCGTTCTTGATGGGCTGTAGAAATTGCTTTGTAAAGAACATCGAGAGTCCTGCGGCGGCTATAGCAAACGCGATAATGAGCAGTATCACGCGCAGGATATCGGTATAAAGCAGGCTTTGGTAGTCATCTTTAGGTATCAATACACTGAGTGCGGAGGTGCAGTTGTTGGGGCAAAGCTGTATCTCCTTGGTAATACCTATGTAAGCTTCATCCTTGCCGCTGAACTCGGTAAGGCCGCCACCGAATGAACTGGTGCTAAAGCTGTCGCGCGGCTCCAAATAGTACTCGTTTACAATGCCCGCAAACAGTGAGTTGGATTCCGAAAGGGCAAGGCCATCACTGCTTTTTGATATGCAGAACAAGGCGTGGTCCAGCTCTGACGGCTGGGCAAATATCTGCTTAAAGTAGCCCTCGTTCAGCTCAAAGCCGCAAAGACCGTAAAACTCTCCGTCATCAGAGAGCAGCGGTATCGTCATAAGCATAACATGCTGATCTGTCCCCGGCAGACGAACTATGTCGGTAATGCGATAGCTTTGATCAAGCGGCAGAGAGGATTCATCGCGAAGCTCGGCGTAGCCCGGGAAGAGGTCTGTGCTAAATTCCAACCGCCATTTTCTGTGCGGCATGCAGTTGTGATCCTTGCCGGTCTTGGCAAGCCCCCTATAAAGCAGAACGCGGGTGTCGGTCATCTCCAAGCTGTTGCGTTGCAGGTATATCCCGGTGCGAGATGTTGCTGCATCCTCTATGCTGGTGTTGACCTGTGCATCCAGCATAATAAACGCGCCTGTGCAGTCAGCCTCCCAAAGCTTGTGCCGCAGTGGTTCTATCAGCCGCTCTTGAAGCCCCTCGATGTGCGTCTCCGATCCGTTAAGTTCCGAAAAGATCAAGCCGTGCTCGTTAAGATAAGCCTCAAGTATATCGGTTGTCTCGCCGGATAGCTGAACACTCATAACAGCAAGGCTGTCATAGTATCTCTCCACCTGCCGTTCAAACAGTGTGCTTTGAAAATCCAGCGTTTCGCGTACTCGCTTTTTTGTACCGGTAAAGTTGCCTATAAGAAACAGTCCCGCCAAAAGCAGTGCGCACATAAGCAATGCCAAAACGCACATATAGGCAAACAGCCGCCTCTTGAGGGTCTGCTTTTTGTTAGAGTTATTTGGCAGTTTCATGCGCTCACCGCCTTACTTTATGCCGCAAAACAGCTCCCAAAGCTCATCTGCCAGCGCTGCGGCACTCTCGCCGTTCTTGCAACGCGTGGGCATGGTCTTTTGCAGCTCACGCAGTGAGTCATAAAGCGCATAGATCTTTGTGTAGTATCCCGCAAAGGACGGCTCACGCACGGCAGTTGCCGTTTCGTTTACTTGGTTTATGGCGGTGTAGAGCTTTTTGTACGCCTCGCTCTTAAACTTGTAACCGCTTATCTTATCAAAGGAGGCACGATTGACCGGCATATATCCCGTTTCAACGCAAAAGTCAAGGTTGCGCTCGGCATCCGTCAGCCAACGTGCAAACAAAGCGGCGGCCTCCGCCTTTTGATCAGTGGTCTTCGTCGCGCAAAGGCCAACACCCGCCTGTGTTACAAGCAGATCTGTACCCGCGGCTGTGGGAGGCGGCAGGATCTGGATATCCATCGGCTCGGAGGTGTTGTCGGGGTAGGTGACGGTATCATTATAATAAAGTATGGATGCCGTAGATCCAAGCCCTGCCATGACCTCGCCTGTCATGACCTGAGTGTTTGAATATAGATCCGAAACTATTATATGTCCCTGAGCGAGCGCTGTGGCGAATTTAAGCCAGCTCTCGCGCAGCTTATCGTTTTCAAAGTTATACCAACCGTCGGCGGTGTAAAGATCCTCAGCACCCTGCTCAATGGCGTTAAGCTCAACGGCACGGATGGGGTAATCGAGCGCGCAAAAAGGCTTGCCGTCGGAGTATTCATAGTATTTTTCGGCGGCGGACAAAAAGCCGTCCCATGTCTGCAGGCTATCGTATGTTACGCCGGTCGCGCTTGAAAAACGCTCAAATTGTGTGCCGGCAATAAAGAGCATGTGTGTGGACTTGGATACCGGAAATACCGCCAGCCGCTCGCCCACCATACCGTCCTCCAAAAAATCGGGAACATAGCTTTCCAGCTCGTCAGCCGTAAATACCTTCTGCCAGTCTATCAGATCCTCCGCGCCAAGCTCTGCGGCGTTGTTGTTGTGGCAAAAGAACAGGTCGGGCATCTCCATAGCACCTGCCGCTCCACGCTTGGCGGAAAGCAGTTTTTCACCGATCTGCGCTGTTGACGACATCAGCGTGACATCTATTATAACTCCGCGCTCGCGACCGACCGAGCGATTGAATTCCTCTATAAGTCGGTTCATGGGGGAGTCTGCCTGCTCGCCGTAAACGTGCCACATGGTAAGGGTCACGGGGGCGCCGGGGTCAAGCAGAGAGCGCTCCGAACAACCGCCGAGCGCAACCGGCAGTATAAGTAAAAGTGAGGCTAAAATGATTGCGATGGTTCTTTTCATGATTTGATCGTCCTCCGGGCTATTTTGATACAGATCCTTTGCCATATGGCGCTTGTAGTGCAGTAAAGACAATGCGTCATCATTCTCCTGCCAAAAATTCAAAAAAAGTTCGATTTTTTCGCCTCGATACTATCAATTCGGGGGCTTTTGGGGGGGACAAAACAGCAAAAAAGCCGTATAATAAAAACTGCAAGAGTATCTAAAGAGGGTATAAAGGTCTTGCCGATCATGGTATCGATATAGGGGCACCCTCGGGCGTGGAAATATCCGTGCCGAAGCACTCTGTCTGCACGCCAATGAAGACCAGAGTCCGCCCCTTTATTCAGCATATATTTATACTTAAATAATATTATATCACAGCGGTTTATTTGAGTCAAGAAAAATCATCGCAGCGCATTCAAAAAAAGCAAAAAATAGTACAGAGGAGTAATGAAAAAATGGCGGCAATGATATCAAAAAAAGCAAAGCACCTCGGCAGATATGTTGTTCTGCTCCTGGTGAGTGCAATGATCGTCGGTGCGCTTGCTGTATATACCATAGCTGCGGATTTGCCGAGCATGAAGAATGTTGAGATCGTTGGCGACTATCTTTATTGGGATGCCGTTGACGGCGCCGAGGTATACAGCTTCGGTGTAAAGCAATCGGGCGGATATGTGGATGCTATCAAGGACGAAAACGGCAACTTCCTCAAGCGCCAATCCTTAAACCTCAAGGAATATTGCGAAGAGCTCAATATTCCGAGCGGCACCTTTCGCGTAAGTCTTAACGCAGCTACCACATACATTTGGAATGGCGGCAAATACCTCACAACGACCTGGCACGGTGAGTACACGAATGTTGCAAGCAAACCTCAGCTTGCCGAGCCGACCAATGTCAAGTTAAATGATTTTGTGCTGTCATGGGATCCCGTTCCCAACGCCGAGAGCTATCAATTGGTATTTGCCAGACTAAAGGGCGAGATACCATACGGCTCCGATCCTACATACCCTGAAGATCAAAGGCATGTTTTTGATCTCACCGAAAATAGTATCGACCTCAAGGATTACTTCGTTCCGGATAATACCCACTACACTATTTGGCTGATAGCTCATGCAGAAGGCTTTTTCAAGAGTGAGGCTTACGCCAAGACCTATAGCAAGACTCGTGAGTGGCTTGCGGATCAGCTTCCGGATCGTTATATCAAAAATGTCACGCTGGCGACCGACGGCACACTCTCTTGGGATGCGTACGCCGGTGCTAACGCCTACTGCATCGGTATTGGCGAAAGAAGCGCAGTCGTAACGGTCGGTGACGGAATAGAAAAGAATAACGCCACAGGCAGGCTCAGCTGTGACCTTAACTACTATTGTGCGTACTTTGGTCGTGAGCCCTCCGAGATCGAGGTATCTCTCAGCGCATACAGCGATACTGTGGGTAATAATGGCGGATGTCGCATCAGCGGTATCAGCCGTATCACATACAATTATGCAGGTGTAAAACAGCTCACCGGCGAGGTGACATACGGCGGCGAGTCTCGCTACGGCTCAACTATAAGTGCATATATCTCCGGCGGCATTTCCGGTGTACCGCTCAACTATGAGTGGCAGGTACATGAGGGCGGCGTGTGGACAAAGATATCCGCGGCTCCGAACGGCCGTGAGTTCAAAATAAGCTCTGCGGATCTCATCGGTAAATATATTCGTGTATCTATCACGGCGCAATCCGGGGTGTATCTGGGAACTATCAACGGCGCACCAAAGCAGGTGGGCAAGTCTCGGCCGTATCTGTCGCTTGAAACTCCCTCGCTCAGCTACACGCTTACAAAGTCGGGCGGCAAGAATATTGCCAGCGTCAAGATAACCAACTATAGGAGCGATCTTGAGTATCTTATGACCTCTTCGCCCGCCGTTGGCGGCTGGCCAACGAACGGCAGCACGCTGAGCTCCGGCTCTTTTGATGTTGAGCTTGGCAGTTCCGCCGTGACATATTATGTTTACGCACGCTACGCGGAGACTGCCACGAGAGAAGGCGGTACAAATTACATCGGTGCAAGCGTACTTATCCCCGCAAAGAGCGGCAATGATAAGTCGGCGACAGATCTTATCTACCCGGAATACGGCACAAAAACTCCGACTATATATGTCAAGCTCGGCGATAGCATAAGGGTCAAATATCAGACCGCACCAGCCGATGCTACCGCAAACCTGCCCAAATGGAATTCCGCCTACGGCGGGATAGTGACCGTAACGCAAAGCAACGCGGATAAAACTTTGCTGATCAAAGCAATAAAAGTGGGCAAGACGAGCGTTACTGCGTATAAGCCCAACGAGCCCACGCCGTGGTACTACGGCTCCGATTACAGCAATATGGGTCGTACGATCAATGTGGTGGTCTATGACCCGAATGATCTTACCACCGTTTCGGTAAGTCCCGTAAGATTCAGCGATATGTTTATGTATGTGGGGGATGTGCATTCCCTTGATTTCGAGGAACTTACAGAGGGCAATATCTTCCCGGATGGAGTGAACAAGAGCAAATTCATCTACTCGGCATATCTCAAAACAAAGGAAAATATGGTAGGCATGCCATATGTAGGCAAGACGGCAGCTGATGGCAGTGTGACAGTTGATGATGACTCTGTTCTCACAGCTGTGCGCGCCGGCAAGGCGACGGTATATCTGTTTGCAAGGACGGATAATTCCGTGCCGCAAACAGCAAGTGGATATTTTGCCTACTTTGACATCAAAATTGAAGAAAGACCTCCCATCACCGTGGAAAAGGTCACACTCAATAATACAAGCCTTACCCTTCGCGTTGGCGAAACGATAAAGCTTGTGGCCACCAAGGATCCTGTGGCGGCCGAGGGTACGATCAGTTGGAGCACAAATAACAAGTCTGTCGTGTCGGTAGATGCTTCGGGCAATATAACAGCGGCAGGCAAGGGAGTTGCTACCATCTCGGCAAGCTGCGGTGGCTGTGTTGCCACCTGCACTGTTGAGGTCCGGTCCGCATATTGCTCCGATCATAAAGAGGTGACCTACTCCTACGTTGATAAAAACAACCACATGTGGACCTGCACGCTCTGCGGTGCGCGCGGCACCGAGCCACACAGCGGTTATGTTTGGAGCGGGGATGATACCTATCACTGGAAGAACTGCGAAACCTACGGTTGCGGTGCTGTTATCGAATCTACAAAGTCAAAGCATACATCAAGCGGATCAAATGCAGCCACATGCCTTAAAAATGCTGCCTGTGATACCTGCAAAAAGCATTACGGTAGCACCGCAGCGCACACCGCATCTTCTGTGTTGCTTAATGATAAGTCAGGCCACTGGAACACCTGCAAGACGGCGGGATGCTTCCAAAAGCTGAACTTTGCGCCGCACGACCCCGATCATTCTGGCTCGGCTACCGTAGAGTATGCGATAAGATGTAAGACCTGCCACTATGTCATAGAGTCTCAAAAGGGTCACACTCACGTGTTTAACAAGACCGAGGCGAACGATGTGAATCTTGCCGCTCCTGCGACCTGTACAGCAAAGGCCAAGTATTATAAGACCTGTGAGTGCGGGCAGAGGGGTACCGAAACATTTGAGAGCGGCATGCTTGCCGCGCATACTTCGGGCAGTGAATGGCAGATGAGCGCCAATGAACACTGGAGCATCTGCGCGAGTGCCGGTTGCGGTGCCGTGATAGATACAAGCCGCGCATCGCATGAGTTTGCGTGGATAGTGGATAGTCCCGCTACTGCCACCGAGAGCGGCTCGCGCCATGAGGTGTGCAGTGTTTGCGGCTATGCTCGGGCAGCTGTCGAGATCCCATCGTCCGGTGGAGATGAGTCGGTCCGACCGGAAGATCCAAGCGATCCCGCGATAACTACCGATAATGTGACTGCAGATCCCGCCGACCATGCGGGGCTCGGATCCTCAATGGTATGGATCATAGTAGGCGTTGCCGCTCTGCTTGTTGCCGTCGTTGGCATCACCGTCAATGCAATAAAAAATAAAAAGAAATAAATTTTTTAAAAAAGGAGTTAATGTCATGAGTATTTTTGACAAACTTAAAAGCACCGCCAAACAAGCGGCTGCCTCAACCGTGCAGTCCATAGGAACCAAACGCGAGACATTTGTGTTTGCATCCCTGCCAGAAAGCCTCGCAGAGCTTCAGGCGCTCCCCGAGGCATCTATGGATACCCCGCAGAAGACTGCGGCTCTTACCGTGCTGGCACTTTGCGCTTATGCGGCTGATAAGAACATAGGTACTGAGATGCTCAACTTCCTACGCGGTCCTCGTCCGCTCAACGGACAGGATATCTCCTTCCTTAACGATCGCTTCCGCGATGGCAAGACCTACCTGCCGTTTACCTACTTTGCGGGATCGACCCCCGACAACAGCTACACCCCCACCGAGCCGTATACCATTGTGATTGAGAGCAATCACACCTCCAATGATGAGGAAGGCTACATGAAGCTGTTCATCCCCTGCGGCGGTGCAGACGATCCCCGCCCCATCAAGCTGCGCAAGCGCGGCAGTGACGGTAAGTGGTTCCTCTGGGAGCAGTACCTGCTTACAGGTGTTCGCACTCCCAAGGCTGCCGATCCGTGGGCGTAAAACAAGGAGGCTTTTATAATGAACATTCTTGGTAAATGGACACTTAAGGGAATAAATGTCCCCACCGAAAACGGAATGACATACTATAACAAAGATGAAGTTCCGGAGGAGTATCAGGAGGGCTTGGCAGAGGCTGCGGCTACAGATCTGGAATTCCTTGAGGATGGCACATACAATATGATCCAAAAGGCCGAGGGCGAGCTTGCTGAAATGGCAAAGGCTGAGGGATATGAGATCCGCGAGGATGGATATGTTGTAGCGCTTACCGCCAAGTGGGAAGATCGTGATGGTGTCATCTACTACGATACCGGTGCCGAGGGCACGGTCATGGATGAGGAGATCGATCCCTTCATGCCCTTGGAGTTCGATGAGAACGGCTGCATGTGGTTCAACTACGGTATGCTGCTCTATGAACATATGTGAGGCAGATCCACAACAGCAAAAATATGACCAATTGATCGATCGATCAAAAAGCGGGGGGCGGCGGTCTTCGCAATGCAGCATAGTATAGGGAAGACCGCTCACCTCCCGAGGTGCGGCTATGCATCGGTATAGCCGCCTCTCCAAAGCGGCAAAGTTTTATTTGCCGTTTTGGAGAGGGTCGACCCGCTCGATGATCTTACAGGTACAAGGAGGCTCGCATCAAAATGAGAAAAACAAACTGCAGTGGCGGCTTTTTTCTGTGCCTTTTGATAAACATAGCTATAAATCTTGAGGGCATCATACCCGCCGTGATACTCCTTGCCCTGCATTTTTGGCTTGGTATATCCGTTTGGTGGGCTGTAGCGGCGCTGGCACTTTGGATCCTCAGTATATTGGCTTGGATGCTTATTATGAACTGGGCATCGCGCTGCGGCAACGTGCATGACCCCAAAAAGCCAAACAAAAATCCCTATTCGGTAGGGAGCGAAAAATACAAAGATCCGCGTGAGGGCGGCGAAAAGCTTCCTTAATATAGTGTAAGTAAACGTGGCAAACAAAACAGTAACTATGCCGGTGGTTTTCCGGTGAAAAATAAAATAAAAAATAAAAGCATAGACCGAAAGGAGCAACAAACATGGGACTTATCAAAGCGATCACAGGCGCACTCGGCGGCACACTTGCCGACCAGT
>CAZFVR010000027.1:2696-22193 GCA_964522215.1 uncultured Ruminococcus sp. | reverse complement strand
CCCCGATGGTGGAGAAGCTCGGAGTCATATCTTTCCAAGACGGATAGAACATCGGGATCTTCACCGCCATGCGAGTACAGTAGATCGGATCCGTTTCGCCCTATATCGATTTTATTTGGCACGGGACATTATTATCTATCAATTATCGCTTGAACGATGACCACAGGGATGACCATCGGTCTCCGACGAGGAACAAGTGATCTCATATCAAATGTACGATCTGCAGATCTCACCGTGCCTATCTTAATTATATAATATTTTCTCGACCTTTGCAAGATATATTATAATAAAAAATGAAGCTTTTCATAGAAATCGACGAAAAGCTTCATCACTTTTTGCTTATGTCTTTTACCTCCTGATAAATATGTAAAGGCTGATGGGTGGATCAATCGGATAACCCGAGCAGTGCGCCATCAGCCAAAAAAGGTTGATCACTCATTATTCATGAGTAATAGGTTCGTTTTGTTTTAAAAAATATGTTTTGCCGTATTTGTCGCTCGACATCCCCGACATTGTGGTTTTACCCACGGGCATATAACTGACGACCGCCGGCTATGCGATCTCATTGGTCTCTCACCACCGCCGGGTTCTTCGGCATCCGCAGTACGGAAGTATCATTATTCCCAACACCTGTCATGGCCTTCCGATGAGTGCCTCTCATCGGTCCAAGTCCTGAAGGACATCACTGTGTTGCAACAGCGGTCGTTCGCTTGTGTGGCTTGCGCTCTCGCGCGGAGCCGGTAACATATTGTTATATCGCTATGAAAATGTCAAATATCAGCGAGGATTTTGTGTTCCTCACCTACATAAGATCTCAAAACGCTTTGGCAACCTTTTTTGACCGATTTCTTGAAATTTTTTTGAAAAGCAAAATTTTTTGAGAAGTGTATTTTAGATGGCGATTTTTTATTTGAAAAGTGTATAAATTCATGCATCGATTCTGTTGAAAAGTGTGATCATATGGTATTAGCGCATGAAATCAATTGTTGTTTTCGGTTGGCGTTTGAGTCAAAGTTTATCACACAAATGATGAACCAATAGACCCAAGATCAATGAGCAGCATCCAAAGGACGAAAAGAATATGAGGAGCGAAAGGCCGAACAAGCCGCGTTAAAGGCGCAGACCGCCGATGCATCAGCTTGAACGAACACACGAGCAGAGAGCGAAAGCTCTCTGCTCGTGACTTTTATTATTGCGTGAAATAAACAATAAATCCGAACACATCACCTATCACGGTAATGAAGTTCGGATTTATTGCATTTGGCAGGGGCAGAAGGGCTCGAACCCACGACCCACGGTTTTGGAGACCGGTACTCTACCAACTGAGCTATACCCCTTTGACCTGTCTATTATAGCACATATCGAGAGATAAATCAATAGCTTTTGCAAAAAAAAATAAAAAAAATTATTTTCTCCGGGAGAAAAATTGCAAAAAACTATTGACATATCCCCCGCGCGATGGTATAATATTTTTACCTCTGTCGGCAGAGCTTTTTTGTCGTGCAATTTTGCGCGGCCTCTGCCTCACGGTCACCACATGCCGTACATACGGAGGGAGGTACACCGACCGAGAGGTCGAATAATCACAAAACAGGAGGTGCCGAAAATATGGCCAATGAGCAAAGAGTCAAGGTGACTCTGGTTTGCACCGAGTGCAAGCAGAGAAACTACGACACAAAGAAAAACAAAAAGAACACTCCGGACAGGCTTGAACTTAAAAAATATTGCAAGTTCTGCCGCAAGCACACTCTGCACAGAGAATCTAAGTAAGGAGAATTGCAATGACATCAGTCAGATCAAAAAAGACCCTCGCCGCCATTTTGGCGTTAATACTGATGCTTTCCCTCTTCTCTTTTTCGGTCTATGCGGATGAGCCCGCGGAGACGACCGAGCCGGTCGACGCCGCGACAACCGCAGCTCCCGCCGACGATGATGCGGCAGATGCCGATGTGACCACTGCTGCAGCCGATACGGATGCCGACGCCGATGCCGACGCCGAGGACGAACATGACCATGGTTTCCCGTGGGATGCCGTTATCTCCTTTGGTATCGTTATCGTTGCCCTTATCGTTCTGCTTATCCTCTACTTTGTAAATGCAAAGTTTCAGGCTAAGGTACAAAACTTCTTCCGCAGTCTCAAGAGCGAGCTTGGAAAGGTCGTTTGGTCTTCAAAGAACGACGTTAAGAAAAACACCATTATCGTTCTCGTTTTTGTTCTCGCTTTCGCCGTTATAATCGGCCTGCTCGATTTCCTTTTCTCCAAGGGCATTATCGCGCTTGGCAAGCTCTTCTGAGCAATGAGCGACATAAACGAAATGAATGTCGGGGTGCGTTGGTATGTGGTGCATACGTATTCCGGTTATGAAAACAAGGTAATGACCAACCTTGTAAAGATCGTGGAGAACCGCGGTCTGGGTCATCTCATCTTCGATATCCGCGTTCCTGTGGAGACGATAGTCGAAAAAAAAGGTGACAAAGAAGTAGAGGTCGAAAACAAGATCTTCCCCGGCTATGTGCTTGTAAAAATGATCATGACCGAGGAAAGCTGGCATGTTGTTCGCAACATCACCGGCGTTACCGGCTTTGTGGGCCCCGGCTCACGTCCCACCCCGCTGCTCGACTCTGAGGTCGAGGCTCTCGGCATCGACGAAAAGCGCGTTAAATTCGCGATAAACGTTGGCGACGAGGTAAAGGTAGTGGGCGGTCTGTTTGACGGCTACAACGGCACGGTACAAGCGATCGCGGAGGACCACAAAAAGGTCACCGTCCTTATCAAGAGAGGGCGCCGCGATATTCCCGTCGAGCTTGACGCAGAGAGCGTCTCCCCGACAACTTAAAGCGACTCGCGCGAGTCGCGTGGGAGGAAGAAAAATCTTACATTCTTCCGCAACTAACCACATCTGGAGGTAATTTAAAAATGGCAAAGAAAGTTCTGGGCTACATTAAGCTTCAGCTTCCCGCCGGCAAGGCAACTCCCCAGCCGCCCGTAGGTCCTGCCCTTGGTCAGTACGGTGTTGCTATCCCGGTATTCACAAAAGAGTTCAACGAGAGAACCAAAAATGACATCGGCCTTATAATCCCCGTAGTTATTACGGTGTACGCCGACCGTTCCTTCTCCTTCATCACCAAGACCCCTCCCGCACCCGTGCTCATCTTAAAGGCAGCCGGTATCGAGAAGGGCTCGGCCGTTCCCAACAAGACCAAGGTCGCAAAGCTGACCCGTGATCAGGTGAGAAAGATCGCCGAGACAAAAATGCCCGACCTCAACGCCGCTTCTGTTGAGACGGCAATGACCATGATCGCCGGTACAGCCCGCTCGATGGGCATCACCGTCGAGGATTGACGAGGAGGTACAGCACAATGGCTAAAAAAGGCAAAAAATATTCAGACAGCGTAAAGCTCTTGGAAAAGAGCCGTCAGTACGACACCGCCGAGGCTATGAGTCTTGTTTGCAAGACCGCCAAGGCTAAATTTGACGAAACAGTTGAGATCCACGTCCGTCTGGGCGTTGACTCCCGTCACGCCGACCAGCAGGTCCGCGGCGCGGTAGTTCTTCCCAACGGTACAGGTAAGACAGTCCGCACCCTTGTTTTCACAAAGGGCGACAAGGTCCAGGCAGCTCTGGACGCCGGCGCAGATTACGTTGGCGATATGGAGTATGTTGACAAGATCACAAAGGAAAACTGGTTTGAGTTTGACGTTGTTATCGCCAGCCCCGATATGATGGGTATGATCGGCCGTCTCGGTAAGGTCCTCGGTCCTAAGGGACTTATGCCTTCCCCCAAGGCCGGCACCGTCACCCCCGACGTTGCACGCGCTGTAACCGAGGCCAAGGCAGGTAAGATCGAGTATCGTCTTGACAAGACCAACATCATCCACTGCCCCATCGGCAAGGTATCCTTTGGCGAGGATAAGCTTCGCGAGAACTTTGACACTCTCATGGGTGCCATCATCAAGGCAAAGCCCGCCTCTGCAAAGGGTCAGTACATCAAGAGCTGCGTTATCGCATCCACGATGGGCCCCGGCATCAAGATCAACCAGGCAAAGCTTGGCTAATTAAGCAATCATGGGACTGCCGCCGCGCGGCAGTCCCGTTTTTGATATTTAAGCTTAACATTTGTTTTTTTAAAATGATAGATTTCAGAGCCCCAACGGTGGGGGACATACCAAGGCTTGCGCGGGTGCTATCCTCATATCGCGGCGAGATATGCGACCTGACCCCCGCAAATATCGTAATGTGGCGCCGCTACTACGGCACCGAGCTGGCATTTGAGGTGCAGGCAGACGGTACCGAGCTGCTTTATCTGCGCTATGCCACCGATCCTGACGAAACGCCGAGCAATGACCTGCCGTCGGTGGTATCATACACCTGCCCGCACGCATATCATGCGGGGGACGAGGCTATAGCCGAGCGCGGCGTTATATTGCACCCGGGAGAGGTATCGGCGGCCATCGGTCGGCTGATATCGGGAGGTGCGCGCGCGTTTTGCTGTGTTTCGGAGGCGGAGTGCGGGCTTATCTCTCCCTTTTTGCCGGAGGCGCGTGTGTGGCACGACCGCGACTGGAACGATTATATCTACAATGCCGCGGATATGATAAGCCTTGGCGGGCGGCATCTGGCGGGTCAGCGCAACCACATAAATAAATTTAAGGCCACCGCCGGGCAGTGGCATGTTGAGGATATCTCGGAATCAAATATCGGCGCGGCAAGCGAGTTTTGCGAGGAATATTACCGTCGGCTTGAGGCGGCGGGAGAGCTTGGCGAGGCTCTGATAGGTGAGCGCGATGCCGTGCGCGAGGTGCTGGCCAACTGGGAGAGTTACGGCCAGGAGGGCATTTTGCTTTATACCGGCGAGCGCGTGGCAGCCATGACCTTTGGTGAGATAGTTGGCGGCATGCTTTGTGTGCATGTGGAAAAGGCCACGCGGGAGCTGCCGGGCGCTTATCCGATGGTGTTTCACGAGTTTTGCCTGCGCCTTGCGGGGCGGATATCGACCGTCAACCGCGAGGAGGATTGCGGCGAGGAGGGCTTGCGCCGCTCAAAGCTATCGCTCCACCCCGTACGCCTGCCACCGAAATTCTTTTTGAGTATCGATAGATGAATAACGGATCCCCCGGCGACCGCAGGTCGCCGGGGGGAAGCTATAGGGAAGATCTACGCGCGGCGGAGATCCTTGTTTTTTTCTTATCATCCGTCATTGATCATGGTACAACATGCCAAAACGACGTTTTTGCGAGCAAAAAAGGCGAATTTCATTAGCCGAGTAGTTTTTGACGACTTGACCCGCCGAGCGGTGCAAGTCGCTTCTCACACATGAGAAGACTTGGCAATAGTCGTTTCTTTCACCTATAGACGGAAGCACCCCTCGTTGCGGCGGGAGCCGTCCCCCACCCTACGGAGTTTATCGACAGCTGCAAACAAAAGCTGTATCCATTGTTTCGCAACCGCACGACCCGCGTTCGCCCACGTGCATATCACTTTGCGGCGAAAGCAGCAAAAAATCAGTCCGCTGCGCGCTCCTTACAGTGCCTCCAGCAGGTGCTCATACTTATTTGTCAGCCACTCGTAGCCCTCGTGCGAGAAGTGGTGATTTTCGCCGATGCCAAGCTCGATGCCCTCATCCATCCACTGCAGCTGTGCCGGGTTTTGGAATGATATACCGGATGCGCGGTAATTATCAAAGCAAGGCAGCGACCACGCTGCGGCAACTTGCAGCATTGCATCAACATAGTCGATATCACTGATCCCCAGCTTATTTTTGCCGGGCCAGCGGTTATAGTTGGTCATAAGAAGTATCTTTGCCTTGGGATATTTTGCGGTAACGCCGGCTATAAGCTCATGGAGCGCACCGCAAAAGGTTGAGGTATCGCGATAGGAGCGATCCCCACGGCGGCTCTCATCCCCAAGCGGGATGTGCAATCTTTTATCATTTGCGCCGCCAAGGATGACCACATAATCCGCATCGTCCGCCATTTCGGCATAGCGAACGCACATGGGGAGGCGCATATGCTCCTCCTCGGCAGGCGGATAGGCCACGGAGTTGCCGTTTATGCCGTAGTTATACGCCGTCATGCCGTGTTTTTTGGCCAGCAATGCAACCCATGTGGCATCCGGGCCGAGCTTATTTCCGTGAATAAGTGAATCGCCGAGTGCGACTAATGTTTTTCCGTCAAGCTGTGACATTTTAAGCTACCTTTCCCTCCGCCGCGGCGGAGCTGTATCATTTTGCAGTATTTTTAAACAAAAATAAGATTTTTTCACGCTCGGATCGCAAAATACGGGCGCTTTTTTGATCTTTTTTATTATTATAGCAGTGAATGCCGCGACCGTCAAGCTTTTTTTGCACAATTTTCTTCGCAAAATGGGTAAAAAAAGCAGGATCTTTTGTTTTTTTTACTTAAAAGCGGCTGTGAGGCAGCTCCTGCATCCTGAAAATATAAATAAGATTTCTAAAAAAATAATATCATCCTTATTTACAGGTCACGTTCTACATGGTAAAATAAATGCACAATAAACCTTGCGAAAGGAAAGACTGTTATGATCAAACTCAACAAAATGAGATCCCTGAGATCGATAGCAGCCATAGCGCTGATGCTTGCGATGCTCGCCTGCACGCTTGTGGCTTGCTCCAAACCCAACAATAGTGACCCCGAGCTAACCACCGCTCCCGCTCCGCAGCAGGCAGAAACAACTGCCGATCCCGATGCCGGCAAGTATGACGAAAACGGCTACCTTAAGGATCAGCTCCCCGAGATGCAAGACCTGGGCGTAACGATAGGTATGCTCTACTGGTCGGATGTTGAAAACACCGAGTTTTTTGCCGATGAAAGCACCACAGATGCTGTTGAGGCTGCCATCAACCGCCGCAACGCAAAGGTAGAAGATCGCCTTGGCATTAAGATCGAGTACACCGGCACTCCCGGTAACGCCAGCAATCGCGGTGACTATATAAACAGGGTGCGTAACACCTATGCCACGGATAATCCCTTTGATATCTACGCGAGCTACACGTTGACTATGGCGACCGCCGCAACCAACGGCTTTTGCACCAACCTGCTTGACTATGAGGTGATAGATTTTGAGGCCCCCTGGTGGCCGCAAAAGCTTATTGAGGAATCCACCATCAACAACAAGCTGTTTTTTGCAACGGGTGACCTTTCCACCAACCTCTTGTACATGATGTACGTTATGTACTTTAACAAGGATCTTATGACCCAAAACGACGCGGGCGATCCTTATGCATGTGTTGAGGACAACACCTGGACATATGAGACGATGATAGCGATGTCGCACAAGCTTGACGGCATGCAAACGCTTGATACGCCTGTTTACGGCTTTACCGCCAACACCATGCACACCGACCCGTTCTTTTACGGCGCGGGACTGCGCACACTTGACCGTGACGAAAACGGCACTCCCATCATCTCCGAGCTTTTCGGCAGTGAGCGCGCACAAAACGTTGTAACGCTGGTAGAGGGCTATCTTTCCGACCCCATAAGCCTTGTAGGCTCCAAGTGCAACGATACCTTCCACTCCGGCAACGCTATGTTCCTGATGAGCCGCGCAAGATACGCCAGCCGCGATCTTGGCGATGCCGCGTTCCAGTACGGTATAGCCCCCATACCCAAATACACCGCCGATCAGGATGGCTACTACACCTGCCTTGGCTTCCCAACGACCTATTACTCGATCTCCGGTGCGGCACAGCACCCCGAGGAGGCTGCTATAGCACTTGAGTGCCTCTCCTCCGAGGGCTATCGCATCATCACCCCCACCCTCTTTGAAGTAACGATGAAGGTCCGCTACTCGCAGGATCCCGTAGCCTCCAAGACCTTTGATGTTGCACGCGCCGGCGTGTGCTTTGACCTTGGCCGCACCTACAGCGATGCTCTTGGCAATTTGACCTACTCCATCTTCCGCAATTGCATATGCAAGAGCAACCCCAACTATCTGCGCAGCTACTCGTCGCAGCTCAGCGTACTGCAAAGCAAGCTTGATGATATGATAAAAGCTTTTGATTGATCCAATGATCCAATAATTCAATAAAGCACAAGCCCGGGTGAGCAAGCTCCCCGGGCTTTTTATCACCCGGCTGTAGATCCTCCGGGCACAGAACTAATATTTCCCCAAAAACAGGGTAAAGAACAGCAAGGCAAAAACCGATCTCGTCTACACGCAAGATCATCTGCCCAAGGCAGATCCAACACCATATCGGTAGGCGTTCGGCTTAAGGATAATTCATCGCTTTTTGCCGTTGCCCCATGTGTGACCTTCTTTTTTTATCGCGTTATATCGAATCCGGGAATATCCTGTTTATCGCACGCTCAGCGTTGATCATCAAAAGTGAGATCACGTAGGCTTGGAAGAGGCGGACCACTACCTCCTCGATCACGCGCGGAATGAGCAGTACCAGTATCGCGCGGCCGCTCCACGCAGGCAGGTAAACACGCAGGATAAAGGTGTTGATGGTGGTAACGAAAAGTCCTGCCACCGTTACGCAGAGCGCGATCTTAAGGAAGGTAAAGCTGCGTCCGCCCTCGCCGTGGTCGCGGCGGCGGCTCTCAAGCGAGGCGGTAAAGATGTTGAGCAGAACAAACAAAATACCCGCAATGCCAATAACGGTACAACCTATGGTCGCAAAATTGATATTACTTGCAAGATTTTTGCGATATGTATCAGACTGGGTAAAGGCAAAGCCCTCGCATTCAACAAGCGCGTGCGCGGCGACCCCGCTGAGCGCAGGCAGGCTCGCCTCAAGATCCGCCGCGGCGGACTCATCGACCGCTTCAAAATTTGCGCCGACCGTCTTTGCAAAGGCGGCAGCGGGTGAGCCGGAGGCGGAGAGGATGGTAATAGTCGCGGGGTCGCGGTCGCCGAGTGCGCCATCCGGTATCGTTTTGCAGGTGGCGGGAATATACAGCCGCTCGCCCGCAGCCGCCAAAGCACCCGCGCTGACGGAGGTGACACTGCGCTCCTCGCCGTTGATCGTAAGCGCGGCGGGTATGGCCGCAGTGCCCTCGGGCAGGGTTTTGAGGGTGATATTTTTTGAATCCTTTGAATATTGCGCCAGACCCACAACAAAGCGGGAAACGGAGGAGAGCTCCATCTCGTCCACCTCGGCGCGGCTTGGCAGCTCGGTAGCCACGGCAGTGCCGCCGCTGATCAGGCCGTCGCCTTTAAGCGACATTGCGGCAAATTGGCCAAAAAACAGGACGACCGCGAAGAAAGAGACCAGCGCCACGCGCAGCGGGCGGGAGTAACGACGTCCCACCACACGCCAAAGAATGCCTATTATGCACCCGCCGGCAAATGCGGTGATGGTAAGCCACGGGATATATGCGCCGTCCGGCGCGATAAAATGCCCCAAAAGATCGGAGAGTGCGCAGGCCGCGCCCCCCCAAAGCGGACCGCAAACGGCCGCGGGGAAGAAGGTAAAAATGCCGCCAAAGCCGACCTTGATGCCAAGGGCGGGAATGTTAAGTGCAAGATTTGTAAAGCATTTAAGCACGACAGCAAAGGCCGTGCAGACCGCAGTGACCGTCAGACGGCGCAAAAGCAGCTTGGGGTCAACGCTCGCGCGTTTTTTCTTGGTTTTTTCGGCGGCGCGAGAGGAGGCACAATCAGCGCTTTCGGGGGTGGAGTGCAATTCCTCTGCGTTCGTTTTTGGGGTCAGGTCTTTTGCCTCCCGGCTCTCTTGTTTGTTGGGCATGGGAACATCCTTTCGCCGCCATCTGCGCGGCATGTTACTTCCTTTATATTATACACCCCGCGGGGATAAAAATCAATAGTTTTTTGCAAGCAGGGGAGCCGGAGATCATAATAAAAAAGATTTCCGCCGAGGCGGAAATCTTCCTCATCGCATGCGCAGCATGCACATCACTCCGCGCACCGTGCTCTTCATCACTCCGAATCGCGGAACTGGAGGTTATAGAGCTTTGAATATATTCCGCCGAGGGTCATCAGCTCATCGTGCGTTCCCTCCTCCGTCACGCGGCCGTCAGAGATCACGGCGATCTTATCGGCGTTGCGGATGGTGGAGAGCCTGTGCGCCACAACTATTGTGGTGCGGCCGCGGCAAAGCTCGTCAAGTGCGCGCTGTATAAGTATCTCGGTGGTGTTATCCAGTGCCGAGGTGGCCTCGTCAAGAATAAGTATTGCGGGATCCTTGAGGAACACGCGGGCTATGCTGAGGCGCTGTTTTTGGCCGCCGGAGAGGCGCACGCCGCGCTCGCCGATCTCGGTATCATAGCCGTGCTCAAGCGACATCACCCAATCATGGATGTTAGCCCGCCGTGCGGCCTCCACTACCTCCTCATCGGTGGCATCCAGCCTGCCGTAAAGGATATTATCGCGGATGGACCCGTTAAACAAAAACACATCCTGCTGCACGATGCCGATATTTGCGCGGAGCGACTCAAGCGTTACATCATTGATATTCTGCCCGTCGATGGTGATGCGCCCGCCGTTTATCGGATAAAAATGCGGTATCAGGTGGCAGATGGTGGTCTTGCCGCCGCCGGACGGCCCTACAAGTGCCAGCGTTTTGCCGCGCTCAAGGTGCAGGCTCACGCCGTGCAGTACCTCTGCGGACTGCACCTCCGGGTCGCTTGACTGATAGCTGAATTCTACCCCCTCAAGCCTTATATCGCCCTCGGCGCGACCCATCTCAACGGCATCCTCTGCCTCTGCCTCCGGCGGGATATCCATGATCTCGCAAAAGCGCTCAAAGCCGGTCACGCCGTTTTGGTAGGACTCCATAAAGTTTATCAGCGTAGTTATCGGAGTTATAAAGAGGCTGACCGACACGATAAACGCAGAATAATCGGCAAAATCGATCCTGCCCGCGTAAAGAAAGATACCGCCGGCGATCAGGATTATAACGTTGAAGATATCCGTGATAAAGGAGGATGAGGAGTGGAACGCCGCCATGGCCTTGTATGCGCGGCGGCAGGCCTCAACAAACTGCCCGTTGCCGACCTCAAACTTTTCCATCTCCTTTTGAGAGTTGGTGTAGGCCTTGGTGACACGAATGCCGGAGACCGAGCTCTCGATAGCGGCATTGATCACTGCGTTACTGCGGCGGCGGTCGGTAAATGCATCACGCATTTGACGGCGCAGACGCATTGAGACCACCAAAAGGATCGGTACACAGGTGAATATTATAAGCGTAAGCCAAATATTGATAGAGCAAAGATAGGCAAACGAGCCTACTACCATCACCGAGCTGATTATCAGATTCTCCGGACCATGGTGGGCAAGCTCGGAAATATCAAAAAGGTCGCTGGTGAGGCGGGTCATTATCTTGCCTGTCTCATGGTCGTCAAAAAAGGAAAAGGGGAGCTTTTGCAGGTGGGCAAACATATCCCGCCGCATCTGCGCTTGCATGGCCGTGCCTACCATGTGGCCGTAATACTGCACGAAATAGCGCAAAAGCAGGCGCAAAACGTAAAGCCCCAGTACCAAAAGTCCCGCCGCTACAACACCGCGAAAGTTTTTGTTGGGTATGAGGTCGTTCAGCATCCGCCGTGTCACTATCGGGTATATCATGCCTATGAGCGAGATGAGCAGGGATGCAAACATGTCCGCCGCAAACATGAACTTGTGCGGCCGATAATAAGCGATGAATCTTTTTAACATTGATCTTTACTGCCTTGTCTTTTATGTTTATTTTTGGGGGTCGTTGGGAATTCGCCGCCAAACGGCGATGAGATATTGGAGGAGCTACAATGGAATATTTGCATAAGCAAAAATTCCATTATATCATTCTCGGCGCTTGCGCCGCGCCTCAGCCTGCGTTTGCAAGCTCCTCTTGGTGCTTCTTTACCAATGCCACGTTGCGCTCATGCCCGGCGCGTGTCTCGGCATAGAGCATAAATCTATCGGTATCGGTCACAAAGAAGTAATTTGAGCTTTCGGCATCCGGCGAGAGTGCGCAGGTGATGGCCTGATAGGATGGGTTGCATATCGCCCCGGGCGGCAGTCCGCGGGAGACGTATGTGTTATAGGGGCTGTCAAGATTCAGCTGTTCCGCCCCGATATCCTCCGGCTTTTCGCCGTAGAGCGCCAGCCACGCGTAAACGCTTGTGGCATCGCATTCAAGATAAGGAAAATCCGCAGGCTTTGCAAGGCGGTTGTGTATTACCGCCGAGACCTTATCAAAATCCGATGCGTAGTAGGCCTCCTTCTCGATTATCGAGGCAATGGTCACCACCTCGTCTATCGTCATGCCCATGCGCTCGGTATACGCGCGAAGCTTGGAGTTATACACCTCATCAAAGCGCGCCAGCAGCTTGTTTATATAGTAGCGCTCCGAGTTATCGGTGTAAAAATCATAGGTATCGGGGTAGAGGTAGCCCTCAAGTCGATAGTGGCGGCCGCCCTCCTCATCGGCGGCGGGGAGAAATTCATAATCATATTCCTCATCGTTTATCGCGCTGATAAAGCCCTCCCGCGTGCCGATACCGTTTGAGGTGAACAGGGTAATTATATCCTCAACGTTATAGCCCTCCGGGATCGTGAGCCGGATCGTTGAGCGCGTAGTGCCGGGGCGCAGTGCTATCAACAGCTCGTCGTAGTTCATCATGCCGTTGACGGTGTGCGAGCCGACCACAAAAGCGTATTTTTCGGGATATTCGATGATATACTGATCGATATGCTTAAGCTTTGCGTAAAGGCGGAACAGCCACGGGTATTTTATTACTCCCTCCTCGCCCAGCATCTCGGAGACATCGGCAACGGTGGCAAACTCGGGAATGGTTATCTCCACCTCCTCGCTGTCCTTGACAAAGGCGTACATATCGTTTACAAGGCTGATGGCCAAAAGCGCCAGAGAGACCGACGCTATAATGATAAAGCTGATATACAGCACCGTTTTGAGCAGTGCCATTATGGTGCTTGAGGTCTCGGTGTAGCCGGGCTTTTTGGTGGGATCCTCCCCCATCAGTCCCGCAGTCTCTGCCTCGGCGGCGCGCATTGCCTTGGCACGCGCTCTGGCGCGGTCGGCCTCGGTCAGCTGTTTTTCTTTTTTGTTTTTTGTTGGCATGATTTACCTCATTCCGCGGTGGATCAGTTCAAAAACAGTATCACCGCTATGTAAAGCAGATAGCAAAGCAGGGCGGAGGGCGCCAAAAATGCCCTTACATTGCCCGCAAAGGCACGGCGGAGAGCCTCACCAAAGCTCCGGCTCTCGGGCGGCGCACTCTGCGCGTTTGGTACGGTTGGACGTTTTTGTCCGTTTGGCGTCCTTTGACCGGTGGGATCCGTCAGCCGGGTGGGAACGCTCGGCGCGGACCCGGCTTGCTCGGCATTCCACTCCTGCGTGGCGGCCGAGTAGGATCCGCGATAGCTGCTATCCAGTGCGCGGTCGGCATAAGAGCCGTAAAGGCGGGCGCACTCGCCGCAAAAGACCGTCAGCGCGGCCGTGGTGGCAACACCGAGTATCAAAATATAAAGCGTTCTGCCGCCCGCATCGTAAAAGGTGCGGAACAGCGGCGCGCCGAACACCGCGATAAGATCATATCCCAGATGTACAGCAAAGGCGGCAAAAAAGGATCTTGTGGCATAAAGGGTGAGCGAGAGGAGCATCCCCGCCAAAAAATAGACCAAAAATGAGCGGGTATCAAAGTGGAGCATGGCAAACCAAAGGGAGGTCAGCACCACCGCACTGAAGCTGCCGCCGTCAGACTCATACTCGGCGCACAGGATGGCACGAAACACCAGCTCCTCGCAAAACGCGGGCAGGGCGGCGTAGACCAGGGCAAGGTACAGGGTGCGTGCCGCGCCGTCCCCAACAGGAGCGGAAAACGCGCCGTAAAGGGTGTAGGTGTCTGAGAATGCATCATAGCCCGAGGCGGCAAGATCAAGCAAAAGCGAGCCTGCGGTGGCGGCTATGACTGCAGAGACTATAAGCAGTATGTGGTTAATGCCAAAGGGAGTGGGGCGCAATCGGCGCAGGCTCACGCGGCAAAGGCGGAGGTATATGACCGCGGGGAGCATAAAGATCAGCACCTGCACGACGGTGAGGAGTATCACCTCATTTTCGCGGTCAAAGATATAGGGGGATATAAAGCGCACAAGCAGCAAAAGCAAAAACACCGCCAAAACGAGCAGTGGTGCCGTCATTGACGGCGCGTATCTGCGCTCCCGCGCCGCGGAAGCGGAAGCCCGGGGGGCTTTGCTTTGCGTTGATCTTGCGTTTTCTCGGTCCTGCGGTAGCACTTTTTCACCGCCTTTCGTTATTTTCAGCTGATATTTTTTAGGTTCAGTCGGCAAGAAAGCCGCGGCGAAGCTCCAACGCCTTCGCCTCTCCGCAAAGTGCGGCGGTAATGGCAAGGCCAAATTCAACCGCCACGCCCATGCCGGCGGCGGTAATGCGGCGGCGGTCGGTCACAACGCGGTCGGCGGTGACCCGAGCACCCGCCAGCTCACCCTCAAAGCCGGGGAAGCAGGTGGCGGCATGATCCCGCAGATACCCGCGGCGGCCAAGCACCAGCGGCGCGGCGCAGATGGCGCAAAGGTACGCGCCCGCCTCATCGGCGGCGCGAAGAGTTGAGTCGACCACGGGGGAGGCATCAAGATTTGCGGCTCCCGGCATGCCGCCGGGCAGGATCACCGCCTCAATGCCGCGCGCATCGGGGGTGAAGCAGCTATCCGACACATCCGCCATCACGCTGATACCGTGCGAGCCGGTGACAGTCCGCCCGCCAATGCCGACAGTGGTGACCTCCACCCCCGCGCGGCGCAGGATGTCGACGGGCGCCAGCGCCTCGACCTCCTCAAAGCCATTTGCAAGAAAAACATATACCATTTTGTACCTCCGAATATCCATCCGCTCTTGTAATTTGATCTCAGACGCACGGAGATCCACCTCCGATCGCGCCAAGCGTATATCTCATCTATTCTCCCATCGAGCAATAAAATCTATATCCCCGGCGCAGACGTTCGGCAGCAGGGGTCAGCGGCAGGAGCATCCCCGCATTGGGAAGTGCAACGGGCGTTATGCCCTCGTCTCCATCCCCCGGGATATATTCAAACACCTCTCGCCGCCCGTTTTGCTCATCGCCGCACACCAGCCCCGCGCCGCCAAGGTCAAACTCGCCGTATGTAGCGCGAATATAATCCACAAAGCCCGCGCCGGGCATTATCACCCTGCCGCCGGACACATGCGGCGGCGGCAGATGCGTGGGGTGCAACGGCATCCCTGCCGCCACCTCCCAATGCGGGATCTCTATCCGCCCGACAAAGCCGCAGCGCGAATATGTGCGGGCAAGCCCATCATCCGCCGGGACGAGTGCCAAAAAGTCCAGCCCGTGCGCCGCGCCGTGCTCACGCGCCGCCGCAAGCAGCAGCCTCATTCCGCCGCGCCCGCGATATGCGGAAAGCACACCAAGCGCAAAAATGTACCCGCCGCGCAGCTCGCCCGCCGTCAGCGGAACTATCCCGCAGCCGCCCGCCGTCCTGCCGCCTGCGCAAAGCAAGAGTGCCTCCGCCCCCGAGTGACGGCAAAAAAGCATGGCATCACGCTCTCCGTCAGATGGAAAGCAATCGCGCCAGATGCCGCACAGCTCGCGCTCGGCATCCCTCGCGCGTGCCGTGCAGGTGCAAAAAACCGCGCCACTATCCATTCCGCGACCGTCCTTTTTTGTAATGACATTATTATATCATATTTTTTATAGATATTCCATAGTTATATTTTAATATTTCCACAAAGACCGAGAAAATACTTGACAAACTCGCCCCGTGCGCTATAATTATAATGGGTATGTGTGCCGCCGACTGCGGCGGCACACTGCCCAAAAACGACTTTTGCGAGGTATCCATGTCAGATACGGTAAAAAAACGCGGGCGGGAGATAGACTTTATCCACGGTCCGCTGATGAAAAACATATTGCTGTTTACCCTGCCGGTAATGGCAACGGGCGTTTTGCAGTTCCTTTACAACGCATCCGACTCGGCTGTTGTCGGTTGGCTGGTGGGAACCGATGCACTGGGGGCGGTCAGCTCAACAGGCTCGCTTTCAAACCTGATAACCGGGCTGTTTATCGGTCTTTCGGTGGGTGCATCGGTATCCGTCTCACACGCGCTCGGCTCTCACCGCGAGGACGATGCGCACGACATAGTGCAGACCGCCATAACCGTAAGCTTTGTGCTGGGATTGGTGGTTGCTGTATTCGGCTTTTTTGCCTGCAAGCCACTGCTTGAGCTGATGGGCACGGTTGAGGAATGCATTGATCAATCCACCCGCTACATGCGCATAATCTTTCTCGGCATTCCCGCGCAGATGGTATACAACTACGGCACATCCATCCTGCGCGCGCGGGGAGATACCAAAAATCCGCTTATCTTTTTGGTGATATCCGGCGCAGTCAATGTGGTGCTGAATATCCTGCTCGTCTTCTTTTTCCGCGATGTTTGGGGCGTTGCCGCCTCCACCATCGCTTCGCAGTATCTTTCGGCTTTTCTGACCGTTCGCCTGCTCTGCCGACTTGACGACTGCTGCCGCCTTGATCTTGCACACCTCTACATCAAGGGCGAAAAGCTTATAAAGATATTGCGCATCGGCCTGCCCGCGGGCGTGCAGAGCGTGCTGTTCTCCTTTTCAAACGTGCTGATACAGTCCTCGATAAACTCCTTTGAAAGTGCTGCCATCGTTGCCGGCAACGGCGCGGCATCAAATGTGGACGGCCTGATATACATAGCGCAAAACTCCTTTTATCACGCCGCGCTGACCTTTACCGGGCAAAACCTTGGCGGGCGGCAGATCAAACGCATTCGGCAGTCCTGCCGCGATTGCATGCTGCTGGTCAGCACGATAGGCCTTGCCATAGGCCTTGGCTGTTACGCGCTGGGGCCGCAGCTTTTGTCTATCTTTGCACAGGATGATATGGCCGTCATCGAGTACGGCATGGTGCGACTGCTCTACATGGGCATTCCTTACTTTATCGGCGGCATGATGGAGGTAATGTCAGGCGTGCTCCGCGGGCTTGGCGCATCCATGACGTCAATGATCGTCTCACTGCTCGGCGCATGCGTGTTCAGAATGATATGGATAGCCACCGTCTTCCGCTCGGTCGGTACGCTGGAATCCATCTACATCGTCTTCCCCATCTCGTGGGCACTGACCACCGCCGCCGCGTTCGTTTGCTATCTTGTGATAATAAACTCAAAAAAATTTAAGACCGAACACCCCGAAGCCGATAGTATCTGATCTGAATTTAATATTTAAACACCACAGCCTCCCGCGTGCGGGAGGCTGTGGTGTTTGATATTAAATATTTTTTCCGTTTATCAGTTCTCGCGGCGGGCGATGAATGCAAACGCTGCGCCAACTACGGACATGAATGCTGCAAGCAGGATGATGACCAGGCTGTGGTCGCCGGTGGAGGGGCTGGAGGGCTCGGTCTCGGGAGCCTTTGTGTCCTCGGCGGGAGCGGTGGTATCAACCGGGTTGGGATCCACGGGGGTCACTGTCATATCGGCAGTGGTCTTGTTGTCCTTTTCCTCGACGTAGGGGAAACCGCCGTCTACGATGCCGCCGATGATCTCAAGGTTGTTAGCCGCGGTGGAGTCAAACAGCACGGTGTTTTGGCAGTTGGTAACGGTGATGGCACCTCTCTGTGCGCCGGCGATGATGCCGCCCGCAAAGGTCTTGAGCTTATCTGCATCGTCGTTCTTGCACTCGTAGGTGATGCTGCCGTTGTTTACGCAGCCGTCAATGGTCATAGAACCATCGATGGGGCTGTTGGAGGTTCCAACGATACCTGCGGCAAAGCCTGAGCCTGCGGATGTGACAAGGTGGATGGCACCGTTGTTGGTGCAGTTCTTAATGGTGGTATCATACTTATCGGTATAGCCGATAAAGCCGGCACAACGAGCCTCCGCTGCGTTGTCAAAGTTAGAGATGGATGCGTTGTTCTCGCAGTTTTCAAGCACGCCGACCGACCAGTTCTCTTTATCTGCGCCAATGAAGCCGCCAACGTTTCTGTAAACGGACATAGGCTCCGTGACCGAGTTTCTAACGGTCACATCACCGTTGAGGGTGCTGTTGGTGATCTTGTAGTTTCTTGCGAAGCCGATAAAGCTGCCAAACTGCATCTTAACGGTGGTGGTTGCAAAAAGGATATCAACGTCAGCGCAGATGTGAACGTTGTCGATCTCGGGAGTCTGGTCCTTGTTCTTCGTGCTGGCAGCAAGGATGGCGTAGGAACCCTTTTGGGGATTGTTTACCTTGTAAACGATGGGATCGTTAACGGTACCGATGCTGAGGTTTTTGATGTAACCGCCGCCAAGCTGCTGGAAGATAGCAAGGTCGCCTGCGTGATCGGTAACCTCAAACTTAAAGTTTTTAATGACGTGGCCGTCACCGTCAAGACCGGCAATAAACTTGCTGCCGGAGATCATGATCTCGCTGAACACCTTACCGCCAAAGTCGATATCATTGGCAAGGACGTAGGTCTTGCCGGATTCCATTGCCATAAATTCTTCGGCATTGGTGATGGGCGTGGGTGCCTCGGGCGCCGTTGCCCCAACGGAGGGAGCGTCTGCCGCAAATGCGGGCACCGAAAGGATCGTCAGCATAAGTGCTGCAAGGACGAGGGAAATGATCTTTTTCATGATGTTTCTCCTTTGTTGTTTTTTGCGGCACGAAATGCCACAATATCTTAAGGTTATTTTAGCATATAATCTGGCGGATGTCAAGCGATTTTGAAAAAACATTTAATCTTTTAGCGCAAAAAGTAAACAAAATATAAACCAAACGATATGTGCCGGGGGCAGCCGCATCGGCTGCGAAAAAAACTTCATATAAATATAATAAAAAAACCCTCATTTGGTCTTTACAAAACCGCCGCGGTGTGGTATAATAACATTGCCTTGGTGTAACGCCGAGGCATGACGCAAACTCGGTCTCCGGGATAAGGCCCATGGCCGTTCACCGGCCGGTTGCTGAGTTGGCGCATATATTTAATGAGGTGAAAAAAATGACCAAAGAAGAAAAGCTCTCCATTATCGAAGAGTACGCGACCCACGAGGGTGACACGGGCTCGCCCGAGGTTCAGATCGCACTGCTCACCAGCAGGATCAACACTCTTACCGAACATCTTAAGAAGAACAACAACGACCATCACAGCCGCCGCGGTCTTCTTAAAATGGTTGGTCACAGAAGAAACCTGCTCAACTATCTGATGAAGGTCGATATCGAAAGATACCGCTCCATTATCGCAAGACTTAACATCAGAAAGTAAGCGGGCAGTTAAACGGATGCCGCGTACAGGCATCCGTTTTTTTGTAGTAAAAACATGCGGCTCAGCGCGCGGTCGCGGAACAATGGATGTCGCAGCCGTTTATGGCTACGTATAAACTCCGTAGGGCGGGGGACAGCTCCCGCCGCAACAATGGATGATGTGTTTCTCGCCGTCTGTAGGTCAAGAGGCGACTCTGAGTCCCTCCACCATCGGGGTATGAACATCAGATAACGCACAAGCTTCACCCGAGATATA
>CAZFVR010000027.1:0-2596 GCA_964522215.1 uncultured Ruminococcus sp. | reverse complement strand
AGTCCTCCACCATCGGGGTATGAACATCAGATAACGCACAAGCTTCACCCGAGATATAAAAAACTAAATGTTCCGCGCTGACTTAATTGACATAGAGGGATGCGACTCTGAAGTCCTCCACCATCGGGGTATGAACATCAGATAACGCACAAGCTTCACCCGAGATTTAAAGAAACCGCATGTGGGCAGCATTTAACCATGCGCCTCGCCGAGCGAGGGGCGCGCGGTTAAGTGCTAACCATGTCGGTCGATCTTTAAATATATATTCATTTTTATTTTTTTAGGAAGCTTTCATGCAGAAAGCAAAGGAGTTACAAATGTACGAGATCAAAAGCACACAAATGGAATTTCCGAAGCACAAGATATTCCGCTATACACTGGCGGGACGTGAGCTTTCGGTAGAGGTAGGCAAGATGGCGGGGCTCGCCAACGGCTCCTGCCTTGTAAGATACGGCGATACCGCAGTGCTTTGCTGCGCCACCGCATCCGCAAAGCCGCGTGACGGCATTGATTTTCTTCCCCTCTCCGTAGACTACGAGGAGAGAATGTACGCCGCGGGCAAGATACCCGGCGGATACCTCAAGCGCGAGGGCAAGCCCAGCGAAAAGGCCATACTTACCGCCCGCGTTATCGACCGCCCCATTCGTCCCCTTTTCCCCAAGGACCTGAGAAATGACGTTGCCCTGACCCTTACCGTTATGTCGGTAGACCAGGACTGCTCACCCGAGATCACAGCTATGCTCGGCGCATCGATCGCCCTCTCCATTTCGGATATTCCGTGGAACGGCCCGATAGGCGGCGTGTTTATGGGTCTTGTTGACGGCAAGCTCGTTGTCAACCCCACAGAGGCTGAAAGAGCAGTCAGTGACCTTGAGCTGACCGTTGCCGCATCGATGAACAAGGTGGTCATGATAGAGGCCGGCGCAAAGGAGGTTGCCGATGACGTTATGTATGACGCCATTATGACCGCTCACGCCGAGATAAAGGCTCTGCTCCAGTTCGTTAATGCAATTATAGATGAGGTGGGCAAGCCCAAATTTGAGTATCCCTCCTGCGAGCTTGACCATGATATGTTTGATAAGATATTTGCATTCTGCGAGGCGGACCTCATGAACGCACTCGATACAGATGACAAGAACGTGCGCGATGAGCGTATGCTCCCCATTGAGGATGCAATACTTGAAAAGTTTGGCGAGGAATATCCCGACCTGCCCACACAGATGCCGGAGCTCGTTTACAAGATGCAAAAGAAGGTAGTGCGCCGCTGGCTGCTTGAGGGCAAGCGCGTGGACGGTCGCGCCCTTAACCAGATACGTCCCCTTGGCGCCGAGGTCGGCCTCTTTAAGAAGGTACACGGCTCGGGTATGTTCACCCGCGGACAGACGCAGGTAGTTACCCTTGCAACTCTCGGTACACTTGCCGAGGCACAGATGCTGGACGGCATTGATAACGAGGACTCCAAGAGATATATGCACCATTACAATATGCCCGGATTTTCAACAGGTGAGGCAAAATCCACCCGCAGTCCCGGCAGACGTGAGATAGGCCACGGTGCACTTGCAGAGCGCTCGCTCGTGCCGGTACTCCCCACACCCGAGGAGTTCCCCTATGCCATCCGCTTGGTCTCCGAGGTCATATCCTCTAACGGCTCTACCTCGCAGGCCTCTGTTTGCGGCTCGACTCTCGCTCTTATGGATGCCGGCGTGCCGATCAAAGCACCCGTTGCGGGCATCTCCTGCGGTCTTATCACCGAGGGCGACAGCTGGATGACCATGATAGACATTCAGGGCGTTGAGGACTTTTACGGCGATATGGACTTTAAGGTAGCCGGTACACACAAGGGCATTACATCTATCCAGATGGACCTTAAGATCGACGGCCTTACCCCCGAGATAATTAAGTCCGCTTTGGAGATGACTCACGCAGGACGTGATTATATCATAGATGAGGTGATACTTAAGGCCATCCCCGCTCCCCGCGAGGAGGTAAATGAGTGCGCCCCCAAGATGATGACGATAAAGATCGACCCGGATAAGATCCGCGAGGTCATAGGCAAGGGCGGCTCGGTGATCCAGAAGATAGTTGCCGACACCGGCGCCAAGATAGATATTGAGGATGACGGCACAGTTTACATCGCCGCCGTTAACCGCGCAGCCGCAGATGCCGCCAAGGCAACCATTGATGCCATATGCTTTGAGCCTGTTGTCGGCACCGTATACACAGGTAAGGTAACCGGCATTAAGGAGTTTGGCTGCTTTGTTGAGTACGCCCCCGGCAAGGAGGGCATGGTGCATATCTCCCGCATCACCGACCACCGCATAGATAAGGTTGAGGATGTTTTGCACCTCGGAGATACCGTAAAGGTAAAATATATCGGTCTCGATAAAAAGGGCAGAATGGATTTCTCTATCAGAGATGCCCAGTAATCAATAAAATCAATCACAAATGCTTCGCCGGGTCAGGACAAATAAATCTTGGCTCGGCGTTGCCGTAATAAGAGTGATGCCCGTTTTCACAAGTGACGTTCCGCGCTGACTAAACTGATATAGAAAGATACGGATCTGATCTTCTTCACCATCGGGGGGTGAAGTCCGGA
>CAZFVR010000026.1:0-25392 GCA_964522215.1 uncultured Ruminococcus sp. | reverse complement strand
AGGTTGACACTAAGGTTTTGATAACAGCAAAAATGAACCCTATGAACCCTACTGAAAAAACATTTTGCTCAAAATAATAATTTGGTATTCGAATACCAAAAGGTATTGACAAGAAATAAAGCTGGTGATATACTATAACAACATTTATTATGATAAGGCTGAACGTGGTTTCAGGGCGCATGATTATCTTGGTTTATACAAGCAAAAAAGTGTGCGTGCTATCGGAAAAATCTGCGCACGTATTACTGCTATTGAAACTGAAACGGGCATTAAATACACACCTGAATTTGGAGAACTTACAGTGGAACGCAAAGAGCTTATTGCAAAAGCAATGGCGGATGGTGCTTCTCACGGATATGACTTGAGAACTATAGAACATAGATACTTTTTTGTTGAGCAATTTTATGAAACTGACTTCAAGAAAATATCGTCAGGTGGTTCAATGGGAACTAGAATATTTGATTTGGCAGCTCTTTTAGGAACAGAGGAAATGCCAGAAGTTGAGCAGATTGCAGAACAACTGAAAAACAAAAGTTGGAGTTAACGCAGGAGGAAATGAAAATGGCATTCGATCCAGGTTTGAAAATAGGACAAATAATAAAGAATGTAGATCTTGTAGAGATATTTAAGTGTGGTAACATGGGTGGAATGCGTCGCTCAAGAACTACCAACACGCTGGTTATTGTTTCTGATTATACAAAGGGCATTTATCACGATAAGTGGATTGGCGGAGTTCTGCACTATACAGGTATGGGTAAATCTGGAGACCAGGATATTAATTGGGCTCAAAATGCAACGTTGGCTGAGTGTGGACGAAATGGTGTTGATGTGCATCTGTTTGAGGTAATAGATGCAGGTGAATACATTTATTGTGGCAGAATCGAGCTTGTAAGTAGGCCTTATACGGAAATTCAGCCTGGTGAAGATGGAAACGACCGAAGAGTTTGGATGTTCCCTATTCGTCCGGTACCAGATAATGATGTTCAAAAGCCGCAGATGTTTGTCTTTAAGGATATGGAAGATTACAAATCTCGTGGTAAAAACGTAGATGCAGAATATGCAAAAATGGTAGCAGACAAGAAAAAGAATAAAGGAAAGGCACCTGTTGTAATAAACCCCGTCATTCCTAAGCCAGAACCAAAGCCGCCAGTAGTTATTCCCGCTGATATAGTCGGAAAACAAGTAAAGCATAAATCTTTTGGCACCGGTGTTATTACTGCTATTGAAGGAACATCTATTGCGGTAGAATTTGACAAAGTGGGCCTTAAGAAAATGGGCTACGAATTCTGTATGAACAACAAACTGCTTGAGTTTATTTAAGAGAGGCAGTTATGAAAACGGTAAAAGTAGTGGCGGCAGTAATCTGTGACTCTATGGATGAGAAAAAACAGATATTTGCTACAGCTAGAGGTTATGGTGAATTTAAGGGCCAGTGGGAGTTTCCGGGAGGAAAAGTAGAAGCCGGCGAAACACCGCAGCAGGCCCTTGCCAGAGAAATAAAAGAAGAACTGGAAACGGACATCAAGGTTGGCGAGTTGATTGATACTATCGAATATGATTACCCCACTTTTCATCTGTCTATGGATTGTTTTTGGTGTGAAGTGATTGAAGGAGAATTGAAGTTGCTGGAGGCGGAATCAGCACGTTGGCTTACAAAGAACACTCTTTATGATGTTCAGTGGCTGCCGGCGGACATTATTTTGATTGCAGAAATAGAAAAGCGAATGGAATAAGTAGTTCATGGATATAGGACTAGAGACGTTGCAACTTATGTACGTATTATATAGGAATTTCTTTTTATGGGTTAAAAGGAGAAATTAATACATGGTTATTTTTGGAGGGAGATCTTTTTGGAAAGATTTTTGTATCTCACATAGAATGATACAAAAGAAATACAAGTCATATTTTGGTGATAAAATAACGACTATAGATAATCGAGATGATGCAATAAGTTTACTGATGAATATTTCTGATTCAATTCAGGCAAAAATGATACGGCGTATTAAAAGTGAAAGTACGTATGGCATGTTGTTGAAACTTTACTTCATATTTGGTGAAGTGCATTCCCAATACTTGAAGGAAAAGGAATTACGATTGAAATTTGTAAAGAACAGCAATGCTTCGGAAGATGCAGTTGAATTATTTGAGAATAATAGAAATATCCAAAGACATATAATTGATGCATGTAATATATGGATTGAAAATTGTGTGCTGTTGCAACATGATGTAAGTATCCAAAATTTAAATGTGAAAAAAGAATTTGTAATGGATGAAGGCTTATTAATTGATATGTATATTTATGGATTTGTTTCACAGGCAATATCGCTATTGATGTTATCAAAAGATTTAAGTGTGCAAAACACTTTTTATGGATTGGATATTATATTGCAGGACGATAAGCCTGCAGAAGTACTGAAATATCATCCGGTGATCTATTTTGATACTGTAATAACTGGAAATCAAAGTGACTTAGTGGATATTCCATTAACAACAGATGCAAATTCCACTGAGTTTGGTAAAGGATTCTACGCCACAAATAAAGTTGAATTTTTACTATGGCTTGCAGTTCTTCAATCCTTTGAACAAGATCAATTAAGAGGGGACGACAAATCATTAACTGTAATTACAAAAGAACATTTTATAAAATTATGTAGTTCCTACACCAATCCTTCTGTTGATGGAGAAGCATGCTATAATAGTTTTGTATTAACAAAAGAAAAACTTGAAACACATCTTAGAAAAAATGAAGAGATTATATGGATAATCGGAGCAAACAAATATCGTCATGAGATTAGGCCATTTATTGGATTAGATGATGGAAATGTTTTGATTAATTATGGAGCTTTAGAACAAGCAAAGCAATTGTGGGTTTCATACTTTAGCAATGGTGGTATGTGTTACACAAATCCAAATAAGACCGATAAATTAAGACAAGCTATGGAAAAAAGGAACGAAGATTTATCAGAGAATATTCTGGTTGCAAAGCTTCAAGAAATCCTTCGGTCTAATTATTCTGGAACTATAGATTTGAAAAATGTTGACTACCAGAGAATTTTTGGGCAAAAAGAAAAAAATTATGGAGATTATGATATAGTTTTTTATGTTGCAGATAAGAAGGAATTGTTTCTTATAGAATCAAAGTATTTTTCTGATTCCTTAAATTCGAGTGGTTTAGTGAACGATTATAACAAAATGTTTGGAAAAGGTGGATACTATACGCATTGCAGAGAACGATACGACTTGATAATGAATGAGCCGGAAAAAATAAAAAGTTTCATTAATGAAACAGATGATATATCAGTCCATATGTTATTTATTTCTTCTAAGCCAATAGAAATGGAATTTCAAGATACTGATGGGATAGTGACGTTTTTATCTCTTGGGTTTTTTGAAAAGTATTTGAAGGGCAATTTGATTAGCGAAGACGGAATGTCGGTTGTGCGTCCTGTGCACGTGATTTAATGTGAAACACGACTACTATACTATATAACGATAATAAAAGGCAAACGTTAAAACGTGCTCGATATGTTTTCGCAAACGGACAGGCGGTACAGACGTACTTCCTATCGTGTCGAGCCATGTTGAGACGGTTGTCTTGCTTTCCAAGGGAGAGGTCGACTCGAAAAAGGTGCGTGTGGAGTTCTCTTTGGAAGATATGGATATGTCAGATCTTTAGGACAGTGCGACCTGCTGTCACTTTCGATGTATTACGGTGAGACAGTGTTTATGCTTTTGCTGCTCACGTGCCTTTACTATCCTCCGGCGATGAGATAGTAAAGAGCGGCTCACACGAAGAGCTTATGGGCGGTAAGTACGCCGAGATGTTAGAACTTAGGCGAATAAATATCGCGCCGCAGAGAGCGCGTGATCATCGACCGCTCAAGGATCTTGCCAAAACGCAACATAAAAAAACCCGAACTGCCGGAGAGATGATTGACATTTATACTAATTACTGACAAGCAATTTGGTATTTTTGCACAGTGAGGGAAATTCTTTTTGTGCATTGTGTCAAAAAATTAAAAAAATGAAATTGAGGTCTTGACATTTTGTGCGCATTGTTGTAAAATGTCAATATTCTAATTGTTGTTAGGAGGAACTCAACAATGAAAAAAATTATTTCCCTTGTATTGGTCTGCATCCTGGTGGCCGTTATCTGCGTCCCCACTTTTGCGGCCGAGGCGGCATCTCCCGTTGAGGATATCACCGCCGATGTCAAATTTACAACAGCTCTTGAAGTCTACACACAGTTTCTTCCTGTTGTAAGAACCGATGCCCAGTTCATCTCCTGGGATTCCTACACCAACGGTGGCGTTGAAGGCTTTAAGGCCCCCGGCAGCACCACTCGTAACGTCACTATGTTCGACTTCCCCTTCGTAAACTTCTTCAATGACAGATTCGTTGTTGACATTTCGAAGACCGACGAGTATGTCCTTCTCTCCTACTCCACAGGATGGGCTAACCAAAGCGATGCTTTCCCTTACGGTGAACTCATTTACACTGTTGATATCCCTGCAGACGGCATCTATGAGTTCGTAGTTGTCGGTTGCGGACAGATCACCGAAGAAAATTCTGGTAACGATGAAAAGGACCGCGGCTTTAGCATCTCTGTTGACGGTGGCACAAAGCGTCAGGTAAACATCAGTGATACACAGCTCGCATTCAGAGATTACAGCTATGACTACAGCGTAAACGATGTTCCCACCACCAACATAACCACCAAAGACGGTGTAAACTCCAAGTGCTACCAGGTCGGTTACGTTCATAACATCACCTTTGAGCTTACCAAGGGTACTCACACCATCGAGTATTCTCACCTTTACAGCAGCGGTGATACCCTGATGACCGGCAACCTTTCCAGACTTAACTTCATGGGCATCTACGTCCAGGAGTTCCTGACCGATGTTGAGCTTGCGGCTTATACATATCCCGCAACCGAGCCTGTAGTTGAGACTACCGCTCCCGAGACCACAAAGCCCGAGACCACCAAGGCCGCTGATACCACAGCTGCACCTAAGGACGATACCACTGCAGCTCCTGCCGCCAATACCACTGCAGCTCCTAACGCCGATACCAAGGCTGATAACACCGAGCCTGCCGCTCAGAGCGGATGCGGAAGCATCGTTGGTTGCGGCGCAGTTGTCCTCGTGACCATTCTCGGCTCTGCTCTCGTTGCAAGCAAGAGAAAATAATTTCCCAAAATAATAGCCGCGCGTTTGCTCGGCTCAGCCAAAAACGGCGGTCTCGTGCCGCCGTTTTTTGGATTTATTGAGTTTTCTATCTTAATTTTTTCGGAGCAACTCTATGTACCCATATGATATCCTCCCGGGAGTGGATCTTTACAGCATAATGTTTTGTCTTGGCATAATTGCGGCCATGCTGACCTTTAGGATCTGCTCCGATAAGCGCGATCTTTCCGCAAGGCTCAACAATTTTATTATAATCGACGGCGTTTTTGCCGTAATTGCAGGCTATGCCTCGGCGATCCTGTTCCAAGCGGTATATAATGCACTGGCAGGCGGTAAATTTGAGATCACAAAAAACACCGGCGCGACCTTTTACGGCGGCTTTATCGGCGGCGCGGTGGTTTTTTTAAGTATATATTTTATTGCGGGGCATTTTGTTTTTCGCGGCGGTGAGCATCTCGGACGCCTGACCGAGGTCACATCGGTGGCTGCATCATCCGTCTGCCTTGCGCACAGCCTTGGCAGGATAGGCTGCCTGTTTGCGGGCTGTTGCTACGGTAGGGTGAGCGACTCTCCTATTGCAGTGTATAATGCGCATCTTGATGCCCACGTTATCCCGGTCCAGCTGTTTGAAGCACTGTTCCTTGGTGCGCTGTTTGCCTTTTTGGTGTGGCGGTTGCACACGGGGCGTGATCTTTGTCTGCCGCTATATCTTTCGATATACGGTGTGTGGCGTTTTTTTATCGAGTACCTGCGTACCGATGACCGCGGCGGCAGTCCTGTAAGCTTTTTAACGCCCTCTCAGTTTACTGCGGTAATACTCGCCCTACTTGGAATCGCGCTGTTTTTTGTTGAACGCCGCTTGAGGGCCTGCCGTCCGGCGCACAGCACCCCCGACACGCCGTGCGAACCTGATGCGGGGGAGAGCTGAAATGTCACTCAAGGATCAAGATAAAGCTAAAAAAAGCCGAGTTGACCTGTTGCCGCCGATATTTATCGCGGTCGCGGCGGTGCTGGCGTTGATCGAGATACACCCGCCCACACTATCTGACGACCCGGTGCTTGACGGTATGCTGCGCGGTATCATAACGCGCGCTCTCGGCAGTGCCATATTTGCGCTGCTTGCCGTAAGGCTTGGCAGACATATCTTGGGCGTACCAAGTTGGCGCGCACTAATACTGCTTTTGCCTGCGTTTTTGGTCGTGATCAATAATTTCCCCATCATAGGGCTTATAAGCGGCACGGCGGGACTTGATAGTCCACCGCACTATATCCTGATATATGCGCTCTCCTCCATTCTTATAGGGCTTTTTGAGGAGCTTGCCTTCCGCGGTGTTTTTTATATGCTGCTGCTTGAACCGCGGCGAGACACATCTCGCAGTGTATTTTGGGTCAGTGCCCTGTCATCAGCACTTTTTGGTGCCATCCACCTTGTGAACCTATTTGCGGGGGCAGGGGTGGGAGCTACCATACTGCAGGTAGGGTATTCATTTTTGATCGGTGGTATGTGCTCGATAGCACTGCTCGTCTCCGGCTCGATATGGGTGCCCGTGGTGCTTCATGCGCTGTTTGACTTTGGCGGGTATCTGGTGCCAACACTCGGATACGGCGTGGTGTGGGATACCGCTACCGTGATACTGACGGCGGTGCTAGGTGTTGCGGTCACTATATACATGATACTTTTGCTGATACATCGCGGTAAGGACTGCGCCGACCGTTTGTTTGCCGAAAAATAAAAACCATTTGTGCCAAGGTAATACCTTGGCACAAATATTATATCAAGCCGCTCCAACGGAGGAAAGCGAGCTTACAAGTATATCCTCTATCATTTTGTGTCCCTCGGCCGTCGGATGTATGCCGTCGTCGCCGATAAGACCCTTAAATGCATGCGTGTAGAGAAATTCTCCTCGTAGATCAAAAAGCGGTATGCAACATTCGTCTGCCAACTGCTCGATTGCGCGATTGTAGCCCTCATGCCAGCGATAAAGCATGTTGACATCGCCAAGCCAACCGAGAATGTTCTCATATGAGAGCCCGCGCGTGATGTGATCCATATATTTTGCGGCATCTATGGGCACGAGCGAGGATATTATAACATTCGCGCCTGCAGATCTTGCCAGCTCTATCGCTTCCTTGTAAAGGGAGATAAAGCGATGAATGTTGTTTTTCGGCTCGTGGTGAGCCTCGGGGGAGGCTGATACCTCCTGCCAGTTGTAGGCGCAGTCATTACCGCCAAACTCGAGCATAACTGTCGTATCGGCAAAGGATGTGCCCTTGGCAAGCATGCGGCGCATGCGTTCAAGCCCGGCATCTATCGTGGCACCCATGTGACAGCAACGTGTAAGCTCAATGCCGTGGTCCGCCATGCGCTCCTCAAGCGTGCCGCTGTAAAGCTTGTATTTTCCGCGCGCTCCGTCATTTATATACATAACGCCCTTAAGGACAGAATCGCCAAATACCATTATGCGATTATTTTTGAGATCGATCATTTCTCTGCCTCCTGCTACCGCAGCCGCTGTCGCGGCGAGGTGTGATATTTAATGCCGCGGGTGATCCTATCGGAAAACTAATAAATCTAACGCGGCGTAAGAAAATTTACAAACATGACCCTGTGATGGGTTGCTTTTTTTCTCTTTGTGTGATATCATTATAATCGTAGAACGGCATTTTGAAAACACCCGCGCGGTGTACACGCCTCAACACTCCGTTACCTGCCGTTCCACTCACGGTAGAATGGCACTCTACCGACAGTAGAATTCGGTTTTTTAAGCCATTTACGCGCCAAATATGTAAAAGGAACCCATTTATGAAGGATATAGAGATAAAACAGAACATAGCCGAAAATTTAGCAAGGCTTCGCACATCCTCCGGCATGACGCAGGCGCAGCTGGCGGAGAGCCTTAATTATTCGGATAAGGCGGTATCAAAATGGGAGCGCGGCGAGTCTGTTCCCGATATTACCGTGCTAAAAATGATAGCCGATCGCTTTGGTGTTACGGTGGATTGGCTCATAACATCACATGGAGCAGCGGCCGCCGCACCGAACAAGGCCGTGCAGCACGCAAAAAAATATAATCACCTGCTTATCACGCTCTTGGCCGTGGTGTGCGTTTGGTTTGTTGCGACCGCTGTTTTTGTGGTGCTGGCATGCATGCACATCCCTCACAAGGAGCTGGCGTATCTTTGGGCAGTGCCTGTGACGATGATAGTCCTTATCGTTTTTAATTCGATCTGGGGACGGTATAAACTCAATTTTGTTTTCATTTCACTGCTCGTCTGGAGCCTGCTTGCAAGCATATATATATCGGCAGCAAAATGGGATATGTGGACGATCTTTCTTATCGGTATCCCCCTACAGCTTGCAACCATCTTTTGGTCGCAGATAGCCAGGATAAGCAAAAATCTTTTAATGCAAACAGGCAAGGCCGATTGACGGATCATAAATTAAAAAATAATAGACCTCACATGATCATCGCCGCTCGGCGTACCATGTGAGGTCTATTACATTTACATTATTATTTTGACAGGCTCATGCCGCCTCAGTTCCGGCGGCGCGGGCCTTTTTTACAAAGCGGATGATGAGATGTATCAAAAGTCCCGCTATGCACCCCGTGGCCAAAAACGCCGCAAAGACCATCAAAACAATGCCGCTCAGCACCCCTGCATCAAAAAATCCCGTACCGTCGGAGGGGTATCTTATTATGCTTAATATGCGGAGCAGGGAGTAAAAGGCAAATATCAGCACCGCAATGGCGGGTGTCAATTTGACAGTTAGCTTTTTTGCTTTGGCGCACACAAGCCACTGTGCCGCAGCTCCTGCGGCAAAGGATGCGCCGCATAACAGATAAAAGGTCATTTTATATCTCTCCTTAAAAAAGATCGTGGGTCGTTTGCGTTGGCGAGGGGAGACGGTTGTCTTTCAGCTCGGGTCAATCAAGGTCGAGCATCGACTCATCCCACATTGCGGGTGCTTGGTAGCCCATAAGATTTACCATGGTAGCCGCAACATTTGAAAGGCCAAAGTCGCCGCAATCCTCCTTGAGTGAGAGCTTGTGCTCGGATGCGTTAAAGAGTATGCAGGGAACGCGGTTGAGCGTGTGTGAGGTCTTCTGCTTATAGCTGCCGTCGGCGTTCTTTTTGGGCTGGTGAGTCTTTTTATCAAGCTCGGCCATCTCGTCGGCGTTGCCGTGATCGGCGGTGATAAGAGCTACGCCACCAAGCTTTTCAATGACCGCAAGCAGTCTGCCAAGCTGAAGATCCAGCGCTTCCATTGAGCATATAGTCGCCTCAAGCGAGCCTGTGTGACCGACCATATCGCCGTTGGGGAAGTTAACGCGCAGATACTTATATTTGCCGCTGTTAAGGCAATCGATAAGCTTATCTGTGATCTCGGCGCACTTCATCCAGGGGCGCTGCTCAAAGGGAACTACATCGGAGGGGACTTCGATGTATGTCTCAAGCTCATCCGAGAACTTGCCGGAGCGGTTGCCGTTCCAGAAGTAGGTCACATGTCCGTACTTTTGAGTCTCGGAGATGGCAAGCTGTGCTACACCCGTGTTGGCCAGATACTCACCAAGCGTGTTGGTGATCTCGGGCGGGTTTACAAGATATTTGTTGGGAATATGCAGGTCGCCGTCATATTCAAGCATACCGGCGTATACCACGTGCGGGGTGCGCACACGGTCAAATTTATCAAACTCGCCTTCGGGTGCATCAAAGGCGCGGGATATCTCTATCGAGCGGTCGCCTCGGAAATTGTAAAAGATCACGCTGTCGCCATCGCAGATCCTGCCAACAGGCTCGCCACCCTCGGCAATAACAAAGGCGGGCAGGTCTTGGTCGATAACGTGAAGCTCATCACGGTAGGTCTTAACGGCCTCGGCGGCGGATGCAAACTGTCTGCCCTCGCCAAGCACGTGTGTGTGCCAGCCGCGCTCTACCATCGACCAGTCAGCCTCGTAGCGGTCCATGGTTATCTGCATTCTGCCGCCGCCGCTTGCGATCTTGATATCAAAATCGGGTGCGCGCAGACCGCCGATAAATGCCTCAAACGGCTCAATGTAATCAAGCGCCGAGGTCTCGCCAACGTCGCGACCGTCAAGCAGTATGTGCAGGCGAACGTGAGCCACGCCCTCTGCCTTGGCGCGCTCTATCATAGCCTTAAGATGGTCTATGTGAGAGTGAACGTTACCGTCGGAGAACAGACCGAGAAAATGCAGGGTGCTGCCGTTGGTCTTGACATTGCTCACCAACTCGCACCATGTATCTGAGGCAAACATCTTGCCGCTCTCGATCGATTGAGAGACAAGCTTTGCGCCCTGCGCAAATACCTGACCTGCACCAAGGGCATTGTGGCCGACCTCGCTGTTGCCCATGTCGTCATCGGAGGGCAGACCAACGGCTGTGCCGTGTGCCTTGAGCGATACCATGGGGCAGGTGGCCATAAGGCGGTCCAGCGTTGCGGTGTAAGCACGGCTGACTGCGTTGGTGGGGCCCTCGGGAGCAATACCCACGCCATCCATAACGATGGTCACAACAGGACCGCTAACGCCCTTAAAATTTTCAAGCCTTTCAAGCTTTTTTTGATTTTCCATTTTAATTGATCTTCCTTTCGCGGAGATAGTAATTACACATTTATATATTATATAGTATAACCGATTTTGATTTTTTTTCAAGACCTTTTCGGAAAATAATATCAAAATATTGCGCATCGACCCCTTAAATTCCGCTGTCGCCTTGACATGGAGGGGAAAATGATATATAATCCTTGGTAATATGATAGCGCGGAGGACATTGCCGATGCCGAATGTAATTAAAAATATATGCCGACAGTGGCAGGGTCGGCGCATTTTTGTGATGGGGCATTCGCCCGCCGACTTTGATACGCTTGCCGCGGCCGCTTTGGCCGCCGCTGTACTCTGTCGCGGCGGTGCCTTAGCCGAGCCTGTCTTTCCGGATATCCATCCGCCGGATGACGATGTGCCGCTCACGGTCATGCGCCGTCACGGCATCGACCCCACAGAATGGGTGCGGGCATCAAAAATTGACGGCAGTGGCGCGCGTATACTGCTGGTCGATTGCCACACCGCCTGTATAGCGGGCGATGTTTGCGCAGTCATCGACCACCATCCGACCGCCGAGCCGCCGACCGTACCCGCCGAGCTTTACCGGAACGCTTCGGCCTCCTCCTGCACGCTCATGATTTACCGCATGGCGCAGGACTGCGGTATTGAGACGACAGATGCCGAGGAGCTGTTGGCAGTCCGCTCGGTATATATGGATACACAGTCGCTCCTTTCTCCAAAATTCGACCCCGCCGATCGCCCGTGGCTCGATGAGATGATAAAAAAGCATTCGCTTGATGAGGCAGAGCTGCGGCGGCAGGGCATCTGCCTTGCTGATACATCCCGCCCGATCGCCGAGCTTGCCATGGGAGGACTTAAATATTACACCCCGGCCGGTGTAGGGTGCGCATCAAGCCATCTTCAGGCAGAGGGGATATCTGACGAACTGTTGGACGGGTGTGTGTCATTTCTTGAAGCAGAGCGCCTGCGTGAGGGGGTGGCAGTGTGGATCTTTTACGCCGCCGAGCCGCTCAGTGGGCGCTCGGTGGTAGTATATATCACTGCCGGTGGCACTGTACGCCGTGAATATGACAGATTTTTATCCCGCGCCAGGGATATTATCCCGGATCTTGAACTAAGATTGTCAAATGGGCTTGATTTTTGACCGATAAAGGGGTATAATATTATTGTATACTTGCGAGTGCCGCGCCCCGCGCCAAACAGCACCCGCAGGATCGATATTTGTTTTCAATAATTATATCAATATCATGTGATCATATCACGTCATTACGAAAGGAAAAAGCAATGTCAGAATGCACACATAATTGCTCTACCTGCGGAGCGAATTGCCCATCTCGCAAGGGGACGCCGCAGGATCTTCATGAGGCGCCCAATGCGCTCTCTTCAATAAAAAAGGTCGTTGGTATCGTCAGCGGCAAGGGCGGCGTGGGTAAGTCGCTCGTTACCTGCATGACCGCCGTCCTCCTGCAACGCCGCGGATACCATGTCGGTATACTTGATGCCGATGTTACAGGTCCCTCCGTTCCCAAGGCATTTGGTATACATGAGGATGTGTTGGGCGATGAGCATGGTCTTATCCCCCCGCGCACCAAAACAGGCATTGATCTGATGTCGGTCAACCTCCTGCTTGATGATGAAAAGCGCCCGGTCGTTTGGCGCGGTCCTGTCATTGCAGGCACCGTAAAGCAGTTTTGGACGGATGTTATCTGGAACGATATAGACGTCCTGCTTGTGGACTGCCCTCCAGGAACAGGTGATGTTCCGCTGACCGTGTTCCAGACACTGCCCCTTGACGGTATCGTTATCGTATCAAGCCCTCAGGAGCTGGTATCAATGATCGTCTCCAAGGCCGCCAACATGGCCAAGATGATGGATATTCCCGTTCTCGGCCTCGTTGAGAACATGAGCTACGCCGTTTGCCCCGATTGCGGCAAGCATATCGATATCTTTGGCGAGAGCCATATCGACAGCATTGCCGATGAGTTTGGGTATGATCTTTTGGCGCGTATGCCGCTTGACCGCCGCCTTGCCGCTCTTTGCGACAAGGGCGCACTTGAGCTTTTGGATGATAAGTGCGACTACCTTGACGGTGCTGTCGATATGCTTGTAAAAAAGCTTGGTCTTGAAGAAAAATAATAAAGAAAAAACTATAACAAAACACAGGCGGTCGCCTATGGTATGGGCGACCGCCTGTGTTTTCGCTCCGGTGCGGGGCGCGGATAATACATAATAGAAATAACAGGATTTTTCTTAACAGTCTGTCTATTGACAGCGCGGAAATAAGTCATTATAATATAATTAGTTGATTTATTTGATAGATAGTCGTACCCATGCTCGCCATTTGGCAGGCGGGCGACGCAACAACAGGGCAGATAACACAGCAGAAAAAAGAAATGAAGAACAAAACAAATAAAAAGCGCTCGCTCGTCGGAGGGCGGTGCGGCACCGGCGTGCGCCGTATCCTTGTTTCCGTTTTATGCATCGGGCTTGAGCTTGCCGTAATGGTCGGCATTGCCGTACCGCTCGTTGGGGCATCTATCGCGCGTGCCGAGCGAGACCGCGTAATAACTCGCGAGGAGGCTGTTGACATTGGCGGATTTGATTGCATCCTGGTCCTTGGCGCGGGCGTACGGAGCGACGGCTCGCCGTCCGATATGCTGTCCGACAGGATGGATACGGGGATCGACCTTTACCTTGGCGGTGCGTCTGATCGTTTGCTGATGTCTGGAGATCACGGCCGCAGTGATTATGATGAAGTGAATGCCATGAAGCAGGGTGCCGTAAATGCGGGGATAGACCCCGATGCGGTGTTTTGCGATCATGCCGGCTTTTCAACATATGACAGCATCTATCGCGCGCGGGATATCTTTTCTGCCAAGCGTGTGCTGATAGTATCGCAGGAGTATCACCTCTACCGTGCGCTCTATATTGCAAAAAAGCTGGGGCTTGAGGCATACGGTGTCAGCGCGGATCTAAGATCCTACCGCGGGCAGAGCTATCGCGATCTGCGTGAGTGCGCCGCAAGATTTAAGGACTTTTTTATGGCTCAAATAAAGCCCGAACCCACATATCTCGGGGATAGGATCCCGCTTGATGGGCCGGGCAGTGCGACCGACGGATGATCGGCTCGGTCGTTAATTAATAAAACAGAAAAAAGACTGACAAAGGAGCTGCAGCTATGGTCACTATTGGTTTCCCGGGACTTGGGATCGAGCAGTTTACCATCAATAAAGTAGCGTTTACTATCCCGATAATGGGAGGGATCGAGGTCCGTTGGTACGGCATCATCATTACACTTGGCATCGTTTTGGCGTTTTTTTACGCGCGTTATCGCTCAAAGCAGGAGGGCATCGTGATCGATGACCTGCTGGATCTTGCTATATACGCCGTTATCATCGCCATTGTCGGCGCAAGGCTTTATTATGTTCTTTTTGATATAATAGGCAACGGCAACGGCGGCAACTATAAATCCTTTGTGGATTATATAGCCATCTGGCGCGGCGGAATTGCCATCTACGGCGCAATAATCGGCGGCGCACTGGCGATACTTGCGGTGGCAAAGATAAAAAAGATAAACACGCTCAAGTGCTATGATATGATAGCACCGGGGGTGATGATAGGTCAAATACTCGGCCGTTGGGGCAATTTCTTTAACGGTGAGGCTTTTGGTGCTACACCTGTAGAGGGCAGCTTGCTTTACGTTATGCGTATGGAGGTAAAGCAGGAGGGTTGGTTTTATTCGGTGACCGCACATCCCACCTTCCTTTACGAGTCTGTGTGGAATCTTGTGGGATTCCTCATAATAAACGCACTCTACCGCAAAAAACGCTTTGATGGCGAGGTCTTTTTGTGGTATATATCCTGGTATGGCTTTGGTCGCATGTTTATCGAGGGACTGCGCACCGATAGTCTTTACGCGGGCGGGATCAGGATATCCCAGCTCGTTGGTGTGCTTTGCTTTGTTGTTGGCGCCACCCTTGCCCTTGTGTTCCACATAAGAGCGGTAAAGCGCGGGACGCAGGTGCAGTTTGCCGCGGCGGATGGTGCAACCGTCCCCACGGAGAAAGTGAACGACACGCCTGACAGCTCATATTCTGCCCTTGTTGCAGACAAGGAAGACGGCGGAGATAAAGCCGAGAAAGCGGACAGCGCGGATGGATCTGTCAATTCCGACAGACAGGCGGATAGTGAATTATAAGTAACAAGCGGGGAGCTGTGCCGAGCGTAAAGCTCGGCACGGCACTCCGCCTTGCTTTTTTAGTCAATTTATTCTTTACAATCAAAAATAAAATGCAATATCGAAAGGAAGATAAAAATGGCGGTAATAATTGATGGCAAGGCTTTGGCAGCACTCGTTAAGAGCGAGGTGGCGCTCGGTGTGACCGAGTTTGAAGAAAAATACGGGAGGCGCCCCTGCCTTTCGGTGATACGAGTGGGGAATGATCCGGCATCAGCCGTTTATGTGCGCAACAAGATACGCTCCTGCGAGGAGGTCGGCTTTAGATCCGAGGATCTTATATTGCCCGCCGATATCTCGAAAGAAGAACTTATGAGCGAGATAGAAAAGCGCAACAATGACGAGGAGATAGACGGTATACTGCTCCAGCTGCCTCTGCCGCGCGGATTTGACGCGGAGGAGATCGTAGCGGCGGTGTCCCACGAAAAGGATGTTGATGCCTTTGGCCGGCTTGATGCGGGCCACCTCGGCTTTTTGGATGATGAGGTGCTCCCCTGCACGCCTGCGGGCATCATGCGCATGCTCTCGCATTATAATATCCCGATCGCGGGGAGGGAATGCGTGGTAGTCGGGCGTTCAAATATCGTCGGTCGTCCAATGGCAGCACTGCTTTTGGCGGCCAACGGTACTGTTACCATCTGCCACAGCAAAACGGCGGATCTTGCAGCGCACACCCGCCGCGCTGATATTTTGGTCTCTGCCGTTGGTGTGGCAGGGCTTATCCGCGGCGATATGGTAAAGCCGGGTGCGGCTGTCATCGATGTTGGCATGAACCGCGGGGCGGACGGTAAGCTGTGCGGCGACTGCGACAGGGAGAGCGTTGAGGCGGTAGCGGGGTATCTCACACCCGTGCCGGGAGGGGTAGGACCTATGACGGTCGCCACACTGATGAAAAACACGCTCATCGCGGCTCGCAGACGTGCGGCGAAAAGGAAATAACAAAAAGTACATTAATAATAACAAAGGATGGGCTTATAATGGTATCAACAGGGAAAATAAAACTGTCAACAATGACAAATCTCTTTTACGATCACGAGAAATACGGAGACGATGCCTTTATTGAATCGATAAGAAAGACTCACGCGGTCGGATTTGATACGATGGATTTTTCCATGTGTGCAATGCAAAGGCGAGAGACCGAGCTGAACGGCGACGGTTGGCGCACTATCGTTGACCGTATAGGCAACGAGGCGGCAAAGCTTGGGGTCATCTTTACCCAGTCGCATATACCCTACGCCAAAAACAAGCCCTATCTTGCCCCCACTGCCGACGGATGTGAGCAAAACGATTTTTTTGTTGAGACCACCTGGCGGTGCATCGAGATAAGCGGCATGCTTGGCGTCAAGTGGGCGGTGGCGCACCCGGTTACCGATTTTGGTGATCCTACCGATATCGAGCATAACCTTGCCTATAACCATAAAATATATGATAAATACATCGAGCGAGCCGAAAAGCTTGGCGTTGGCATTGCGTTTGAAAATATGACGGACGGCACATTTGAGGGTTCTATGCACCGCCGCTTTGGCAGTAACGCCGCGGAGCTTTGCACGCTTTGTGATTCCTTTGATACACCGTATGTGGGCGCGTGCTGGGATTTTGGGCACGCCAACCGGATGGCACTAAAGCCGCAAAGCCGTGAGCTTGCAAGGCTTGGCTCAAGACTTCGTGCCACGCATGTTGACGATAACGTAGGGCAGGGGGATCTGCATACCATACCGCTTTTTGGCACAGTTGACTGGGAGGATGCGGTGCGCGGCCTTGTGGCTATAGGATACGAGGGCTCCTTTAATTTTGAGCTTGCCGTTTGCCGCCGCCTGCCGGATACACTCCGCGAGTCAGCTGTGAAATATATATTTGATACGGGCCGCTGGTTGCTTGATACTTACGCGGAATAAAGCGCGATGTCCGTCAAATAAAGCATTATTATAACTTAAATATCCCCCACCGGGACAAAGCGTATCTTTGTCCCGGTGGGGGATGATCGTTATGATCGTTTATAAGTTAGGTAAAATTGCGTTTGTAGTAGATAACAAGAACGATCAGGAGCAGTGCAATAACGGCGATTATGGCTATCCAAACCACCATTATAGTGCTTGAGGATGTTGTTATCGACATATTGCCGCTGTGCGCCGTGGTCTCGTCCCCGACGATTGTCGGCTCGCTTGTAGCCGCAGGGTCCGTCGGTTCTGTAGTCGGCTCGGTCTCGGTGTCGGTCACCGTTGGCTCGGCGTTCTTTACCGTGATCGGAATATCCAGTGTCAGCCCGCGGTAGGTCAGCGTTACCGCCTTGTCCTCTGCTCCAAGACTGCCTTCGGGGGCGAGTGCTATCTCGGCGGGGGATGCGGCGTATTCAATAAGCTTTGTCGCACCATCGGCGTAGTTGACCTTGAGGATAAGCCCTGCTGGGTCAAAGCTCTCGCCCACAGTGTATTCAAGCTTTGTGGGGTTTTCCGCCACTTCAATGCTGCTCACATCCCGCCGCTTTACTGTTACGTTTTGCGTGGCTGAGCAATCAACATAGGAGATCGTAATGCCAACGGTCGCCTCTGCAAGCCCTGCGGGGATGGTCAGCTCATCGGTGGGGGAGCAGGTGTAGGTCGTGACCTTTGCGCTGGTGCCATCGTTGTAGACGGCCAGTATCTCCATGCCGGTGGTGTCAAACACCTCACCCTCAACGTATGTAAGCTTTGAGGGGGCGGTGAGTATCGAAAGACTTATGACCTTTTTGGGGGAAACGGTTATGTTTTGCCTTGCCGTGTAAACAAGATTATCGCTCAGCTTGTAGGTTATCTTTATGCTGGTATCCGTCACCTTTACCGAACTGCCGGGCGCGGGGTTAAATTGCAGCTGCTCGGTAGGAATGGTCTCGCGTGAGCCGTCCTCGTAGACCGCCACAACGACCAGCCCCGTGATGTCTATCGGCTGATTTGATATATACTCTGTAACCGCCGGGCGCTCCTTTATCTCTATCTTGCTTATAGCTCTGGCGGGCTGTACCGTAATGCCTACCGATGCCATGAGTCCGAGATAGTTTATCGTCATCGTCGAATCGTTGATGGTCAGTGGAGCGGATGGGGTTATGGTGTAATCGGCGGCGGAGAGGGGAACCTCGGTGCCGTCATCATACTCACCTGTTATCAGCATGTCGGGCAAAAGATCAGCCGTCAGCTTGTCGCCCTCTTTGAAGGTGCGCTTGGAGGGGAGGGTCTTGAAGTGCAGGTAGCGCATCTCATGTACGGTCAGCAGTGATTCTTCATAGGAGAGGAACTTTATCCTCACCTCCGAACCTGCCTGCATCACGCGTGGCGCATCAATGGTCATCTCGCTTGTAATATCCCGCTCGTCACCGTTGACGTACTGTGCCTTGACGTTGAGCCCCTCGGCGGAGAACACATCGCCGTAATAATAATCTGTCTTGTAGGGGCGGGTGATCTTAAAGGATTCAAAACCGATAACGGTTATCTCAACGTCAACGGATATCGTTCCGACAGACAGAGTCAGCGTGGCGCGTCTGCGGTCGGCGGAGGTGGGGGTAAGGCTCTCGGGCGAGCCTGATATCGTGTACTCGGAAGGGTCAAGCATTCTGCCCTGAATGCTGTTTTCAAATGTGCCTATCACCTGCATGCCGGTGGGGTCAAAGGCCTCGCCCTCGTAGTAAACTGTCTTTTGCGGGGCGCGAAGTATCTGCATGGATACCATTTTTATGACGTTGAGCCCGGTTATCGTCGTTTTTGCACCGTAACAGTTTATCTCACCGCTTGTAATGCCGGGGGTGAGTGCTGTGGGGAGCTCTACCGTGTATTCGTCATCCTCGGGAATACGCACGGTGCCGTCGGCATATGTAAGCTCAAGTATTATGCCTGCGCGGTCAAAGGAAGCACCCTCGTTGTATTGCAGCTTGACCGGAAAGGAGATCATCCGTACCATGGTCGGGCGGTGAACGGTAATGTATGTTCTTTTTACCTTGTTTCCGCAGGAGAACTCGATCGTTACGTCCTCCGAGATGCCGTCTGTCACCAGTCGGCCGGCAGGGGAGTATGCAAATTCGCCCGCGCGGAGGCTGGCATCACTGCCGTCGGTATATGTAACATGAAGCACGAACAGGGAGGGGTCAAAATATTCGCCCTCATAATACTCGTCCTTGCCTACCGTCTCTATCTCAATGCTTGCAACCTCTTTTTGCGTGGCTGTGTCGGCTGTCACTCCCACTGTCGGAGCATCACTGCCGCCCGCGGCATCGTCTGCCGCCTCGCCGGTCTCCGGTGTGCCGGTGCCCGGCGTGACGGTCTGCTCCTCGGCGGCCGATGCGCCAACACTCGGTTCTGCCGTGGCAAAGGCCGCCACGGGGAGGAGGGATGTCAGCAATAGGGCTATGAGGAGAAACGAGAGGGAGCGAGTGAAACGGCTTTGCATGATAGGTTTCCTTTCTTCGGTCGGCACCGCGCGTGCGGTGATCATATATTTGCATATATATATGATGTGCATTTAACACTTTTATCTTTTCGGTATCTGGTACGGACTGTCTATAAATACCCGATATACTATTATACCACTCATTGGCTCTGGTTTCAATAGGTTATTTATAGAAAAGCGGAAAAATAATTTTAATTTTTTGTTTTCGGAGCACGGGGCAGGGCGTTTTTGCCTCCGCGGTGGCTTTTGGGGGGCGTGCTCTGGCAAGATCTTAAACAAAAAATACAGGCTGTACAAAACCATGTGTTTTGTACAGCCTGTATTCGATCCTACCGGGATCATAAAAGACGGGTAAAGCTTAGTCGGCGTAAACGCTGACCTGCTTTTTGTCCTTGGTCTTGTGCTCAAATTTAACGTGTCCGTCGATCAGAGCGAAAAGGGTGTGGTCTGTTCCCATGCCAACGTTGTTGCCGGGGTGAACAGCAGTTCCTCTCTGTCTGATGATGATGTTGCCGGCAAGGACTGCCGCGCCGTCAGCCTTCTTCACGCCAAGGCGCTTCGATTCGCTGTCGCGTCCGTTCTTTGTCGAGCCGACACCTTTTTTATGAGCAAAAAACTGTAAGCCGAGTCTGAGCATTATTTTATCCTCCTCATAGATTTGTTGACATGATCGCATTATCGATAGCTACGGTCTATCACTTCAACGTCAAGATAGTCCGAGTATTCCTCGATAAGATCGTTGAGTTGATAAAAATAAGCGGTAAAAAGCCCGGAGACAGCATATCTTTTGCGCTCGTCCTCCTCAAATTCGGGGAGGGCGGCCTTTGCGGTAACAACTATCCTTGTTGCCCCCTCGTTGACATCATACTGTATGTCAGAGGCGTATGCCAGCTCCACGGCGTTAACGATAAGCATGGTCATAGCGGAGAGCGCGGCGCAAAGCACATCATCGCCCGCCTCACCGTAGCCGGTGTGGCCCTGCTCCTCAAAGCCGTATAGAATACCGTTTTGCCTGTAAAATACGATCTTTGTCATGTTTTAGCCTTCGATCTTGGTTATCTGAACCTTGGTGTAGGGCTGTCTGTGACCGATCTTCTTCTTCTCGTTCTTTTTGGATTTGTACTTAAAGACGTAGATCTTGCGACCCTTGCCGTTCTTCAGCACGTTAGCGGTTACACGGGCACCGTCAACTGTGGGAGTTCCGACACGGAGTCCGTCCTCGGCGGATAATGCCTTGACATTTTCAAATACGACTTCGCTGCCTTCTTCGTTTGAGAGCTTCTCAATAAAGATGATATCGCCCTCGGAGACCTTGTACTGCTTTCCGCCGGTTTCAATTACTGCAAACACGAAAAGCACCTCTCTTTCATATAAGACTCGCTGACTATGGCGGTGACGCTTGCGAGATGCAAAACGGCACACTTAAAAAAGCCTTTTTCAAGCGGCAAACTATTATACAACGCGAAGGGGGTGTTTGTCAAGCCCTTTTTTGATCTTTTTGCGATAGTTGGTGAAAAAAACGCGATTTTTTTACTCCTTTCGCCGTGTGGCTTTGTTTTTGTGCTCACGGTCGGGGGCACGGTCAAAGTCATGCCGAGGTTCTTTTCTCCAACAGCGGCGAGCGTGAAGGGCGAATATCAAGCTTACCGCCGTCGCACCGAGAGCTGCGCCGATGCCGTCTATAAGCATGTCCGTTGCCAAGCAGGCGCGGCCGGGAACGAAATACTGTACCGTCTCATCGCACACGGCGACCGCCGTCGCGATGGCCGTGCTTAAAGAGGGCGGCAGCAGTAGCTTTGCATCACCGGTCGAGAGCAAAAAAGTTGCCGCGGTAAGGAGTACCCCAAGCAGCCCGAATTCGCAAAGATGCGCGCATTTTCTTAAAAGCTGTTCGGATATCGCCACCAGCCCGTGCGATTCGAGCCATGTGTTTATGACTCGGAGCATGCCGCCGCTGACAGCGCCCGATATCTCGGCGGGCTGTAGTGAATTTGAAAATATAAACACGATGGCAAGCACTGCCGCGGCCGCAAAGCCAATGCCGAATGCACGCCGCGCGCACATCCCGTCAGCTGCGCCAGCGCCTGTATTCATCGCCAAGCAGAGCGCACACGCCGACATCGTGATAGGCAGAGCCAAGCTTCAGCGCACCGCGCATAGTGCCCTCATATTTCATTCCCAGCTTTTCCATCACCTTGCGCGAGGCAAGATTGCCATCCATGTAGCGTGCCTCTATCCTGTTGAGTCCCAGCTCGTCAAATCCAAAGCGTATCACCCGCCGCGCGGCCTCGGCTGCTATCCCGCGCCCGCGAAATTCCGGGTTTATAACATAGCCTATCTCTGCGGAATTATTTGAGAAATCAAAGCGAGTAAAGCCGCAGGTGCCTATCATCTTGTCGCCGGGCTCACCATCCTCATGCCATATCACCGCCCAGTCATAAAACTCGCCGGCTCGGTAGCGGGTCTTGATGTATTCAAGATATTCGCGGGTGTACTCCCGATTAGGGTGCGGATCCCATGTAAGATAGCGTGTAACATCCGCTCGGTGCGCGTATTCGTACATATCAAGCGAATCTGCCACTCTGAGGCCGCGCAGTATGAGCCGCTCTGTTGCCAGCTGCGGGATGTGCGAAAATATCCTCAGTGCATCCTTTTGTGTCATAACTGCCTCCGTTTTGCCGCGTGACGGCGTGAAATGTGTTTGTATGTTTTGGTTTGTAGCTTTATGTCGATATGAGATATATAAGTGCTTGCGGCCTGCTGCTGTTGCACCATAGGCATCGCGGCGCTTTTGGATATATTATACTCCCACGGGAGCGGTATTTCAAGTCCTCGGGCAGAATTTTTACGCCCACGGGCGCGATTTTTGCATTTTTGGGGTTTATTTTATTGAAAAAATGTGCTATACTTATTTGGATGTACGGGCGCAGTGAGCCGTGCGTAAAAAGCCGATAACGATAATTAAGAAACATAAAACTATCGGATCAATTATCATAATTAATTTTTTTTAAGGAAGAAAAGGTACGCCGCGCGGCGTTCCTTTGGTCGATGTGATGCAGCTTGATGTATTGTTAAGTGCGGCGGGTCTGATCGATGCCTTGCCGGATACATGGAATATTGACGATAGTCCCAAAAGCATTGAGATAACCGATATATGCAACGATTCCCGCACTGCGGGGGAGGGTGTGCTTTTTGTTTGCATAAAGGGCGCGCGCACTGATGGTCATATCTTTGCGCCGGCGGTGTACAGCCACGGCTGTCGCGCCTTTGTGGTATCCGAGGATGTAAGCCTGCCCGCCGATGCGGCAGTGATACGTGTCAGCGATACACGCGCGGCACTTGCGGATCTTGCGGCGGCGTTTTACGGCTTTCCAAGCCGTGATCTTTGCGTGATCGGTATAACCGGAACAAAGGGAAAGACCACCACCGCCCTAATGACGGCGCACATACTTGAACGCGCGGGAATATCCGCAGGGTATATCGGAACCAGCGGCATCAGCTTTGCGGGGCGGAGCTACCCCACCGTCAACACAACGCCGGAGAGTCTTGAACTTCAGCGCCGCCTGCGCGAGATGGCTGATGCGGGCGTTCGCGCTGTGGTGATGGAGGTCTCATCTCAAGGTCTTTATATGGATCGCGTGCGCGATATATGCTTTGATACCGTCTGCTTTACCAATTTTTCACCCGATCATATAGGCGGAGCGGAGCATCCGACGATCGAGCATTACGCCGCCTGCAAGCACCGCCTGTTTACCGATTTCGGGGCATCGGCGGCGGTATATAATGCAGATGACGATATGTCGGGATACATGGTCGGGGACTTTGGCGGCGAGCGGATGACGGCTTGCTCGGCGCACTCTGACGCAGCGGATGTAAGACTGCTGTGCGCGGGTATCGAGCGGCGCGGCTCTCACCTGGGTGTTGCGGGCAGGATAGCCGTGGATGGTAGAGAGTATGATCTGACTCTGCCGCTCCCGGGCGAATTCAACATAATGAATGCCATGTGCGCGATAGCGGCGGCTGGCACGCTGGGGGTTACTGCCGAGGTCGCGGTGCAGGCACTGCGGGATGTAAAAACTCCCGGCAGACTTGAGGTGGTGGATATCCTCCCCGAGCTTGGTGCGACCTTTGTTGTTGATTACGCGCACAACGGTCTGGCGCTCACCTCCGTGCTGGGAACTTTGCGGCAGTATGAGCCGCACAGGCTGATATGCCTTTTCGGGTCGGTTGGCGGAAGGACCAAAACTCGTCGCCGCGAGCTGGGCGAGGCGGCATCTCTTTATGCCGACTTTTGCATTTTGACGGCGGACAACCCCGATTTTGAGGATCCGCGCAGTGTCATAGCTGATATTGCCGCCGCGTTCCGCCACGGCGCATCTTGCGATCATGTTGCCATACCCGATCGCACTGAAGCGGTGAGGTATGCCGTGAGCATCGCCGAGGCGGGGGATATCGTTCTTTTGGCAGGCAAGGGAGCCGAGGATTTTCAGCTTGTAAACGGCAGGCGCGAGCCGTATTCGGATACCGCGGCACTCATCGAATGCGCCGCCGAACATCGAGTGAAAGTGGAGATATAAACAGCGAACTCACGCTTCGGTAAAAATAGGATATAGAAAAAACATAAACATTAAGCCCCGGCAAGAGCCAAGCTCTTGCCGGGGCTGCGAGCAGCACCGATGGATAACTACAATGTGTAATTACAACTTATAAGTTTTTTTGCCGCGGGAAACAACGGTGCCGAGACTCCACGGAACATAGCAGGGAGGTCCCATGCAATCGATGCTGATCCATGATTCATTTGTTTCTTTGTTGCAAATTTCGCATATATCCGCATATCTGAAATAGTGCTGAGAACCCGAATGATATTCATCGCCTGTATAGCGGTTGGTGTAGTCGTGATATCTGAATATATTGTATCTGATAACACCACCGCCATAATCTGCATAATATTCCTCGGGAATATTACCCAGGGAGTGCTGGTAAACACCTGCCTGCCCCCACTTGGAACGAATTGTGAGTTCTCCTGAAGAACTGACACTTTGCACAACACCTGAATGTAATATCATATTATTACTGTTATAATATACAATGATATCTTTTGCTTGGATATCGGACAAAGACAAGATTTGTGTACAGGCATCATCCAGCAAAAACTCTGATATATCCATTATCCAATACGGATTATCGGTAGAATATTGATACCAAGCATACGAGTGGCAATTATATACCGAGGTGGGTTCGGCAATGCGTGTGTTTCCAACTTGATTGCATTGATTATTATAATCGGCGATCTCAGATGCAGTCAATTCACGGTTTGGAGTGCAAACCACAACATCACGATCGTTTACTGTGCTTATTGTACCGGCGGAATAATAAGCTATATTGTTAATTAATCTTCCACCGATGTTGTAACGGCATCGGATGTATCTCGCATGCGTTGAAGATTGGGATGATCGGCAGTGCTATATGCCGGTGAGGCTAAAAGAGCATCCACCGAAGACTCGGTCAATAACTTTTCAAACTTTTCAAATACTCTGTTGTCAAAATTCAACTCATTGCTTGTCGAAGTGCACAGCAATTTTGCGGCGTATATCTCCAAAGCATCTATGAAGTCGTCTCTTGATATGAGCTCGCGAAAAGCTTCGTGACATGTATAATCCGGCTTTTCGTTACTGTTGGGCACCGGTGATGAAAGTAAGGTAAAGACTTTTTGTCCCATGAACGGTGTTTGAATGAAATACTCCAACAGTTCAATTGTAGAAGCGGATAGGATCTCATCCGGCGCGCTGCAAATCCATTTTGCGTATTCCGAATCAACTTTGGTGGTTATTATATATTTTTCATATTCGGGAATTATATATCCGGGCTCCCAAAGCAATTGATCGCTCTCGGTAGTGATAGACTCACTTGTGTTTGCGTTCAAACCTGCAAATTGGCTTTCTTCTGTTGTAACTGCATCGGATGTTCCGCGTAT
>CAZFVR010000025.1:14765-26052 GCA_964522215.1 uncultured Ruminococcus sp. | reverse complement strand
GGGCTTTTTTATCCCCCGGTGACCGCGACGACGGATATTGCATTCGTTTGCGGATCGCGCGTTGCAAAATGAAGTTGCAATAGTCAGTTTTCAAAAAAGAATATCCATAGTAACGATTCTGTGGTAGAATCAAGTTTGCGACAACACTAATTCGAAAGGATCGTCACTATGGACAATGCCAATTAAACCACAGAACATCGAAAAGGTCAACACCTTTTGAGCGAAGAAAGGCACGAAATTGAAGTTCGATTGAAGGACGGCTGGTCAATATACCGTATCGCCAAGCATTTGGGACGCCCTTACAACACCGTCAAGAACGAAATCAAGCGCGGTATCGTCAGAGCAAAGACATTGCGAGCGGGGTTTCGAATTCGCTTGAAGAACGAAATGGGTGCGAGGACAGATATTCCTTGGGGCAGGCGATCAGGGAACGGTATACGGTTACGCCACAAACGAAACTGAGGAAATGCTTCCTCTGCCGCTTGTGCTTGCACACAACACTTGCCGGGAAATTGATATGCAAAAGCGTGAGCATCGTCTCCGTGGTGTAATGCCCGATGGCAAAGCACAGGTCACAGTGGAATACGAAAACGGGAAAGCCAAGCGGATCAAAACGGTAGTTGTTTTGGTTCAGCACTCGTGGAAGAAACCGATCAAAGAACTTGAAGATGAGATCTTGAACGATGTGCTTCCTGTTGCACTGTCTGTTTTTTCCGCCGATGAAAATACGGAAATTTTGATCAATCCTTCGGGATGTTTCAATATCGGTGGACCGGAAGCAGATACGGGACTCACCGGGCGAAAGATTATCGTGGACACCTATGGCGGTCTTGCAGCGCACGGCGGCGGAGCATTTTCTGGAAAGGATGCAACAAAAGTCGATCGTTCGGGTGCCTACATGGCAAGATACATTGCAAAGAACCTTGTAAAAGCAGGACTCGCCGACTGCTGTCAGGTCGGCATTTCGTATGCCATCGGAAAAGCAGAACCTCTTGTTGTTTCGGTTGAATCGTTCGGGGCTTCAAGCTTTTCGGACGAAAAACTCGCCGAGATAGTTACAAAGGTATTTGACCTTACCGAAGCGGATCATGTCAGACTGCGGGACGCACTGGTGGGCATTCAGGGAAAGTTTCTGCTTTCCTATAACGATTGCCCGCGCATCAGAGAGCTGTATTCACAGCCCGGCATCTCTTGTCGGTCTGCTTGCTGCGGTCATTTTTATGAGTATCTATAACAAAGTTAAGATCAGATGCCGTAAAGTCCCCTTTGCGCTGATACCGTTTCTGGCGGGCAGTGTATTGGCAGCATTCTTCATATAAGTTCGGATTTGAGCTGTAAGTCTTCATTTGAAAGGCGAAATCAGAATCGGCATATAAAAAATCTTGGAAATTTCATTTTTGCTGTTGAATTTTACGAAGAATTCGTGTATAATATAATCAGCAAATAAAATCACAGGAGGCAAGAGTATGCCGAACATTAAACCCGTTTCCGATCTGAGAAGCTATAATGAGGTTCTCCGCGATGTGGCGGTCGGTGAGCCGGTATTCCTGACAAAGAACGGCAGAGGAAGATATGCCATTGTGGATATGGACGAATTCGAAAAGACACAGGCAACGCTAAAGTTGATGGGAGAACTCGTCAAGGGCGAAATGTCTGCCAAAGAAAAGGGCTACACGGAATTCTCCGAAGTGGCAAAGCTGCTTGTGGCGGACAATGGCTAAAATTCAGTTTACGCCGGAAGCAATCAACGATCTGCAAAGCACCCGCAGGTATATCGAGGAAGAACTCTGCTCCGAACAGGCGGCGCAGAATACGATTCGAAAGATCATGAGCCGCATTGCACAGCTTGAAACATTCCCCGAAATCGGTGCGCCTTTGAATTCCATCGTGCCGGTAGCAAACGATTATCGGTTTCTTGTATGCGGGAATTACACGGCATTTTACCGTTATGAAAACGGCGAAATGTTCATCATCCGCGTGTTATACGGACGGCGGAATTTCATGCAGCTTCTGTTCGGAGAACCCGAGGAAGATTAAAACAATTGAATATCAGCCAATAAAGCATCGTGAAGCATCACGGTGCTTTTTCTGTTGGCAGAAAGGAAACCAATCATGAAAAGAAAAGAACACAAAAAACCATCGGCTCTCATGCCCTTGGTAACCGAACCGTCATCGGCATTATCTGCATTGTTGCGGCACTTGCCATCTGCTTCGGGATTGCGCCGGTAGTCAACAAATCGAGAGACGGTAAAACCGCCGTTGTCAGAGCTGTCAGGACGGTTGAAAAAGGCAGTCCGATCACCGATGCGGGTATCGAGATCGCAGAGGTTGGAAGCTACAATCTCACGGACGGACTGCTCAAAAACAAGCATGATGTCATCGGCGAACATGCCGCCTGCAATCTGTTCCCGGGCGACTATATTTTGCCCGCCAAGCTGACTGACAAGACCGAATCCGCCGGCAATCTGCTGAAATCCCTGCAGGAAGGCAAAAAAGCCATATCGGTCACTATCGGCAGTTTCGCCATGGGGCTTTCGGGCAAACTCGAAAGCGGCGGCATCGTGTCTGCGGTCATTTACGATTCCACCGAAAACCGAAGCTTTACACCGCCCGAACTCCGATATGTGAAGGTCATCACCTCCACCACCTCGCAGGGCATTGACAAGGCAGAAGTCGCCGACAGCGCACATCCTGTTACCGTGACACTGCTTGTAAATGACGCACAGGCGGAACTGCTTGCCCTTTACGAGCGGACTGGCAATATTCACTTCGTTCTGGAATTCAGAGGCGATGCATCGACAGCTCAGAAAGGCAACCGAGCAGTCCTTTGCCGAACTCAACCGATTGGAAAAGCAGATCAACGAGCAGGGCTTCGACTGCAAGCGGGCAGGCAAGGAGGACATCAAGCGGTTCCTCTCCCGTTACTTCGGTCATGTGGTGGAAGACACCCCCGATGATGTGGACGGTGAGCGAATGATCCGAAAGTGGATTATCCCCGACTAAGAAAGAAAAAATCTATGGCAAAGAAAAAACAACTCCCCGAAGAAGCCGCACACAGCGAAGCCTATGTAAAAGACTTCTTCGATATGATCGTCCCGACGACGGTCAAATTCAATGTGGATCACTACATCTGCGGAGACAGTCTCCGCAGTGTGTGGGCGATCAAGGAATATTCCCCGCAGACCTCCAATCAAGCGATTCTGTCCCGTTTCGGTGACAAGGAGGCAGTCACGCTCCATATGTACACCCGATTCGTGGATGGTGTGGAGCAACGCGAGATTCTGCAGAATGCAAGCCGCAAAAACAAGATACTGGCAAGCTCCAATGATATTGCGGACTCGGTTACGGGCTAAGGCAACCTTGAGGATGTGGTGGAACTGCTGAATGACCTCCGAAAGAACCGTGAGCCTCTTCTGCCATTACTCGACACACAGCGCGGAAAAGACCTGATGGGTACTTTTCTTGCCGACATTGTGCTTCAGGTGCTGTCTTTTGTGGCGCAGAATGAGCGTGAAAATATCCGCAAGCGGCAAGCCGAAGGCATCGCAGCGGCAAAGGCAAAGGGAATGAAATTCGGCAGACCGGTAATTAAGGTGCCTGACGACTTTCCCGATATCGTTCAGAGATGGGAGAACGGAACAATCCGGGCACATGAGGCAGCGGAATTATGTGGTATGTGCGAATCCACCTTCTATCATCGATTACGAGAATACAGAGCTTCACTCGGTGACAAGAAATAAAGGTGCTGTCTCATTAAGAAAGCCCAAAAAGAAAAAGGCGGCAGCTTTTTATCCCATGCGCCCATTACATTCAAACCAAAAAGACAGCAGGGGTCTCCTGCTGTCTTTTGGCTATCAAGTTTCAAGATCAAGTCAGATCCATCAAACTCTGGCGAGTTTTTTACGATATTCGATCTCGGCTTCCTCGGCGAGTCCCATGCGTTTGATCTTACGCGAGGAATTTTTGGGGAACTCCTCGGGGCGGACGATATACATCGTTATCCGCTTATAGTGCTGCACGATCTCGTTGACCTCATCCACTGCGCGGGTGAACTCGGCATCGATCTGTCCCTGAGTGTAGCCGCGGCCGTAGGTCTCCAAAAACGCGGCATCATCCGGGTGGAGCAGTGCAACGATGTCCCATGCGCCGCGCTGGTCGTTGAAATAGCCGACCACCACCGCCTCGCTGACGTATCTGTTGCGGCAAAGGTAGGTCTCAAGCTCCTCCGGGAAGATATTCTTCCCGCCGGGGGTGACGATCACATTCTTTTTACGCCCCGTGATATGCAAAAATCCGTCGCTGTCGATATATCCAAGGTCACCGGTGTAGAACCAACCGTCGCGAATGACCTCGGCGGTAAGCTCTGGCGCGCGGTAGTAGCCCAGCATCACGTTGTCGCCCTTATAGCGTATCTCGCCTGTGCCGTCGTCCTGAACGTCATAGATATCCAGCACGCCGCCGGGCGTGGCAAGTCCCGCCGAATCATCGCGGTAAAGATCATCCTTGTTGATGGCCGCCAGCGGGGAACACTCGGTAAGTCCGTAGCCCTGAAGCGCCAAAAGGCCAAAGTCACGCAGGCCGTGCATCACCTCGGGATCGGCAGCCGCGCCGCCGCAGATGAGCAGTCTTATCCTGCCGCCGAGCGAGTCATGTATCTCGGCAAACACGCGGCGTTTTATCGAAATGCCGGCGCGGGAGGTCAGCTTGATCGCGGTGCGCACCTTTTTTTCTATCCCCTTGCGGCGGATATTTGCCCAGATCTTGCGGTAGATCGTTTCAAGCAGGATCGGCACACAGCAAACGATGGTGGGGCGCACCTCCTGCATGTTGCGGGTGATGTAGCGCAGTCCCTCGGAGAATGCCACGCAGCAGCCGCGGGAGAGCGGGAACAAAAAGCCGCAGGTACACTCGTACACATGGTGCATGGGCAGGACTGACAAAAATACCTCCTCCGGTCCGATATACGCCATGCGAGCGACCTCACTCATGCAAAAGCAGATGTTGCGGTTTGAGAGCATAACGCCCTTGGAGGTTCCCGTAGTGCCGGAGGTGAATATCAGTGCGGCCATGGCATCCGGATCGATATTTGCGCGCAGGTACTCGCGCTCACCGTCCTGCAGACGGTGTGAGCCGGATTCTATCAGCTCCTCTATCTCGTCAAAGGAGAATTTTGCAATGTTATTTGGCAGTGTATCCACCTTGGCGGCAAGCCGCGGGGAATAAAATATCGCCCCCGCCTCGCTTATCTCTGCCACATTGCGCAGCTCCTCCGCCGGCAGATCTTTATCTACCGGCACGATAACGCCAAGGCCGGATACCGTGGTGATATAAACGGTCGCCCACTCAAGCGAGTTGTCGCCGGTAACGATTATCCTGCGTCCTGCAAGACCGCGCGCCCAAAGCTCGGTGCCCAGCGCTTCAAACATGTCGCGAAAGCGCGAGTATGTCACCGTGCGGTATTCGCCGTCCCGCTTTTGCATAAACGCGGGACGCTCTCCGTAAAGCCTTTCGCTGGCACGCAGGGCCGAGCGGATGCTTTCTATTTTTCTGCTCTCATGATATTTTACTTTTGGCATTGTTACCCCCAAACGGAGACGCCGGGTCTCCGCGGTGCAAGCGTTCTGTCGCCTGCACGCAAAAAATAGTTTTTTTCACTCTTTGATCACTTGCAAAGATATTCAATGGCACGCTCAAGAATGGCGGCAGCAGTGTCGGCGCTTGTCGCGGCAAAGCGCTCAAAGCTTTCGGGTGCGGTGCCGTCCGCAAGATCTGATACCGCGCGCAAGACGGCAAAGGGCGTGCCGAAGGCGTAGGCTGTTTGAGCCACTGCCGCGCCCTCCATCTCGCATATATCCGCCAAAAAGGCCTCGCGAATGTCGCGGCGTGTCTCGTTGTCTGATACAAACATGTTGCCGGAGGCTATCACGCCCGCGCGGCACTTAATTCCAAGCTCGGCGGCGGCGCGAAGTATCGCCTCGCGTATATTTTTGTCGGCGGGGAGCATCTTTATCGCCTCGCCGTCGGGATAAAATACCATCCCGCGCTCATCCCCCAGCACGCCGTATTTAAGATCGTGTGTGCAGAGCGACTCGGCGGCTATCACCTCACCAACCGAAAGGTCGGGGGCCAGCCCGCCGCCAACGCCGATGTTTATAAGCATATCGGGGCGGTAGTGCTCTATCATTACGGTGGCGGAGACGGCGGCGTTGCAAAGCCCTACTCCGCAACGCGCAAGCACGCAATCCTGCCCGCCTATCCTGCCGCGGTGGTAGGTGTGACGGCCGATCTGCTCGCTCGTTACATCCTGCATTTTTGAAAGCAGCAGAGTGATCTCGCACTCCATGGCTCCAAGTATTGCTATCATTTTTGGTCTCCTCCGTTAAAAGACGGCTCCTGCGCCTCGTTGTATCTAAAGCTCTGCTCGCGGCAGTCAAGGGCAGCAAGGTAGCGTTCCGCCTCGCGCTTGGCGGATGCAACCGAAAGTGCGCGATAGTTGCCGCACTCGCGCCTGTGCGCTCCGGGCATGCCGCCGCTGTGGGATGCAATGCCGCCGAGTGCCGCACGCAGGGCGGAAAGCACGGTGGCGTTCATCTGTGTCTCCCCCTCCCCCTCGACGGCGCGGACGATAAGATAAAAGCCGGTGCGGCAGCCCATGGGGCCCACATATATCACACGCGGGGAAAGCTCGCCGCCGCGCAGGTAGGTTGCCAGCATATGCTCAAGCGAGTGCATGGCAAGCGGTGTCATATAATCGCCACGGTTGGGGCGGCGCATGCGCAGATCGTAGGTCACGCAATCGCCGTCGCGGCGGCTTATGTATATGCCGGGGGTCAGCGTGTCGTGATCCACCGCAAAGCTTGCAATGCGGGGCAGGGCATTGCTCCCTGTTTTAGAAATATTATTATCAGACATTTAAAATCTCACCCTTGACATCATAGTGGCACGCGGATTGTAATAGCGGCATATCTTTTGCATGTGAGATGTCGCCTCAAAATAAAACACGCAACGGCCGTTTTTTTCATCCTCAAACAGCATAAAATAGCCGTCCTCGGCATCCTCGGCCGAGAGGGCGCTAAAGCTGTGCTCCGGGGCAAAATCCTTTATCTTTGTGCGGCCAACGTCATCGAGGGGAGCTATCAGCTCGGCATCCCGTATCATAAATTCAAGCATCTTCTTGCGAGAGCGGCCGCCATAGATCTTGCAAAAGGTCACGCGGCCGGATACCACCGTGTATTCAAACTCAACCGATACATACCGCCAGGTAAAAAACACGAGCATCCAAGTGCCCAGCGCCAAAAAGGTACACATGGCCGCCAGCAGAGGGCCAAGGGATGATGTGGCTGTTACCACCAGCGCGGTCAGCGGGAAAAGGATATAAAGGGCTATCAGTCCCGCGCGCCTGCGACGCAGGCGGGGCGTGGGCTTTTCTGCCACAACGTATTCAAAGGGAGAGGTCATGTCCTGCATTTTTTGCATCCTCCGTCAGTCGGTATTCGCTTGCAATGATGGTGTGTTGCTCTATCACATCATTATAACCTACAAAGGACAGCGTGTCAACCGATATTATTTAAATTATTTATGTATATTAGCGGGGCGCCGCGCGCTTAAATTATCTCCTCGTAAAGCTCCAGCAGGCGTTCCTCGATCTCGGCCACGCGCTCGGATATCTCCCCTGCGCGCTGATAATCTGAGGCCGCCGAGCCGTAAAGCTCGCCGTTGAGCCGATCAAGCTCGCCCTCAAGCTCTGCCGCTTCCTTTTTCATTCGCTCAAGCCTTGCCGCAGCACGGCGGGCATCCGCCGCCTCTTTTTTATTTTTAAGATAAAGCTCCTTGTTGGTCGGCGCGGCCGTCACACCCGCATCGCCTGAGCCGCATGAGCCCTCGGCGGCGGATAGTCTCTCCCGCTCGGCGCACCATTCCTCCCAAGCATGCCCCGCGTGCTCGACCGGCATGCTGTGCAGTTTTCCCGCGCCGTCAAAGCCGAGTATCCGCGTGGCGGTGTTGGAGATAAACTTTCTATCGTGCGAAACGCATATCAGAGTGCCGTCAAATTCGCCGAGTGCCGCCTCAAGTGCCTCGCGTGAGCCAATGTCCAGATGGTTTGTCGGCTCGTCAAGTATCAGGGTGTTCATTTTGGAGAGCATCAGCTTGACCAGTGTCAGCCTTGCGCGCTCGCCGCCGGAAAGTACATCCACTGTTTTAAATACATCATCCCCGCGGAACAAAAACGTGCCCAGCGCACCCCGCGCCTCATGCTCTTTCATGTCGGGATACTGGGTCCACAGCTCCTCAAGCACGGTGTTCTCGTCATTAAGCTTTTGGTTTTCCTGATCGTAGTAGCCTATCTGTAGGTTGTGGCCAAGATCCAGCACGCCCGCCGTGGGGTGCAGTCGGCCAAGCATTATTTTTATCAGTGTGGACTTGCCGCAGCCGTTGGGGCCGACAATAAACACCCGCTCGCCGCGCTTTATAAGAAGATCGATACCGCAAAGCAGAGGTGCGCCGCCCGGGTAGCTGAAGCGCACCCCGCGCGCCGTCATTACCTCGTTGCCGCTGGGCAGACCGCGCGAAAAGCGCATACGCACCGTTCGCTCCTCGCTTTGCGGAGCCTCAAGCCGTTCCATTTTGTCAAGCAGCTTTTGGCGGCTCTCGGCGGCGATTATGTTGCGCTCGCGGTTCCAACGCCGTTGTTGGGCAATGTACGCCTCCTGCCGCGCTATCTCCTTTTGCTGGTCGCGGTAGTGCTTTTCGTATATCTCGCGGTCCACTCGCCTCTGCTCTGCGGAGGCGGTGTATCCGCCGCGGTAAAGCTTGGCTGTGCCGTGCTCTATCATCAGCGTTTTGGTGGTCACGCGGTCAAGAAAATAACGGTCGTGCGATACCACTATCAGGCACTTGCGATAGGAGGCAAGATAGCCCTCAAGCCAGCCGAGCGTTTCTGAGTCAAGGTGGTTGGTAGGCTCGTCAAGTATCAAAATATCCGGCTCGCGGCAAAGACGGCGCGCCAGTGCCAAGCGGGTGCGCTGTCCGCCGCTGAGGGAATCTATAGGCAGCTCGGCATCCTCACGCGAAAAGCCCATGTGGGAGAGGGTGGAGTCGCAAAGCGAACGAAAGGTCAGCCCGCCGCCCTTTACATATTCCTCGTGCAGGGCGGAATATTCCCGCGCGCGCCGCTCGTATTCCGGCGTATCCGATTCGCCGGAGTGCGCATTCATGTATTCGGTCAGCTCGTCAAGCCGTGCCTCCGCCGCTATCAGCTCGGGGTAGGCGGCAAACATCTGCTCGCGCACACTGCCGCCGCATTCGGGGTCGATGTTAAACGCGCTGTCCTGCGCCAAAAGGCCAAGGGTCGTTTCGCGGCCTATAAAAACACTGCCGGCGGAGGGCTCGGTGCGCCCCATGATAACAGAAAGCAGGGTGGATTTGCCACATCCGTTTGCGCCAACAATGCCAAGGCGATCGTTTTCGTTGAGCGCAAAGGAGACGTCCTTTAGTATATCGCGCGGGCCAAAGGAGATCCCAAGGCCGTTTATGCTTATTATCGTCATTTTGTTCCTTTTTAAATTTAAATTTATATTTTTTACAGCTTGATCTTTATCTCACAGGCAACGCCGAGTATCCGCGCCTCGCCTGTCTCAAAATCTATCATCGAGAGGGGGATAGGCTCGTAATCCGGGTTTTCGGGCAGCAGATAGACCATCCGCCCCTTGCGGTGAAAACGCTTGACGGTTGCCGATTCGCCGCCGACCAAACAGGCCACTATCTGCCCCTCCTCGGCGTATTGCTGCTTGTGAAACAGCACCAGCGAGCCGTCTACCATGCCGATGTCCTTCATGCTGTCCCCGCGCACGCGCAGGTAGAAAAATTCGTCGGCATCCGGAATGTCTGCCAGCTCGTAGCCCATCAGCGTTTCGTTGGTGATTATCGGACTGCCCGCACGTATCTCGCCGATGACGGGAACCATCCGTTCGGCCAGCAGGGCACTGCCGCCGCGGTCGGTAACAGGCCGCTCGCCGCCCATCAGCTCCTCTACCGGAACGCAAAAATGCTCGGCAAGCAGGCGCAGCTTGTCGGGCTTTGGGGAGCTGCGGCCGTGCTTCCAATCCGAAAATGAGGAGTTGGAAATGCCGGTCTCCTTGGCTACCCTGTATGCGGTTGTTTTGTTTGCGGCCAGCAGCCGCTCAAATGCCTGATAATCCATCTTTGGGCTATCCTTTGCCGGATCTATAAAATTATTACGTTTTTGCGGAATAGTACTTGACAGTATTACGTAAATGTGATATAATGCTGTCAAAGCAAAAGCGAAGGCGTTGTTGCGTCCCCTTTATTATATGATAAAACGCCGCTTTTGTCAAGTAAAAATGAAAAAAAGAGCGAATTTTGTCGAAAAGCCTGACCGCTTGACAATGCGCTCATAAAACGTAATATTTCGTGAATGCGAAACAGCAAATTAAAAGGAAAGGGATGATAAAAGAAATGGATGTAAAAAATATCAGTGCCGCAGCGGAGCTTGAACGGTTGAGGGTCGGCGGGCGCGTGCGGGATGACGGGCTGGACGAAGCGCGGCGATATCTGGAAAGCTACAGGCACGGCGCGCGGATGCTGCGTGCCGACAAATATGCGCGGGAGTTTTTTTCGGATCGTTGCGAGGAGCGCGACCCGCAGGAGGCAGCGGCGGACGAGCTGGATGCATCGCTCATTCGTGCGCGGCTGTGTGAGGTGCGCGGGTTCATATCGTCGCTTGAGTGCGGCGAGGATGGCCGGGCGTTGCTTTATTATCATTACATACGCGGCATACCGGTCGCCGAGTGCGCGGAGATGTTGCATATATCGCGTGCCGGTGCGTTCCGTCTCCGCCGCGCCGCGCTTGTTGAGGTGGCAAAGAAGCTGGCAGAGTGAGAGGCGCTTCGCACAGCTGCATGCGGTTGCGGAACAATGGATATCGCAATTATCTACAGCTATACATAAACTCCGTAGGGCGGGGACGGCTCCCGCCGAAAACAATGGATATAGATGTTTTAAATGTCTATGGGTGAAAAACAGACGCTCACCAAGCCCTCTCGTGCCCGAGATGGCTTGGTGAGCGTTCGATATTTACCGATAGACGGATAGAAAGCAATATTTGATAGGTGATAATGTTCCGCGCTTACTAAATTGGTAAAGAAAGAAACGTATCTGCTATTCTTCACTATCGGGGTATAAATCTCGGGTTCGAGTTCGCTCACCCGAGACTTAAAAAAACTAAATGTTCCGCGCTTGCTAAATTGGTAAAGAAAGAAACGTATCT
>CAZFVR010000025.1:0-14665 GCA_964522215.1 uncultured Ruminococcus sp. | reverse complement strand
TGGTAAAGAAAGAAACGTATCTGCTATTCTTCACTATCGGGGTATAAATCTCGGGCTCGCATTTGCTCACCCGAGATTAAAAAAACCCGCCGAGCCGTGTGGTCGCCATGTGGAAACCCTGCCGAGCAAGGTGGGATCCTATCGCGGGCTTTACTGCTCCCAGCGTCCCCAACATCCGCGAGACAAGTCGATCGGGGGTGTGTTGAGGGAGGTCTGCAAACCACCCTTGATTTCCTGTTTCGGACCCCTTGAAAGTAATGTCGGTTCCGTTTTGACGACCATCACGCACTAAGCAGGATGGTTTTTAATATTTTATGTTTTTTTCAGCGATGTTATTCGGCGTCGTAGTCGTACTCGGCATCAAAGGCATCGTCAAAGGTAGCGGCTACGCGGTCAAACTCTGCGTCGTCCTCTATCTCAACAAGCTCCTCACCGTCATCGCCTTGAATGCTTTTAAGGATGATGTACTCGGTAAAGCCGCCGTCATCATCGGCCGAGCCTGCGGGTATCAGCGCAAAATATTGCACACCGTCAACCACACAGCCGCCGATCACCTCAAATTCTATCTCGTTGTTGTCCTCGTCAAGGAGGGTAACGATCTCGGCCTCAAGCAGCTCGTTGTTTTCGTTTTTATCTTTATTGTTTTCCATGATTTCCTCGATCCTTTCGATCTGATAATATTGTACCCGATGGCGGGCGTTTTGTCAATGGTAATATTCAACGAATTTTTAAAATTAAGCCTATTCCAAAGTGATCCCCAGATCCAGCACGCCGGAGAGGATGTAGTTTGAAACAAACATGCCGTTGGAGGTAAAGCGGTAGCTCTCGCCATCGCACGCCACAAAGCCGTCCTTTATATACTCGTCAAGCAGAACGCCGTATTTTTCCTTAAAGGAAACGCCAAAGCGCGCGTCAAATTTGCGAATGTTCACACCCTCCTCAAGGCGCATGCCAAGCATTACATACTCGTCCATGCTCTCGCGGGAGCGCAGCTTGTCGCAGGAGACGATGATGTTGATATCCGAGCCGATTATCTCCATGCCGTCAATGTAGTCGCGCACGATGCGGGTGGAGGAGAAACGCTCCCGCCCAAAATAGGAATGCGCGGCGGCACCAAGCCCCAGATATTCATCGCAGTGCCAGTATTTAAGATTGTGACGTGATTCATACCCCGGCTTTGCAAAGTTGGATATTTCGTATCTCTTGTAGCCGCGGGAGTCAAGATAGTCCACTGCGCGCATGTACATGTCATACTCGGCATCCTCGCCGGGCAGGGCAAGGCTCTCGCGGCGGCGGGCAAAGGGGGTGCCGTCCTCGATCTTGAGGGCGTAGAGCGAGAGGTGCTCCGGCGCGCGGGAGGCGGCAAAGGAGAGCGACTGCATAAAGGATTCCACCGTTTGAGCCGGAATGCCGTACATAAGATCAAGGCTTATGTTGTCAAAGCCGGCGCGGCGGGCATCGTTGAAGGCTGCCTCCGCCTCTGTCACGCTGTGAGCGCGGCCAAGCAGAGTAAGCTCGCCCGGCACAGCACTTTGAACGCCAATGCTCAGGCGGTTCACACCCATGCGGCGAATGCGGCGCAGGGAGTCAAGATCCACCGTGGCGGGGTTGGATTCAATGGTAAATTCCGCACCGCGAGCCACCTTAAAGTTGCGGTAGATGCCGTCAATTATCCTTTGCAGGTGGGGCAGATCAAGATATGTGGGAGTGCCGCCGCCGATGTAGATGGTATCTATCTCATACGGGCGGCATTTATCGCGCCAATCCTCCATCTGGAGCAAAAGCGCATCGGTGTAATGCTCCACCACCGCACTGTTGTTTGGCACAAAGGAGCAAAAATCGCAATATTCGCACTTACTGCGGCAAAACGGAATGTGCAGATAAAGCCCCAGCGGCTTTTTTTCTTTTTTGCCGAATATGTCTGAAAGTGACATGGTCTTATTCCTCCAAAATCAGTTATTATAAGCCGATCGTAAAACGCGGTCGCTGCTCGGTCGTGATACTCTGACACGCCGTGTTATTTATTGTCATCCCCGAGCTTGAGCACAGCCATGAAGGCCTCGGGCGAGATCTGAACGGAGCCGAGACGGCGCATCTTCTTTTTGCCCTCTTTTTGCTTTTCAAGCAGCTTCTTTTTGCGCGTGATATCGCCGCCGTAGCACTTGGCAAGCACGTCCTTGCGCATGGCCTTGACAGTCTCGCGTGCGATGATGCGAGAGCCGATGGCGGCCTGAATCGGTATCTCAAACAGCTGGCGCGGGATGTTGTCCTTAAGCCTTTCCGCTATCTTGCGCGCGCGGGCGTAGGCCTTTTCCTCGTGAACGATAAAGGAGAGCGCATCCACCCGCTCGCCGTTAAGCAAAAAGTCAAGCTTGCAGAGCTTTGAGTCGCGGTACTCCAAAAATTCATAGTCCAGAGAGGCATAACCGCGCGAGCGGCTCTTGAGCGCATCAAAAAAGTCGTATATTATCTCGTTCAGCGGCAGCTCGTAGTGAAGCTCGGTGCGGATGTCGTCAAGATATTTCATGTCTATAAACACACCGCGGCGGTCTTGGCACAGCTCCATCAGCCCGCCAACGTACTCAACGGGAGTGATGATGCTTGCCTTAACTATCGGCTCGCGCGCCGTGTCTATCTCGTCGGGCTGAGGGTAGCTTGAGGGGTTGTCTATCCTCACCGTTTCTCCGTTTTTGAGCTTTACCTCATAAATAACGCTCGGCGCGGTGGTGATAAGATCAAGATTAAACTCGCGCTCCAGTCGCTCCTCGATTATCTCCATGTGGAGCAGACCGAGAAAGCCACAGCGAAAACCAAAGCCGAGGGCGATGGAGGTCTCCGGTTCAAAGGAGAGCGCGGCATCGTTGAGGCGAAGCTTTTCAAGCGCATCGCGCAGGTCGGAATATCTTGCGCCGTCCTCGGGGTAGATGCCGGCGTATACCATCGGGCGCACCGCGTGAAAGCCGGGCAGCGGCTCGGCGGCGGGGCGGGATGTATGGGTTATCGTGTCGCCCACCTGCGTGTCCGCCACGTTTTTGATGGATGCCGTGATGTAGCCAACGTCCCCTGCCGACAGCAGCTCGCGGTGCTGGAGGCCAAACGGCTCCATCGTTCCCACATCCACCACTTCAAAGGAGGTGCCTGTGTTCATCAGCGAAATGCGGTCGCCGGGGCGGAGGGTGCCGTCCTTGACCCGCACATATACCACCACTCCCAGGTAGCTGTCATAGTAGGAGTCAAATATCAGGCATTTAAGCGGCGCATCAGGGTCGCCCTCCGGGGCGGGGATCTCACGCACCACTGCCTCAAGCACATCGGGAATGTTTATTCCCATTTTTGCCGAAATGGCGGGGCAGCCCTCGGCGGGTATGCCGATTATCTCCTCCACCTCGCGGCGGCAGGCATCGGGATCGGCGGAGGGGAGGTCTATTTTGTTTATAACGGGAACTATCTCAAGCCCCGCGTCAACGGCAAGGTAGGCGTTGGCAAGGGTCTGCGCCTCAATGCCTTGGGTGGCATCAACCACCAGCAGTGCGCCCTCGCAGGCGTTAAGGGAGCGCGAGACCTCGTAGTTAAAGTCAACATGGCCGGGTGTGTCTATAAGATTAAGCTCGTATTGCTCGCCGTCCGGGGCGGTGTAATCAAGACGAACGGCGCGTGCCTTTATGGTTATGCCGCGCTCGCGCTCAAGGTCCATGTTGTCAAGGACCTGCTCCTCCATGTCTCGCTTGGCAACAGTGCCGGTGGCCTCAAGTAAACGGTCGGCCAGCGTGCTCTTGCCGTGGTCTATGTGTGCGATTATCGAAAAATTTCTAATATGTGTGCGGTCGGATCTCTCCATTGGTCCTCCGTGCCTTCCTTTTGCATAAGCAGTATTCTCCTTATTATATTATATAACAAATCTCAACTAAAAACAATAGTTTTTTTAAATCTGCGCGAAGTTTTTGGGGAGCGGGGCACCGCGTGCATCATTCGCTCCGCGCAGTCTGTCACCTTTTGCCGCGGGGCGGCATATTATGCTATTGAGAGCGGCAAAATGTCGAGCTTAAAAAACACAAGGAGGACCATCATGAACTGTCTTTGCAATTTTTTTGAGAACAACGAGTGCCTTATTTGGGTGATCGTTGCGCTTATAGTCATCTCCGCGCTGTCCGGCAGCTGCTGCGGCAACCAGGGCAACTGCGGCGGCTGTGGCTGCGGCTGCAACTGACGGGCAAACGTAAAAAGCCAAGGCCGCTAAAATAAAGGAATAAAAAAGGGCTGATGCATAAGCATCAGCCCAAAATTATGGGATCGGTCACCCATTAATTATTTTCTCTTTTTGAGAACGATAGCAGAGCCGAGGATAGCGGTCATAGCGACAGCAGCTGCTGCAACAGAGGATCCGCAGCCGGAAGAGGCATCGGGAGCCTTTGTGGTCTCGGGAGCCTTTGTCTCGGCATCGGGAGCCTTTGTCTCGGCATCGGGAGCCTTGGTGGTCTCGGGAGCCTTGGTGGTCTCGGGGGCCTTGGTGGTCTCGGGAGCCTTGGTGGTCTCTACCTTTTCAGTGAATACAGCCTCAACGGTGGCCTTGCCCGCGGTAGCGGTAAAGGTGGAGCCTGCGGCGTACTCGGTGCCGTTTATCTTAAGACCTGCAAATACCTTACCCTCATCGGCGGTCCATACGCTGTAGAGCATAGACTCAACAGTGTCAGCCTCGGGGATAACAGCGGTCTCGCCGGCCTTCCAGTTGTAGTTCTCAAGGGTCAGCTTCTGGAGATCGGTAAGAGTACCGGGAGTGGGTGCGCAGTACATCTCAAGGAAAGCGCCGCGACGCATATCAACGAGGTGCTCTTTGCCGGAGAGGTTGGTAAGATCGGCTGCGCCCTTACCGGTGGAGTCAACTACGAAGTTGTAGGTGTAGTTAGCCATGGTGGACATGCCCCATGTGTTGAAGTCAACGTTGATCCAGGATACGAGATCCTCGCAATCGCGATAGGTGACCTCGTAGGTGCTGCCGACAACATTGCAAGCAGCGGCCATAACGTCGCTGTACTTTGCGATACCGTAGGAACCGCAACCGGAGTTCTTAAGGTTAAAGTTCTTGTCGTGACCGCCGTTGCCGGTGCTGGAGTTACCGTCAAAAGCGATGACCTTAACATCAGCGGGGATATTCCAGAATGTGCGGAAGTCATCGATGGAGAGACCCTTGCCATCATTCCACATCTTGTAGTAAGACTCGTAGTACACGGACCAGATAACAACGATCTCGCCGGGCTCGATCATGCAGGTCTCGGGGTTGGTGGGCATGTTGTCAAGAGAGGGGTTCTTACCGTCATCATCGTTTGTCCACTGGAGAGTAGAGCCGTCAAGGTAGTTGCCGGGCTTGTTTTCCCAAGTGTTGTTGGTGAGGAAGGGAGTGCACTCAACGATAACGTTCTCATAGTTTTCGTTGCTGGCACTGTTTCCGTTGTAGGTGATGCAGTAGTCGTAGAGGTTGAGAGTGAACTCAGAGTTGTTGTAGATCTCAAACATCTCAAAGGGGTCTTTGCCGTCATTGTATCCGCCGGTGCCGTCGCCCTGTGTATCGGGGCAGATCTCGGTGATAATGAGGTCGGGCTGACGAGTGGTGTACTCGGGAGCGGGCTCAGCTGTTACAACAGCGGCGCTGATGGCTGTGGCCATCATGGACATAAGCATAAGTACTGCAACTATAGTTGCGGTGAGCTTTTTCATTTTCAGTTACCTCCGGTAATATATTTTGCTCAAGCATATTATACTGCATCCGATAAAAAAAGTCAAGCATGAACAGCGAAATTTACAAATTAAACTTTATCTTTTGCTCCGGCGGCGAGCATTTTATCTACATTGTCAAACAAAACGCCGCGTTTTGTGGCGGTGGGGTAAATCATATTTACCATGCGGCGGGCGCGGCCCAAAAACTCGAAAAAAATTTTATATAAAACTATTGACAAGTTATATAAGCCGTGCTATAATGTATATGCAGAAAAAGAACGGAGTCAATAAAATGGCAAAAAGAGTTTATTCACTGGTGCTCTCGGATGAGGTCGTGGCGGAGGCAGACAGGCTTGCACGGCGGCTTGGCACCAATCGCTCGGGGCTGATAGATCACATACTTGCCGAATATTTATCCTGCAACACGGCAGAGAATATGATACGCGAGATATTTTCGGCGGTGGAGGAATGCCTTGGCGCACGGGAGGTATTTCGCGTTGACGGCGGCGGCTCGCGGCTCTGCCTGCGTTCCGCGCTTGATTACAAATACAATCCCACCGTCAGGTACACGGTGGAGCTTACCGCCGCAGGCGGGGAGTTTCGCGCGGGCCTGCGCACGCAAAATGCGCTGCTGGTCCTTTATATGACGGCCTTTTGCCGCCTTTGGGCCTCGCTTGACGGCGGGGAGTGTCGGTGCGGCGAGGATGGCAGCTTTGCGCGGCGGTTTGGGCGGCTCGGCGGCGGCTCGGCGGCGGAGGCCGAGATGATAGCCGGGTACGTCGGTCGCTTTGATGAGGCACTCAAGGCATATTTTTCAAACCTCGGCGACCCCGCGACGGCGGATAGGACCGTGCGGGAGATATATATGAAGCCGTGATGCTCGCGCTTGTGCGCGAGTGCGGTCGCAAAGGAAACGGGCGGGGCGGAAAGCTAAGATTTCATATTAATATATAAGCATTATTCGATCGCTAAAATAACCGCCGAGCGCACAAGCATCACTCCGGCGGAAAACATCCGCAAAATATTTATGGCAACACCGCGCAATTCACGGCCGGAGCCTTTTCCGTCCACGTGCCTGCATAAGATCCGTCATATTTAACAATTTTACTTCGCGTAGGATAAGCTGCGCGCGAAAATCTATTTCATCTGACAGATCTTACGACGGCGCAATCGAACGAAAAGAATTGTGCTGCGATGCCTTAAACTCTTATCTATCTCATCAATAATATGATCCGATCAATATAATTCTGATCACGCCGCGCGGCGGCGGAAAGGAGACTGAAATGACAGACAAATATACGCAAAAAAGCATGGAGGCACTGCGTGCGGCTCAAACCGATGCCGCCGAGCGCGGCAATAACGCCATCGAGCCGGCGCATATACTCTCGGCTCTGCTGACGGCGGAGGGCGGGCTGATCCCCGAGCTTATAAAAAAGATGGGGGCAGACCTTCCCGCTCTGCAAAAGGAAACGGCGGCGGCACTGGATAAGCTGCCGCGCGTGAGCGGCCCGGGAGCGGGGCAGATATACATCTCTCGCGCTGCGGAGGCGGTCCTCTCCTCTGCCGAAAAGACTGCCGAGGGTATGCATGACGAGTATATCTCGGTCGAGCACATGATGCTCGGTCTGATCGATAAGGGGGATGAGGCCACCCGCGGCATACTCTCCCGCGCGGGGGTGGATCGCTCCCGCTTTCTTGAGGCACTGCAAAGCGTGCGCGGCAATCGCCGCGTGACCGGGGATGATCCCGAATCGACCTACGATGCACTTAAAAAGTACGGTCAGGATCTTGTGGAGCTTGCCCGCGCGCAAAAGCTGGATCCGGTCATAGGGCGTGATGAGGAGATAAGAAATGTTATTCGCATCCTCTCGCGCAAGACCAAAAACAACCCTTGCCTTATCGGTGAGCCGGGCGTCGGCAAGACCGCAATTGCGGAGGGGCTGGCGCAAAGGATAGTCAGGGGCGACGTGCCGGAGAACCTGCGCGGCCGCACGGTATTTTCGCTTGATATGGGTGCGCTCATCGCGGGCGCAAAGTTCCGCGGCGAGTTTGAGGAACGCCTTAAGGCTGTGCTTGGCGAGGTAAAGGCAAGCGAGGGGCGGGTAATTTTGTTCATCGATGAGGTGCACACCATCGTCGGCGCGGGCAAGACCGATGGCGCCATGGATGCCGGTAATATACTAAAGCCAATGCTCGCCCGCGGTGAGATCCACTGTATCGGCGCGACCACCCTTGACGAGTACAGAAAATATATCGAGACGGATGCCGCGCTTGAACGTCGTTTTCAGCCTGTCATGGTACCGGAGCCGTCGGTGGAGGATACGATATCCATCCTGCGCGGACTTAAAGAGCGGTACGAGGTCTTTCACGGTGTAAAGATCCATGACGGCGCGCTCATCGCCGCCGCGACCCTTTCAAACAGATATATATCGGATCGCTTCCTGCCCGACAAGGCGATAGACCTTGTTGACGAGGCCTGCGCCATGATCAAGACCGAGATGGAATCTATGCCGCAGGAGCTTGACGATGCCCGCCGCCGCATAATGCAGCTTGAGATAGAGGAGGCCGCGCTCTCCCGCGAGACGGACAAGCTATCGGTAGATCATCTTGCAAAGATACGCGAGGAGCTGGCGGAGCTGCGCGAGAGCTTTGGCGCGATGAAGGCAAAGCTTGATAACGAAAAAAGCTCTATCGAGCGGGTGCGCACCCTCCGTGCCGATATTGAAAGGACGAATGCGGATATCGAGCGTGCGCAAAACGAGTATGATCTCGGCCGCGCCGCCGAGCTTAAGTACGGTCGCCTGCCGGAGCTGCAAAAGGAGCTTGAGTCTCTTGAGGCCACGATAAAGGCGGCGGACGGCGAGAGCATTCTGCGTGACGAGGTGACGGATGATGAGATAGCCAGGATCGTGGCACGCTGGACGGGCATCCCCGTCTCCAAGATCATGGAGAGCGAAAAAAAGAAGCTTTTGGGGCTGGATGGCGTTCTCCACCGCCGCGTGATCGGTCAGGATGAGGCTGTGCAGCGCGTCAGCGAGGCGGTGCTCCGCTCGCGTGCCGGCATACAGGACCCCAACCGCCCTATCGGCTCGTTTTTGTTCCTCGGCCCTACAGGCGTGGGCAAAACAGAGCTTGCAAAGGCACTGGCTGAGGCTTTGTTTGATGATGAGCGTGCGCTGGTGCGAATAGATATGAGCGAATACATGGAGAAATTCTCGGTCTCAAGGCTTATCGGAGCGCCTCCCGGATATGTCGGCTATGACGAGGGCGGTCAGCTTACCGAGGCTGTGCGCCGCCGTCCCTACTCGGTGGTGCTGTTTGATGAGATAGAAAAAGCGCACCCGGACGTTTTTAATATCCTGCTTCAGGTGCTGGATGACGGTCGTATCACCGACAGCCGCGGCCGCACGGTGGACTTTAAAAATACCATTATAATACTAACATCAAACCTCGGCTCGGATATCATTCTTGACGGTATCACGCCGGAGGGTGATATATCCGAGGATGCCCGCCGCGGTGTGGCGGAGATACTGCGCCGCAGCTTCCGCCCCGAGTTTTTGAACCGACTTGATGAGACGGTGTTTTACAAGCCGCTCACGCGTGAGAACATCGGCGCGATAGCCGAGCTGCAGCTGCGGGATCTTGACCGCCGCCTTGGCGAGCGAGGGCTGCACCTGCGCGTGAGTGATGCGGCACGCGAGCGGATAATGCAAAACGGGTTTGATCCGGTCTACGGCGCACGACCGCTTAAAAGATATATCCAGTCGGCGGTCGAGACCGCCGTTGCCCGCGCCGTTATCGCCGACGATCCCGCACCGGACAGCACCGCAGTGGTGGATGCAAGGGATGACGGGTTTGCGGTCACGTTTGAGACGGAGTGAGGGATGAGGCGCAGCTTTTAAATTGAATGTGACCCTCGAAAAAAACGTAAGCTCTCCGCCGCGGCGGAAAGCTTACGTTTAGAATATTAGAATATAATATAAAAGCCCCAAATTCCCATTCGACAAAGCAAACCACGGACAGCGCATTGGCTATCCGTGGTTTTTGATCATTCGTCAGCTTGCTTTATCCGATAAAAAGCCAAAATCAACATACACCGGGCAATGGTCGGAGGCGGATGTCACCTTTGCATCCCGCACGATGTAATGCTCCACAAAATCAATGGCGTTGCGGCCGAATATGTGGTCAATGCTGTCGCCGTTCTTGATGCCGGATCCGTAGGAAAAATGGGTCTGGTAACCTGTCACCGCGCCAAGGCGGGCGGTGAATTCGGCATCGATCATTCCGCCGTTTATAATGATCTTGTAGGGTTCGGAATTACGATTAAAGTTGCAGTCGCCGTTCAGCATCACGGGGATACTGCCAAACTGCGCCTCAATGCGGTCTATCACCTCAAGCACCTGCCGTGCGTTGCCCATCCTCCATGTCAGGGCCTGCGCCGCGCGCTCGGCGGAGGTGAAGTTCTCAAAGCCCTTGTAGGATGCGGAGCACACCGCGCCGTGAAAGTTCACGTCGGCAAACAGCTGTCCGTCCGCATCCTCAAATACCGCCCAAGATACACTTTTGGTGTTTGTGCCGGTGTAGCGGTCACGCAGCCACTCCACGCCGGAAGCGCGCAGGGTAAACAGCTCGGTGTTGTAGATTATCGGGGTGTAAACGTATGTGGCTGTCCCGGGGTGGTATGTGTTTGCCACCGCGTAGAACTCCGGCAGCTTTTCTATAACGTTTTTGTGTATATTTGCGTTGCACTCCTGCAGGGCGACTATGTCCGGCAGATATTCGTTAATGATGACCACCGCGTCGGATGCCACGCCCACGGCACAGCCGAGGTTCCAGGTCATCAGACGGTATTTTGCCTCGCTGTTAAGCGAAACATGCCGCAGTGAGGCCTCGCCCTTGATGGAAAGATCGGCAGGGATGGTAAGTGTGGTGCTGCCGTCCTTGAGATACTGATCGCAAAACAGCTCTATGGCCTGAACGGTCGCATAGTCACTGCCGCCCGCCACAACTACCTTGTTGCCCACCGTTGTGATGATGTAATCATCCTTGCCGAGGGTAGCCGTCACCTCGCGGCTCTCACGGCGGTTGGTGGAGCCAAGCAGGATCTCGGGCTCGGTGTTATCCACTATCGAGTCACGGTCAAGCCCCGCGGCAAAATCCTCGCTTACGACGCCTCCCCAGCTGCTGCCGTAAAGGTCGTAAACGCGGCGGCTGAGCTTGCGCACCGCATCGCAAACGGTGGCTGAGGCGTAGGTATCGCGGTAAACGTTGTATGTTACATCTCCGCCAAACAGCACAAGCTCCGTGGGGGCAGGCTCTGTGGTCTCGGCGGGCGGTGTGGTCTCGTCCCCGATCGATGGCTTGCCGCAGGCAGTGAGCAGCAGGGTGAGGACCAAAAGCATGATCAAAATACGAAAGCGCAGGTTTTTCATGGTATCTTCCTTTCGATGCGTGGTTAAATTGTATATATTATATCACTCGAAAGAGGGATTGTCAAGACAAAATGACGAGTGGCGCGGGCAGGCGCTTCGCGCAGCGAGATCCCGTGCGCGGCACGGAGTGATATTTTGCGGCTTTCGCAGCAAAATGATATGTTCCGCTCCGCGTAACGTGATATGCACGCTCGGCCGCCGGGCGTGCGGTTGCGGAACGAACGATGGATATCGCCATTATCTGCGGCTATGCACTGATTCCGCAGGGCGGGGGACGGCTCCCGCCGCAACGATGGATGATGCGTTTCTCTCCGTCTACGGGTGAAAGAAACGACTCTTACCAAGCCTTCTCATGTGCGAGAAACGGCTCGCCGAAGGAAATTCGCCGTTTTGCAGGTGGCCCCTACGGTGCAAAAATACAATAAAACAGAGACCCGCCACGCGTATCTCTTCCGTTATCGAAAAAAGGTGAGCCGTTTGGCTCACCTTTTTTCAGCGATCACTGCTGTTTATTTCTGAAGCAGTCGCTGCAGTATACGGGACGGTCGGTGCGAGGCTCAAAGGGAACCTTGCAGGGCTTGCCGCATTCTGCGCAGACGGCATCAAACATCTGGCGTGTACCGTTGTTGGCGGCATTTTTACGCTTTGCGCGGCACTCGCGGCAGCGCTGGGGCTCGTTGGTAAAGCCCTTCTCGGCGTAAAACTCCTGCTCGCTGGCAGTAAATGTGAATTCTTGTCCGCATTCCTTGCAGACCAGGGTCTTGTCTGTGTACATGAGATACCTCTTTCCGTAATTACGCGAGTCGAGTTTTTGACTTGCGTTTATATTATACTGCAAAAGAAATGCCTTGTCAATAGAATGTGTTAAAATTAAATTTACATTTTTGATTATTTTCAATAAATGCGGCTCGTTTTTGCTCGTCTTGTCTATGCGAACCACTCAAATTAGCGCATCTGCCAGCAAAATACAATTCTGAAATATCCTTTTGCTTTGATTGTCAGCCGGCGGGGAAGACCTTGCGGTAGTAATCCTCGTTGAGGATATACTTGGAATACTTTTGCAGGAGGTTGCAGGTCTGGTTGTTTGAGCTGATATAGGCGCTCAGCTGATCTCCGCTTACCGAAACGCCGGGGGCGGTGGTAAACTTTTTGGTCTTGGTGTTGTAGGATCCGTAATCGGTTATCCAGTGCCAGGAGCCGCCGTTGCCGTTGCAGTTGAGCGGCACAAAGCCCTCGCTGTCCGAAAGAATATCGCGACCGGTGATGAGTCTTGAGTCGTAATCAAGGCCAAAGAGGTTGTATACCGTTGGCATGATATCGATGGCCGAGCAGACCTTTGATACCTTGACCGGCTTGCTCATAGAGGCCGACCAAATGATGAGGGGCGCACGATAGAGATCAAAGTTGCCCTCGATATCCGCTGCGGTGGAGGTGAGGGGGATCTTATAAAGGTCTGAGAGTGCGGCGTAGGTCGCGGCACTGTCATCCGATACGTTGTAGGGATAGTGATCCGGTGCCATAACGAACACGGTGTCCTCAAGTATACCAAGGCGAGCCAGCTCGTCGACCAGGGTCTTTACCATCAGCTCGACCTCATACTGCGCGGCGATATAGGAGAGCGCATTTTGGTCGGTGTAGTTAAGTCCCGCGGCAAGCACCTCGGCGCGGTGGTTCTTTGAGTTGGCGTTGCCGCCAAAGGTCTGGAAGGCGTGGCCGCTGACCGTCATATAATAAAGATGGAAGGGGCGATCGGGCGTGATATAATCAAGCGTGTTTACCGCCAGCTCGCGGTCGGATTTAGGCCACTGCGAGGTAAAGAGAGAGGATTTATCCCAGTTGCCGATGCCGTACCAGGTGTAGCCCATATTGGGGTGTGAGATATTGCGGCTGTAGTAATCATAGGTATGATCGTGGAAGCCGTAGGTGAGGTAGCCGGCAGACTTAAACATATTGCCGGGGGCAAACTTCATCAGCGTATCGGCACTGTAGGCCAGGCATTTTGCACTGGTGTAAAAGTTGCCGGAAAGCACTGCATACTCGCCCGTAGCGGTACTGCCGCCCCAGTTGGAGCAATAGTAGTTTTCAAAAACAAAGCCCTCGTTCTTCATCCTCCAAAGTGTGGGGGTCAGTTTTTCGTCTATCGCGGCGGGGGCCCAAGCCTCAACCGTCATCAGTATCAGGTTTTTGCCCTCAAACATGCCGGTGTAGATGTTTTTGTTGGTGGGCGTGCGGTTTTTAAAATAGGTGTGCGCGTCGCGCTCCGCGCTGGATGACGCATTGGCTATCAGCGCATCAAAATCGATATCGAGCACATTGGGGCTGGTGTCCACCGGCTTTGGCGGCTCGGTCTCGGGGGGAGTGACGGGGGAGGTGGAGTCACCTGTTTCGACGCCCGGGGTGAAGGTTATGTCCGGGTCGACGGTGGTATCGTTACGGATAAACAGATTGCCGGGATCCACCGTTGTCACGGTGGGATAGATAGGTGTGGTGTCCTCCGGTGTGCCGAAGATGAGATATTTGGTGTCCAGCCGCAGTGTCGTTAAAAGACCAAAGCGGTCGGCCGCCTCGGTGGCGGAAAAGCCCGAACGATAGTAAAAATCATCGTCATAATCGTCGTCGTGATAGGAGACAAAGCCAACGCCGCCCAAAAACAGAAAGAAAGCAATGCCAAGGGCTACGCCGCGCATGCCCCAGTCGATGGGCTCGGCGGGGATGTACTTTCGACCGAATACGCAATAAAGCACAAATGGGAGGATAAGCAGCAAAACGCCGTACCAGTTGGCAAAAATGGTCTTTATCGCCTCCCGCCAAAAGGACGTTACGTTGACCGCCTCGGCCAAAAGATCCCAATAAAAGAAGCTGGAAAAGAATTTATAGTAGATCAGCTGGACGTTAAAATAGAGGGTGAAAAAGCAGGATATGACCACGGATACGGCAAAGTTCACCCTGCGATCCTTAAAAAGTGTGGTCAAAAAAGCACAGCAAAGCCCTGCCGAAAAGGAAAACAGCACGGCATAGGCAAACTGGCGGCCGGTTATCCTGCCAAACATCAAAAGGCGGGCAGCTGCTTCAAGATAAAGGAAAAACAGCGGCCAGACCATAAGGGTCAGTATATTGTTAAATGCGCGCTCGGATGAATCCTTGTCGGAGGGGGAGCGCCTGGGAGCCGAACGACGGCGTGCCGCAGCCTCGATGCGCGACATGTCATCACGTGTTACGGCATTGTTTGAATTGTAGTTCAAATTAACATCCTTTCTTTGCGTGTAAAAGGGGGGGCGGAGCGCACGCGCCCGCCATGGGGATACAGTGCTATTATACCACCCGCATACCGCACGGTCAATGGTATAATGTAAATTTTTTGTTTGGGAATAGATGATATACGCGCTGCGCGGATCACGTGCAGCGCTTCGCGCAGCGAGATCCCGTGCGTGGTACGGAGTGATATTTTGCGGCTCTCGCAGCAAGGTGAGGAGCACGCTTCGCATGCGATCGCGGATCAATGAATACCGCCATTACCTTTG
>CAZFVR010000024.1:0-26778 GCA_964522215.1 uncultured Ruminococcus sp. | reverse complement strand
TCAAACCTGCAAATTGGCTTTCTTCTGTTGTAACTGCATCGGATGTTCCGCGTATGCGTTGAAGATTGGGATGATCGGCAGTGCTATATGCCGGTGAGGCTAAAAGAGCATCCACCGAAGACTCGGTCAATAACTTTTCAAACTTTTCAAATACTCTGTTGTCAAAATTCAACTCATTGCTTGTCGAAGTGCACAGCAATTTTGCGGCGTATATCTCCAAAGCATCTATGAAGTCGTCTCTTGATATGAGCTCGCGAAAAGCTTCGTGACATGTATAATCCGGCTTTTCGTTACTGTTGGGCACCGGTGATGAAAGTAAGGTAAAGACTTTTTGTCCCATGAACGGTGTTTGAATGAAATACTCCAACAGTTCAATTGTAGAAGCGGATAGGATCTCATCCGGCGCGCTGCAAATCCATTTTGCGTATTCCGAATCAACTTTGGTGGTTATTATATATTTTTCATATTCGGGAATTATATATCCGGGCTCCCAAAGCAATTGATCGCTCTCGGTAGTGATAGACTCACTTGTGTTTGCGTTCAAACCTGCAAATTGGCTTTCTTCTGTTGTAACTGCATCGGATGTTCCGCGTATACGCTGAATATTAGGATGAGTATATGCGTTATATGTCGGATCCGATAAAAGAGCTTCCACCGTTGATTGCTCCAATATCTTCTCAATTGCTCTTTTGCACTTATCGAATGGATCATCGTCATAAGTAAGTTGCGTAAGGCTTGCGGCATAGATCTCCAACGCATCTATAAAGTCGTCTCTTGATATGAGCTCGCGAAAAGCTGCGTGTCTTGTAAAGTCAACTTTCCTGTTTTTTGCACGCTCTGCAAGATCCGGGGAAGCTGCAAAAATCTCAGGGGTGGCCACATCTGTCATGAACATGGTGTCTTTAATAAAATACACCAATAGTTCAAGCGTAGAAGATGACAGGATATCATCCGGTGCACCGTAATAAGCGTCCAAGCGCTCTTGACTTGCGGAAGAGAAATATATACCTTCCGGATCTATATTGTATTTTTCGGCGATGATCGCTGTCTCCGGATGCAGTGCCATTTGTTCTTCGAGTGTTTGATGGTCGTGATCGTCTTGAGTGCTCGACACATCATTATCCTCAACATGCAAAGGTTCAGCCGCGGAAAATTCGGTAATAGGTGTCAAGCACGATAAAAGAAATACCAAGATCAGAGATGTGATTTTTTTAAACATTAGTCGGCTCCTTTCGTTGTGTTACGTTTTGCGTCAAGTTGTTTGGAAAATAGGTGTATCGCGGTGCTGCCCGCATTATTAAAATATCATATAAAGGGGTCAAAAGCAACGAAAGAATAAGTTCTAAATGTAAAAAATCATTAATTACAACAAAAACCAAAAGGCAGAGGCAACTTTTTTACCACTCAAACGGCAGTTCCTCGGCGGCAACCACCTCGCGGTGCGAATCTATCTGCCCGAACCACAGCGGCATATCGGCATATTCTATCTCTCCGCTCTGATCGTCGTAGGGGTCGCGGCGCAGATAAATGCGCGGCGGATCAAACGGCGCGGCAAAGGATGTGCAGTTTATCTGGCGGTAGGGGTCAAGATTGCCGAAATAGTGATCCCAAAGTTCGCGGTCACCCTTGCGCAGCGCGCCGCCGCCAAAGGATGGATCGGCGGGCAGCCAACCGTACGGCGCTATATAAAATTCCGCCCAATCGTGGCTGCCTATATCGTCCGGCTCAACATGACTGCCCGATTGCCAACGCGCGGGTACTCCCATGGCACGGCAAAGTGTTATAAACAGCAGTGCCATAACTCCGCAGTCGCCGCGGCCGTTAAGCATTGCAAAACCGGGGATGAAGTCAATGCACAGATAATCGCGCATATATGAATACGCCACGTGAGTCGTAACATAGTCGTAAGCGCGGCGAGCCAGCACCCATGGGTCATCCGTGCCGCGTGAAAGCTCCGAGGCAAGCTCGCAGATGGCGGGGGTAAAGCGTATCTGCGGCAGATCCTCGCCAAGCCACGCCTCTGCCGCCGTCACATCGCGCTCAACGCGCGCGGGGTCTATCCTGTTATATCTTGCGCTGATATCATAGCTGAACTCCACCCAGTAATCCGCACCGTCTTGATGTGTGGTCTCTATAAACGCCGTGCGGTGACCTGCATCGGATATCATGACGGGGTGGGAGGAACCGATAAGCTTTATGTTCGTTTGCCCGGGGCATTCGGCGGGGTAGGGCAGATGCACACGCACGGTACTGCCGGGGCGGGAATGCTCGGCATCCGGGGAGATATGCTCGCGCACGCGGTAGCGGTAGGCGCGCCCGCCGCGTGTCTTCATTACATCAAGGTTCTCGTGCAGGCGGCGGCTGAAGTATTTAGTGCGGTCGGCGACAGTGCCGGATTCAAGCTCGTCAAGGGGTATGCGACAGCAATTGAGGATATTCCTCACCGCGGCATTCTCAAAATAGCGCACACCGCCGCGGCGGATATAGTCGGCGTGTCCCGTATCGATAAAGCCCTCAAGTGCCTCGGCGGTGCAGTGCGGATAACGCTCGCGCACGCAGGAGAGCAGAGTGTCAAAGTCTAAAAGATAATCCTTGCGCATGCGATCGGCTATCACGCGCTCAAGCTCAAGGCGCACCCGCATGCCGTGGGTCCGCTCACGCGAAAGGTATTTGTCTATCGCGCCGATCTCGCCGTCAAAATCTCCGGAATATTTAAAAAAATTGATCTCGTCCGGCAACTCAAGTGCCATGTATTTTATGTCATTCTCATCAAAGGGTATCATTTGTGTCCTCCTTGCGGCCTCATTTATCGCCGGCAGTCGTTTTTATGTGCCGTCGTTGCCTTTATAACACAGTATAGCACACGTTTGTGAATAATTTTGCAATTTTGGGGCGGGTTTTGCGATAAAATCACGGCGGTGGCAAAGTTTTTTCATTTATGTGATACTTCATCTCGGTCGGATATAAAATGAACAATTAAGTACAATTTGGGGCATTATTATTATCCCAAAGTAAAGATATCACAAAGCGTAAAAAATGCTGCGGAAAGTGCCGTGCGGGGACTTGACACGCAGATGTTTTTTTGATATAATACAAGCATAAAGGTTGTGGTTTTTGCGCCTGACGGATAATTGTGGAGTACCACAGTGGAGCAAAAATCGTAAATACGCCGACCGTCTGGGCACACTTATTTCCACCACGGAAAAAGTGCGCCGTTTTTTATGCCAAAAATGCCGGCGGTCCTGCGCTTATCGTTGGGAACGATCCGGCACGCGCAAGATCTTCACGTATTTCTTCATATTAATTTAATATACAATACATATCCATCAACAAAAAATCCACCGAAAGGAACCGGCGTAGGCCGGTGTGTTCGATCACAATGAAAAAAGTAGGCATACTTATGGGAAGCGACAGCGATCTGCCGATCGTACAAAAGACCATCGATACCTTGGCGGGACTCTCTGTCCCCTACGAGGTGCATGTATACTCCGCGCACCGTACACCGCAGGAGGCAAGCCAATTTGCAAAAAGCGCACGCTCTGCGGGCTTTGGAGTGCTTATCGCCGCGGCGGGAATGGCGGCTCATCTTGCGGGCGTTATCGCCGCAGAGACCACTCTCCCTGTCATAGGTATCCCCTGCAGATCAACAAATCTTGACGGCATTGATGCCCTCCTCTCAACAGTACAGATGCCCTCCGGCGTTCCTGTAGCTACTGTTGCCGTAAATGGTGGGGTCAATGCCGCTTTGCTTGCCGCAGAGATGCTGGCACTTTCGGATAATGCCCTTGCCGAGCGACTGGATGCGCGCCGCGCCGCCGACCGCGAGCGGGTGCTCCAAAAGGATGCCGAGATCTCGGCAATGTTCAACGCCTGATGTGCAGAACAAAAACAAAAAACGCAAACCAACAACGCCATAAACCCATAAATCCCAAAAATTCTATTGCAAAGCACAGGAGATCAAAAAAATGAAGCTTGTTTACACGGGAAAGACCAAAAACGTTTACGCACTTGAAAACGGCAATTACCTGCTCAAATTTAAGGACGACTGCACCGGCCGCGACGGTGTGTTCGATCCGGGTGAGAACTCTGTAGGGCTCACCATCGACGGCGTGGGAGATGTTAACCTGCGCATGTCCGTATACTTCTTTGAAAAGGTCAATGCCGCCGGCATCAAGACCCACTATGTCAGCGCCGACCTTAAGGACACGACGATGGAGGTGCTCCCCGCACGCGTGTTTGGCAAGGGACTTGAGGTCATTTGCCGCCACAAGGCAGTAGGCAGCTTCTACCGCAGATACAGCGATTATATCGAAGAGGGTGCAGACCTGCCCGCATACGTTGAGATGACCTTTAAAAACGATGAAAAGGGCGATCCGCTCGTTACCCGCGACGGCCTTGTAGATCTTGGCGTTATGAGCGGCGAGCAGTATGATGATATAAAGCTTATGACACAAAAGATCACCAAGATCGTTGCCGACGATCTTGCGGAAAAGGGACTGGTCCTTTACGATATCAAATTTGAGTTCGGCTATGATGCCGATGGCAACGTTATGCTGATAGACGAGATCGCCTCCGGCAACATGCGCGTTTACCGTGACGGCAAGTATATCGACCCCATGACGCTCTCCGAGCTCTTCTTTGCTTGATCCGGCGGGGCTGAAATGGGAGGCTTTTTCGGCATCACATCCAAAAAGGAGTGCCTTGCGGATGTGTTTTTCGGAACCGATTATCATTCTCACCTCGGCACTCGTCGCGGCGGACTTGCGGCGTATGACGAGGCACGCGGACTTCAAAGAGAGATACACAATATAGAAAACTCGCCGTTCAGAACTAAATTTGAGCATGTTTTTGATGAGATGAGCGGCACGGCGGCGATCGGCTGTATCAGCGATTCCGATCCACAGCCGTTGCTCATCCGCTCAAAGCTCGGCGTGTTTGCAATATGCACCGTGGGACTTGTCAGAAACGCGGAGGAGCTTATCAGCCGCTATCTTTCGGACGGCGGTCAGCTCAACGCCATGACGGGCGGTGCGGTCAACACCACCGAACTCGTTGCTGCGCTTATCGGGACCTGTGACAGCTTTGAGGCGGGCATCAGCTTTGTCGGCGAGGTCATAGAGGGATCAATGTCTGTGCTCATCCTGCGCGAGGGCGGCGAGCTTATCGCGGCAAGGGACAGGCTTGGCAGACTGCCGGTGCTCATCGGCAAAAACGAGGACGGGTATGCCGTGACGTTTGAATCCTTTGCCTATGAAAAGCTGGGCTATACCACCGAGTGCGAGCTGGGCCCGGGGGAGATAGTATCCCTCACGCCGGACGGTATGCGCAGGCTTTCTCCGCCCGGCCGCGAGATGCGTATATGCGCATTCCTTTGGACCTATTACGGATATTCCACCTCTACATACGAGGGCGTGAATGTTGAAACGATGCGCTATCGCAACGGCGCGATAATTGCGGAGCATGACGCGGAGAGCGGTGCGGCCGCGGACGTTGACTATGTTGGCGGTGTTCCGGATTCCGGCACTCCGCATGCCATCGGATATGCAAATCGCAGTGAGCTGCCGTTCGCGCGTCCGTTTATCAAGTATACCCCTACATGGCCGCGCAGCTTTATGCCCGCAAATCAAGCGGACAGAAACAAGATAGCAAAAATGAAGCAGATACCGGTGCATGATCTTATAGTTGATAAAAATCTGCTTTTTGTTGACGATTCGATAGTGCGCGGTACACAGCTTAAGGAAACCGTTGATTTTCTTTATGAGAGCGGCGCAAGATCGGTGCATATGCGTTCGGCATGCCCGCCCATAATGTACGGCTGCAAGTACCTTAACTTCTCCCGTGCCACGAGCGATATGGATCTTATTGCTCGCCGCACCATCATGGAGCTTGAGGGGAAAGAGGGCTTTGATCACATCGAGGAATACAGCGACGGCAGTACCGAGCGCGGCAAAAAAATGCGGCGTGCAATATGCGAAAAGCTGCACCTTGCATCCCTTGAATTCCAAACGCTTGATGGCGTGGTGCGCGCCATAGGACTTGAGCCGTGCCGGCTCTGCACCTATTGCTGGAACGGAAAAGAATAAGCTTTTGCGTTTTTGCGATCGAGACATTTAGGATCTTATTTACTGCAACAACAACGACAACAACAACAACAATTACCACTACTACTTAATATTCATCCTTTGCGGCCGGCATTGGCCGCAAAGGAAAGATCGAAAGGAAAACAGGACTATGAACAAGCAATCAAGATCGGAAAGCTACGCCGCCGCGGGTGTTGATATCACCGCGGGATACCGTGCCGTTGAGCTGATGAAAAAGCATATCGCCCGCACGGTCGTGGGCGGCGGATCTACCGATATAGGCGGCTTTGGCGGGCTGTTTGCACTTGACCTTGCGGGCTACAAAAATCCCGTGTTGGTCTCAGGTACCGACGGAGTGGGAACAAAGCTCAAGCTGGCGTTTTTGACCGACAGGCATGATACCGTCGGCATCGACTGTGTTGCCATGTGCGTTAACGATGTTCTTTGCTGTGGTGCAAAGCCGCTCTTCTTCCTTGATTATATAGCATGCGGGAAGAATGTTCCCGAAAAGATAGCCGATATCGTCAGCGGCGTGGCCGAGGGCTGTGTGCAGTCGGGTGCCGAGCTGATAGGTGGCGAGACCGCGGAGATGCCGGGCTTTTATCCGGTAGATGAGTATGACCTTGCGGGCTTTGCCGTGGGCATTGTGGACAGAGATGCCATTATCGATAAAAACAGCATGCGCGCGGGGGATGTAATGATAGCACTGCCCTCATCGGGTGTGCATTCAAACGGCTTCTCCCTTGTCCGCCGTGTGTTTGATGTTGAGCATTGCGACCTTGGCGCTCCTATCCCGGAGCTTGGCGGTGCATCTCTCGGTGAAACGCTCATAACTCCCACAAGGATATATGTAAAGCCCATGCTGGCGCTTATGGACCGGGTAAAGGTCCGCGGCGTATCCCACATAACCGGCGGCGGCTTTTACGAGAACATGCCGCGCTCTATCCCGGAAGGACTTGGCGTGCGGATAAACAGGAGTGCGGTGCGCATCCTGCCGATATTCGATCTTATTGCCCGCCGCGGCAATATCTCGGAGAGGGATATGTTCAACACCTTTAACATGGGCGTTGGCATGAGCGTGGTCGTGTCTCCGGAGGATGTTGACCTTGCGCTTGCGATCCTGCATGAGCAGGGTGAGGATGCATACGTTATCGGCGAGATCCGCCCGGCGGAGGAGCTTGGCGGCGAGCCTATAGAGATAGTTTGATGCGCGGGCGGATCGGCAGAGCCGTCGGCATGGTCGTGCGCGGACTGCAAGCCGGGCTTTTGATATCGATAGGTGGCGCGGTGTATCTTGCCTTCCACGATGATACGCTCGCAAGTCGCGCCATAGGCGCCGTCTTCTTTTCGGTGGCTTTGCTGTGCATATGCAAGATGGGCTACTCGCTATATACGGGAAAGATAGGCTTTATGCTTGAGCGGCATGACGGGGAGGCGGTCTCGGTACTGCTATGGGGACTGCTCGGTGATCTACTCTCTACCATATTGCTCGGCAGTATCCTGCGCCTTGGTGTGCCGAGTGCGGGGGAGACCGCCGCGATGCTTTGTGCCGCAAAGCTTGGCCAGGCATGGTGGCAAACGCTGATCCGCAGTGCGTTTTGCGGCGTGCTGATGTATCTTGCCGTTGCCATATATCGAAAAGGCAGCATAGTCGGCATCCTCTTTTGCGTGCCGGTGTTCATTTTGGCGGGATTTGAGCATTCCGTGGCAGATGTATTTTATTTTGCCGCCGCGGGCGGGGCGTTGAGCGTTCAGAGCGTGATATTTATCACCGTGGCGATCATCGGCAACACGATAGGTGCATGGGTCCTGCCGCTGATGGATCTTGCCTGTCGCCCATTCGAAAAAGGCAGCGCGACGTGCGGGAAGGCCGCCGGTGTTACAGATAAGCAGGAAAAGGAATGATATGATATGATAAAAAAGACCGCAAAGATAGCCGTTCTTGTTTCGGGCGGCGGAACGAATCTCGGGGCATTGATAGAAGCCCAGGCATCCGGTGCGCTTTGCCACGGCAGGATAGAGCTGGTCATTTCAAATAAAGCCGATGCATATGCCCTGACACGCGCCGAGCGTGCGGGTATACCCACCCGCTGTATCACTCGCGCCGAGTGTGCCTCGGCGGCGGAATTTGAGGGGCGCATTCGCGCGGAGCTTGACGAAAACGGCATAGATCTTATAGTTTTGGCGGGATTTATGTCGATACTGAGTGCGGATTTCACCGGCGCATACCCTGAGCGCATAATAAATGTTCACCCATCCCTTATCCCGTCCTTTTGCGGCAAGGGCTTTTACGGCCTGCGCGTGCATGAGGCTGCGCTTGAGTACGGCGTAAAGGTGACGGGCGCCACAGTCCACTTTGTAAACGAGATCCCGGACGGCGGCCGCATAATAATGCAAAAGGCGGTCGAGGTCATGGCTGGCGACACCCCAGAGGTGCTCCAAAGACGCGTAATGGAGCAGGCAGAGTGGAAGATACTCCCCGCGGCAGTTGAGGCGGTATCAGCCGGGCTCGTTGCCGCCGATGATTGACGGCGGGCAAGTAGGAAAACACAAAAAACAAAGCTCAAAAGCAAAATTAAAAATCGCAAACACAAAACACAAGGATCAAAAGACAACAAGAGAGAATAAAAATAAAAACGGCGGTGTTGGGGCATTCCGCACCGCCCGGATGTGAAAGGAATCATCGGCATGAACGTTAATGTATACGAAACGCATGATATAGCATCGCTCATCAACGGCAATTCATATGTTGGTCGCGGTATAGTTTTGGGAGTGACACCGGACGGTGCGCATTCTGCTGCGGCATATTTTATCATGGGTAGGAGCGCCAACAGCCGCAACCGCATCTTTACAAAGCGGGGCGGGGAGGTGTTTACCGAGCCGTATGATGCATCCCGCGTGGAGGATCCGAGCCTTATCATCTACGCCGCGGTAAGATCGCACGGTGATGATCTTATAGTTACCAACGGCGACCAGACCGATACGATATACAGCGGTCTTGATGGGGGTCTTAGCTTTGGCGAGGCACTCGAGAGCCGCGAGTTTGAGCCGGATGCGCCCAATCTCACACCGCGCATCAGCGGACTTTTTACACACAAAAAAGCATCTCCGAAATACCAAATGAGCATCCTCAAGAGCGCTGATGCGGCGGGCAGTGCCTGCAACCGCTACACATATTCCTACAGCGCGCTTCCGGGGATAGGTCATTTCATCCATACGTATATCTGTGACGGCACGCCCATACCGACCTTTTGCGGTGAGCCGCACCGAGTGTCCATTCCCGCCGATATCGATGAGCTTGCGGACAAGCTGTGGGCGGCACTTGACTCGGATAACAAGATATCCCTCTACGTTCGCTATACCGATCTTGCGGACGGCAGCTATGAGGATCGCATTATAAACAAGAATAAATGATCAAAAAAGGATCGAAAGGGAATAGGTTTTAGGATAATGAAAGAATTTGAACTCAAATACGGCTGTAACCCCAATCAAAAGCCCGCAAAGATATACATGGCAAACGGCGACGAACTTCCTATAAAGATACTCAGCGGTCGCCCCGGATATATTAACTTCCTTGATGCGTTCAACTCCTACCAGCTCGTGCGCGAGTTGAAGGCGGCACTCGGCATGCCCGCCGTGACCTCCTTTAAGCATGTAAGCCCCACCTCCGCGGCGGTCGGCATACCGCTCCCCGATAAGCTCAAACGTGCCTGCTTTGTGGATGATATCGAGGGGCTTGACGACTCCCCGCTTGCCTGTGCATACGCTCGTGCAAGAGGCACCGACCGTATGTGTTCCTTTGGCGACTGGGTCGCACTCTCTGATGTTTGCGATGTGACCACTGCCCGCATGCTCCAGCGCGAGGTGTCGGACGGTATTATCGCCCCGGGATACGAGCCGGAGGCACTTGAGATACTGAAAAGCAAAAGAAAGGGCAACTACAATGTGGTTGAGATAGACCCTGATTATGTTCCCGCGCCCATCGAGCACAAAGAAGTCTTTGGCGTGACCTTTGAGCAGGGGCGTAACAATTTTAAGATCGACCGAGAGCTGCTCACCAATATAGTTACAAAAAATAAGGAGCTGCCGGAGAGTGCGGTGCGTGACCTTATCGTTTCGCTCATCACCCTTAAATACACCCAGTCAAACTCTGTTTGCTACGCTGTGGACGGTCAGGCAATAGGCGTTGGCGCAGGTCAGCAGTCGCGCATACACTGCACACGTCTTGCCGGAACAAAGGCGGATACATGGTTTTTGCGCCAGCATGAAAAGGTGCTCGCCCTGCCGTTCAGATCCGACCTCGGTCGCCCCGACCGTGATAACGTGGTGGACGGTTATATAAACAAAAATGAAGAGGATGTTTGCGCCGAGGGCAATTGGCAAAAGTACTTTACCACTCGTCCCGAGCCGCTGACAGACAGCGAGATAGCAGAATATCTCAGCGGCATCAGCGGTGTCGCCCTCGGCTCGGATGCTTTCTTCCCGTTCAGCGATAACATAGACCGCGCAAAAAAGAGCGGCGTTTCCTATATCGCAGAGCCGGGCGGATCTATCCGCGATGATATCGTTATCGAATGCTGTGATAAATACGGCATCACTATGGCCTTTACCGGCATGAGACTTTTCCACCATTGATCGAGCGATATAAAGGATCGCAGTAATGTGGAATAAGCATTGAAAAGAAAAAGCAAAAGAAAAAAGACAATAAATAAGTGATGGGTCAAAAAGCCATGAGGATAATGGTCGTAGGCGGTGGCGGTCGAGAGCACGCCATAATCAAAAAGATAAAGCAAAATCCAAATGTTGAGGAGATCTTTGCACTGCCGGGCAACGGCGGTATCGCCGCAGATGCGGTGTGCGTGCCGATAGGCGCCAAGGATATCCCTGCAATTGTTGATTTTGCGGTTGAAAATAAAATAGACTTCGCTGTGGTCGCACCCGACGATCCCTTGGTGCTCGGCGCGGTCGATGCACTTGAGGCACGCGGTATTGCTTGCTTTGGTCCTCGCGCCAACGCGGCGATAATTGAGGGAAGTAAGGTCTTTGCCAAGGAGCTTATGAAAAAGTACGGTATTCCCACCGCAGCATATGAAACCTTTGATGATATGGCGTCGGCGCTCCGCTATCTTGATACCGCTCCCATGCCTGCCGTTATCAAAGCTGACGGACTGGCGCTCGGCAAGGGCGTAATAATTGCCGAAACGCGGGAGGCAGCGCGGGAGGCCGTGCACTCCATGATGGAGGATCGTGTTTTCGGCGCGAGCGGGGACAGAATAATTATTGAAGAATTTCTCACGGGACCTGAGGTATCTGTCTTGGCGTTTACCGATGGTAAGAGCATCGTTCCCATGGTCTCCTCCATGGACCATAAGCGCGCGGGGGATAACGATACGGGCCTCAATACCGGCGGTATGGGAACGGTCGCTCCCAACCCCTATTACACCGCCGAGGTGGCTGATGTCTGCATGCAAACTATCTTTTTGCCAACCGTCCGCGCCATGAATGCCGAGGGGCGCAGCTTTTCCGGCTGCCTTTACTTCGGGCTTATGCTCACCCCCAAAGGCCCGCGCGTGATAGAATATAACTGCCGCTTTGGGGACCCCGAAACGCAGGTGGTACTACCGCTGCTCGAGAGCGACCTGTTGACGGTCATGATGGCGGTCGCTGGCGGTACGCTCTCCGAGTGCGAGGTGCGCTTTTCGGGTGCATCTGCATGCTGTGTCATAATGGCATCGGAGGGGTATCCCACAGCGTACAAAAAGAATTTTAAGATAGACATACCGTCCGATATACTGCCGGATGTGTATGTTGCGGGCGCGGCGCTTGACGGCGACAGCGGAGAGCTGCGCACAAGCGGCGGACGCGTGCTTGGCGTTACCGCAGTGGCGGGCGAGCTTGGCGATGCCATCTCCGCCGCCTATTCAAAGGTCGAGCGAATAAGCTTTGAGGGCGCATATTATCGCCGCGATATAGGTCGCCGTGCCATGGCGGCCAAGTGTGCAGAGAATGACAGAAAGGATCGATGATCTATGGTATACAGGATCTATGTTGAAAAAAAGCCGGGGCTGGCGCATGAGGCAGCTGCCCTCCTCGCCGAGATCCGCGGACTGCTTGGTATAGGGTCTCTTACCACGCTTAGGATCTTTAACAGATATGATGTTGAAAATATAACCGAGGAGCTTTTCGCGGAGGCGGTGCGAACAGTGCTTTCAGAGCCGCAGCTTGACCGCGCTACGGCGGATATCGATGTTGGCGGTGATCGCGTGTTTGCCGTTGAATACCTGCCCGGGCAGTTTGACCAGCGTGCCGATTCCGCAGCGCAGTGCATACAGATAATCTCAAAGGGCGATCGTCCCACCATTCGTACCGCAAAGGTGTATGCCTTGGGGGGAGATATTAGCGACGCGGAGCTTGAGGCGATCAAAAAATACGTTATAAACCCCGTGGAGGCGCGGGAGGCGGCACTCACTCTGCCCGCCACACTGGCGCTTGATTATGAATTGCCAACAACTGTTGATACACTTGACGGTTTTTGCGCTCTTGATGACGCGGGCCTTGCCGAAATGATAATAAAATACGGCCTCGCAATGGATCTTGATGATATCCGCTTTTGCCGTGATTACTTCCGCACCGAGCATCGCGATCCCACCATCACAGAGGTGAGGATGATAGATACCTATTGGTCGGATCATTGCCGCCACACGACCTTTGGCACCACCATCGACAGCGTGCGCTTTGATGACCCGGAGCTTGAGCGGGCATATCAAAAATATCGCTCTGTGAGAGCGGAGCTGGGACGTGATAAAAAGCCGGAAACTCTTATGGATATCGCTACCCTTGCGGGCAAATATCTCAAACGCACCGGCCGTCTTTGCGGGCTTGATGAATCGGAGGAGATAAACGCCTGCACGGTAAAGATCGATGTGGAGATCGACGGCGAGCATCAGCCGTGGCTGTTGCTGTTTAAAAACGAAACACATAACCACCCCACCGAGATAGAGCCCTTCGGCGGTGCAGCGACCTGCATCGGCGGCGCGATACGTGACCCGCTTTCCGGTCGCTCCTACGTTTATGCCGCAATGCGCGTGACAGGCGCGGCTGATCCCACCCGCCCGGTCTCCGAAACGATCCCGGGTAAGCTCCCCCAGCGCAAGATAGTTCAAACGGCGGCCGCGGGATATTCCTCCTACGGTAACCAAATAGGACTTGCCACAGGTATGGTGGATGAGCTTTATCACGAGGGCTATGCTGCAAAGCGAATGGAGATAGGCGCGGTGATAGCAGCTGCTCCTGCCGCAAATGTAAGGCGGGAATGCCCGCAGGACGGTGATGCCGTTATACTTCTCGGCGGCAGAACAGGCCGTGACGGTTGCGGCGGCGCGACCGGATCCTCCAAAAAGCACACCCTCTCCTCGCTTGAGACCTGCGGCGCGGAGGTTCAAAAGGGCAACGCACCGGAGGAGCGTAAGCTGCAAAGGCTGTTCAGAGATCCGGAGGCCTGCCGCATGATAAAGCGCTGTAACGATTTTGGCGCGGGCGGAGTATCGGTGGCTGTCGGAGAGCTGGCGGACGGACTGGATATAGATCTTAATGCAGTACCCAAAAAATATGAGGGTCTTGACGGTACAGAGCTGGCGATCAGCGAATCACAGGAGCGTATGGCTGTTGTGGTGGAGAGCGGAGATGTTGCAAGGTTCCTATCACTTGCCGAGGCGGAAAACCTTGAGGCCTGCGTTGTGGCACACGTCACCGAAGAGCCGCGCCTGCGCATGCACTGGAACGGCAACACGATAGTTGATATATCCCGCGAGTTTTTGAACTCAAACGGCGCGGAAAAGCATATAGATATCGCCCCCGCCCGCGCGCACAGCTTTGAAAAGGCTCTCCCGGCATCCTTTGGCGTGGGATACCGCGAGATGATGAGCGACCTTAACGTCAGCTCCCACCGCGGACTTTCCGAAAGATTTGATTCTACCATAGGCGCCGGCACGGTGCTTATGCCCTTTGGCGGAAAATACCAAAGAACGCCGATACAGGCGATGGTGCACAAGATCTCGACCGAACACGGACACACGGATAACTGCTCATATATGTCATGGGGATATAACCCCAAGATAGCGGAGTGCAGTCCCTATCACAGCGCGTATCTTGCAGTGGTCGAGAGTGTTTCAAAGCTTATAGCAACAGGTGCATCCTTTGAGGATGTGTACCTGACATTCCAAGAGTATTTTGAAAAGCCGGGGCGCGATGCCGCGCGTTGGGGCAAGCCTCTGGCAGCACTGCTTGGCGGATTTTGCGCACAGCTTGACCTTGGTATTGCCGCAATAGGGGGTAAGGACTCAATGAGCGGCTCCTTTGAGGATCTTGACGTTCCGCCCACGCTCGTTTCCTTTGCAGTGACCACAGGCAAAACGCCGGAGGTCGTAACGAACGAATTCAAACGCGCGGGGGATAAGGTAGTCATCATGCGCCCGCAGCTGCAGGATAACGGTCTGCCGGATCCCGATTCGCTTAAGGATCTTTTCGGTAGCGTGACAACTCTCATGCGCGGGGGCAGGGTAGCAGCGGCATACACGCCCACCTACGGCGGTGTGGCAGAGGCTGTATATAAGATGGCCATTGGCAACGGCTTTGGATTTATCTTTGAGGACGAGCTGACACTCCGCGAGATGTTTGGCTACGATTACGGCTCGTTTATTCTTGAGCTTGCAGGTGATGATATACCGAGCGGTGCTGAGCTTTTGGGTCGCGTTTGCGATAACGGTCGCTTTGAATACCGCGGCGAATCGATAGACCGCGCCGAGCTTGACGGTATCTATGAGGGCAGACTTGAGAGCATATATCCCTGCGCGGAGAACGCCGGTGTTGAGGGATGCGAGACTTTCTCCTCCGATAAGCCGCGCACAGCCGCGCCGGCCGTGAGGGTGGCTCGCCCGCGTGTGCTCATTCCCGTTTTCCCCGGCACTAACTGCGAATATGATTCCGCAAAGGTCATGGAGGATGCGGGGGCCGAGGCAAAGATATTTGTTATAAACAACACTACCCCTGCCGGCATTTCCCGCAGTGTGGAGGATTTCGCCGCCGAGCTTCGCCGCTCGCAGATGGTGTTCATCCCGGGTGGCTTCTCGGGTGGTGATGAGCCTGACGGTTCGGGCAAGTTTATAATGGCATTCTTCCGCAATGCGGCGGTAAAGGATGAGGTACATGCACTGCTTGATGCCCGCGGCGGACTTATGTGCGGTATCTGCAACGGCTTCCAGGCACTTATAAAGCTCGGGCTGGTCCCGTTCGGTCATATAATCGATACCAATGAGGATTGCCCCACGCTCACATACAACAAGATCGCTCGCCACCAGTCAAAGCTGGTGCGAGTCAGAGTGGCATCCACCATGTCACCGTGGCTCTCCGCCGCTCATGTCGGTGATGTTTATACCGTTCCGATCTCGCACGGCGAGGGTCGTTTCCTTGCCTCGGATGAGATGGTGCGCCGTTTGGCGGCTGCGGGGCAGATAGCCACACAGTATGTCGATCTTGACGGCAACGCGACGGATGATATACGCTATAACCCCAACGGCTCTGTTTGCGCCATCGAGGGCATTACATCCCCGGACGGCAGAGTGTTTGGCAAGATGGGACACAGCGAGCGTATAGGCCGCGGACTTTACAAAAACGTTAACGGCGAATATGACATGAAGATGTTTGAGTCGGCAGTAAGATATTTTAGGGAGGATAAATAACATGGCACACCTGTCTGATATAGAGATCGCTCAGGCGGCGACTATGCGCCCAATCACCGAGGTCGCGGCGACCGCGGGGATAGACGAGGAATATCTTGAGCAATACGGAAGATATAAAGCAAAGATAGATACCGCCCGCATGCCTCGCAGCGACCGTGAGGACGGCAAGCTCATACTTGTTACCGCCATAACCCCCACCCCTGCGGGTGAGGGCAAGACCACCACCACCATCGGTCTTGCGGACGGGTTGCGCCGCATCGGAAAAAATGCCGTTGTGGCTCTGCGTGAACCCTCCCTTGGCCCTGTGTTTGGTATTAAGGGCGGCGCGGCAGGCGGCGGATATGCACAGGTCGTTCCCATGGAGGATATAAACCTGCATTTTACAGGGGATTTTCATGCCATCGGCGCGGCAAACAATCTGCTGGCCGCCATGCTCGATAACCATATCCATCAGGGAAACAAGCTTGGCATCGATACCCGCAGGATCACATGGAAACGCTGTGTTGATATGAATGATCGCCAGCTCCGTTTTATTACTGACGGTCTTGGCGGACGTATAAACGGCGTGCCGCGCGAGGACGGTTTTGATATAACCGTTGCATCCGAGGTAATGGCGGTGTTCTGCCTTGCCTCCTCTATCACCGACCTCAAGGAACGCCTTTCCCGCATCGTTGTGGCATATACATATGAGGATAAGCCGGTTACTGCGGGGGATCTTGGTGCTGTCGGTGCTATGGCGGCACTGCTTAAGGATGCGCTCAAGCCCAACCTTGTGCAAACGCTTGAGGGGACTCCTGCGCTCGTGCACGGCGGTCCGTTTGCAAATATTGCACATGGCTGTAACTCCGTAATTGCCACAAAAACGGCAATGCAGCTGGCCGATTATGCCGTGACCGAGGCGGGCTTTGGCGCGGATCTCGGCGCGGAAAAATTCCTTGATATAAAATGCCGCGCCGCGGGACTTCATCCCTCGGCGGTGGTCATGGTCGCCACCATCCGCGCGCTTAAGATGCACGGCGGACTTGCAAAGAGCGAGCTGGGGCGTGAGGATCTCTCAGCCCTTGAAGCGGGCATTCCCAACCTTTTACGCCATGTATCAAATATACGTGAAGTTTACGGTCTGCCCTGCGTGGTCGCCGTAAACCGTTTCCCGACCGATACCGACCGTGAGGTGGAGCTTATAATCGAAAAATGCCGCGCGCTCGGCGTTAATACCGTCCTCTCAAATGTTTGGGCCGAGGGCGGCGCGGGTGGCGTGGAGCTGGCACGCGAGGTCGTTCGCCTTTGCGAAGAGCCTAATAACTTTGCATTCAGCTATTCAGCCGATATGTCGATAGAGGATAAGATAAACGCCATCGTCACCCGCGTTTACCGCGGCGATGGTGTGGTGTTCACGCCCTCCGCCAAAAAGGAGCTGGCGCGCCTTACCGAGCTTGGCTTTGATAAGCTGCCTGTCTGCATGGCCAAAACACAGTACAGCTTTTCGGATGATCCGACAAAGCTCGGCGCACCCGAAGGCTTTACGGTTACCGTGCGCTCGCTCAAGGTCTCAGCAGGTGCGGGCTTTGTTGTGGCGCTTACAGGTGACATAATGACCATGCCGGGACTGCCCAAAGTCCCCGCTGCGGAAAAGATAGACGTAGACGAAAACGGCCGTATCACCGGGCTGTTTTGATGATCGCACCCCATTTCTTTTCGGTCCCCGAGACCGAAAGCGGGAATGGGGTTCGATCTGTATAAAAGGGAGATCTAAAAAGGCTGAAAAAAGATTCAAAAAGACTCAAAAACGGTTTTAAGACGGTCTGCGAAAGATCGAAAAAAGATCAAAAAGGTATCAAAAATGATAAGAATTAAACCATTCGACAGATCTGCGGAGAATATTGCCGAGCATGCACGCGCGGTGATCGATGCAGAGGGTATCGACCTGCCGAGCGATGCCGAATATACTGTGCTGCCCGGCTTTTGCGATGTCCATGTGCATTTCAGAGAACCCGGCTTTTCCCACAAAGGGCGGATATACAACGGCTCACGTGCGGCAGCGCACGGCGGTTACACAGCCGTTTGCACCATGCCCAATCTCTCGCCCGTGCCGGATTCGCTTGAACATCTTAGGTGCGAGTTGGATATCATCCGCCGCGATTCGGTGATAAATATCTACCCTTATGCATCGATAACCGTCGGTGAGGGTGGGGAGGTGCTCTCCGATATGCAGGAGCTGGCACCCTATGCCGTGGCGTTCTCGGACGACGGCAGGGGTGTTCAAAGTGATGATGTGATGGAGGCTGCCATGCGCCGCGCAGCATCGCTCGGCAAGCTCATAGTGGCGCACTGCGAGGTCAACGAGCTTTTGCACGGCGGATATATACATGATGGCGAGTATGCACGCGCACACGGTCACCGCGGTATATCCTCCGAGAGTGAGTGGCGGCAGATAGAGCGTGATCTCGCTCTTGCAAAAAAGACAGGCTGTGCGTATCATGTTTGCCACATATCGACCGCCGAGAGCGTAGAGCTGATACGCAGTGCCAAGCGTGACGGAGTTGATGTTACCTGCGAGACCGCGCCGCATTATCTTACCCTCACCGACCGCGACCTGCGTGAGGATGGAAGATTTAAAATGAACCCGCCGCTGAGGTCAGAGGCCGATCGCGCGGCGCTTATCGAGGGCGTTACAGACGGCACGATAGATATGATAGCGACCGATCACGCGCCGCACAGCGCAGAGGAAAAATCACATGGGCTTGAGGGCAGTCCATTTGGTATCGTAGGGCTTGAGACGGCCCTCTCGGTGCTTTACACTCGGCTCGTCAGAGAGGGTGTGCTGCCGATGGAAAGACTTATGGAACTGCTTGCCGCGGCACCGCGGCGGCGCTTTGGAATACCCGATGACGGCGGCTTTTCGATCTGGCGGTTGGATGAGGAAACAACAGTCGACCCGAATGAGTTTTTATCGCTCGGTCGTGCCACACCATATGCCGGAGAGAGGCTTTTGGGGGTAAACCACCTAACATATACAGGCGGCAGATGCGTTTATAAGCGTGAAAAATAAAAATTTAAAAATTCGATTTTAAAATTTAAAACTTACGCTTGAGAACTTAAAATTCAGAAATTAAAATAAAAGGTTGAGTGTGTATACAAGCGAAATAAAGGTCGATGGAAAACACAAGAAAAACAATAAGCTCCAAGCAACACAAAAGCGAAAAATTAAAATGACCGGAGGCGGCATTTATGGCAAAAAGAACAGATATTAAAAAGATTTTGATCATTGGCTCCGGCCCGATAGTTATCGGGCAGGCGGCGGAATTTGACTACGCGGGTACACAGGCGTGTTTGGCATTAAAGGAGGAGGGGTATGAGGTAGTGCTTGTAAACTCCAACCCCGCAACCATTATGACAGACACCACTATAGCCGACAAGGTCTACATGGAACCCCTGACACTTGAGTATATGGCAAAGATACTCCGTTACGAGCGTCCGGATGCCATATTGCCCGGCATTGGCGGTCAAACAGGACTTAACCTTGCCATGCAGCTTGAAAAAAAGGGCGTTTTGCGTGAATGCCATGTTGAGCTGCTCGGCACATCCGGCGAGAGCATTGAGCGCGCCGAGGACCGCGAGCTGTTTAAGGAGCTTTGCCAGTCTATAGGCGAGCCTACCATTCCCTCCGAGATCACATACGATCTTGAGGAGGCCAAAGCGGCCGCCGCACGCATAGGCTACCCTGTGGTGCTTCGCCCTGCCTTTACGCTCGGCGGAACCGGCGGTGGCTTTGCCAACAACGAGGAAGAACTGGTCGAGATAGGCATGAACGGCTTTAAGCTCTCGCCCGTTCACCAGGTGCTGATAGAAAAGAGCGTTCGCGGCTACAAAGAGATAGAATTTGAGGTCATGCGCGACTCGGGCGACAATGCCATCACCATCTGCGGCATGGAGAATATCGACCCTGTGGGCGTTCATACCGGCGACTCTATCGTCGTAGCTCCTATCCTCACTCTGAACGACCACGATCTTAAGATGCTCAATGACAGCGCGATAAGGCTTATCCGCGAGCTTAAGATCGAGGGTGGATGCAATGTTCAGTTTGCGCTTGATCCCGAAAGCAGCAATTATTATCTTATCGAGGTCAACCCCCGCGTTTCCCGCTCCTCCGCATTGGCATCAAAGGCCAGCGGCTACCCCATAGCGCGTGTTACCGCAAAGATCGCCGTGGGTATGATGCTTGACGAGATCGCAGTTGCGGGGGGGCTTGCCTCTACCGAGCCGTCGCTTGATTACATAGTTGCAAAATTCCCGCGTTTTCCGTTTGATAAATTTGCCGCTGCGCCGAATATCCTCGGTACACAGATGAAGGCAACCGGTGAGGTCATGGGCATCGGCTCAAATCTTGAGGAATGCCTGCTCAAATCCGTTCGCTCGCTTGAGATAGGTGTTGATCACCTGTATCTCTCAAAGTTTGATAATATGACAGAGGATGAGCTCTGCCGTTATCTTGCCGAGTTCCATTCTGACGGTATATTTGCCATAGCACAGCTTTTGCGCATGGGCGTATCGATAGGGAAGATCCATGAGGTCACAAAGATCACCGATTACTTCCTCCGCTCCTTTGAGGGCATAGTTGCAATGGAACGCCGACTTTCTGCGGCCCGCGGAGATGTGGAGACGCTCCGCGAGGCAAAGGTGATGGGCTTTTCCGATCCCTATATTGCAAAGCTGTGGGGATGTGACGAGATGACCGTTGCAAATCTGCGCCGCCGTGAGGGTATAGTCCCGGTGTTCCGCATGGTCGATACCCTCCACACAGGCAGCTACCTGCCCTATCTCTACTCCTCCTACACAGGCGAGAATGATTCCCGCCTGACGGATAAGCGCAAGATAGTGGTGCTGGGCGCCGGTCCGATACGTATTGGGCAGGGTGTTGAGTTTGACTATTCCACTGTCCACGCTGTAACCACCATCCGCAAACTCGGATACGAATCGATAATCATCAATAACAACCCCGAAACGGTATCTACAGACTACACCACGGGTGACAAGCTTTATTTTGAGCCGCTAACACCCGAGGATGTTATGAACATCATCGATTTTGAAAAGCCTGAGGGTGTTATAGCCTCCCTGGGCGGACAAACTGCCATAAACCTTGCCGATCCGCTTATGCGACGCGGCGTTAAGATAATAGGTACGGATTGCGCCGCCATCGATCGCGCCGAAAACCGCGATATGTTTGAGCGCCTGCTTGAGGAGCTGCACATTCCTCAGCCGCAGGGGCGCGCCGTAACAAAGATAGAGGAAGGCATTGCCGCCGCCGAAAAGATAGGCTACCCGGTGCTGGTGCGCCCCTCCTTTGTGCTTGGCGGCCGCGCCATGCAGATAGTGGCAAATGAGGAGCAGCTTCGTCACTATCTCAAGACCGCTGTTGAGATAGATGAGGATAAGCCGGTGCTCGTTGATAAATACATCAGCGGCAAGGAGGTAGAGGTCGATGCTATCTGCGACGGACGCGATGTGTTCGTGCCCGGCATCATGGAGCTTGTTGAAAGAACAGGCATCCACTCCGGTGACTCTATAAGCGTGTATCCCTCCTTTAGTATCTCAAATAAGGTCAAGGGGACTATCCTCGGCTACACCAAAAAGCTGGGGCTGGGCATTGGCATCGTAGGTCTTTATAATATCCAGTTCATCGTTGATGAATCCGATGACGTTTATATCATCGAGGTCAACCCGCGTTCCTCCCGCACAGTGCCGTTCCTTTCAAAGGCAACGGGCTATTCTCTGGCGGATATCGCTACCGAGGTCATACTCGGTAAGAGCCTAAAGGAGCAGGGAATATTCGATCTTTACCCCGAGGAAAAGAAGAGATGGTACGTTAAGGTCCCTGTATTCTCCTTTAATAAGCTCCGCGGACTTGATGCATACCTCTCACCGGAGATGAAATCCACGGGTGAGGCGATCGGCTATGATGATAAGCTCAACCGCGCACTTTACAAGGCGCTCCAGGCCTCCGGCATGCACCTGCAAAACTACGGTACAGTGTTTGCAACCATCGCGGATAAGGACAAGGCCGAGGCACTGCCGCTCATCCGTCGCTTCTACGATCTGGGCTTTAATATTGAGGCGACTGTCGGAACCGCCAAGTTCCTTAAGGAGAACGGCATCCGCACTCATATACTCAAAAAGCTGGGCGAGGGCAGCAATGAGATAGCCGAATCAATACGCCAGGGGCATATAGCCTATGTTATCAACACCAGCAACATAGGATCCAACGATCAGATGAGTGACGGATATCTCATCCGCCGCTACGCTACAGAGAGCAATGTGACCATGTTTACCTCTCTTGATACCGTTAAGGTGCTTTTGGATGTACTTGATGAGACGACGCTCAGGATCTCAACCATCGATTCGTAATATTACGTGAGGCGATATGAAGCAGGAATTTTTTAAGGTTAAAGAAAATATACCGCTTACAGATTCGGTATACAAAATGGTGCTGGAGGGCAATACCGATGCCGTAACAGCACCGGGGCAATTTGTAAATATCAAGCTTGATGGGCTGTTTTTGCGCCGCCCGATCTCCGTGTGCAACTGCACCGAGGGCGAGCTTACCCTGATATACAAGGTCGTGGGGCGCGGCACAGAGCTTATGAGCCGCATGCAGGGCGGCGAGCGGCTGGATCTGCTCGTGGGTCTCGGTAACGGCTATGATACGTCGGTAGCAGGGGAGCATCCCCTGCTGATCGGCGGCGGCGTTGGTGTGCCTCCGCTATATATGCTGGCAATAAAGCTCTTGTCCGAGGGGCGTCGGGTCAGCGCTGTGCTTGGATTTAACAAAGGCTCGGAGGTCTTTCTTGCCGATGAGCTTCGCGCACTCGGGGTTGATGTCAGAATAGCAACCGCTGATGGTTCGCTTGGTGTGCGCGGCTTTGTTACCGATGCCATGGATGGCATCGACTACAGCTATTTTTATACCTGCGGACCGGAGCCTATGCTGAAGGCCGTGTATAACAAGAGCACCACCTCGGGGCAGTTCAGCTTTGAGGAACGCATGGGCTGTGGCTTTGGCTCATGCATGGGATGCTCCTGCAAGACCGTTACCGGCAACAAGCGTATATGCAAGGAAGGCCCGGTGCTTAAAAAGGAGGAGATCATATGGGAGGCAAAGAAATGAGTCTGAACACGACCATGAGTATCGATCCCGCCGTGAATGCCGATATGAAAGTTGATCTTTGCGGTATCGAGCTTGATAACCCGGTGATCCCCGCCAGCGGCACCTTTGGCTACGGATATGAGTTTGCCGAGCTGTATGATATAAGTATCCTCGGTACATTCTCCTTTAAAGGTACAACTCGCGAGCCGCGCTTTGGCAATCCCACCCCGCGCATTGCCGAATGCACCGCGGGCATGATAAACGCCGTCGGACTGCAAAATCCCGGTGTGGATAATGTTATATCCGAGGAGCTGCCAAAGCTTTCGCAGTGCTTTGCAAAAAAGGTAATGGCAAATGTCAGCGGCTTTTCGGTAGATGACTATGCCTACACCTGCGCACGTCTTGATTCCTGCCCGCAGGTGGGTTGGCTGGAGGTCAATGTAAGCTGCCCCAATGTTCACGGTGGCGGCATGAGCTTTGGCACATCTCCCGCAGCGGCGGCCGAGGTCACCCGCGCCGTCAAGAGCGTTACCGGAAAGCCGGTCATAATAAAGCTGTCGCCGAATGTGACCGATATCGTATCCATCGCCGCAGCATGCGCCGAGGCGGGAGCGGACGGTATAAGCCTTATCAATACACTGCTTGGTATGCGCATAGATATTAAAACGCGCAAGCCGATAATTGCCAACAAAATGGGTGGCTTTTCCGGCAGTGCGATCTTCCCGGTGGCTCTGCGCATGGTCTATCAGGTGGCAAATGCCGTGGATATCCCCATTATCGGCATGGGCGGCGTCAGCTCTGCGGAGGACGTGATAGAAATGATGCTTGCGGGCGCGACCGCAGTACAGATAGGCGCGGCAAACCTTGTTGATCCTTATGCCTGCCGCAATATAATAAATGCTCTGCCCGGCGTTATGCAACGCCTTGGCATAACATCACTAAAAGAAATTATCGGAGGATGCAAGTAAGTTATGGGAAAAGACGTTATCATCGCCTGCGACTTTGACAGCGCAGAAAAAACCTTTGCCTTTTTGGACAGATTTGAGGGCAAAAAACCTTTCGTTAAGATCGGTATGGAGCTTTACTATGCTGAGGGGCCGTCCATCGTGCGCGAGATAAAGCGCCGCGGTCATAAGATCTTTTTGGATCTTAAGCTCCATGATATCCCCAATACGGTAAAAAAAGCTATGGCAGTGCTCTCGGGGCTTGATGTTGATATGTGCAACCTCCACGCCGCGGGTACCGGCCGCATGATGGAGGCCGCCCTTGAGGGTCTTACAAGAGCGGACGGCACACGCCCTCTGCTTATTGCAGTCACCCAGCTCACCTCCACGGATGAGGAGACCATGCACCGCGATCTTTTGATAGATGCCCCCATTGCCGATGTCGTTATGCACTACGCATCCAACGCCAAGGCGGCGGGACTTGACGGTGTTGTTTGCTCGCCTCTTGAGGCGGGGCGCGTTCATGAGGCCTGCGGCAGTGATTTTCTTACCGTCACTCCCGGCGTTCGCTTTGCGGACGGCGACCGCGGCGACCAAAAGCGCGTAATGACACCCACAGAGGCAAAAAAGATAGGCTCGGATTATATAGTCGTTGGCCGTCCCATAACCGCCGCCGAGGATCCGGTTGCCGCTTACGAGCGCTGTGTGGCGGAGTTCGTTGACTAAAAAATGATAAAAATGGAGATATAAGCTATGGAAAAGAAAATTGCAAAGGATCTTTTGTCAATAAAGGCAGTGTTCTTCCGCCCCGAGGAGCCTTTTACATGGGCCAGCGGAATAAAAAGTCCCGTTTACTGCGATAACCGCTTAACACTAACCGCTCCCGCCGTTCGTTTGGATGTTGAGGAGGGTCTTGCCGAGCTGGTGCGCCGCTACTATCCCGAGGCTGAGGTGCTTATGGGTACTTCCACCGCAGGCATCGCACACGCGGCAATAACCGCTCATCTGCTGGGTATGCCTATGGGATACGTCAGATCCGGCGCCAAGGATCACGGGCGCCAAAATCAGATAGAGGGTCAACTGCTCCCCGGCCAAAAGGTCGTGGTGGTTGAGGATCTTATCTCTACCGGCGGCAGTGTTATCGAGGTCGTAAACGTCCTGCGCGAGGCAGGCGCCGAGGTGCTTGGCATCGTCAGCATCTTCACCTACGGCATGCAAAAGGGACTTGACCGTCTTGCTGCGGCAAATGTCGTAAACCACTCGCTTACAAACTTTGATGTCGTGGCCGAGACCGCGGCGGACGAGGGCTATATCAAAAAGGAGGATGTGGCAAGGCTTATCGCCTTCCGCAACAACCCCTCCGATGAAAGCTGGATAGGAAAATAAGATGAGAAGCGTAATAGATATAGGTGAGCTTACCGCCGCCGAGATCGACGAGCTTATAGCCACCGCAAGAGATATGATATCCGATCCGCAAAAGTATGCAAACGCCTGCAGCGGTAAGATATTGGCCACACTGTTTTTTGAGCCGTCCACCCGCACCCGCCTCAGCTTTGAGACCGCAATGCTCAAGCTTGGCGGTAAGGTGATAGGCTTTTCAAATCCAAACTCCTCATCAGCCTCAAAGGGAGAGAGCGTGGCGGATACCGCCAAGGTCATCAGCTGCTATGCCGATATCATAGCCATGCGCCACCCCAAGGAGGGCGCACCCTATGTTGCGGCGCAGAATGCATCCATCCCTGTCATAAACGCAGGTGACGGCGGACACGCCCACCCCACCCAAACGCTGGCGGATCTTTTGACCATCCACCGCGAAAAGGGTCGGCTCGATCACCTCACCGTCGGCTTTTGCGGCGATCTTAAGTACGGCAGGACGGTGCATTCGCTCATTTCCGCGCTGTCGCGTTATGAGGGAATAGAGATCGTTCTTATCTCCCCCGAGGAGCTGCGCCTGCCAAATTACGTGAAATACGATGTTCTTGCAAAGCATAATATGTCATACCACGAGACCACCGATCTTGAGGCGGCCATCCCCGGGCTTGATATACTGTATATGACCCGCGTTCAGCGTGAGCGCTTTGCGGATATCGATGAATACGAGCGCCTTAAGGACAGCTATATCCTCACACCCGAAAAGCTTGCCGATGCCAAGCCGGATATGTCGATCCTTCATCCGCTCCCCAGAGTGAACGAGATAAGCGTTAAGGTGGATGATGACCCGCGTGCTTGCTATTTCAAGCAGGTGGAGAACGGTAAATATATGCGTATGGCACTGATACTCAAGCTGCTCACCGAGGCAGAGCGCGACCCTGCCCGCCACACACATACCGAGGAGCTTTTGGTGGATCGTGTTAAGTGCACCAACCCGCAGTGCATCACATCCTGCGAGCAGGAGCTGCCGCACTTGTTTAAATGGACGGATAGAGTCAACGGCATCTGCCGCTGTGTTTATTGCGAGTCAAAGCAGACTCTCCGCGAGGGAAAATAAAAAATATCTGATCTTGCGCCCCGCCGCCGCGCGGGGCGCAAAAGATGATAAGATATATTATTTTTTTGACGTTTAGGTATTGACAAAACGCCGCAGTGGTGGTATAATTTAAAGGTACGGGTCGCCGGGTGATGGCGACAGTGCTCAAATAACGTCGAGGTGTAGCGCAGGTGGTAGCGCGCTTGGTTCGGGACCAAGAGGCCGTGGGTTCAAATCCCGCCACTTCGACCATGGCGAGTGTTCTTACAGCATTTGAAATGTTGTAGAACACTCGCTTTCTTTATATAGCGATCTGGCATGGAGCGTAGTTTACGACTACGCCCTTTCTTGTATCCTAAATTCCCCGTCGAATTATCCTATACGCCTCCACTCCACCCACTTCGCCTCG
>CAZFVR010000023.1:0-27724 GCA_964522215.1 uncultured Ruminococcus sp. | reverse complement strand
ACCGAGCCTGAAGCTCCCGCAACCGAGCCTGAAGCTCCCGGCACCGAGACCGAGCCTACAGCTCCCTCCACCGGTGACAACGCTATCGCGATCGTTGCTGCCGTGGCTATGGTCTCCATCCTCGGCGCTTGCCTTATCGGCAAAAAGAAGGTTACCGATTAATTCAGATCAAATTTAATAGGTAAATAAAATCCGGCCCCTGCCGCACGCGGCAGGGGCCGGATTTTTTATTTTAATTAATTGAGTTCAGCGATTTCCGCGTATCATTTCGTGCTTGATATCCCAAAGCTTTTGCGATAGGTCAACATAGTAGTTATGCGGGTTTTCAAAACGCAGGACCTCATCCCACATGGTCTCAAGCTGGTCGGCGCAGCGCTGCTTTATCTCGGCAAGCGCGGGCAGCTGATATACGAGCTTACCGCTCTTGAATATCGGCACCAACAGCTCCTCGGCACGTACATCCTCAAGCATTTTGCGCTTCCATGTGTATTGCGGGTCGAATATTTCGATGGGCTTTGAATCATCCACCGTTTCATCATGCAGGCAAACAAGGTCAGCCTCCGCCTTGCCGTTTTCGCGATTGTAAAGTCTGTATACCTTTTTAAAGTGAGGTGTGGTGATCTTTTGCGGGTTCTCGCTGAGCTTGATCTTGGGGATCAGCTCGCCGCTTGCGGGATCTTCGACCGCGCAAAGCTTATAAACACCGCCAAAGACAGGGCAGCTTTTTGATGTTATAAGCCGCTCGCCCACTCCAAAGGCATCCACACACGCGCCCTGACGGATGATATCTCTGATTATATACTCGTCAAGCGAGTTGGAGATAACTATCTTGCACTGCGGAAAGCCTGCGGCATCCAGCATTTTGCGCACCTTTTTGGTAAGGTAGGTAATGTCGCCCGAATCTATGCGTATGCCGCAGTTGGTGATGCCCATGGGCTTCAGCACCTCGCGGAAGGCACGTATCGCGTTTGGCACACCGGACTCTATGACATTGTAGGTATCGACCAGCAGTGTGGCGGCAGTGGGATATATCTCGCAGTAGGTCTTAAATGCGGTGTACTCGTCGGGGAACATCTGCACCCATGAGTGGGCCATGGTTCCGGTTGCGGGAACGCCGTATGCCTCATCGGTGATGGTGCAGGCGGTAGCGGCACAGCCGCCTATATACGCGGCGCGTGCGCCGAGGATGGCAGCATCCGAGCCTTGTGCGCGGCGAGAGCCAAACTCACTTATAGGCCGACCGCCTGCGGCACGGACTATCCTTGTAGCCTTGGTGGCAATGCAGGACTGGTGATTGAACTGCATGAGGATATAGGTCTCGATAAACTGTGCCTGCGGCGCTTTGGCTCTTACGGTTATGATAGGCTCACCCGGGAAGATGACCGTTCCCTCGGGTACTGCCCACATATCCCCTTCAAACTTAAAATCGGCAAGATACTCCAAAAAGCGCTCGTCAAATATTCCCTTTGCACGAAGATACTCGATATCCTCCGCATCAAAGTGCAGATCGTTTACATAATTTATGATCTGCTCAAGGCCTGCGGCAACCGCGTAGCCCGCGTTATCGGGATTATCGCGGTAAAAGACATCAAAGTAAACGTACATGTCTCCCATACCGCACTTTTCGTAGCCGTTTGCCATGGTAAGCTCGTAAAAATCGCATAGCATGGTAAGATTTCTTTCAATGTTTTTCATTTTGATCTGTCCTTTATTTGATTTTATATTGTTGTTTTATCTTCCTGTGTTGCGCGGCGCTTTTCATGCCTTGATATCAGCACCGCGGCGTACCCCCCGCAGGCCGTTATGGCAAAGATCAGCAAAATTGCCGTAAGCACGCGCTGATCGCCCTCACCGGCGATCACCGATGATGTATTGTCCCCCGCGCGTTTGGCCGCATCAATGAGCGTTTTAAGCTCACCATCGGTATGATTATCGCTGTAAAGCCCCAAGGTGTATGTGCGCAACGTGATAGTACCAACACCGGAAACGCGGCGCGCCGCCACCCTTATGGCATCGATCTCGGTTATATCCGAAATATCAAGATAAAGCATCTGCCGCTCGCCGTCGGCGACCACGCAACGCCCCTCAAGGGTAGTTTGGCCGCTGTAGATCACAAGCTTGACCTCATAAAGATCCCCGCCGCCATCGCCGGTGCAGGAAAGCTCTATCCCGATGGTCGGTGTGTACACCGCAGGCTCGTGCGGAGATGAGATGCGGCAGATATCCGAATACGCGCCCTGCCCCTCATCCTCCAGTTGCGCCTTGAGGCAACCGATATCATCCTCAAAAACATATCGCAGGGTCTCGCACCCGGGACCCGCTGACCATCCGTGCGTGCCTGACGTCATGCCGGACGACCAAAGCATATACGAGCCGGTGGCGATATAGCCATCGGATGTGAACGGACGCTCTATCATTTGCCGCCCACCGCCTGGAATGCCGCCAAAGCTTGGCAGCAGCTCGCCCCAGCTTGATGCGCCAAGCACCTCCAGCGCGTATGCGGTCTCGCTGTCACTCCCCTCGCCGTCGATGTATTTGACCAAATGCGACACCGTGGCAAACCTTGCGCTGTCGGTACGCAATATGAACGCCTCCGCCCCCGCGGCGGTCATTGACATATAATTATATGCAAAAAGCACGCTCAGCGCACTGCCGTTTGTGTTGTCACTCGGCGTCCAGCAAAAAACAAAGCTATCACGGATCGAGGAATATTCAACGCACAGCTGCTCCAGCGCATCGGTCAGCGGCGTGATATCATCGGCGGCAAAGTAGCCGTCGGCAGCAGTGGTCTTGTAAAGCTGTGGGCGATCCGCTATGGCATTGGCGTAGATATCACCGATGCCGGTGGAGGTGGGATCATCCATATCCGCCTCTGCGGCGGTGCCGTCAGCAGACGGAGCCGCCGATTTTTCGCCGATCGGGCTCCCCTCCCCGCCGCCGAGGATACCATCATCGCCGCCGAGGGTCGGCAGGTCAAAATAGCTGTCGTCAAGATGATAGGCATTCGATTGGCTGTCTACCATCAAGGTAAACTTAAGATCGGTGTGGGACACGATGTAATTCGCAACTCCCGCGACAAAATCAAAGGCATGCACCCCCGCCGCAGTTTTTGAATCACCCACCGAAACAAAAAGTCGCATCCCGCGCCCCGCGGCAATGCCGATGATGGCCAGCGTGCGCGAATAGATCTCGTAATACATAGGTCCTGTGCTGGCGCAAAAGTTATACGCCTCGGGGCTGTCGGCACGATAGCCGAGCACCAGACCGTCTATTCGCCCCGCCGCCCCGCCGTCATAGCGGGAACAGAGGAAGGATATATACGCGTATATCGTGACCGCGGAGACCTCGTCAGATATAACGATGCCGCGATAGGCCGCGCCGTAGGAATTTGCGGCGGCGTAGGGAAGCGGATCGCGCTCGCCCTCCGCAGGCGACACGAGCAGGCGCAACAGCACCGAAGCACCCGCCACCGATGCACTGCGCACGCGCATATCAAGCTCGTTGATATATTCGCGATCATAGTAAAATGACATGCCGCCGACCGATTGCAGGTAGCCGCTGTGGCGACCGTCCTCAAGGCGGTCAAGGTAAACATCTATCAGCACCGTTCCCGCGCCGCACTCAAGCGTTTCGGCGGCGGAATCTGTGCTTACACCCTTAAAGCCGATCGCCGCAGCGGTATCCCCGCTGTCGGTCATGGGATAGCGCGGTGATGCCACCAGCGCGCGAGAACCATCCGGATATATAATGGCAACGGCGTAAAGAGAGAGGCTATCGCCGACCTCGTCCGCCTGTACCGAAAACTCAAAGCGTTTGGACATTACCGCATCTCGCATCGGCTCGATATCGTTGATAAAGCCCTCCGCCGTTCGCCAAGCAGGCACGCAAAACAGCGCTATGCGGCAGTTTTTGGACTCGGTAAGCACGCGGTGGTTGATAGTTCCCTCCACCCTGACTGTGCCGTCGGTCGGGTCATAGCGGCAAACGGTGATAACACCAAGATCGGCACTTTTGCCGTCACTGCCGCCCGCCGTGGCAGATACAGTCCCCGCCATGGAAGAAAAAAGCACCACGCACGCCGCAAAGAGGGCGCCAAGCCTTGCTCCAAGCCACATGTTATCACCTGCCTCTCGTTAGTTTTGGTTGTTTTGATCCTTTTGATCCTTATTCATTTTGGCACGCGCGGTACGGTGTCAGCTCAGCTCGCCGTCCACCGCAGTAAATCGCCACGGGCGCGCGCGATCCTCGGGAGATGCGTAATCTATCCCAACGCGCGGGGATGTTGTGTAGTCGGGCACGCCGCCACCGTCATCCTCTATCCATATCTCGTCCGAAAAGACCGCATCGTGACCGCAAAGGCGGCGGTCTATCTCAAGCATTTTTGTAAGTCTGCCGGGACCTTCCGCGCCGTCTACCGAGCGGATCAATACCGCCTCCGCGCTGCCCTCAGCCCCGCTGATGATGTTGAGCATTGAGTGCATTCCATAGCAAAGATAAACATATACCATGCCGCCGCGTTGCCACATTATGCGGGTGCGGTCTGTTTTGCCGCGGTGTGCATGACAGGCGGTATCCGCCTCGCCGAGATAGCACTCGGTCTCCTTGATCCGCACACGCTTCACTGCCCCATCCGCAGTGCGGCGGCAAAGCCATTTGCCAAGCAAAAATGGAGCAAGCAGGTCAGCGCTTTGGCTGTATGTCTCGCGCGTGAGTCTGCGCGGGCGAGCTTGGCTCTCTGCACGCCGCGCACTAAAGAATTCATGCAACAACGCTCTGCATTCCGCCTCAAGCACTCCGCCGCAGATAATGGGGTGCGCGCCAAGCGGCTGCTTTGTCAGGTCAAAAAGACCGCCCAGCGCACCGCCCTTGATATCAGCCGCGCCAAACACCACACGGTCAAGCCGCGCGGCTATCACAGCTCCCGCACACATGGGACACGGCTCAAGGGTAACATAAAGCTCGCAACCCGAGAGCCGCCAGCCGCCAAGCACACGGCATGCCTCGCTTATCGCTTCTATCTCCGCGTGAGCGGTCGCCCCTCCGCCGCTCTCGCGACGGTTGCGCCCACGGCCTATCACCTTACCGTGCCTAACAACAACGGCGCCAACGGGAACCTCCCCCGCCTCCCCCGCCTCAGCGGCAAGAGTGAGCGCCACACGCATTATGGCGGTATCCGACTCGTTGACGGTCGTTGTCGCGCTCCCATCCGCGGGACTGTTTATTTTTTTATCCACATTTTCATTCATTGCATACCCCACGGGTATTTTGCCCACCGTTATATCTCAACCTTTGTAAGCCACATGCGAAGGATGGCCAGCACTATCGCCGTGATGATATATATCACCATGACGGGAGAGAAAAATTCCGCCGCACAGCCGCTCGTTCTCGCCTGCATTCCATCGCCACCGATATTTTTATCCCTTTTGCGCTTTTTTATCAGGATCGCCCAAACAGCGGCTGATATAACGCCCAGCAGTATCACGGCGGCATGGGATGACTGCAAAAACACACGCGCATCGGTCGGTTCAAGCCGCGCTGCCATGAGCGGCAGGAAAAGATAAAGCGCATTGTTGGCAAGATGCAGGACTATGCTCGGCCACAGCGATGCGGATGCGCGGCGCAGGCAGGCGAATATCAGTCCCGCTGCAAAGGTGTGCGGTATGGCTCGCAGGCTGTTGTGCATCAGCGCGAACAATAGCGCCGAGCCGACCACTGCCACGCCGCGCCCCTGCCCCTCAAGCGCCGAGTATATGCAACCTCGAAAGAGCAGCTCTTCGCACAGCGCGGGCAGTATGACTACATTTATTATTGCCACCGCGAGCCCCAAAAGACCGTACGGCAGATCGGAGGCGGCATCAGGCGGCATACCGACAAGATCAAATATATATCCGCTAAGGTCGGATATCAGCAACACAGCCCCCAGCGATGGCAAAAGGATAAAGCCAAAGTCATCCGGGAACGCCGGATGCGTGCCGGCCTCCCCATGATGCTCGTCCGGTATGGCCGCCAAGCAAAAAAACGCCGGCAGGATGAACGCCAAAAGATACACTGCGGCATTTATCGCGCCGTCCGCGACCGTCGCGGCAGCTGCCCCCATATTTTGAGATGCTGATATACGACCGCTCAGCCACCGCCCCAAGGCACTCGCGCCCTGCAGGATGGCGGTGTGAAGCAGCATGGTAATGCCAAGGCGGGCGGAGATGACGTACAACTTAGAATATGCTTTTTTACGATCACTTGTCATCACGCTTCCCCCCCGATAACCGCAGAGTACACTTATTTATTATATTATACAATAAAAGCGTGAGCTTGTCAACCGATTGAGGGCACCGCACCTGCCGTTACACCTAAAAAATCCCCGCCAAGGCTCTCTTGGCGGGGATGATCAATTAAATTTAATTATTCAATTACGCGATCCTGCTACCGATCAGTGAATGATGCAGCGCTCGGTATCCTTATCGAATATGTGCATACGGGACATATCAAAGGCTACCTTGATGTTATCGCCCGCACGGGTGGTGGAGCGAGAGGATACACGTGCGATGAGGTTGGTCTCGCCTACTGCAAGGTAGAGATAGATCTCAGCACCCATAAGCTCGGTAACATCAACATATGTATCGATAACGCTGTCGGGATGAGCGGACAGCTGCATGGGAGAATCATAGATGCACTCGGGGCGCAGACCTACAACGACCTCCTGGCCGATGTAATCCTTAAGCTCGGGAGCGTTGGCCTTTTCGGTGGGCAGCTTGAGGGACTTGTCCTCAAAGTTGAAGAAGACATCGTCACCCTTCTTTACGAGCTTACCGTTGATGAAGTTCATCTGAGGTGTGCCGATAAAGCCTGCAACGAACATATTGACCGGCTCATCATAAAGGGTCTGAGGAGTATCGACCTGCTGGATAAGACCATCCTTCATAACGACTATACGAGTCGCCATGGTCATAGCCTCGACCTGGTCGTGAGTTACGTAGATAAATGTGGTCTGAACGCTCTGGTGAAGCTTTGTAAGCTCGGTTCTCATCGCCGCACGAAGCTTAGCATCGAGGTTGGAGAGAGGCTCATCAAGCAAGAAGACCTTGGGCTTACGAACGATAGCACGACCGAGAGCAACACGCTGTTTCTGACCGCCGGACAGAGCCTTGGGCTTTCTGTCAAGCAGGTGGGTGATATCAAGGATACGGGCGGCATCCTCAACACGTCTCTTTATCTCTTCCTTAGGTGTTTTTACGAGCTTAAGACCAAAGGCCATGTTCTCGAAAACAGTCATGTGAGGATACAGAGCGTAGTTCTGGAACACCATCGCTATTTTTCTGTCCTTAGGAGCAACATCGTTGACCAGCTGATCACCAATGAAAAGCTCGCCCTCCGTGATCTCCTCAAGACCTGCGATCATACGCAGAGTGGTGGACTTACCGCAACCGGAAGGACCGACGAGGATCAAAAATTCCTTGTCCTTAATGTCAAGGTTGAAGTCGGATACAGCGGTAACGCCGCCGGGATATTTCTTATAAATGTGTTTAAGTGATACACTTGCCATAGGGTGTGCTCTCCTCCTTAAAATTCGGGTCGGTCACAGCCGAACCGAGAGTATATTCTGTACTATAATATTGTATCAAATTTTCGTCAAAAATGATAGAGTCTTATTCCCCAAAAATTCGGGGTCAAAATTGTGCAACATGCACAATTATCCGTCCATTGCTGCATTTGAGCAGTTTTTGGATGCTTTTACGCGCCCAATATGTAAATTATATTTACCTCGGCTGCGCTTATTTTTCTTCCTCGCCAAGCTTCATGGTAAGCCCGATGCGGTGGCGCTGAACATCCACCGAGAGGACCTTGACCTTTACTATATCGCCTACGGCCAGCACCTCGCTTGGGTGCTTGATATATTTATCGCATATCTGCGAGATGTGAACAAGGCCGTCCTGATGCACGCCGATATCAACGAATGCGCCGAAATCGATAACGTTCCTTACAGTTCCGGTCATTATCATGCCCTCACGAAGCGAGGAGATATCCATAACGTCATCACGGAGTACAGGCGCCGGAAAGCTGTCGCGCACATCCCGCCCCGGCTTTTCAAGCTCGGAGATCATATCGCAAAGGGTAGGCTCGCCGATGCCAAGCTCCTCGGCGACCGCACCACGCCCGCGCTCCGAGACCTTTTTGCCAAGCAAGCGCAGCCCACCCGAGCGGATCTCCGCCTCGTCAAAGCCGAACATGTCAAGCAGGCGGTGCGCCGCCTCATATGACTCGGGGTGAACGCCGGTAGAATCAAGGACCTCCTCCGATCCCGACACGCGCAAAAAGCCCGCAGATTGCTCGTAGGCCTTATTGCCCAGCCGCGGTACGCGCAAAAGCTCCGCGCGGCTCAAAAACTCGCCGTTCTCCTCGCGATATTTGACGATATTCTTTGCCACCGGTGCGCTGATGCCGGAAACATAGGAAAGGAGAGAATAGGATGCGGTATTGAGGTCGATACCGACCGAGTTTACGCAATCCTCCACAACACCCGTCAGTGCCTCGTCAAGCCTTGCCTGCTTCATATCATGCTGATACTGGCCCACGCCAACCGACTTTGGATCTATCTTTACCAGCTCGGCCAGCGGATCCTGAAGCCGCCTTGCGATAGACACGGCGGAGCGCTGTGTAACATCAAAATCCGGGAACTCCTCTGCCCCGAGCTTTGATGCAGAATAGACGGATGCGCCCGCCTCGCTGACCATTATATATTTACAGCCGCAATCAAGCTCGCGCAAAAGCCCTGCAATAAATATCTCGCTTTCTTTTGATGCCGTGCCGTTGCCGATGGCGATAACATCCACGCCGTACTTGCGTATCAGTGAGGAGACGACACGGCGGCTCTCCGCTATCCGCTCCTGTGGCTTGGTGGGATAAATGACCGCAGTATCTATCACCTTGCCGGTGCGATCCACCACCGCCAGCTTACAGCCGGTGCGGTATCCGGGATCAAAGCCCATAACGGTCTTACCGCGCAGGGGCGGTGACATTAAAAGATGCTTTAGGTTATCTTCAAATACGCGGAGCGCACCCTCTCCCGCCTTATCGGTAAGATCGTTTCTGATCTCACGCTCAACGGACGGTGCAATAAGCCGCGCGTAGCTGTCATCTATCGCCGCCTTAACATAGTCACGCGCGGGGCTTTCGCCCTTGGTGAGGAACTTACGATAGAGGTAGCTCACAACAAGATCGTTGCCCGGCTCTATCGTGACCTTAAGGAAGCCCTCCTTTTCGCCGCGGTTGACGGCCAGCACTCGGTGACCCGCTATGCGCTTTACACGCTCGGAAAAATCATAATACTGCGCGTAGACCGAATCCTCCTCCCGCGCAGCCTTTGATACGAGCAGACCATGCTCGGCGGTCAGCGTACGCACGCCCTTGCGGCAGTCGGCATTATCGGATATATTCTCGGCAATGATATCAAGTGCACCGGCTATCGCCGCATCGGCATCCCCAACTCCCAGCTCCTCGTTTACATACTCGGCGGCGGTGTCGGTAAGCGACGGCTCGTAGCTCTCATTTTGCGCAAATATCAGCTCCGCGAGCGGCAAAAGCCCGCGCTCCCTTGCGACCGACGCGCGTGTTTTGCGTTTGGGGCGGTAGGGACGGTATATATCATCCACCTCGGTCAGCGTTTTTGCATTGTCGATGGCACGCTCAAGCTCGGGTGTGAGCTTTTCCTGCGCGGCGATAAGACCCTTTACCTCCTCGCGGCGCTTTTCGATGTTTCTGAGATAATTCAAGCGGTCAAAAAGATCGCGCAGGACGGTATCGTCAAGCGACCCCGTGACCTCCTTACGATAACGGGCGATAAAGGGGATCGTGTTGCCCTCGTCGATAAGCGCCACCGTGCGCCTTACCTGCTCAACACCAAGTCCAAGTTCCTCCGCCAGCACTGCTTCAATGTCTATCATTTTTTCGTTCTTCCTTTATTTATTGCATTACTTACAGTTCTTATCTGCTCCGCGCTCAAGCCCTGCCGCGGCATAAAGTGCCTCGACCTCGCGCAGGTCAAGATACCGCCACTTACCGCGTGATAGTTCCGGATCAAGCTCAAGCGGCCCAAAGCTTATCCGTTCAAGGGATACGATCTTGTTCCCCACCGCGTAAAACATCTGCTTTATTTGATGATAACGCCCCTCATGGATCGTTATAACGCCCCGCCGCTCATCACCCGGCTCCGGCTCGACCCTGCAGGGGGCAGTCAGCACGCCGCCCTCGATGTGAACTCCGCCCTCAAGACGAACACGCGCCTCCTCCGTCAGTGGCTCGGCCGCGCCGTAGCGATAGCTTTTGTCAACATGCCGTGCGGGGGCAAGGAGCCTGTGTGACAGCTCACCGTCATCGGTCAAGAGCATCAGCCCCACCGTGTACTTATCAAGTCTGCCGCAGGGAAACACCCGCGCACGATCGCGCTCGTCACACAGCTCGTTGACGACAGGCACGCCGTCCTTTTTGTTTTCCGTTGCGCTGACGTAGCCCTCCGGCTTGTTGAGCATGATATATATATGCTCCCGCCATTCTATCGCCCGGCCGCGCCGAATAACACGGCTGACACCGGGGATGACCTCGCTGTCCGGCGAGCGGGCGGGTACACCATCGATAAGTATTACGCCGGCTCGGCACTCACGCGCACAATCGCGGCGCGAGCATTCCCCGGCGGATGAAAGATATCTGTCAAGTCTCATATCTGCTCCGATACAATCGTCATGCGGATGCGCTCTATGCCCTCCGCCGCACCGCCCCGCCTCACATGGTGAGGATCAGTATCGCCACACAGCCGAAAAGCAAAAGCCCCACCCCAAGGCCGATAAAAAAATCACGCAAAAGCTTATATCCTCCCACCGTTTACATATGCAAGGCTTATTATGCCCACGCGCGGGGGATCCTACAATATTATTATATCACACCGCAAGAGATTTTTCAACCCCCGAGAGGTCGCGCTGCGCCCTCCATTGCGACCTGTAAAAAATATTTTTGCTTTTTTAGGAAAAGCTATTGACAAACACATTTGAATGTGCTATCATATGAACGATGATTCAAGTGAGTAGTCATTCAAATGAATCAACATTCAAACATGCTGCCCATGTGGCGGCAGAGGGAGATAAAAATGGATACCGAAAAGACACTTACCGCTTGCTCCTGCGGCGAGCATACGCACTGCACTCACGCAGCAGCGCACCCCGAATCAGAGGAGATGCTGTGTGACCTTGCCGACCTTTTTAAGATATTTGGTGACACCACACGCCTGCGCATTCTTTTTTGCCTGCTGGATGACGAGATGTGCGTGATGCATATATCCGAGCGGTTGGGCATGACCTCCTCCGCCATATCGCACCAGCTGAAGGTTTTGCGGGTCAACAACCTTGTAGCGCCGCGGCGGGAGGGCAAGACCATCTATTACCGCTTGGCGGACGACCACGTACACACGATAGTGGCGCAGGGATATGAGCATCTGCGCGAGGAGCAGGCAGGCGAGTGATCCCACGCGGATATTTTTCATGTAAAGTTTTTTGAAAGGATGCTATATATTATGAAGAGAACATTTGAACTTGAGGATCTTGATTGCGCAAACTGCGCGGCAAAGATAGAAGCGGCTATAGCCAAGCTTGACGGCGTAGAGGCGGTAAGCGTAAACTATATAATGCAAAAAATGACGATAGAGACCGCCGATGATGAATTTGATGCGGTAATGAAGAAAACGGTAAAGCTTTGCCGCCGCATTGAACCGGATATGCGAATAAAGCTTTGACCGCGCCGCAATATTATCACCGAAACGAAAATGAAATTATTTAAAGACATGACACGCCGTCAGCGGCGTACGGCACTGCGCATTTTGATATCTGCACTGCTGCTGGCAACGGCCGCCGTACTGCCCACTGCGGGCATAGTACGACTACTCTCCTTTTTGCCGTCCTATCTGGTGATAGGGTATGATGTGATACTGGCGGCGATAAAAAATATGATCGGTGGGCAGCTGATGGACGAAAAGTTCCTTATGATGCTGGCGACCGTTGGCGCATACGCCACAGGCGAGTATGCCGAGGCGGCGGCGGTGATGCTGTTTTATCAGGTTGGCGAGCTGTTTCAGAGCATTGCGGTCGGACGCAGTCGCCGCAGCATCGCCGCGCTGATGGATATTCGCCCCGACCGCGCCACAGTCCTGCGGGATGGACGGGAGATCACCGTATCCCCCAACGAGGTCGCGATAGGCGAGACCATTATCATTCGCCCGGGCGAGCGCATTCCGATAGACGGCCGGGTCACCGAGGGGCGTGCGGCGGTGGATCTTTCGGCCCTGACGGGCGAGAGCCTGCCCGCAGAGCTGGCTGTCGGTGACATTGCCACAAGCGGAGCTGTGGCGCTTGACGGTGTGATAAAGCTGTGCACCACGCAAAGCTTTGGCGAGAGCACTGTAGCCAAAATACTGGAGCTGGTTGAGAACGCCTCCTCCAAAAAGGCCAAGACCGAAAACTTTGTTACTCGCTTTGCGCGGGTCTATACCCCCGCAGTTGTTGCCGGCGCGTGCCTTTTGGCGTTCCTGCCGCCGCTGATAGTAGGAGGGTCATTTATACCTTGGATACAACGTGCGCTGACCTTTTTGGTCATCTCCTGCCCCTGTGCGTTGGTCGTATCGGTACCGCTATCCTTTTTCGGCGGCATAGGTCGCGCCTCGCGCGAGGGGATACTTATCAAGGGAGCGGGCTATCTTGAGGCAATATCCGGAATAAAAACGGTAGTATTTGACAAGACCGGCACTCTGACGCGCGGCAGCTTTAGCGTGAGTGAGATCCGCCCGAGTGCAGGGCGGGATGCCTGCGAGCTTTTGTCGCTTGCCGCGGCAGCGGAGAGCTACTCCACCCACCCGATAGCGGTATCTCTGCGCGCCGCTGCGGGGAATGGCGCGGCGCATGAAGTAAGTGATATCTCCGAGCATTCCGGCATGGGGGTGACCGCCACGGTGGACGGCAAGCGAACAGGCGCGGGCAACGCCGAGCTTATGCGTGAGCTTGGCATCACACCGGATGCGTGCACTGCCCACGGCACCGTGATACACGTGAGCAGCGGGGAGGAATATCTCGGATATATCATCATATCCGACGAGATAAAGCCAACCTCTGCCGAGGCGATATCCCACCTGCGCGAGCTGGGCGTGAGGAGAACGGTAATGCTGACGGGTGACAGGCGCGAGAGCGCGGAGGCTGTCGGTCGTACGCTTGGGGTGGACAGCGTTAAAAGCGAGCTGATGCCTGCTGACAAGGTCATGGCAGTTGAAGAATTGCTTGACGGCGGCGAGCGACCGCTGGCCTTTTGCGGGGATGGCATCAACGATGCGCCTGTCCTCTCCCGCGCCGATATCGGAATTGCGATGGGCGCACTCGGCAGTGATGCGGCGATAGAGGCAGCGGACATCGTGCTGATGGATGATGACCCCCAAAAGATAGCAAGAACGGTTGAAATATCGCGCAAGACGATGCGCATAGTGTGGGGAAATATTATTTTCTCTCTTGCCGTTAAGGCAGCGGTACTTGCACTCGGTGCCATGGGACACGCGGGAATGTGGCTTGCCGTGTTTGCCGATGTCGGCGTGTTGGTAATTGCAATACTCAATGCAATGCGCACCCTGCGCGGGAATTAATAAGACCGGCGAGACCTTTTAAATATATTTAAAACGAACGGGATCGTTTATGCAGTCCCGTTCGTTTTTTGTTAGGTAGGCGAGATTACAGAATTCAGGTTTTTGTCATCTCACATTATCCACACGGCTTTTATGTGCGTTCGCACCGTGCGACGATAGCCTTCTCATGTGTGAGGAGACTTGGCAAGAGTCGCATTTTATCTACAGCCGTAAACAAGATCGCCATTCTACGTTGCGGCGGGCGCAAGCCCCCGCGCACGAACATACGGCAAAGATCCCCCGCGCCTGTGTGAATGCGCAGGCGCGGGGGGAAGTATGGGCATTTTATCCCACGATATTATTTTACCACCTTTTTCACCGCCAAGGCTGTCCAGCCGTTATCCTCAAGGGTTTTGGCGATATAAAATCCGTTGGCTTTGAGCGCCTGCGTGACGTCGGCGGCGCGTTCGTTTATAATACCGGATGCAAGCAATGTTGAACCGTCATGCATAAATCTGCCGATATCCGGTGCCATGCGAATGATGATATCCGCCACGATATTGGCGCACACCACGTCATATTCTCCGGCCGCAACGCCGTGCAAAAGGTCGGATGTGCCTGTTTTTACATTCTCACAGCCGTTTTCCGCCGCGTTCTCCGCCGCTACCTCCACCGCAACCGGGTCGATATCATACGCCATGCACTCCGCCGCGCCGAGCTTTGATGCGGTTATTGCCAAAATACCGCTGCCGGTACCCACATCAAGCAAACGGTCGCCCGGCTTTACGGTATCGCTAAGCAAGCCTATCACAAGGCGCGTAGTCTCGTGCGAGCCTGTGCCAAACGCCATGCCCGGGTCCATGCGGATGATGACCTCGCCCTCGGCGGGGCTGTACTGCTCCCACCTTGGGACTATAACGATATTGCCGATATGCAGCGGCTTGTAATACTGCCGCCATGCGTTAGCAAAGTCCTCCTCTTTAACGCCGGAGGTGGTCAGCACGCCCTCGATAGATGACTCTGCCAGTCTTTGGCGAATGAACGCCAGCGTACCGTCAACATCTCCGCCCTCCGCCAAAAAGACGGATACCGAGGCTATGCTCTTGTCGGCGGAAAGTATCCGCTCATCGACAAGATCCCCATATACGCTCTTAAGGTCAAAATCACTGTAATCCTCTATCATAAGCCCGGGATCCACCGCGCTCATTATCGCCGTGGCGGCATCAAGGGATGATACCTTTACCGTAAGCTTTATTTCTGTCCAGGATGAGTATTCGTAGCTCATTTCGGTCTCCGTTTTTTATTTCTTTTCTTCCTTGCTGTCGCGCAGATCCTTAAGACGATCTATCAAGCGGCGGCGCTTGGGGTAGTTCGACTCACCACAGCTCTCTGCAAATGCGCGCATTGCATCCTTTTGCTTTTCGGTAAGTCCGCGCGGGATCTCTATATTTGCGGTAAATACCAAGTCGCCGCGGCGATTGGGGGTATTTACATACGGCACGCCGCAGCCCTTTATGGTAAACTGCGTACCGGGCTGCGTGCCATCAGGGATCTTGTATTTTTTAACTCCGTCAAGGGTGGGAACATCTATCTCAGCGCCAAGCGTGGCCTCTGTTATAGTTACCGGTACCTCGCAATAAAGCGTTGTGCCGTCACGCTCAAACACGTTATGGCGGCGAACGTTCACCTCAATGATCAGGTCTCCCGCCGGGCCGCCGTTTTGACCGTCGTTGCCCTGCCCGCGCAGGATTATTCTCTCTCCGCTGTCGATACCCGCAGGAATGGACACCGCAATGGTCTTGGGCACGCGCGCCTTGCCGCTTCCGCGACAGGATGTGCAGGGATCCTTTATGACCTTGCCCGTCCCGCGACAGCTTTCGCAGGTGGTAGTGGACTGAAACTGCATGCCGCCCAGCCTCTGCGTAACACGGAGCTGTCCCGTACCGCCGCAGGCGGAGCAGGTCTCGGCCGATGTGCCTTTTTTAGCACCGCTGCCGCCGCACTCCGAGCATTTGGCGACCTTTGTAAAGCTGATATCGCGCTTGACGCCGAAAACAGCCTCATCAAAGTTTATTGTTACCGAAACGCCGATATCATCCCCGCGCATAGGCCCGTTGCGCCTTGCCGAGGAGGATTGCCCAAAGCCGCCGCCGAAAAACGAGGAGAAGATATCCCCGATATCGCCGAAATCGGCAGTAAAGCCGCCGGAATATCCGCCGCCACCGCCGCCCATGCTGCCGTCAAACGCCGCATGACCGTAACGGTCGTAGGCCGCACGCTTATCGGCATCCGATAGGATGGCATAGGCCTCGTTCACCTCTTTAAACTTCGCCTCGGCATCCTTGTCGCCGGGGTGCAGATCCGGATGGTACTGCTTTGCCAGCTTTCTGTATGCTTTTTTTATCGTATCGTCATCGGCGCCGCGCTCGATGCCCAACACCTCATAATAATCTCTTTTAGTCTCTGCCATAGGTCAAGCACCCTGATCTTTTTTAAAATTTTCAATACTGCATTCGGGGGTGTTAAAATTCCCCTCGGAAGTTTTAACACCCCCGATCACGGGGTCATTATTTGCCGCTCTTATCCTCAAAATCGGCGTTGTAGTAATTGCCGTTACCGTCGCTCTGCGCGCCGCCGTTATCGGCATTGCCCGCACCGGCATCAGCACCTGCGCCTGCAGCGCCGGCCTGTGCGTAAAGCTTTTCGGAGAGCTTACCGAATGCACGTTCCAGCGCCTCGGAATCACTCTTTATCTGCTCGGTAGTGCCGTCCTTGAGAGTATTTTTAAGTGTCTCAAGCGCCGCACGAACATCACTCTTGTCCTCCTCGGGGAGCTTATCGCCTATCTCCTCAAGCGATTTTTCGCTCTGGAAGACGAGGTTCTCGGCATGGTTGCGGGTCTCTACCGTTTCCTTTTGCTTTTTATCCTCCTCGGCAAAACGCTCTGCATCCTTAACAGCGCGATCGATATCCTCCTTGCTCATATTGGTGGAGCTGGTGATGGTTATATGCTGCTCGCGTCCTGTGCCGAGATCCTTTGCGGAAACGTTAACGATACCGTTTGCATCGATATCGAAGGTCACCTCGATCTGAGGAACTCCGCGGGGAGCGGCGGGGATACCGTCAAGCGTGAACTTACCAAGGGTGGTATTGCCGGAGGCCATCTCACGTTCACCCTGAAGCACATGGATCTCTACCGAGGTCTGGTTATTTGCCGCGGTGGAGTAGACCTGGCTCTTCTTTACGGGGATGGTGGTGTTGCGGTCGATTATACGGTTGAACACACCGCCCAGTGTCTCGATACCGAGAGACAGGGGGGTGACATCAAGCAGGAGCAGATCCTTAACATCGCCGCCGAGAACGCCGCCCTGAATGGCCGCGCCGATGGCAACGCACTCATCGGGGTTGATGCCCTTAAAGGGATCCTTGCCCATGAACTTCTTAACAGCTTCCTGAACGGCGGGAATTCTGGTAGAACCGCCGACGAGGAGCACCTTATCAACATCAGAGGGCTTAAGTCCCGCATCGGAAAGCACGCGGCGGGTAGGCTCCATGGTGGCATCCACAAGGTCGGCTGTAAGCTCGTTGAATTTTGCGCGGGTAAGGGTGGTCTCAAAGTGGACCGGTCCGCTTGCGGTTGCGGTAAGGAAGGGCAGGTTGATATTTGTGCTGGTCATGCCGGAAAGCTCTATCTTGGCCTTTTCTGCGGCCTCCTTGAGTCTCTGCATTACCATCTTATCGCCGCGCACGTCAATGCCGTGCTCAGACTTAAAGCTATCTGCCATCCAGTTTATAACGCGGTTATCAAAGTCATCGCCGCCCAGGTGGTTGTTACCTGCGGTCGCAAGGACCTCAAACACGCCGTCGGAGATCTCAAGCAGAGATACATCAAATGTACCGCCGCCAAGGTCGAATACCATTATCTTGCCGTCCTTATCCTTATCCACACCGTAAGCAAGTGCGGCAGCGGTCGGCTCGTTGATTATACGCATGACCTCAAGTCCTGCGATCTTACCTGCATCCTTGGTTGCCTGACGCTGTGCATCGGTAAAGTATGCGGGCACGGTGATAACGGCCTTATCCACAGTCTGGCCGAGATATGCCTCGGCATCGGCTTTCATCTTGCGGAGCACCATTGCGGATATCTCCTGCGGGGTGTAGCTCTTGCCGTCGATGTTTACCTTATAGTTTGAGCCCATCTCGCGCTTGATGCTGGAGACGGTGTGGTCGGGGTTGGTTATGGCCTGACGCTTTGCCACCTGACCGACAAGTCTTTCGCCGTTCTTTGTAAAGGCTACGACAGAGGGTGTTGTGCGCGCGCCCTCGGGATTGGGTATTACTACAGGCTCGCCGCCCTCAAAAACTGCTACGCATGAGTTTGTTGTACCAAGGTCTATACCTATGATCTTTGACATGATTTTATCCTCCGATATTATATAAGAGATTTGTTTGCTGTGTTTTGTATTTATTTGAACAGCTTGCGCTATTGTTTTTTGTTTTTGTTCTTTGGGTTTTGCGCTTTGTGTGTCAGTTAGCTACCTTTACCACTGCGTGGCGTATGACCTTATCGCCTTTTTTGTAGCCCTTTTGGAAGACCTCAACTACCTCGCTCTCCCCCGCCGCTTCGTCATCGATATGCATAACGGCGTTATGAAGATTGGGATCAAAGGTCTCGCCTGCCGCCTTTATCTCCTCAACGCCCAGCTTTGAGAGCGCCTCCGAGAAGCTCTTAAGGATCAGTGCCAAGCCGTCAGCCAGCGCCTGTGCATCGGTACAGCCGACTGCGCGATCAAGATTATCAAGCACCGGGAGCAATGCGCTGATGGCATCCGAATAAGCATCGGCGTAAATGCCCTCTCGCTCCTTTGCTGCGCGACGGCGGAAGTTATCATACTCGGCCAGCATGCGCAGGTATTTATCATCCCCCGCCGCGCGAGCCTCCTCTGCACTCTTGAGCGATCCCTCAAGCTCCGCTATCCTTGCCTCAAGCTTTTTTACCTTTTTCTTTTCGGAATGTGAGAGCCTCTCTTCGCTCTCCCCCGCACCGTTGTTGACCGCCGCAGCCTCGGCGTTCGCGTTTTCGGCGGAGGCTTTGGCGCGCTCCTGCTCGTTTTCCGTCTTTATATTCTCTTTATCTGCCATTTTTAAAGCTACCTCTTAATTTATTATCCTTACTCGGTGTCCTGTGTTCCATTATCAGATCCGACTGCTCTATGCATCTCCGTGGTCGCCGGCCGGGGCTTCTTCGGCGCGGCTCCCGCCTCACCGTTGCTTGCCGCCCCTGCAGTTCCCGCGGCCCCTGCCGCTTCTCCCGGCAGTGCGTGAGCTTGCGGGGAGGGCGGATCTATCATCTCGCCGATCATGCCGCAAAGCATCTCTATCGTTTCAAGCACACGCGCATAGTCCATTCGCAGCGGTCCCAATACTCCTATAACGCCTATCGTTTTGTCGCCGCGCTTTATCGGCTTAAAGACCAGGGAGGAGTTGTTCATGACTCTGACCGGAGATTCTGAGCCTATAACGACCGAGATATCCTCGGCATCCTGCTTTGATACCAGCTCAAGTATCTCCTCCTTTTGCTCAAGCGTACCCAGCAGGTCACCAAGCTCATCGGGATCCGAATAATCCGGGTATTGCAAAAGGTGATTGATACCGGAGAGGCGAAGCTCGCCGCCGTCAAGCTCTGTCATCGTCTCGTATATCGTTTTGACTATCGGACTGACGAGGGCGGAATCCGCGCCCATCTGTTTCTCAAGCCGCATCATAACAGGCAGGTTTATCTCCGCCGCCGCAAGCCCCGCAACATTTTCGTTGAGCGCCGCGGAAAGCCGAGCTATCGTTGCCGGCAGGACCGGGGTGGTGAGCCTTATATGCTTTGATGTCACAGACCCGGTGGAGCTTATCATTATAAGCACAAAGCTGCAAGCATCGATGTACGCCGTTTCAAAACGGCTGATGGTCACCGCCGCGCATTTCGGCTTTGCGGCGATGCCGGTGTAGTTTGTAAGCGCCGAGGCCAAGCGTGAGGCGGTAAGCAATATCTGATCCACCTCGCTGGTCTTGCTTTTAAGCTCCTGCGCCACTCTTGCCACCTCACCGGTGGTCATTGCATAGCGCTCGATAAGCTGATCAACATAAAAACGGTAACCAAGCTGTGACGGCACACGCCCGGAGGATGTGTGCGGCTGTTCAAGATAGCCCATGCTCTCAAGCTCGGCCATTTCGTTACGTATGGTCGCAGAGGAGCATTTCATCCCCGGCAGGAGCTGAAGCGATTTTGACCCAACCGGGTCCCCGTTTTCAATATACGACTCAACAACAGCCTTTAGTATCGCTTTTTTGCGACCCGTAAGCTCATCGCCGTACATCTTATGATCACCTCCGCTCATTTTAGCACTCAACACATCTCAGTGCTAACCGTTGCTTATAATATACCACGATTGGCGGCGACATTCGTGCTTTTTCGGTTGCTTTTTTGTTAACATATTATGAATTTTGGCACTTGGCACTTTTTTGTGATAAAAAAACTCGTCAAAATCGACCTCTTAAACAAAATGATAACACGAGAGTGTTTTTATATTCACAAATCCGCTGTATAATAAATATGTTGACGATCGCGGCCACCGCCGCGGAACGCCTTAATAAATAATGTAGCGATACATAAATGATACATCGGAAAGGGATGTTTTTAATGTCTGAAGAAAAAGAAAAAACGATCGGCGGTATTTCGGTCGAAACACAGCATATTTTTCCTATTATTAAAAAATGGTTATACTCGGACAAGGATATCTTTATCCGCGAGATAGTCTCAAACGCCTCGGATGCGGTAACAAAGCTGCGTCGCCTCGGCTCGCTGGGTCAGGCAGAGCTGGGAGATGAGGCTTGGCGAATAGACGTAACACTTGACTCCGCCGCAAAGACGATAACCGTCACCGACAACGGCATCGGCATGACACGTGAGGAGCTGGAGCGTTACATCTGCTCGATAGCCCTCTCCGGTGCGCTTGACTTTGTGGCAAAGTATGAAAACGGCGATGATTCAAACGGCATCATCGGTCATTTCGGCCTTGGATTTTACTCTTCCTTTATGGTCAGCGACACCGTTGAGGTGAACACACGCTCCTACACCGGCGCTCCCGCCGTCCACTGGGTGTGCAACGAGGCGGGAGAGTACGAGATCTCCGAGGGTGAGCGCGAGGAGCGCGGCACAGAGGTGATAATGCACATCTCGGAGGATGAGGCCGAGTATTTGAACGCATCAAAGCTGCGCACCATCCTTGACCGCTACTGCTCCTTTATGCCGGTGGAGATATACTTCCATGACGGGCAGGAGGAGGAACACGGAGACGAGTGCGAATGCGATCATGAGCACGAGCATGATGATCACGAATGCGAATGCGATCACGCCCCGAAGCCGTTAAATGACACCACCCCGCTTTGGTGCCGCAAGGCCTCGGATATAAAGCCGGAGGAATATATAGAGTTCTACCACAAGCTCTTTATAGATGCAAACGATCCCCTGTTTTGGATACACATCAACGCCGACTACCCACTGAACTTTAAGGGCATACTTTTCTTCCCCAAGATCAACAGCGAGTACCAGAGCCTTGAGGGTCAAGTAAAGCTTTACTACAATCAGGTGTTCGTGGCGGATAATATAAAGGAAGTGATACCCGAATATCTTTTGATGCTTCGCGGTGCCATCGACTGCCCCGAGCTGCCCCTCAACGTATCGCGCAGCTATCTGCAGGATAATGCATATGTCAAAAAGGTCTCGGCCCATATAGTTAAAAAGGTAGCGGACAAGCTGACTGCCATGGCAGCAAACGAGCGCAAAAAGTATGAGACAGTGTATCCCGACATTCGCATATTTATTGAATACGCCTGCCTGCGCGAGCGCAAGTTCTTTGACAGAGTCAAGGATTCCCTGCTGATTCGCTTTACCGAGGGTGCGCCGCAGACCTTTGCCGAGCATCTTGAAAAGATCAAGGAGAGCCACGAGGGCAGGATCTATTATGCATCCGACGAATCGCTACAAGCACAGTATATCTCTATGTTCCGCGCCGAGGGCGTGGATGTAGCGGTGTACGATCTGGCAATAGACACGCAATTTTTGGCGGCTGTTGAGCAGTACCGCGAGGATGTAAAGTTCATTCGCGTTGATGCAGGCCTTGATGCCCTGCGCGAGAACACACAGGATGATGAGACCGCCGGCGCGGCGCTGCCCGACGACGACCCGCTGACGGTGATATTCAGACGTGTAAGCGGCAGTGAAAAGCTGACCGTGCGCCGCGAGCGGCTTAAGGATGCAACCGTGCCCGCGCTTTTGACGGTGAGCGAGGAATCCCGCCGCTTTGAGGATATGATGCGCCTTTACGCCGCCCCCGGCGAGGAGCTGCCCGCCTTCCCGACCGAGTACACACTGACACTCAACGAGGCATCTCCGATATACACAAGGCTTTGCGAGCTGATGGCAGCACAGGGTGATCCCGCCGACCAATATGCAAAATATATATACGATCTTGCTCTGATAGCACAAAAGAAGCTCTCGGCCGATGAGCTGCGCGGCTTCCTTGCCGACAGCTATCGTATGCTCGGCATGATCTAAACGCCGTGATCGAGTTCCCCCAAATAATATCGAATAAAAAACAGGAGTAAAAAGACAGAATGGATACCATCAATTACAAGACCCGCGGAACCTGCTCCCGCGAGATACAGATACAGATAGACCCCGCCACAGAGACGATCGAGCATGCAAAATTCATAGGCGGATGTTCGGGCAACACACAGGGTGTGGCAGCGCTCGTTCGCGGTATGAAGATAGACGAGGCCATATCCCGTCTTGAGGGTATAAAGTGCGGACTTAAGCCCACCTCCTGCCCGGATCAGCTGGCCGAGGCACTTAAGGAATACAAAAACAAATAACCCACCATCGGCCAGATCCGCCACGCAATGCAAGGTTGCGCGGCGGATCTTGATTTTATTTGATTTTCTTTGATTTAGTTTGATTTGACCCAACCGGGTCCAAGCAGGAGTATCGCAGCGCGGTGATTTCCGATTTTGAAAACGAACTCTTGACACAGGCTTATATATATGCTATAATAAACTGCATTAAATTCCGATTTGGGAAATATTGTTCACGCGGAGGTGACCATGGGCAGATTTAAACTCAAAAGCGAATACACCCCCACCGGCGACCAGCCGTCGGCAATTTCCGCACTAACTGCGGGGATACTCGGCGGCGAGCGGATGCAGACCCTGCTTGGTGTCACGGGCTCAGGTAAGACCTTTACCATGGCCAATATCATAGAGCGCTGCCAGCGCCCCACGCTGATACTTGAGCCAAACAAGACCCTTGCCGCACAGGTGTGCTCCGAGATGCGCGAGTTTTTTCCTGACAGCGCGGTGGAATATTTCGTCTCCTACTACGACTACTATCAGCCGGAGGCGTACATTCCCGGCAAGGACATGTATATTGAAAAGGATGCTTTGGTCAACGATGAGATAGACCGCCTGCGCCACAGCGCGACCTCCGCGCTTTTTGAGAGACGGGACGTTATAATAGTGGCCAGTGTCTCCTGCATCTATTCACTTGGTGACCCGGGCGAATATTCAAGTCTTGTCATAGCACTTCGTCCGGGCATGCCGATGAGCCGCGAGGAGCTTTTGCGCCGCCTTACCGCCGTAAGCTACACCCGCAATGATATGAATCTTGTGCGCGACAGCTTTAGAGTGCGCGGCGACACGGTGGAGATAATTCCCGCATCGTCAGGCGACAAAGCACTGAGGATCGAGTTTTTCGGGGACGAGATAGACCGCGTGAGCGAGATAAATATAGTAACCGGCGAGATTTTGCGCCGCCTATCCTACGCCGCCGTATACCCCGCCACACATTATGCCGTATCCGATGACAAACGCGAGGCGGCACTTGGCGAGATAGAGCAGGAAATGCGCGAGCGCGCCGCCGAATTCACGGCCGCAGGCAAGCTGATAGAGGCACAGCGCATCACCGAGCGCACAAAATACGACCTTGAGATGCTGCGCGAGGTGGGCTTTTGCTCGGGAGTTGAGAACTACTCGCGCGTGCTCTCCGGTCGCGAGCCGGGCTCTACCCCCTACACCCTGCTTGACTACCTGCCGCGCGACTATATAATGTTTATTGATGAATCGCACGTTACCGTGCCTCAGGTGCGCGGAATGAGCGGCGGCGATACCGCAAGAAAGCGCAATCTTGTTGACTACGGCTTTCGCCTACCCTCTGCATATGACAACCGCCCGCTCTACTTTGGGGAGTTTGAAGAAAAGCTCGGTCAGGTCATTTTTGTAAGCGCAACGCCGGGTGACTACGAGGAGGAACACTCGAGCGCTGTGGCGGAACAGCTGATAAGGCCCACCGGTCTGCTTGATCCGGAGGTGGACGTTCGCCCGATAGAGGGGCAGGTCGACGATATGCTGGGCGAGATACGCACCTGCACCGCACGCGGCGAGCGCGTACTTGTTACCACCCTCACCCGCAAGATGGCGGAGGATCTTACAGGCTATCTTACCGACAACGGCATAAAAGCAAGATACATCCATCACAATGTTGAAACGATAGAGCGAATGGAGCTGATACGCGACCTCCGCCTTGGTGTTTTTGATGTTTTGGTTGGAATAAACCTTTTGCGCGAGGGGCTTGATTTGCCGGAGGTATCCCTTGTTTGCATTCTGGATGCCGACAAAGAGGGCTTTTTGCGTGCCGAACGCTCACTGATACAAACGATAGGCCGCGCCGCGCGAAACGAGCACGGCAGGGTCATAATGTACGCGGACAAGATCACAGGCTCGATGGAGCGTGCGATATCCGAAACTCGCCGCCGCCGCGAGATACAAAGCCGATACAACACCGAGCACGGCATTACCCCGCACACCGTTATAAAGGGCATACGCGATGTAATTGACATTGCCGCAAAGGATGACGGTGCCAATGCCGCAAGTGCGGCACGTCGCAGTCGCGCCGATGCAAAGAGAATGACCAAGAGCGAGCGCGAGGCCACCATCGAGCGCATGACAAAACAGATGCGCGAGGCTGCGCGAAGCCTTGACTTTGAGCTTGCCGCATTCCTGCGCGACCGCATACGCGAGATACGCGAAACAAAGTGATCACCCCCGCCTCACCGCAGCCAATATCCAAAGCCTAAAAAGAAAGGTCAGCAAAAATGCCTGAATATATAAAGATAAAGGGCGCACGCGTCCACAACCTAAAAAACGTAGATCTTACCATCCCGCGTGATAAGCTTGTGGTGTTTACCGGGCTTTCAGGCTCCGGCAAATCCTCCCTTGCCTTTGACACGATATATGCCGAGGGTCACCGCCGCTTTGTGGAGTCCCTCTCCTCCTACGCGCGCCAGTTTTTAGGTCAGCTCGATAAACCGGATATCGACTCGATCGAGGGGCTCTCCCCCGCCATTTCGATAGACCAAAAGACCACCTCCAAAAACCCACGCTCGACCGTTGGCACGGTGACCGAGATATACGACTACCTCCGCCTGCTCTACGCACGCATAGGTGTGACACACTGCCCTGTTTGCGGCAAGGTGATATCGCGACAGACGGTGGATCAGATAATAGATAAGATCCTGACCCTACCGGAGGGGGAGCGTTTTTTGGTGCTGGCCCCGGTCGTCCGCGCAAAAAAGGGACGTCATGAAAAGGTATTGGCGGATGCCAGACGGTCAGGCTATTCGCGCGTGCGGATAGACGGCAGTATGTACGATCTTGACGAGGAGATAACGCTTGATAAGAACCTGCGCCACAGCATTGAGGTGGTCGTTGACCGCTTGGTGATGCGCGGGGATATACGCTCCCGCCTTGCCGACTCGGTGGAGACGGCACTGGCGCTGGCAGAAAAGCGCCTGCTTATAGCCACCGTCCCGCGAGAGGAGGGCGAAGAGACGCGCGAGCTGGAATTTTCTCAGACCTACGCCTGCGATGAGCACGGCATATCCTTTGGCGAGCTCGAGCCGCGCATGTTCTCCTTTAACAATCCCGCGGGTGCCTGCCCCGAGTGCGCGGGACTTGGCGTTACCCGCCGCATTTCGGTGGACAGGGTAATACCCGATCGCTCACTTTCCCTTTCCGAGGGCGCAATTGCGGTCAACGGCTTTAAAACACTTGAGGAGGAGAGCTGGAACGGTCCGCTTTTTGCCGCAATGGCAGAGCGGCACGGCTTTACGCTTGAAACCCCGCTTGATCAGTTGAGCGAGGAGCAGATGAACATACTCCTTTACGGCTCGGGAACGGAAAAATATGACGTTACGCGCTACTTTGCGCATGAGGCTCACCGCAAGAGTGCGACATTTGACGGCATCATTCCCATGATAGAGCAACGCATGGAGTACGGCATGAGCGCCGAGTACTACGAGCAGTTTATTGAGGAGATCCCCTGCTCTGCCTGCCACGGACGCAGGCTTAACCCCATGTCGCTTGCGGTAACGGTAGGCGGACTGGCAATAGACGAATTTTGCGACCTTTCGGTAGCTCGCGCACTTGAATATGTTCAAAGCACCGCGCTTGAGCTTACCGAGACCGAGCGCGTGATCGTAAAAGAGGTAATAAAGGAAGTTCGCTCCCGCCTGCGTTTTTTGCAAAGCGTGGGACTGGGCTATCTTACCCTCTCCCGCCGCGCGGGCACGCTCTCAGGCGGCGAGGCACAGCGCATACGGCTGGCAACACAGATAGGCTCATCCCTTGTTGGCGTGCTTTACGTGCTGGATGAGCCGAGTATAGGTCTGCACCAGCGCGACAACGACCTGCTGATAGCCACGCTAAAGCAGCTGCGTGATCTCGGCAACACGGTGATCGTGGTCGAGCATGACGAGGACATGATGCGCAAATCGGATTATATAGTTGATATAGGCCCCGGCGCGGGAGTTCACGGCGGTAATGTAGTTGCCGCAGGTACACCTGCCGAGGTGGCGGCCAACGAGGCATCCATCACCGGCGCATATCTTTCCGGCAGGCGGGTGATACCCGTTCCCACCGAACGCCGACGCGGTAACGGCGGGCAGCTGATGATTCGCGGCGCTCGTGAGCACAACCTTAAGAATATCGATGTCAGCATTCCGCTTGGGTGCTTTGTATGCGTAACAGGTGTTTCGGGCTCGGGAAAATCCTCCTTGGTCAACGGCATAATAAGTCCCACTCTGCACGCCGAGCTTAACCGTGCGCGCCGCCGAACCGGCAACTGCGACGGTATTGAGGGCGTGGAGCAGCTGGATAAGGTGATCTCCATCGACCAAAGCCCGATAGGCCGCACACCGCGCTCCAACCCCGCAACCTACACCGGGCTGTTTAACGACATCCGTGAGCTGTTTGCAAGCACGCGGGATGCCAATGTACGCGGCTACAAGTCAGGGCGTTTCTCCTTTAACGTTAAGGGCGGAAGATGCGAGGCCTGCCAGGGTGACGGCGTGCGCAAGATAGAAATGCACTTTTTGCCGGATGTGTATGTGACGTGCGATGTTTGCCACGGCAAGCGTTACAATCACGACACACTGGAGGTCAGATACAAGGGCAAAAACATCTACGAGGTGCTTGAGATGACCGCCGAGGAGGGCGTTGTGTTTTTTGACAGCATGCCAAAGATCCGCCGCAAGCTGCAAACGCTCTGCGATGTGGGACTTGGGTATATCAAGATAGGGCAATCCTCCACCACCATATCCGGCGGCGAGGCACAGCGCGTAAAGCTGGCCACCGAGCTTTCCCGCCGCGGCACGGGCAGAACGATGTATATTCTGGACGAACCCACCACAGGTCTGCACACCGAGGATGTGGCAAAGCTTTTAACGGTACTCGGTCGCTTTGTGGAGGCGGGCAACACGGTGCTGGTAATAGAGCATAACATGGAGGTCATAAAGACTGCGGACTATATAATCGACCTCGGTCCGGAGGGCGGTGACGGCGGCGGAACGCTGGTTGCCGCAGGCACACCGGAGGAGGTCGCCGCCACCCCCGGCTCATATACCGGTCGTTACCTGCGTGAGCATCTTGGCATGACGTGCGACAAAGAGAACGAGAACAAAAACAAAAACAAAAACGAAA
>CAZFVR010000022.1:0-30904 GCA_964522215.1 uncultured Ruminococcus sp. | reverse complement strand
GCAGTTGCCGATTTCGTAATTTCTCAAATTACTGTCTTATCAGCACACAGCTATTCCGATGAGTTTTGGTATGACTATTATTCGTTCATCGATCAAATAAATGATGGTCGCTTTGAGGGGTCTGGGGCAGATTACAATATTCGTAGCTCGTCCTTTTCCCATCCGGAGCATGCTGATAGACTTGCCGAATTCAACCGCCGGCTTGAGATATATGCCGAGCGGGTGGGCAAAAGCCCGGCTACCGGTGACGATGCTCGACGCGCGGTCGTGGCCGGCGGCACAGCGGCACTCGCCGCGCTGATGCCTGTGTTTGCGACGGTGTATGATCGTAGAAAACGCAGCTACGAGATCTAAAACAAAAAAAGACCGCCTCGCTTACGCGGGGCGGTCGGATTTTTTTACTTATATCAGCCGTCGATGTAGGGCAGAAGAGCCATCTCACGTGCGCGCTTGATAGCCTTTTGCAGCTCACGCTGATGCTTTGCGCATGTGCCGGAGGCACGACGGGGAAGGATCTTTCCGCGTTCGCTGCTGATGTACTTGCGAAGACGGCCGGATTCCTTGTAATCGATGTAATCGATCTTATCCTCGCAGAAGGCGCAAACTTTTCTTCTTCTGCGGTTGGTGTTCTGGGGACGGGCAGCGCGAGGGGCGCGCTCCTTTTCAACCTGTTTATCCATTATATTAAACCATACCTTTCATTAATGTCCGCCGTGGCGGATCGCGGCGCGGGGGGACCCCCATGTTGCGCCGAATCAAGTGATGTCAGAAGGGAAGATCGTCGTCACCCTTTATGACATCAAAGCTGTCTGCCGCTCCGGGGGTGGCGTAGGCCTCCGGGGCATACTGTGTGCCCGCGGCGGGAGCTGCCGACATGCGCTGTTGACTCTCACTGCGTGAATCGACAAACATTGCCTCATCGACCACGACCTCGGTGGAGTAGTGCTTTTGACCCTGCTGATCCAGCCAGTTTCTGGTCTGTATCGAGCCGGTTATGCAAAGGGACGAGCCCTTTCTGAAATAGCGGGATATGAACTCGGCGGTCTGCCTCCATGCGACACAACTGATAAAGTCAGCCTGTTGCTGCGCCTGGCCGTCTGCCGAATGCGACTGATAGCGGCGATTTACCGCAAGTGTGAAAGATACTACCGATATACCGTTTTGAGTTGTTTTAAGCTCGGGGTCGCCGGTAAGTCTTCCGCACAAAACAGCTTTGTTAAGATTGAGGTTTGCCACGATTCATCTCTCCTTTATTTTCGCTTTTGCGATAGGATCACTCAGCGGCCTCTTCGTTGGCGCTCTCCTCAGCGGGAGCGGCCTCCTCGGCTTCGGGTGCTGCCTCGGCGGCTGCTGCGGCTTCAGCTGCGGCTGCAGCTCTGTCAGCGGCGCGACGTGCCACTCTCTCGGCAACTGCCTCGTCGATCTTCACTACCATCGAGCGGAGAACAGCCTCGTCGATGTTGAGAAGTCTCTCAAGCTCATTGGGGAATGAGGCGGGTGCCTTAAAGGTCACGACTGTGTAGTAGCCCTCATTCATGTCGTTGATGGGGTACTCAAAGCGACGTTTGCCCCACTCGGCAACGTCAACTATCTCACCATTGTTCTTGATGAGATCTACGAACTTCTGTACTGTGGGCTGTGCGGCGTCAACGCCTGCGCTCAGATCCACAACAAACATGCATTCGTATGCGTTTGTTCTGATTTCTTTTTCCATATTATTACCTCCCTATGGACTTTACGTCCGTGCAATTTTTTGCACGGCAAGGAGACGGGGACACGCCTGTCCCCGCATCGATTAATTATTATATCATATCTTTTTTATTATGTCAAGAGTTTTTATAAAAAACTCGGCGAATATTGTAAATATCGGCGCGCAAATATTGCTGCCGTGAGCTATTTATACTTTACAATCCACTCGCGGCGTGGTATAATAAATACGACTGTTACCGCCGTGCGGGGAATGTCCCGACGGCAGAGTACAAACGATACATGGAGGCGTGATGGCTTTATGAACCAGCAGGAGCAATTTGGATACACAGAGGATACCTCCGGCCTTTGGGAGCCGGCAGAGGATGCGCTTGACGGCACGGCGGGCGAACGTCCCTTTGTTTTTATAGATTTTGATACACCGACAGAGGAGCTTGAGGGGGTTATCTCCCGCTATGTTGCGCTTGGCGCGGGCGGTGTGATACCCTATCTGCCCGCCGATACGCTCTCAGATGATGCGGAGGGCGGCGCGGCGATCGAGGCGCGGCGTGAGTTTTACCGCGCACTGCTGCCTATTGCCGAGCGTGCGGGCATCAAGGTGGCGTTCACACTTGATAAGTTTATGGAGGGCACGCTGATAGATGCGGAGGATGCCATATACGAGGATGCCACCCGCGCGCGGACTCTTATATATCATTCCTACCCCTGCTCCGACCGCGATGAGTTGCACCTGACCCTGCATGACGGCGACAGGATGGCTCTGACTGCTCTGCATGAAGCAAGCGGCGAGACGCTGGATCTGCGCAAGCTGACGGATGAGGATGTCCTCCACTGGCGGGCGCCCTACGGCAACTGGACGGTGACAGAGTACACCTGTATTGTGGACACCGAGGGGCGGCGGGTGAACCTGCTCTCGTATGAGGCCTCGGCGCGCTTTGTGCGCACCGTTTGGGCGCTGTTTGATGATATACTACGCCCCTATGTTGGGCGGGTATTGACCGTTCTCTGCTACCGCCACCTTTGCTACGGCTCTCGCAACCGCCGCGATTGGGACCCCGCGTTCAATTCTGTCTTTGAGGAAAAATACGGCTTTGATCCCGCGCCCTACTACCCTGCGCTGTTTGACTCGATAGGCAACGACCACGCGCACCTCAAGGCGCTGTTCTTTGATTGCCGTGCGCATATGTTGCGTGGCGGTTTTTTGCGTGCCGTTGATGAGTTCGCGGAGGAGATGGGGCTGACCCTGTTCGGCAATATCTCCGAGCCAAAGCTCTCGCAGTGCTCGCCTATAACCGGGGATGCAATGCTGGATAACACGGTATCCCCCTGCGGAGTATTTGAACGGGCGTATCTTTACGGTATGAACTCCGTCAAGGTCGCCGCGGGTGCGGCGTTTGGCATAGGTCACCTTGATGTTGGGTGCGAATTGTTCCGCGATTACCGCGGTCTGCGGCGGGGGATCTATCTGCGCGATGCCGAGCATGCCTTTGCACGCGGCGCCAACCTTGCGGCCATGCACCTGCCGCTTCCCACCGAAAACAATGAGGAGCCCATGGATATGCTTTGTGCCTTTGGACGGCGCATGCGCCGTGTATTGCGCGGAGCGCGGCAGATAGCGGATATCGCCGTGATATATCCTATCTACTCGCTCCACTCGGCGGTCAATTTTTATGATGCCGAGATAGATGGCTATGAATACCCCGATACCCCTAACAACGCCGATTATATGACGGTCATCGACATGATATGCCTCACTACCGGGCATGATGTGATGCTCCTGCATCCGGATGCCGTTGCGGGCGGCGCAGAGGTGGGGCGCGGACATCTTCGCATGCCGGGGCAAAAGGAGGATGAGGCGTTCCGCGCCGTCATTCTGCCTGCCGCAGATATCTGCTCATTGGCATCAATGCGCGTCTTGCGTGATTATTACGATGCGGGCGGTAAGATAATCGCCACAGGCGCTCTGCCGCGCCGTGCCTTTGAATTTACGCCGGGGCAGGAGGACGGCGACCGCGAGATGTGCGAGATAGTTGACCACATTTTCGGTGCGCGGGCAAGCGACCCTGCCTATATTACCGATTATTGCTATAACAAAAACGAAAACGGCGGCGAGGCGTACTTTTTGTACTTTTCGCTTACCGCCGCGGATGGTACTGCCATGGTGCAGAGCCGAGACATTGCGGGTGCGCTTGCGGCGATAGGCATTGATTTTGATATCTATCTGCCGGATTTTCCGCGTTACGAGTCCACCGGTGCGCTTAATAATCCCTATACCGAGTTCGTTCGCTTGGGGCTTAAGCAGCATCTGCCGGATGGCGGAATATACAGCCACCGTCACGCACGGCGCGGGGAGGAGGATATCTTCTTTTTCACCAACACCACCGATGCCGATGCAAAGACCACCGTTTACCTCCGCGGGGCGCACGCGCCGCGCAGATATGACCCGCTCCTGGGTAAGTATCGCGCTTGCGAATTCAGGTATGCGCGTGTCAGCGGCGAGATATACACAGCTCTCGATCTTGATCTGCCAACAGCGGGGTGCGCTGTGCTGATATCCGAAAACGAGGAGGCAAGGCGTGGGGGGATACAGATCTCACTTTTGCCGGACGAGACGGAGGCGGCACTGCGGTAAGAGCATATCTCCCCCATCGTGGGAAAGAGAACAAAGAGAACAAAAAATGATAGGGATCGAGCCGCGCAGCGGCTCGATCCCTAAAAAATATATTTTTTTCATTTTGGTTAAAAAAACCGCGTGGCTCGGGTGTCATAGTATATGAAAGCGAGGTAATTATCCCATGACAAACACTGAGATAAAAAGCTTGCTGCCATCGGTGCGCAACGGTGACGAGCAGGCCTGCGAACAGCTTTGGCAGGGTCTTAAGACCCCGGTCTACACGGTGGCTCTGCGTATTCTCGGGGACAACTATGCGGCCGAGGATGTTACTCAGGAGGTGTTTGCTACGCTTTTTTGCGACCCGCCGGGGGAGGATGTCAGAGATCCGCGCGCTTAGATCTTTCGCGTGACTCACAATGCATCACTGAACCTGCTTCGCTCGCGCCGCGTTCGCGAGACGGTGGAGCTTGACGAGTCGGTGAGCGCACACGGCGCGGGAGAGTCTGATGATGCCGATGCAAGGCTGGATATTTTGGCGGCGCTTGCACGCATCGAGCCGCTTGACCGCGAGATAGTTACCTTGCGCGCCGTGGCGGATTGCGGCTTTAGGGAGATCGCAGAGTCGGTTGGTGTGCCCACGGCAACGGTGTATTTCAGATATCGCCGCGCGGTGACACGCCTGCGGGAGTTGTTGAAATAAAGGCCGGAATAAAGGCCGCGTGTGCGGCGGCAAAGATCAAAAATATCACAAGGATCAGAGGTTGAGGTCAAAATGAAGATATTAACTAATGAAAAAAGAAAAAATACGGTCAAAAGGCTGCTGTGTGTTGCTCTTTTGGTGTGCGTGACTTGTACAATGACAGCGGTTTGGCAGTTATCTGCCGCGGCGGGGTATTATGACGTGTCGGAGATGTCATCGATATCCGGCAAGGAGATCGTTATCTATGAGGTGACCTCCCCCGCGCAGCCGCCGCTCCTCTCGGAGGATACGCAAAAGGTGAGCGGCAATAAGGGTGTATCCTCTCGCGCGGATAGCTTTCCCGCGCTTTGGAAGCGGTGGATGGACGGTGGCTATCCCGCAAATGTTGCAGGCGTTACGCAGGATAGGATCGAGGTGATCGGCGGTGAGGTTATGGTCACCCACACGGCCAATGAGTACACCGTGCTGGTGCTGGACGATTCTGACGCCGCCATCGCCCTGCTGCGTGCAATGTATACCGAATACGCCGATATAAAAGTAAGCTTTGAGTGCAGCGCCGTCACCCGGACGGGGGACGCGGTGGATATGAAATATTCCTACAGCGAGCTTGAGGGGGCGTGCCGTGAGGTGGTAGGAGATATCGAGTCGCGCGGCGATGCCGCATACAAAAAGGCGGTCTTGGTGGATGGTCCTGACGGCGCATATACCTATGATCAGCTGCTCGTCTCGGTAGCGGCTTCAATAGATGTGCATGCCAACCGCGCGGTGATAAAAATTGTGCGCTGCCTGGATGCCTCCGGCAAGCCTTATGATGCCGATCTTGCAGATAAGCTTATGCAATACTACACCGCAAAATATAATAACGGCTGTACCGAGGTGCGCTTGGCTGACAAAAAAAGCTTCGCTCAAGCAGGCGTAATTGAGGAAGGATATATCTACATCAATGCAGCGGAGGGCACGATGAAGGTTGTCGATCAGCTTGGCGGAGCTGAAATAATGCAAATCTCCGACACGGTCGCGGATGCGGGGAGGCACAGCCTGCTATATTTCTCCCTTGCTGCTGTCGTGCTGTTGATAGCTACCTGCGCGCTGTTCATCCTGCGCCGCCGTGCGGCACAGCAGCCGATCCCCGCCGTGGGAGCGGCGGATGGCGGGCGCACTGCCACCGAGCGCATCAGCGAGCGTGAGCTGCTGGATCGGGTAGCCGAGACCGCGTACAGCCCGGATGACGATATCCTTGTCCGCATCATGGCCAAAAAGGATAAGGATGCCGCCGGTGATGCCACGACCGGCGCGGTCGATAAGTAAGCGGCATACGATATACTAAAAATAATGTAGAGAGCAACGTCCCTCGTGGGTCCGGTGACCCCCGAGGGACGTTGCTCTTTACTATCTTTACTATCTTTACTATCTTTATTTATTCTCCTCCGCTTTTGCCCAACGTATCCCGTTGCCATCGCTTATGAGCAATATACTGCCGTCGCTGTCTGTGCGGCAGACGGTGGCGCCGACATTCTGCAAGCGCCGCAAAACATTGTAGCTCGGGTGGCCGTATTCGTTGCCCCTTTGGCAGGATATCACCGCAAAGGCAGGCGAGAGGGCGTCTGTCCACTCACTGCAGCTTGATGTATCAGAGCCGTGATGGCCTACCTTTAAAATGTCGCAATCAAGTGCCTCCTGACCGAGCGCGGAGAGCAGATGCCGCTCGCTTTCCGCTCCCGCATCTCCCGTGTATATCGCCACGGTATCCCCATAGCGGATCTTTATGATGGCGGAGGCTTCGTTTTCGTCCTCTGAGTTAGGCAGCGTAGGCAGGATCTCGACCGTCAGCTCACCGACGGTCAGTGAGCTGACGGTATCGGTATAGTCGATCGTCACGCCTCGCCGCTCGGCGGCAGCGTTGAGCCTATCAAGCGTTGCGGAGTAGGCATCGCTCTGCGGCATAAGTATCCTATCCACCTCAAACTCCTCTATCACACTGTCCCCGCCGCCGATATGATCCTCATGCGCGTGCGAAAATATTGCAAGGTCTATTCGCTCAACTCCCGCGGTACGTAGCTTTTCGGTAAGGTGTACGGCGGATATGTTTGAGCCGGCATCAATAAGAATACAGCTGTCTCGCGTCATCACCACGGCGGCATCAGCCTGCCCCACATCAAAAAAGTAAAAATGCGCCTCGCCGTCCGTGATCTTTTGCTTGCCGCCCCACAGCAGTGCCGCCGCAATGGCCGCAAGGATCAAAAACGGTAAGCAGGCTGCCGCGCACTTTAGTATTATTTTGGGGGTGTTGATCTTGGGCTGTTGCTTTTTGGGTTTTGCCCTGTCCTCTCGCGGTGCGCGCTTTTGCCTGCCTATAAGCTTTTGGCGGTATCGCTCTCGCTCCCATTCACGATCTCCCATTATCGCCTCCGAACGAATCATATCGTATTATCCACCTTGCGTTGAAGGTGGTGTTTGTTCATGCCTTAATTATAATTATACAGCACGGTGGGGAGCATGTCAAGGCGGGAACTTGACTCGGGAGCGGAATTGTGATATAATAACCGTGGCATGATATAAAATGGTTGAATTTAGTTTGTTTTATGTTTTAGGAAGGACGATCTACCGATATGGCGGAAAAGGAAAAAAAGACGACAGCGAAAAAGACCGAAAAATATAATGATCAAAGCATAGTAATGCTAAAGGGCGCAGACAGAGTCAGAATGCGCCCCAGCGTTATCTTCGGCTCGGACGGTCTGGACGGCTGTGAGCATGCCTTTTTTGAGATACTTTCCAACTCTGTGGACGAGGCAAGAGAGGGGTACGGCAGTGAGATAAAGGTCACTGTGTTTGAGGATCATTCGATCGAGATAGATGACCACGGCCGCGGCATCCCGATGGATTATAACGAAAAAGAGGGCAGATACAACTGGGATCTTATTTTTTGCGAGCCGTATGCCGGCGGAAAGATGAACAACAATGCCGATTCGGCATCCTATGAATATTCACTGGGACTTAACGGTCTCGGCGCGTTTGCCACGCAGTGCGCCTCAAAATATATGGAGGTCGATTCTTTTGACGGCAAATATGTAAGGTTTATGAGCTTTAGGCTCGGCTCTCCGGTTGGCGAGCTTGGAGTGCGTGAGCTTTCACGCGCCGAGCGGCGGACCGGTACTGTCATCCGCTGGCTGCCGGATATCGATGTTTTTACCGATATTAAGATACCAAAGGAGTTCTTTGTTGACGTTTTGCGCCGTCAGGCGGTGGTAAACGCCGGCGTTAAGTTTATATTTCTCTTTGAGGAGGACGGCGGGTTCAGCGAGCAGGAGTTCTACAATGAGCACGGTATACGCGACTATATCGCCGAGGTGACGGGGGATGCCGCCATGACACAGCCTGTGTTTTGGCATCTTGAAACGCAGGGACGGGATCGCGAGGATAAGCCTGTCTATAAATTTAAGGCAGACATCGCCTTTTGCGTATCGCAGACCGTCACGATGATCGAATACTATCACAACGCAAGCTTTTTGGAGCATGGCGGCTCTCCCGACCGCGCCGTGCGCATTGCCTTTGTGTATGCGATAGATAAATATTTAAGATCCGCAGGAAAGTACAATAAAAACGAGTCAAAGATCACCTTTGCCGATGTCGCCGATTGCTTGGTGCTGGTCATCAGCAGTAATTCCACCCTTGTTTCCTACGAGAACCAGACCAAAAAGGCGATAACGAATGCGTTTATATATGAGGCTCTTTGCGATTATATAAAGCAAAATCTTGAGATATACTTTACCGAGAACCCCACCGAGGCGGAAAAGATAGCCGCGCAGGTGCTTGTAAACAAACGCTCCCGCGAGAACGCGGAGCGCACGCGTCTTGATATTAAAAAGAAGCTTACGGGTTCGCTGGATGTTGCCAACAGGGTGGAAAAATTCGTCAACTGCCGTTCAAAAGATCCCGCCGTGCGTGAGCTGTTTATAGTGGAGGGTGACTCGGCGCTGACTGTTTGCAAGCTCTCCCGTGCGCCGGAATATCAGGCATTGATACCTGTGCGAGGCAAAACGCTCAACTGCCTTAAGGCGACCTATGATAAGATATTTAAAAGCGATATCATAGTTGACCTGCTTAAGGTCATAGGCTGCGGCGCGGAGGTGAAGACCAAGGGCAAAGGCAAGAGTGAGGTGTCCGCTTTTGATCTTTCGGCGTTGCGCTGGTCAAAGATAATCATCTGCACCGATGCCGATGAGGACGGCTTTCAGATAAGAACACTGCTCCTTACATTTTTCTATCGTTTGTTGCCCACACTGCTCAAGGAGGGCAAGGTGTTTATTGCCGAAACGCCGCTGTTTGAGATAACAACAAAGGATAAAACTCTGTTTGCCTACGATGAATTTGAAAAGGCTGCAATATTAAAAAAGCTTGGGGATCAAAAATATACCCTCCAGCGTTCAAAGGGCCTTGGTGAGAACGCCGCGGACATGATGTGGGAGACCACCATGAACCCCGCCACACGCCGCCTTGTAGCCGTAACGCCCACAGATGCCGCGGCCACCGAGCGGATGTTTGATACCCTGCTTGGGGACGATCTGCCCGCGCGTAAGCAATTTATAACCGAAAACGGCGAAAAATATATGAAGGATGCGGATATCTGATCTGTGTCCGCAGCCAGACCAAAATAATAAAACGCAAAAAGCTTTCGCGCTGCAGCGCGAAAGCTTTTTGCGTTTTATTGAGGAGAGGCAGTGTTATCGACGTGCCCTGACCAGTCTTGCGATCCCATCCTTCAGAGCCGCGGCAAGGGAGTCTATCTCCTCCCGTGTGTTTTGTGCGCTAAGGCTTACCCGCAGAGTGTGATCGGCATCGGCGGGGGTGAGCCCAAAGGCCAACAGTGTTTTGCTGGGGCCGTGCGAGTGAGCGGAGCATGCAGAGCCGGCGGAGACGCATATCCCGCGCTCGGAGAGAAAATGCAGCATCGTTTCGCTCCTGATGCCCGGCAGAGTGAGGCTGATGATATGCCCCGCCGCGTGTGCGGGGAGATTTAGGCGAACGCCGCAGGTCGGCAGCAGCTCGGTGGCGTAACGATACAGCTCGACTGTTGTTTTTACATTATCTGTGCGATGCTCACAACCCTCGCGGCAGGCCTCGGCAAAGCCGGCTATGCCCATGAGGTTTTCTGTTCCCGAACGGTAGCCCGTCTCCTGACCGCCGCCGTATATTACCGGAATGAGTCGTCGCGCCTTTATCACAGACGGCGCAACGCAAAGCGCGCCAATACCCTTGGGACCGTGTATCTTGTGTGCGCTGACGCTTACAAGGTCGGCATCCAGTCCCTGCGGAGTAAACGGAACGTGCATAAAGCCCTGCACTGCATCGCAGTGGGTCACTACCTCCGGGCACTTTTGGCGTGCCATGCGAAAGGCATCCTCAACATCGTAAAGTGCGCCGGTCTCATTGTTGACGAGCATCAGCGATATCATCAAAGCGCCGCGGTCAAGCTCGCGCTCAAGCACTGCCATGTCAAGCTTACCGCCGTGAGTGGGTATGCAAACTATCTCAAAGCCCTCGCCGGCAAGATAAGCGGCGGTCTCGGATACAGAGGGATGCTCCGAATCGGTTATGATGATCCTGTTTGATACTCGGCGCTTTTTGGCCAGAGCCGTGCCGCGCAGGGCGAGGTTGTTGGCCTCGGAGCCTGATGCGGTAAATATTATGCTGTGCCCCAGCGAGCGGCGAAGCCCCAAGGCATCCCCAACCGCGGAGCGGGAATCGCGAAGGATCGCTGCGCTCTCAAGCCCTGCGCGGTGTACGGAGGATGGGTTGCCGTAGCATTCTGCCGCGCTGAGCATTGCCGCTATTACTCGCTCGCTCGGCTTTGTGGTGGCACTGTTGTCAAGGTAGATAATATTCTCCATTTTGTGTGCTGTGTAAGTATTATTTAAACAATACCTTTGAGATCATCGTTTCCACCTCGCCCTCGTGCAGCTCGTAGCCCTCAAGGGTGGAGGTGTAGGTAAAGATGTAAAACATGCTTTGGTATGTTACTACCACTTGGCGGTATTTGTAATCTATATCGTTTATCGATGCACGATACATAAAGGATCTGCCGTTTCTGCCGCCAAGCACGGCATCCTCTGTCTCGCCCACCACTTCAAAGCCGGGCATATAAGCCGCAAGCTCCGCCTGGCAGTAGGCCACGTAGCCGTCAAGGGATGCTACGGCATCTGTGGGTGCCATGCAGGTCATGCTTATGTTTGAACGGTCCTTGTCGGAATAGTAGGCCGATGCCATGCCCATTGATGAATTCGTTACCCAGCTCATCGGCGCAAAAAGATAGAACGCTTCCTCGTCGGAGGATATTATCTTCATGCCGTCGGGGATCTCAACGGGGCTTGCCGAGCAGGAGGGAAGGATCATGGCCGCAAGCAGGAGGGCGGCGATCAGGACCAGAGTTTTCTTTTGGTTATGCATTTTTGTTTTCATTTGATATCGATGCTCCGTTTATTATTTTGATTGATCATTGATCTTACTTTTTGCAATATCCCACGGCGCGCGCGGCGCGAAGTATACCGTAGCGGCCGCTCTCGTAGGTAAGCCCGCCCTGAAGATATACGGTGTACGGCTCGCGCAGAGGGCCATCACAGGAAAGCTCTATCGATGAGCCCTGTACGAATGCGCCCGCAGCCATGATGACCTCATCCGAGTAGCCGGGCATTGCCCACGGTACAGGCTCAACAAATGCGTCTATCGGCGAGCCGGATTGTATCCCGCGGCAGAACGCGCAAAGTGCATCCGGCGAGTGGGTGATTATCGATTGTATTATATCCGAGCGGCGCTCGTTCCAAGCGGGGGCGGTCTCGTATCCGAGCCGCTCAAAAATATACGCGGCCAGATGCATCGTCTTCAGTGCCGCGGCAACGGTATGCGGCGCGTAAAAGAAGCCGCGAAACAGGTTTTTGTTCTGTCCCATGGTGCATCCGACCTCGCCGCCGGTTCCAACGGTGGTCAGGCGGTAGGAGGCAAGCTCAACAGCGCGAGCCGTACCAGCAATATATCCGCCGGTCTCTGCCATGCCGCCGCCGGGGTTCTTTATCAGCGAGCCTATAAGCATGTCGGCGCGTGGCTCACACTCGCAGGTGAACTCACCGTAGCAGTTGTCAACTACAAGATACACCTCCGGGCGTACGGCCTTTATCGCATCGTAAAGCTCGCCTATCTCCTCCGGCATCAAGGTGCGGCGGTTGAGGTAGCCCTTTGAGCGCTGAACGAACACTACCTTTATCGATCTGTCTGCCGTGATCCTTTGAATTATTCCGTCAATATCAAGGCGACCGTTCGGGTCAAGCTCGTGCTGGGCGTAGCCGACGCCGAAATCGGCAAGCGAGCCGTTGCCGCCCTCGCCCTTGATGCCGATCACCTCCTCAAGCGTGTCATACGGCTTGCCAGCAACCGAAAAGAGTGTGTCCCCCGGGCGGAGCAGGGCGAAAAGACCTGTTGAGAGGGCGTGAGTGCCGTTTACAAAGTTTATGCGCACCAGTGCCGCCTCTGTGCCGAAAACAGCGGCATAAACACGGTCAAGCACCTCGCGGCCGCGGTCGTCATAGCCGTAGCCGGATGTTCCCGCAAAGCAGGCATCGCTTACGCGGTGCTCCTCAAATGCGCGAAGCACGTCTGCCGTGCGGGTGTAGGATATCCTGTCTATATCTGCAAAGATCGGGGCAAGCTCGCGCTCCGCCTCGGCGGCCAGCGCATCAAGCACGGCTCCGCTTATCTGTGTGTCGTAAAGCTCCATTTTTTATTTCGTCCCATATCATTTTTTATCGTTTTGTTTTTTGGGTCTTGCAAATGACCGTCAAATGCCGTCACCCGTGCTCAGGCGCGCTCGGTCGCGTTCGGCGCTATCCGCCGCCATATCTCCTCTATCCTGCGGCCGCCGTCTTCGCCGCTTGAAAGACAGCTGACCTGCCCACGCCTGTCCGCATCGGCGGTAATGCCCGCCTCACTCAGGCGGCGCAGGGTCTGCCGTGCTATAGCCGCCGCGCTGTCAAACATCGGCAGCTCGCGTCCGCCGCTGTACTCACTTGCCACGGCGGCAATGCGCCCCTTTATCAGCGGGTAGTGTGTACAGCCGAGGACTATCGAGTCAAATCTTCCCGCGTATGGGGATAGGATCTCGCGCAGGTAGCTGTCAAATATCGGCGATGCGGCATCATTTTCCTCTATAAGAGTCGCAAGCCGCGGGCAGGGCAGCGCTATCACCTCGGCATCGCCGCACCGTGTTTCCACAAGTGTCTCAAAGCGTGGCTCGGCGACCGTCACAGGTGTGGCAAGCACCAAAATGTGGCGGCAGCCCGCATCATGTGCCACCTTTACCGCAGGCTCGGTGCCTATTATCGGCATGTCCGTTTTCGCCGCGCGTAGCGTGTCTATCGCCGCGGCAGTGGCGGTGTTGCAGGCAACGGCCAAGGCCTTGATGCCGAAAGATGAGAGCCTATCCAGTGCCGCCAAAGCCGTGGCGCGTATCTCATCGTGAGTCAGCGCGCCGTATGGGGCGTTGGCCTCATCACCGAAGTATATAAAATCCTCGTTTGGCATAAGCCGCACAAGCTCGCAAAGCACCGTCAGCCCGCCGACCCCGGAATCAAAAACGCCTATCGGGGCATTGTTGCCGCCGGGGCGAGGGGCGGATCCGTTGTCAGTGCTGCAAATGCTTTTTTTATTAAAGACTGTTGACATAGCTGCAAAATACGTCTCCGCGCTCCTCAAAATTGCGGAAGCGGTCAAAGCTCGTGCAGGAGGGGGAGAGCACCACCGCAGAGCCGGGGGACGCTATCTCTCGGGCACGGTCTACAGCCCGCAAAAGATCATCCTCGTATATGACCGGGATCGGCACGCCGCCTCGGTGCGCGCCTGCCTCCTCGATAGCCGCACGAATTATAGGTATCGCCTCTCCGGATACCACCACGCCGCCCGTGCGTTCAAACAGCGCGGGGATGAGAGATCGATAGGATAGGTGCTTATCCCGCCCGCAAAGAATAAAGATCGGGCGGTTATCAAATACCGAGAGCGCGGCCTCGGTGCGCGTGGGGGTGGAATCTATCGAGCTGTTGTAATAGCTGACTCCGTCAAGCTCGCGCACAAATTCGATCCTGTGCCTGACGCCGGGAAAACTGCGGGCGATCTCCAAAAGATCCGCGCTGTCCGCAATGCCGCGAGTGAGTGCTGCGGCGGTCATAAAGTTTTCAACATTGTGCAGCCCCGGGATCTTTATATCCGAGCGGCGGAGCAACAGTTCCTCGCGATCACCGTTCGAGAAGATGATATCATCGCCGCGCAAAAATACTGCGCAGGCGCGACCGCGAAGCGCGGGTGGCACGGTATCGTTATAATTATCGGCGTGAACGGTGAAAAGCGTGATCTCCCCGCCAAAGCTGGGGCAGTGAGTGGCGGCCGCAAGCGCCGCGGGACTTTTGGCGTTCAGCACCAAAAGCTCGGTGGATGGGCCGAACACGCGGTATTTGGCTGCGGTGTATTCCGCCATATCGGTGTGCCAATTTAAATGGTTGGGGGTTATATTGGTTATCGCGGCGCGTCGCGGTGAGTGGGACATCGTCATCAGCTGAAAGCTTGAAAGCTCAAGCACCGCCGCATCGCGCTCGCCTATCTCGGATACCCTGTCAAGCAGGGGAGTGCCGATGTTGCCGCCGACCACGGCGCGACCGCCCTGACGCTCAAGCGCGCGGGAGAGTAAAAGGTGGGTAAGCGTTGTTGTTGTGGTCTTGCCGTCACTGCCCGTGATGGCAAATATCGGCGCGGCCGATGCATCGCAAAACCATTCCATCTCGGAGGTCAAAAGTGCACCGCCCGCCACTGCCGCGGGAATATCACCCGCATCCGGGCGTATGCCGGGGGAGCGGAATATCACATCACGCCCGCCGGAGCTTTGGCAAAGCCCGCGGGTGGGATCGCACCCGCAAATAAAGCTTGCCCCGCTTGCCAAAAGAGCGGCGGCAGGCTCACCAAGTGCCCCGAGGTTCTTGACATCGCGTATCTCTATCTCACAGCCGCGTGCGGCAAGCATGCGCGCCAGCGGCAGGTTGGATACACCAAGCCCCAGTATCACGGCGCGCCCGCGCGGCAATGCGCCGAAAAGTCTTTCATTTATTTCGTCAGTTAACTTCATTTTAATATATAACTCGACCGCACGCGGCGGTCTCCTTTCCTGCATCTGTCGGCTCTGCGCGGCAGATCATGCAGATAAAAACATTCTTCTATATATTATATGTCTTTTTTTGTTCTCGTGCAAGCCCCCATGGTGATTTTTCTTGATATATTAAGTAAAATCATTAATAATAAATGTTAAATTATAAGATGAATCATTGCGCCGTGCATAGCAAGCTCACCCAAGCCTTGCAAAAAACAAGGAACTGCCGAGGCAGCTCCTTGCATAGGATCAAATGATCAAATATTGTTAGCCTTATCATCAAAGCATGAGCTTGTTTTTGAGGTAGATGTAGAGCAGCTCAAAAAGTGCACCTATTACAACTATTACAACTATTACGATGATGATGGTCTTTATCGCGCCGCCGAGACCGCCCTCGTTATCGCCGCCTGCCTCTGTCGTCACGGCGGGGTCTGCGGGGCGTGTATCCTCGCCCGGACCGGGAGTTACCACGGGATCTGTGGTGGTGATGGGGGATGTGGTGACAGTGGGGTCGGTAGGTGTGGTCACAACTCCGGGATCGATCGTGCCCGCGGGGGGATCGGTGATGGGTGCAGGCGCGGTAGTTATCGGTTCGGGGGTGGTAGTGGTCACGGGCGCCGTTGTGGTGGTGGGCGTGGTGGACTTGACACCCGCTATGGCAAACACGCCGGATACGCCTTTGACAGTAAAGCTTATAAATCCGCCGCTGTAGGTGGCATCGGCTATCTTTGTGCCGTAAACCACCTTAAGATTTGAAAATTCTCGCAGGTCACCCGCCGGCAGTACCAGCTGATAGGTAAGATCGGCATCCGGGGTAAAGCTCTTGCCGTTCTCATCTATAAAGTAAACATTGAATACGGCGGCAACCGAGCGGTCGTTCTTTTTTGCCGTATCCTCAAGCGGCTTTAATTGCGTTGAGGTTATGGAGGCGGAGATGTTCTCTATCCGTAAAACGCTGAGAGTGGGGAAGAGATATCCGCCGTCCGCCGAAACACTGCCGTTTTTGCCGTCGGTGATGACGGAGGAGAGGCGGGGCAGAGTCAGCATTTGAACTGCGCCGCAAACGGTGCAGGTGCAGTTGCGTTCGCCGTCTGCATCAACGGTTGCCTCGCTGAGCGTCACCCACTCGCCGTAGGTGTGCGAGAGCTTTTTAAGCGTGGCGGATTCCGCTACCTCGCCGCATATCTTGCAATATCTTACGGCCTTGCCTGTCTCAAAACAGCTGGCCTCTTTTATTATCTCACGGTCACCGCCCGCAACATGCACGTGCGCGGCGTACTTGATGTTAACGGTAAATTTATCGGTAAACTCGCCATAGGTGGCGGTTATTGTACGCTCGCCCTTGGCGGTAGAGGAAAATCCCGTAAAGGTTATGCCGTCGGTAAAGGTCTTGGTGCTTCCATCGGTGTATGTAACGGTAAATGCCGCTCCTGTGCCGTCAAACTCGTCCCCGACCATATATTCTGTCTTTGCGGGGAGGGATGTGAGCGTGGCGGAGAGCGCCTCCACCTTTTTAACGGTTACTATAAAGCTCGTTGTGTAGCCGGAATAGCTGACAGACACGGTACGCGTGCCCGCGGCATCAAGCTTTGTTTCGCCAACAAGCGTGTAGCCGGCCTCTATAATGTCCGCCTCGCCCGCCGAGTAGCTGACCTTAAGCTTCAGGCCGTCAAGGTCAAGATCCTCGCCTACATAATAAACCGTCTTTGTGGGGGTGCTGGCAATGCTGACGGATTTTATCTCTCGCACTGTGACCTTAAAGGATGCGCCAAGCCCCTTGTAGGTGACGGATATCATCTGTGTGCCAACGGTGGAGGAGTCAAAGCCTGTGCACATGGATGCATCTGCTTTTATCGTTTCGGAGGTGCCGTTGTTGTATTTTATGTTGAGGGTCAAGCCTTCGGCTGAGAATGCCTCGCCAACGTCGTATACCGTCTTTTTGGGCTGGGAGAGTATCTCCATGCTCATTGGCTGTGCCGATATCTCAAAGGTATCCTCCGGTGTCACATCAACTGCCGAAATGCCGATGGCGGCGGTCATTACGAGCACGGCGATGGTGCAAAGCGCAAGCGCGCGCCTTATGAGATCGTTCATCTTACGGTTCTGTTTCATTATCCTTGTCCTTTCTCCGTGCCGCCGTGGCGGCTGTTTGGTTATATCTTTCGGCTCGCACTGTGTGCGCCGAAAAGCATATTGCAAAATCGTATTTTAAATATTCTAATATATTGTAGCATAAAAAAGATCTTTTTTCAATCTCTTTCTTGCTTTTTCTTTGAGATTTCGCTCTTTCTTTTGCTGTTTGTACCATCCTTTGGCGGATTGGCAGCAAAGATCGCTCCCCGGCGGCCTTTTTGCCTTATTAATGTATTTACGTATTCATATATCAGCACCCGAACCCGAATATTCGCCGCCATTTAAGCACCCACAGGCGCACGGCGCGGTCGAGGAGGACATCATAAAAGAAGAATGCTATGTTGACCGAGAGCAAAAACACTGCCTCGACCCACATGGCCTCTGCCTCGGGGGCGGTGATAAGGCGCACTATGATGCAGGAGAGCGCCGTGGAGATGTTTAAAAGTGCGTATTTGATCACCACTCGCACAAGCCGCGGCAGGGCGGAGATGGCGGGCTTCAGTATGGGATAAAAGCCCAAAAGAAAGGTATATGCCGCGGCGGGGACGCGGTCGGGCAGCAGCAGCCACGCAAGCGAGGCTGTGACCGCGTACACGCACAGCGCCCACCGCTGCCCGTATTCGGATATCATAACTATCATCAAAAGGGAGGCGAGGATCGTACAGCTGAGATCCAGCAGCTCCAGCACAGAGCCGAGCGCCATGAGCGTGATGCCGAGTGCCGATATCACCCCGCCGGTCGCCATTCGCCGTGCGCCACCCTTTTCTTTTGCGTTACCGTTATGCCTCATGCTTGTTTACACATGGCTTACCGAGCAGTGTCTGCTCAACAGCCGCGGTCGCTGCAGAGGCAGCTGTGACAGCAATCGGCACACAAAAGCATGGTGCATATACTGCTGCAGCCGGGGGTGAATTCCGCCTGCCTGTACCCGGAGCTGCGCCGGCGCAGTGTCTCACGCGCACTTTGGTATTCGCTGTTGTATGGGTCGCGCTCGCATGCGTAGTCAAAGTATCGCCCGGCATCGGTGTAATTGCCGCGCCGTACCATCACACATCCCATAAGAAAATACCATTCCGCGCCGCGCAGCTCGCCCTCCATGGCGGAAAGCACTGCCTCCGCCTCCGCTATCCTGTTTTGGTTTATATAGGAGCGCACTGCCGAAAAACGCTCGGCTCCCGCGCCGGTGTAGCCGCGCGAGCCGCCGCCGGTGCTCCCGTAACCGTTTCCGTATCCGCCGTTGCTGTAGTCGGAATATCCACTGCCGCCCGCTCCGGGGGCACCGCCCGCTCCGGATGCGGCATTGCCCGCGCCCGTTGTACCTTCCGCACGCTCACGGCGGATGCGGTCGTAGGCATCGTTTATCTCTTTCATCTTTTCCTCCGCCAGCTCGGCAAGATCCGAGTCGCGGTATTTGTCCGGATGATATTTTCTTGCAAGGTCGTGGTAGGCCTTTTTTATCTCGTCATCGGTGGCGGTCCTCTCCACTCCAAGTATCTTATAAGGGTCGGGGGTCATCATTCGTTCCTTTCTTTGGGTCTTCCTCCGCGCCATCGGCGGGCTTTTTGCTGTCCTTGATCGTTGCCCGATCGATCACGGTCGCGGTAGTTGACGGCAGACCGAGCGTTAAGATATTCTCGCAAATGGCGATCGAGTTTGGCGAGGTGCTTCGCACGGCGGGGGATATGAGGTCAAGTGCCGCGGCAGCATGCTCAAGCTCGGCACAAAGCGTGCAGTTAAGCGTTGCGGCCTCCTCCCGCGTGAGGGTGTCTCTGCCGTACAGCGCAAGCATCGGGTTGGGTCTGCCGCGCCGCCGATCCTCTGCCATGTCGTCTATGGCATCTATACAGTAGAGCCAGTGTCCCACTGCCTGAACTACAGCACCCGCTATTTGTCGTCCCTCGCCGTCAAGATCCATGGTCACCACATCTGCCATCATTTTGCCAAACATGGTGGCGGGTCTGTCTATACCTGCGGATTCGGGTCGGGAGCATTCCTCCTCAGCCATGGCCAGCTGTGTGAGGGCATCGTTTATGCCTGCTGCCGCGCTCTCCGCTATCCTGTATGCGCGCCGGTTGACCTTTGCCAGTATAGACCACGCCGCGCGCGCGCCGAGACGTTTCGCTCCGCGCTCGTCATGTATGTCATCCCGCACTTTGCCGCAGGCAAGCAGTGCCGATACCACGGCGGCACAGGCTATTGAGTTATTGTTGCCATCTGCCGCCATCCTGTGGCGTTGAAAGGGATGCAGGGCGCAGTGTATAGGTGCGATGGTTGGTTCATGGCCGTTGACTGCCGCACACAGGGCGGCCAGGAATACCGCATCATAGGAGAGCGTCAGCCTCGCGCGCTGCCCCAGCAATGCGCCAAGCTCGCGGCATATGCCGCAGTACAGCGCACGGTAATATTCGGATTCTTTTATCCTCAGCTCGCGCTCCATCGGGCGTATATAGCCAAACATGCCGCCGCTCCTTTCTTTTTTTATTTTTGTTCTCGTTTCAGGTCTCGGATCTCGGATATTGATCCCTGTGCATTAAATATTATGCGGGGAAGCCGCCGTCTACCGGTATCGCCGCGCCGGTGATGAATGCAGCATCATCGGATGCCAAAAACATCACCGCAGCGGCTACCTCATCCGGGTGACCGAGGCGGCAGAGAGGGGTAGAGTCACAAAGCGCCGTAATATCCTCGGCAGTGAGGTGTGAGTTCATATCAGTGTCTATAACTCCCGGCTCTACGCAGTTTACGGTTATGCCCGAGGGACCAAGCTCCTTGGCCATTGCCGCGCTCATGCCGCGCAGCCCCGCCTTTGATGCCGAATATGCCACTTCGCAGGAGGCACCGAGCCGCCCCCAGACCGAGCCTATGTTGATCATCCTGCCCCATCCGCGCCGTATCATTGCGGGCGCGGCCGCGCGGGAGAGGGTGAATGCGGAGGTAAGATTTGTATCGATCATGCGCCGCCAGTCCGCATCGCTCGTGTCGGTAAACAAACGAATATCCGCCACGCCCGCGCAGTTTACAAGTATATCAGGCTCGCCCATCTGCCGCGCCGCCACTCTGTATGCCTCCTCTGCCGACGCGGGATCAGAGATATCCGCCTTGATAAAAAGGAGCGAGTTGTCATTTTGCAGCCCATCTGGGCACAGCTCGGCAAACAGCTGCTGCGCGGCCACGTCATCCGTTCGGTACACAGCGGCGGTGTCATAGCCCGCCGCAAAAAAACGACGCACACATGCCGCGCCTATCCCGCGCGTTCCGCCGGTTATAAGTACATGCCTTTTGTCTGCCATCGCCATCGCCCTCCGTCGATTGATACATCATATATTATAATGTAAATTATATTTTTCCGTCAGTGTACTATTACACAGCATACATTATACCATATTTTTGCCCCGAGTGCAATATCACGCGGCGGGTATGCGGGCTGTTTTTTGTAAAGGATATAAGGCGCTTTTGTGATAATTTTTTCGGTTTGCTATTGACTCCGGTGCTTTTTTGTTGTATACTTATCTTGACAGACTGACAGATTCTGTTGCGCATCAAACAAAAGAAAGGCTTCGGTCAGATGGCCGATGTGTGATCATTATGGGAAAGATGACCTTTATGGGCGCCGGTAGCTCGGTGTTTGCCAAAAACGTTATAGGCGACATGATGCTTTGTGATGCCCTGCACGATTTTGAGATAGCAATGTATGATATCGATCCGGTAAGACTTGAGGAGAGCTACCGAATCATTCATGCACTTAATCACAACCTCAATGAGGACAGAGCAAAGATCGTTAAATATTGCGGTGTCGAAAACCGCCGTGATGCACTCCGCGGTGCTGATTTTGTTGTTAACGCGATACAGGTCGGCCTTTACCGTCCTTGCACCGTAACCGATTTCGAGGTCCCCAAAAAGTATGGTCTTCGCCATACCATAGCCGATACGCTCGGCATCGGCGGCATTTTCCGCGCACTGCGTACCATCCCCGTCCTTGATGACTTTGCAGAGGATATTTTGGCCGTGTGCCCGAATGCGCTCTTCCTTAACTACACCAACCCCATGGCAATGCTTGCGGGCTACATGCAGAGATACACCGGTGTGCGTACCATTGGTCTTTGCCACAGCGTGCAGGTCTGCACATCCGGACTGCTCAAAGAGCTGGGCATGAAGGATTCCACTGCCTATCCTGTCACCGAAAAGATAGCGGGTATCAACCATATGGCATGGCTGCTTGAACTCAAGGATGCCAACGGCGTGGATCTTTATCCCGAGGTGCGCCGCCGCGCTCTTGAGATACTTGATAATCCCCCCGAGGGCTTTGGTGACCTCGTACGCCTTGAGTACATACGCCGCTTCGGTTACTATGTGACTGAATCCAGCGAGCATAATGCGGAGTACAATCCCTTCTTTATCAAGGAAAGATACCCCGAGCTGATCGAAAGATATCGCATCCCGCTTGACGAGTATCCCCGCCGCTGTGAGAACCACGAAAAGAAGTGGGAGGAGGCTCGCAAAACGCTTGAGACCGACTTTACACACAAGCGCACCAACGAGTACGCATCTCACATCATGGAGTCGATCGTTACCGATAAGCCTTTCCGCATCGGCGGCAACGTGATCAACACCGGCCTTATCGATAACCTCCCTGCAGATGCCTGCGTTGAGGTGCCCTGCCTTGTCGGCCGCCTTGGCATTCAGCCCACACATGTCGGCCGCCTGCCCGAGCAGTGCGCCGCAATGAACCGCACCAACATCAATGTTCAGCTCCTCACCATCGAGGCGGCTGTTACCAAAAAGCGCGAGACCATCTATCAGGCAGCAATGATGGATCCCCACACCGCCGCAGAGCTTTCGATTGATGATATCGTATCTCTTTGCGATGACCTCATCGAGGCGCACCGCGGCTGGCTGCCCGAATATCACTGATAGACATAACCGATAATAAAGAATGTCGCAAATTCAGTTTGCGACATTCTTTGTGAAATACAATTTTATTTAAAGGAGAATACTATGAAGACCAAGATCCTTTCCGGTTTTCTTGCCGCTTTGATGCTGCTGGGCGTATTTGCCCTTGCATCCTGCGCCAAGCCCAACGAGCCCGGGACCGAGACCACCGCATCCATCGATATCCCGGATATCACCGATACCCCCGAGACCACCAGCAAGTATGAGATAGGCGATGAGCTGCTTCCCACACTCAGCTACCCCGGCGAGACCATTACCATCGTCAGCCGTTCCAATGCATGGGTCGCTGACGAGATAGTTGTTGACGACAACGACGGCGGCCTTATCGCAACGGCTGTTGAGCGCCGCAATAAGGTAGTTGAACAGCGCTTGGGCGTTACCATTGATAACACCAAGATCGATGGCAACGAGTACGCTGTGTCTGATATCATCCGCAATCAAGCCAAGGCAGATCATGTTTATGATATCTTTTCCAACTCGGTATATTCCACGATCATGTATACCAACGAAAACTGCTTTGCCGACCTCAAGAGCATCGAAAACATCGATCTCAGCCGCACCTATTGGTCGCAGGGCTTTAACGATTCCGCATCCATAGGCGATTGCCAGTACTTCGCCACCGGTGCTATAGCACTCTCCACATACAGATTCATATTCGTTACATTCTTTAACAGCCGCATGTTTAACGAAAAGAAGGATACCATCCCGGATCTTTACCAGACCGTTAACGAGCACAAGTGGACCATCGATTATCAGATCGAGCTTTGTAAGGAATTCTGGGTAGACACCGATGCCGATTCCAAGTCCTCTGTCGATGATATCTGCGGCTTTATCTCCAACGGTGACCAAATAGGCGTTGACCCCTATTGGAGCGCATTTAAGCTCCCCATCCTTACAAAGGATACCGATAACTATCTTGTATACTCCGTTGATATGGAGCGTACCACCACTGCGGTAGATAAGATGCAAAAGCTCTTCTGGGATACCGATGGAGTTTACAGCTTTAAGCATGAATCCAGCGACGGCGAGCAGAAGAAGATAGCAAAGAAATTCTCCGAGGGTACTGCCGCTATGGCCACCCTGCGACTCATCGAGGTCGAGGATCAATATCTGCGTGATATGAGTGAGCCCTACGGTATAGTTCCCATGCCTATGCTCAACGAAGAACAGGATGACTATCACAGCTACGCACACGACCAGATGACAGCGTTTGGTATCACCAACACCACTCCCATGGATCGCCGCGATATGCTTGGCGCATTCCTTGAGGCTATGGCCTCCGAGAGCTATCGTTACATCACCCCCGCTTACTACGAGGTCGCTCTTAAGAGCAAGTATGTAAACGATCCCGCATCCTGGGCTATGCTTGATATCGTTACCGAGAACCTTTATATCGATGCAGGTGTGCTTTACACAAAGACCATCAACTCGATACACCAAATGTTCCGTACACTTGTCGGTAATAACACCGGCGGTGTGGCAACTCGCTTCAGCTCCATCAAGAAACCCACCGAGACGGCTGTTGCAAAGCTCAACGAGGAGCTCCGCAAGGTCGCCGACCAAAACTAAAGATCGGCAAAAAATAATTTGATGCGGCCAAATACGGTCGTGTTAAATACCACACACGGTGGACGGCATGGCCGTCCACCGTTTTTTGCTGCCGGTATGTTCAGGGCACTTTGCGCGAGTGATATTGGCGACGAGCGCCGCAAAGTGATATGCGCGCGGGCGAACGTCGGACGTGCAGTTGCGGAACAATGGATATCGCAATCGTTTATGGCCATGTATAAACTCCGCAGGGCGGGGGACGGCTCCCGCCGCAGCTATGGATGAACGCTCCTCTCTGTCTATAGGTAAAGAGGCGACTCTCGCCAAGCCTTCTCACGCATGAGAAGGCTTACATCGTGCGGAGCAAGCATACATAAATGCCTTATGGATAACGATAGGGATAAAAAATAGAATTATATTTTTATTCCTCCTCCGTAGTTAAAGTATCATCTTCTTGCCGTAGAGGCGACCTTTGTTCGACCGCTTTCTTTCTCAAAACGAGATTATAATCTTGCGTTTCTTGTAGATACATATCTAACTTATACGCATATATCACAAAAATGCTTGACCGTCATCTAATATCATAGCAGCAAAACAAGCAGAAGGCAGATGAGCAGCTCGTTGTCTCTCTCCTCACCTCCAAAAAATACAAGTGCCATAACGCCTATAAGCAGCAGCTCCTCCGTGCCTATGCTGATATCCATCAGCCCGCCGTGATATGGTCGCGGCAGAGGAGGTGCGGGCGGCGGTGGCAGATCGCATTTGCCGCAGTGCTGTGGCTTAACGCCCTCGGGCTGTTTCGTTGCATCTCCGCAGGTGTGGCATTCTGCGGCGGGTGGCGGTGGCTCGGGAGGTCGCGGCGGCGGTGATGGTGGTTGAGGGGAGAATGTATTGCCGCCGTAATTTTCGGGTATCAGGATCCCGGGCGGGATCCGTCTGTCACCGTTTTTTGCATACATTTTTGGCTCTCCTTTTTTAGTGCTTTTGCGCCATCTTAAGCGCATCCCCAAGCCGCTCTATCCCAAGCATGTGATCTATCGTTTCGCGGCGGTGGCTGCCAAGGTATGGTTTAAGTGCATTTAAAAGCTCACGCCTGTGTCGGCGTTCCTCGTCTCCCGCGCCCGCCTTTTGGCTGCCGCCGGATATCCCCCCAAGCAGTGTGGCAAGCTGTGATGGTGCAGCGGCAGTATCCGCCGCCGGCACCGTCACGCCCTCCCTGCCGTCGGCAGATCTTTTGCTCCCGCCAAGCTCCGCTGCGGCCTCGCTTACTGCGGCCATTATGCTCGGGTCTGCCATCAGCCTTGCAACTATCGCATCTATCCCGCTTGGCATTTCCTGTTCCATCCACTCACCCCCGATCGTTCGGCGTGCGTCCTGCAAAGCTCTGCGCTATTCCTTCAAGCTCGCTGTCATCCGCCCGCTCCACAGCCGTACGCAAGGCTGCAAGCGCTTGTGGGGTCAGTGATTCTGCGGGGATATCTACCCCGGCCCCTGCGGCGACCCTTTCAATGATCATTTTAAGCTGCCTGTCATCAAGCGCCAGCATGCGCATGATCGATGCACGATCTATCTTCATAATAACTAAACCTCCCGCTGCCGCCCTGATCGTCGGCGGCGTTATCATCAATTACAGTATATGCTCCAGTGCACGGCGTGACACATCCACGAGCGACATAAATCGATATATTTTATATGTAAAATCATTTTTTCAGGTAGACAAAACGAGATAAAAATGCTATAATAAAATAATAAATTTACAAGTGACGGTCGATTGCCGAGCTTAATGCTCCCGAGAATATGACAATTGACGGTACTCTGCATGGGAGGCGTTATTCATATTGAAGCATGTTTTTATTCTCAATCCTGCAGCGGGCAAGGGAGGAGAGGTAGAGCCTCTCAAGGAAAGGATAGGTGCGGAGTGCGCCCGTCTTGGAGTGGAGCATTACATACACGTTACCGATAAGCCCGGGGATGCCACCGATTTTATCCTGCGCGAGTGCGCGGAGGGCGGCAGATTTTTTGGAGATAACTGCAGGTTCTACGCCTGTGGCGGTGACGGCACTATATCTGAGGTGCTTGACGGCACGGCGCGTGTTGATGGTGCTGAGGTGGGTGTTATCCCCATTGGTACAGGCAACGATTTTTGCCGCAGCTGTACCCCGCGCGAGCTTTATTTTGATATCGAGGCGCAGGTGTGCGGCAAGGCTGTGCCGCTTGATGCCGTAAAATATAACGGTAGATACTCTGCCAACATGATAAATATCGGCTTTGATTGCGAGGTCGTAAAGGATGTGGCTCGCATAAAGCGCAAGTCGTGGGTGCCGGGCGGTCTGGCGTATGTCATGGGGGTCGTTAGAACGCTTGTGCGCAAGCCGGGCGCGGCTTTCATGCTTTCTATCGATGGCGGAGAGCCGGAGCGGTGCGAGCTTTTGCTTTGTGCCATAGCCAACGGTCCGTATTGCGGCGGCGGCTTTGATGCCCTGCCGATGGCAGATCTTTCGGATGGTCGTGTGAATATCATAAAGATAAAAAACGTTTCGCGTATAAAATTTTTATCACTTGTCAAAAATTACAAGGATGGCACACTGCCGCAAAGCCGCCGTGCGGACGGTCTGCGCGAATATGTCAGCTGCTCGCACGCGGTGTTTGAATTTGACCGCATGCAAGCGGTCTGCGTGGATGGCGAGATAAGGGAGATGGAGCGGCTTGAGATAGATGTTGAGCCGGGCAGGTTCCGTTTTTCCGTCCCGCGCGGCGCAGAGATGGGCTCGGCACTTGAGAGCGTGGAGGGCGAGCCGGCAGCGGAGTGCGTGTGAGTCCCTCACTAAAATAACTTGGAGGTAAAGGACATGAAAAAACTTAACATAATAAAAAAGCTTTCACCTGTTACAGCGATGCTTGCCGTGCTTGCTTTGCTGCTTTTGGGATGCGATGAGGTGGATCTGCCGCGCGGAGAGCTGTCCGCCGATGCGACCGAAAGCTACAAAGCACCGGCCGCAAAGGTGGATATCGTAGAGCTTCGCGAAAAGATAGAGCAGGTCTTTCAGCCGCAAAAGGAGGATTTTGCCCTTGACGGAGTGCTTGTGGCAAGATATGACGGTCCGGGCGGTGCCGAGTACAGCATAAAGTGCATTGATGGCATGCCGGATCCGATGTGTGAGGCGGAATGGCGCGCGTATGCATCCTGTATTATATCAGAGGAAGTGTTCGGGCAGTTTTTTGGGCTGTTTTTGAGTGATACGGCAGGCATCTCGGCGCTTGGCTTTACCGATGATGAAATGGCGACCGAGCAATGGTTGGTCGAGCTGAACGGTAAAGAGGCCAGCGCTGCTGTTTGCGAGGTGCTCCGTATCGTTTTGGATGTGATAGAGAACAACGAAACGGTGAGATTCGTGGATAACCAAGCTGCCTCGCATTAAGAAAACTGCATTTATCCATATAAAAATGAAAAGACTTATCGTTTTTTCGGATTCGCACGGCAACCCCGCATTGCTCAGCCGCGCTGTCCGTGAGCATTTTGACGCACCGGAAACCGCGGGGGTGGTGCATCTTGGCGACGGATATGCCGACATGGTATCGATCGACACGCGGGGACTACCGGTGTGGCAAGTGCGCGGGAATTGTGATGAGAATATATTTTCCTATCGCGACCGTGCGGCACTGCCGGAGCGCGAGCTGATGATCGAGCTTGAGGGGTGGCATATACTCATCATGCACGGTCACGCGCTGGGCGTTAAAAACGGCTGGGAACGCGCCGCAGCGTATGCCCATGAGCGCGGTGCGGATGTGCTTATGTTCGGTCACACGCATGTGATGCTTGATAAATATCTTCCTGCAGGCAGTGATCTTGCCGGGCGGGAGCTGGATCGACCAATGTATATCTTCAACCCCGGCACTGCGGGCGTTGGTATGCGGCGCAGCTATGGGGTGGTGGATCTCACGCCCGGCGGCATTTTGATGTCGCATGCCATGGAGGATCCGCGGTACCGCGGCTGATAAAATACGCGATTCGATCATGTCAGAGCATAATAATAGGATCACAAAATAAATAAAAAGAGATCTGCTCACGAGATGTGAGCAGATCAAAATGTGTGGAGTCATATAGCATCGGCTATATCGCCGTTGGTGCTTTCCGCATTGTCGTGGGCGGCTGCGGCTGTTGACGCGGCCTCCGCTAATGCTTTGTTGTAGGCCTCAAGCACTTCCGATTCGATCTTGGCCCTGAACTGTGCGTTGATCGGGTGAACGATATCGCGATAGGATTCATCAGGGTTCTTGCGGCTGGGCATTACAATAAAACATTTGTCACGCGCGTTGATCACTTTTACATCGTGAAGTGCCAGCTCGTTGTCAAAGGTGACTGAAACTATAGCCTTCATCGGACCATCGTCAAACAGCTTTCTTACCTTAATGTCGGTGATTTCCATGGTTTGCATTCCTTTCATGTGTCGGTGTCGACCCTTTGGTCGAAACACTAAGCTTTTAAAAGCGCCTGCCTGTTTATGGTTCCGAACGCTTTTCCTTCTACATGATTTAGTATATAGTTCCATTGTGACGGTTATTCAAAGAACTTGGGTTTTTTTCGTGATTCTTTAGTCCTGCCGAGCGGTCAAAAAACGAAAAATAAAAAGCATACATATTTAATATATAATATCAACGAAAACAGTAAACATACCATCAAAAAATGCATTCGGGCGTGATGCCCGAGAACAAAAAAGGGGGACGGGCACGCGCCCGTGACTTGCATGTCAACACCAAATACACACTACGGCGCCGAAGAGATAGCAAAAATGCTCGATGGTCGCAAAAGCATATTTTTTATAGGCATCGGGGGTATCACAATGTCCTCGTTGGCGCATATCTCGCTCATTCACGGCTTTCGCGTTGGTGGGTCGGATAGGACGGAGACCGCGCTCACCGATGAGCTTGCCCGCTGCGGGATAGATATCTCCTACACCGAGGATCCCGCGCTCATCGAGGGGTATGAGGCGGTGGTCTATACCGTTGCCATATCCCCGGATAACCCGCAATATAAGGCTGCACAGCGGCAAGGGCTGCCCTGCATCTCCCGCGCAGATTATCTCGGGTATATCATGACTGGCTATAAAAATCGCGTTGGCATATCCGGAATGCACGGTAAGAGCACCTGCACCTCAATGTGCGCGTTGGCTTTTATGGAGGCGGGAGGCGACCCTACCGTAGTATCGGGCGCGGAGCTTTCCGCAATGGGCGGCGCATATCGCTTGGGCGGGCGCGACAATTTTGTTTTTGAGGCCTGCGAGTATATGGACTCCTTCCTTGATTTTAATCCCACAGTTGCGGTCGTTTTGAATATCGAGATGGACCATGTCGATTATTTTGCAAGCATCGCGCAGATCCGCCGCTCCTTTGCTTCATTTATGTCACTGTCCGGAGCGGAGGGCAGAGCGGTCATAAATGCAGATGACGAAAACGTTATGCTTGCCGCACGTCTTTACGGTGGAGAAAAGATAACCATATCAACAAGGGACCCGATGGCTGATTATTCCGCCGCCAATATCGTTTACGAGCGCGGGCGCGCCGGCTTTGATATCCTGCATCGCGGCGAGCGAGAGGTAAGCCTTAAGCTGTCTGTGCCCGGTGCGCATAATGTCTACAACGCACTTGCGGCCTATGCCGCCGCACGTTGCTGCGGATTGGAGCCGGAGGGCATTGCGCGCGGTCTTGCCAAGTTCGGCGGGGCGCACCGCCGTATGGAGTATAAGGGCAGCTTTGGCGGAGCGGAGGTCTATGACGACTACGGTCATCACCCCACCGAGATCCGCGCGACCCTCGGCACCCTGCGCCAAATGGCAGAGGGACGGCTCGTTTGTGTTTTTCAGTCACACACCTACAGCCGCACCGCAAAGCTGTTTGAGGATTTTGCCTCGGCTCTTTGCCTTGCCGACCGAGTAATAGTTGCGGATATCTATGCCGCACGCGAGACGGATACCATGGGTGTCAGCTGTGATACCCTCGCACGTGAGATAGAACACATGGGCGGAAGTGCCGTTGGCGGCGGCAGCTTTGAGAATATCGCCGAGCTGCTTCACAGCGAGATAAGTGAGGGGGATACCCTGGTCGTGATGGGAGCGGGGGATATATATAAGCTCTACCCGCTGATAGGACTTTCGGAATGAGCGGATATATGGGCGCGGCGCGTATATACGATGCCGTGAATTCGGATATAGATCATAACGCGTGGGCGGAATTTATCGACCGCGGCCTGCACCGCTTCGGCGCGGGGCGAGCCGAGGAGGAGCTGGTGCTTGATCTTGCCTGCGGCACGGGTCAGCTAACACACGCTTTGGCCGCACGCGGCTATGACATGACCGGGGTGGATATCTCCCCGGAGATGCTTGAGATAGCAAGGGAGCGGTGCGCGGCGGATGGCGCGCTCCTGCTCTGCCAGGATATGCGCGAATTTGAGCTTTACGGTACCGTCGGCGCGGTGGTGTGCTGTCTGGATTCGGTCAATCATCTCGTTGATGACGGCGATATAGACGAATGCTTTGCGCATGTGCATAATTATCTCGTGCCGGGCGGCGTATTTATATTTGATGTAAATACTCAAAAAAAGTTCAAGGAATATTACGGCGAGCTGGCGTATCTTTTTCCGGGAGTGGATGCAGACGGGCGCGAGAGCTTTTGCGCTTGGCAAAATTGCTATGATGCCGAGAGCGGGATCTGCGACTTCGGTATTACCGTGTTTTATGAGACGGAGGCGGGCGCGGGACTCTACCGGCGGGCGGAGGACGAGTGGTCGGAGCGGTATTATTCGATCGAGGAGATACGCGCGGCGCTGGAGCGGGCGGGCTTTCGTTTGGCGGCAATAGCGGGCGCGGATGATGATGCTGTACTGCCCGCGAGGCTTGATTGGAACGCTGCCGTGAGCGAGCACGCAACAAAGCTGCATATAGCTGCCGTGGCGATAAAATGATCGCCGCGGCAGTGTTGGGGTGCAAGTAAAAGAAAATTCGAGAAAAATATAAATTTGTGCGCAAAAAGGTATTGACAAACGGCAAGACATGTGGTATAATTACTAACGTCGCCGGCA
>CAZFVR010000021.1:0-31674 GCA_964522215.1 uncultured Ruminococcus sp. | reverse complement strand
GGCGCCTCTTTTTGTGGAGCTGGTGGCGGGACTCGAACCCGCGGCCTGTTGATTACGAATCAACTGCTCTACCAACTGAGCCACACCAGCATTTATTCTTTTATGTGCATTATCTGCGTACCTTAATATTATATCACAAAGAGGCGGATTTTTCAATATCTTTTTTGCAAAAAATCGCACAAAATCAAAAAAAGTTATGTCGCGGCAGCGGATGTGCCGTCTTTGGGGTAAAACCACTTGACTTTTTGCCCTCAATGTGATACCATATTATTGTATGCGGCCATTCCGCCGCAAGCCCCCGCCCTTTCCGGCGCGGAGCAGAAAGGATCTTACATATCACTTTACGACCGACTTTTATCCGGCGAGACCGCACTTTCCCTCACAGGTCTTGGATATGTGGGAATGCCGATAGCCGTGACCTTTTCAAAAAAGGTACGCGTTATCGGCTTTGATCTGAATGAGCGCAAGATCGCCGCCTACAGCAACGGCCGTGACCCGACAGGCGAGGTCGGAGATGAGGCCGTGCGCGGATGCTCGGTAGAGTTCACATCCGACGAGAGCCGTCTACGCGAGGCGAGCTTTCACATAGTTGCCGTGCCAACACCGGTCCACGACGACCACACACCCGATCTTTCACCGGTGGTGAGCGCGTGCGAGATCATAGGGCGCAACCTCACCCCCGGCAGTATAATAGTTTTTGAATCTACGGTCTATCCCGGCGTGACAGAGGATATCTGCATTCCGGCACTTGAGCGTTCCTCCGGGCTTAAGTGCGGCAAGGACTTTAAAGTAGGCTATTCCCCCGAGCGCATCAATCCCGGCGACAAGGTACACAGGCTTGAGAATATAAAAAAGATAGTCTCCGGCATGGACCGCGAAACGCTTGACGAGGTGGCGCGCGTTTACGAGCTTGTGGTGGAGGCGGGCGTTCACCGCGCCCCCTCGATAATGGTCGCCGAGGCCGCCAAGGTAATCGAAAACAGCCAGCGCGACATCAACATTGCCTTTATGAATGAGCTATCCATCATCTTTAACAAGATGGGCATAGATACAAGATCCGTCCTTGAAGCAGCTGGGACGAAATGGAATTTTTTAAAGTTCTACCCCGGGCTTGTGGGCGGTCACTGCATTGGCGTTGACCCATACTATCTCACCTACCGCGCGGATATGCTGGGTTACCACAGCCAAGTGATATTGGCAGGGCGGCGCATAAATGACGGCATGGGAAAATACATTGGCGAGAATGTTGTTAAAAGCCTCATCAAGGCCGAAAAGCCGGTTAAAGGCTCACGCGTGGCCATCTTGGGCTTCACATTTAAAGAGAACTGCCCGGACACGCGCAACTCCAAGGTATTTGACATAGTACGCGAGCTGCGCGAGTACGGCATTGAGCCGATGATCGCCGACCCGGAGGCGGATGCGGCGGAAACAGAGCGACTGTACGGCATTAAATTTACCGATATGGCGGACATTCGCGGCATGGATGCCGTTGTCGCCGCCGTGGCGCACCAACGCTTTGCCGAGTTCGGTATAACAGATCTTGACCGTTTTTACGGCGAGGGGCGGCGCGTGCTGATAGATGTTAAGGGACTTTACGACCGCGATGAGCTTGAGGCTGCCGGCTACATATACTGGCGGCTGTAAACGCTGCGCGCACCGACATGTGACATGCCGGTGCGCGTTCTCTTTTTTTGTAATTAATTGTTTATATTCAGCTCTTGTTTTTTCTGCTGCCGATCACATCTGCATATGCGGCCGCTGCACGCTCTGTTTTATTATCCCCGAATTTATAATAAACTCGGTCGGCAAGGTCATCCGGCAGGTACTGCTGGCGCACATAATGCCCCGGGTGGTCATGCGGGTATACGTATCCGCGATATAGCGGTGCACGCAGAGGCTCCGGCGGTATCTTTCCGCGTCCGGCCTCAAAATCCTCAAGTGCCGCCGCGGCGGCAAGATAGGACGAATTTGACTTTGGCGCGGTGGCCAGCAGAATGGTGGCGTTGGCCAGCGGTATTCTTGCCTCCGGCATGCCAAGCTCCTTGGCCGACTCGCACATAGCGCGCACCGCGCCCGCGGCTGCGGGATATGCCAGCCCCACGTCCTCCGATGCCATTACCTGCAGGCGGCGGCAGACGGATAGCAGCTCGCCGTATTCGAGCAGTGAGACGAGATAGAACACGGCAGCATCGGGATCCGAGCCTCTGACCGATTTTTGCAGTGCGGAGAGAAGATCGTAATGTGTATCATCGCCAAAATTACCGTGACCGGTATCGATGCCGGCCAGTGCATCCTCGGTTATCCTGCAAGTTCGATCATCCGAGCCGTCCTCCGCTTCACCGTGAGCCGAAAAATAAGCATTTTCAAATATGCCTATAGCGCGGCGCACGTCGCCGCCCGCAAGCCGACCGATCTGCAAAAGAAGATCATCATCCGCCGTGCGCTCGTTTTGCGTTTCGGCATTCAGTGCCTCAAGCGCTCGGCGCAGTGCGCGGCAGGTATCGGCAGGCGCTACCGGCTTGAATTCAAACAATGATGAGCGAGATATCAGCGCATTGTAAACGTAAAAATGCGGGTTTTCGGTAGTTGAGGCAATAAGCGTAACTCTGCCATCCTCGATATATTCAAGCAGTGATTGCTGTTGCTTGCGGTTAAAATACTGTATCTCGTCAAGATAAAGCAATATCCCGCCCGAGCCGAAGATATTTTCGGTCTGCGACAGCACCGCCTTAACATCGGCAAGCGATGCGGTGGTGGCATTGAGCCTATGAAAATGCATTCCCGACTGCGCGGCTATCAAGGATGCTGCCGTGGTCTTTCCCGTACCCGGAGGACCGTAAAAGATCATATTCGGCATTCTGCCCGCCTCTATTTGGCGGCGTATCGCCCCGCGCTTGCCAAACAGATGATCCTGCCCGACTATATCATCAAAGCATTTCGGGCGAAGCATGTCGGCAAGAGGTGTTCTACTCATCACACTGACCTCCCTCGGTCAATTTTAAAAGGATCGCCGCGCGGCCGCTGAGGTACACATAAGCCTCCGCGACCGCCGGGCGGTCAGATCCTGTCGTTTTTTGTTTTAGTTTAGTTTTATTTTGGCTTTCTTGTTTCGCCAAGCCCTATCCTATGTATTTGAGCCGACAAATCAAGTCTTAGATATCCTCTTTTACGGTAAAGATATCCCCGGCCTCTTCTATCTTCTCGCGACTGCCCACAACGGTGCAAAGGCCCCGTTCGGCCAGCTGCCGCATCATACCTATCATTGCCTCGATATCGGCAGCTGTGGTCTCCATCACCGCGCGCTTATCCGCACGGCGGTCATCATCAGTATATCCCTCAAAATAGTTTGACTGTGCCCCGGTGCCGATAGCGGAGGGTGTGCGCGGGCGCTCAAATGCCGCCGCTGTAGAGATGATATACTTGGTGATATCCGGAGTCTTTTGGGCAAAGTCGGTAAGGTAATCAACAGTGCCGTCATACGCGCCGATGGTGCGCGCAACGCTTGGATCGCGGTAGGAGGAGAATATGGCACTGCCGTTAGCGGAAACACCAAAGGCTACGCCGTAAGCACCGCCGCGCACTCTGACTTCGTTCCAAAGCCAGTCAAGCGCCAGTATCTTTGATAGCACCATGCGCTGCGGGTCAACGCCGAGACCTGCATCGATACAGTTAAAGCCCTTGGCAACATAGTTTACGCCCGAGGGGATGATAAACGCCTCGTTACCGTGATATTCGGGGCGGAGCCTGTAGCGTTCCCTGCCATCTGCAGGCAGGCCCTCGGCAAAGCTCGGCGCGGCAGCACGGAATGCACGTATCAGCTCCGCATCCCCCGTAATACCTATGGTAAGGTTTTCGCGCGTCAGCTCACGGACGACTGCGGAAAGCCCCGCCGCTATCTCATCAAACTTGCCGTCAAGGTCCGCCGCCCAAGCCGAAAGATGGCGGTAAAAACCTATTCCCCACAGCTTATCAACATACGCTCCCTCTGTACTGAAGTAGGATGCCACGCGGTTGGAGGCAAAGGTGTTGCCCCTTTGTGCTATCGACATCTGCATGGAGTTCTTTTTTTGCGTTATCAGCTTGCCCATCTCGTCGCGATCGAACACTGACTCGCGTATTATCTCATCCATAAGCTCGAGCGCGGCGGGGATCTCATCCGGAAGCATGCCCGCCCTAATGCTGATCATGGGGGTAACATCGCCGGTGTCATCCTTTTTTGTAAAGGTACACATGGGAGTACCCAGCCCACCGGTATGCGTTTTTATGGCGATATCAAGCTGTGAGGCGGTATGCTTTTTGGTTGAAAGCTGACCTGCAAGTTTACAGAAAAGGTTGGCATAGGGTAGATACTCGAGCGGCAGGTGCGAAACGTCAAAATAGTAATTTACATATGCAATGCCCTTGGTATCGATCTCACTCACAAGCAACGGGCGACCGGCATACTCCTCAACTCGGCAGGGCAGCTCGGTTATCGTATCACTGACATCGCCGAGGGCAAGCGCAGGGATGGTGGCCTTTTGCTCCGGTGTATCCTCGGCGCTCTGGAATGCCACCAGCGCCTTTGTACGCTCGCAAAGCGCCGCTATCTCATCGGCACTGAGCGTTGCGCGATATGCGGCTATACGATCTGCCTCGGCCGCCGCTTCCTCTGCCGCAAGGGTGCGGGAGGGCGTCATCACCACGACCGCGTGGTGGTTGCTGCCGAGTATGTATTCCTCGATAAGCTCCTCATAATATCTACCATCAATGCCCGCCTTGAGTGAGGCAAACATATCTTCATACTCAAGATACAGCTCCGGCCTGCCGCCGTAGAGCCAGCTTGAGAGCACATTGAAGTTATAACCAAGTCCTATCGGACCGCCGCCCTGACGACCCTCACGCATGCGGAACTCCGCTTGGTTCAGCTCAGCGCGGAGTGCATCCTTATCTATGCCCTCGGCGGCAATGCGGCGCAGCTCTGACATGAGCATATCAACAAATCTGTCCTTTTGGTCGGCATCCGTCTTGCGGAGCGCAAATACAAGATAGGGCTGGGCAATACCGTCGGCAACATATGCTTGCATATCGTCGGCCATGCCGCTCTCAAGGAATATCCGTTTAAGCGGGGCATCATTGGTGGATGTGAGCACCGACGTTAAAATATCAAGCGCCAAAAGCTTTTCCTTTTGGCTGTAATCGCCCACCACGCAGGAATATGTGATGTAGCTGTTTTTATCTAAAGGATCAGACTGTGTGATGGGGTACTCCGCCCTTACATCGTCACGCACGACAGGGCTTTGCATGGGAATATCAAAGCGGCGACCTGTGCGCTCAAATTTTGAAAGATACTCTCTGTCGATATAGTCAAGGCGTTCCTCAACATCCATATCACCGTAAAGGTACATAAAAGAGTTTTCGGGGTGATAGTACTTACGATAGGCCGCCACAAACTGCTCGTAGGTAAGATCCGGGATGTTTGCAGGCGCGCCGCCTGAGGAATGACGATAGGGGGAATCCGGGTAGAGCGCCTCATCGATACAGCCCATCATACGTCTGTCAACAGAGGAGTACGCGCCCTTCATCTCGTTAAACACCACACCCTTGTAGGTCATGGGTCCCTGCGGATCTTCTATCTCATAGTGCCAGCCCTCCTGCATGAATATCTCCTCGCGCTCGCACACCTTGGGTGCAAAAACGGCATCAAGATAAACGCTCATAAGATTGGCAAAGTCGCGATCGTTGCAGCTGGCTACAGGGTAACCGGTCTTATCCGGGAAGGTGATGGCATTAAGGAAGGTCGCCATCGAGCCCTTGAGCATATCCACGAACGGCTCCTTGACAGGGTATCTTTTTGAGCCGCAAAGAACCGAGTGTTCGAGTATATGAAAAACTCCCGTGCTGTCCTCGGGGAGGGTCTTGAAGAAGACGGAAAAAACCTTGTTGTTATCATCGGCATCGATATATACGAGCCCCGCACCGGAGCGCAGGTGCTCAAGCTCGTAAAGATCCGCCCCGATCTCACGAACATATGTGATGCGCTGCACCTTAAATCCGCTGTAAATATTGCCGAGTGTTAGCTTTGGCATTTGGTATGTCCCCCTTGTGATATATAAATTATAAATAAAACAATAAATATAAAATGTGTTTTTCCAATTATAATTATAAAGCATTAAGTGCGTTTTGTCAATGCTTTTGGCGCGGTTTTGCATATCCCCACGCGTGCGCCTGCAGAATGCGGGCGTGCTGGGTGCATGGCGCTTGACACGCGACATTTTATATATTATAATATAGCTAATATAACATGATGATCCTAATGGATCCTGCCGCGGCATGGCGGCAGAACGGAGGCAATGATGGATATCAAAAAGCAAACAAGAACGGCAACAGCCTTTCTTTTAGTGCTTGCCATGATCCTGTGCCTTGTCGGATGCCGGGCAACTGGCAACGGCGAGGAGACCACGCCGGAGGAGACCACCGCCGCGCCGGTGATATTCACCATTGACGAAAGATTTGCCGTTGTGCGTCCCGAGGAGGCGGAGGAGAATGAGATCGAGGCATTAAAGCTCATCCGCCGTTCGCTTGGCGAGATCTACGGCGTTGAATTTACAGGCACGACCGACCTTTTGGTTCCCGCCGCGGGGCTGGTACAGGGCGAATATGAGATACTTATTGGCGCTACAAACCGTGATGGCTCAGCAGAAGCCGCCGAGGGGCTTACCTGCCTTGACTGGGTATACAGCATAGATTCCACCGGCGTTATAACGATACGCGGCGGCAGTGCCGCGGCTACCCTCTCCGCCGCGCAGGCCTTCCTTAAAAATATATTCGGCTACGATACCGAAAGCGAGAACCCGAGCGGCACACCCGCGGAGCTGACAGTCGGCACACGGTGCGAATACCGCCACGAATATGCCATAAGTGAGCTGACGATAGGCGGCACGCCGATAGAGGATTACACCATAGTGCGCTCCGGCTCTGCGGTGTCTATAATACAGGCATCGCAAAAGCTTGCCTTTGCTATCGAGCGGCTGACAGGCAAGCGGATGCAGATAGTCAAGGCCTCGGAATTTGAGGGCGGCCGCGCCATTTACTTTGGCACAAGCAACCGAGACGGACGTCACTTTGAGGATCACCCCGGTACTTACGGATATATAGTGCGTGAGGTTGGGCAGGATATTGCCATAGACTTTAGCAATATAACAGCAGGTGAGCTGGCAACAGATCTGTTTGTAAGCGAATATCTGCCCGGTGACGATACCGCAGGCAGATATGACATTGCTCTCGGGCGCGCCGATATCATTGGTGTTGAACTGCCAAACTCCAACGGCCTGCAGCTCAAGCGCGAGACGACCTCAGCACTTGCCAACGGCATAGACTACACCGAGCGCTTTTACACCGACCGCGACGGCAAGCCCGTGCGCGCATATATCATTGCAATAGAGCGCGGTGCGGCATCGATCTACACAGGCACGCCACAGGACGGCACCGTATTGCTAAACAAGGTCTCAAACGTTGCAAATCAAATGAAAGCCGCCAACAACAACGGCAAAAACGCAATAGCGGGCGTGAACGCCGACTTTTTTGACATGGGCGGCACATGTCTGCCACGCGGACTTTGCGTAAAGGAGGGCGAGCTGCTTTCAAGCGCATCAGATCGCCCGTGGTTTGGCGTTCACGCCGACGGCAGTTATGTGATAGGTAACGGCAGCAGTAGTTTTGATAAGCTCGATGGGGCGGATAAGATAATAAGCGGCGTTGGCGGCTCGGATATACTTATGTCGTACGGCAAGATAGCAACGATATCCTCGAGAGATTTCAGCACCATACGTCACCCGCGCACCGCCGTTGGATATGACTCAACAGGCAAGCTCTATCTTGTGGTGGTGGATGGCAGACAGCCCTCAGTATCAAACGGTGCATCTCTCTCTGACCTTGCAAGCATATTCTACTCGCTCGGCTGCACCGATGCACTTAACCTTGACGGCGGCGGCTCCTCCACCGTGATACTTAAGAACGCCGCCGGTAACTACGTTACCAAAAACTCACCCTCGGCGGGAGCACTGCGGGCGGTATCCTCCACCCTGCTCGTTTGCCTGCCCTGAGCTTCACAGATAAGCCGATACCCCACCGACCTCCGCCGCAGCGGAGGGTCGGTGGGGTATATTTGTCTTTTGGGGGAGGTGCCATCGGCATGGCACCGCGCGAGTGATCGTCACTCCGCTGCGTTTTGTGCCGCGGTACGCTCGTAATGGCGGGAGGTGAGCTGTCTTGCAAGCAGCAGGAGTCCGCGCACGCAAAGCTCGACCGTCATGGCTATCCACATACCGTAAAGCCCCATACGCGGGACGAGGATCGATGCCATGCCTATCCTCACCACCCAAATGCTTGAGAGCGACATAATGCTGGGCAGGAGAGTATCCCCTGCGCCGCGCAATGCGCCCGCTGCCACAATGGATATACCAAACAGCGGCTCGGCAAACAGCTCCATACGCAGGACCTCGGCGGCAAGCGAGCGCACGGCGGGGTCTTTTGTCAGAAACATAAAAACGAGCGGGCATGCAAGCATCATAAGAGCACCGGTAAGGCCCATAAAAACGCCTCCCATGGCAACAGAGATATTACCAAAGCGGCGGGCCTGCTTTGCATCTCCTGCGCCCACACAGCGCCCTACGAGCGTTGTGGCCGCCGAGCCTATACCGTAGCCGGGCATATAGCACAGGCTCTCCGCCGTAACGGCAAATGAGTTGGCCGCTATCGATACAGGCCCCAGCGGTGCTATAAGCGCCGTAGCGGCGACCATGGCCCCGTTCATGGCTATCTCCTGCACTGCGACCGGCAGACCGATCCTAAACGCGCGCTTGATTATTTCAGGTTCAAAGCCGCGGCCGCTATCGTGTCGGTGTCCGCATATGCTACCGCTACCGCTACCGCGAGCGCCGCCCAAAAGCCTCAGCCGCGTATTTTTTACGCAACAGCACCACAGCATGATAAGGCTTACCACCATGCAGGCGGCGGTGGTTCCAATACCCGCGCCTGCCACACCAAAGTGTGGGATAAAAATTGCATTAAACACCACATCCAAGCCGCACATTACTGCATTTAGTATGCTTGGCGTTACCATATCCCCACTGCACTGAAGGCAGGATGAGGAAAGCGAGTTTAACTGCGAAAAGGGTATCATTACCGCAAAGGCGGCAAAATACGCTGTTGAATCGGCAAGCAGCTCGGCATCACCGCCAAGCCACCCCGGAAGCGGGCGGCATATGGCCAGACCAATAGCGGCAAGGATGCCGGATACAGCCAGTGCACTTACCAATGCATGGCGAAGCACGGCTCGCGCCTCGTCATCCCGCCCCGCTCCTATGCGGTGCGCCACCTGAACCGAAAATCCGGCGGAGACCGCATATGTAAGCCCGGAGAGCAGCCATGTTGTTGATGCCACAAGACCGATGGAGGCCGAGGCGTTAGCCCCGAGGTTGCCCACCATCGCGGAATCTATATACTGCATGGCAATGGTGGTTATCTGCGTAAGGATAGCGGGCAGGCTGAGCCGCCAAACCTGCCCTATCTGCGGTCGGAGTGCCGAGAGTGCGGCTCTCGCGCGTCCGACCGATCTTTCTTTTTTGCTCATATCCAGTCTTATTTTGCTGTTTTATTCTCGAGACAGAATGCCTCAACGCCGGCGCGAAGGCGACTAAGTCCATCCTCAAGCACACTGCGCGGGCAGGCAACGTTCATGCGTACAAAGCTTGCACTGTCGCCGCGGTACTGACGCCCGGCAGTGACGACAAGCCCTGTGCGCTCGCGGATAAAATCGGCCAGCAGCGCGCTGTCACCTGTGACGCGCGAACAGTCTATCCACAAAAGATATGTCGCGTGCTGATCGAACATAGAAAGGCTCGGCAGTTCTGCCTCCACGAACTCGCGCACGCGGCGCTTGTTTTCGGCAAGATATGCACGCAGCTCGTCAAGCCACTCGCCGCACTCGCCAAACGCTGCAGCGGCCGCAACAGCCGCAAAGCAATTAGGCTCGGCCACCTCATCGCTGTTAAGACCGCGCACTATTTTGTTGCGAATAAACTCATTCGGCACTATCACCGCCGCCGATTGCAGTCCCGCAATATTAAATGCTTTACTGGTGGAGATGCAGGTGACGCTCCCCTCCGCATTCTCCCGCGATACCGCCGCAAAGGGCGTGTATTCAAAGCCGGGATCGGTAAGATCGCAATGTATCTCATCTGATATTACCAAAACGCCATTGGCGCGGCAAAGCTCGCCAATGCGGCAAAGCTCCTCACGCGACCATATCCTGCCCACGGGATTGTGCGGGTTGCAGAGTATCATAAGCGTGGTGAGAGGGTGAGAGAGGCACCGGCGAAGTTCATCAAAATCGATCTCATACCCCGCGCCGTCATATTTCAGCGGACATTCAAGAACATGCCTGCCGCTGTTTTCGATAGAATTAAAAAACACATTATAGACAGGCGTGAGTACCACCACATTGTCGCCCGCATTTGTAAGCCGCTTTACCGAGCTTGTTATTGCGGGAATTACTCCGGTGCAAAAGCAAAGCGCATCACGCTCTATCTCAAGGCCATGCCGCCCGCCCCACCAGTTGATTATTGAGGTGTACCATTCATCGGGGATCAGAGTATACCCAAACACACCATGCGCGGCGCGCTTTTGGATGGCCTCCGTGATCGCGGGTGCGGTCTTAAAGTCCATATCAGCCACCCACATCGGGAGCTCACCCTCGCCCATAAGATCCCATTTTACCGAATCTGTATTTCGCCTGTTGACGATCGAATCAAAATCGTATTTCATTTTTTGTTTTACCGTGCCCTCTCCCCGCCATCCTTGCGGCAGACGATCTTAGTGGCGGTGGGATCCACCCTATCCGCGTTGATGATAAGCTCACCTATACTGTCGGCCGTTATGCGCCCGCCGGCGGGATCGATAACGCTTGGTATATCGCCGATGATATCGGCATCCACTTGGCTGTATTCAAAGGCAAGCGTTGTACCGGGCATGCGACAGCCGCGCATGGTCAGCTCGCCAACATAGCAAAGCCCCTGCAAGCTCTCGATGGTGCAATTAACGAGCGTAAGACGGCGGGCATTCCAGCCGAGATATTCGCCCGAGATAAAGGAATCATACACCTCAACATTATCCGCGTTCCAAAAAGCATCCTTGGAGAGGAGCTTGGAGTTTCGGATCTTTACGTTCTTGGCACCGTCAAAGGAATAGTTCCCAACAAGCGTGAGACCGTCGATCTCCATCCCCTCACAGTTCATTGCAAAGTAATCGCCGCGTGCGGTGACGTTTTTCATATCGATATCGCGGCAGCTCCAAAGCGTTTCCGCCGCGTTTGTAAATTGCACACCGTCAAGCTTTACGCCGGTGCAACGCCTAAACGCCTTTGGTGCCTCAATGACTGTATTCTTTACCGAGATATTATTTGTATACCATATTCCAGCACGTGCCATCTCAAAAAAGGCGGAATCACTTACCTCCACCCCATTGCAATACCAAAGCGGGTATTTCCATTTAAACATGCATGCCGCAAGCTCAAGGCTCGCGCTCTCCTTGAGCGGCGACTCGCCATTGGCGAATATCGCACCATCTATGTGCAGGCCCTTTGATGCAAAAAGGGCGCGCTCACCCTCAAAAAGACCGCCGTTTATAGTTTTCATTGTCATTTCAGCTTTGTACCGTCCGATCATTTATTTATCAATAAGATTATATTACATTATAAAGCAAAAGTCAAGCGCGAGATGAAAAACAGCGCCGCGGGAGATATCCGGCGGCGCGGCTCTCGCATCAAAGCGAGGCTTCTATCATTGAGGAGACGAACCTGCAAAGGCGGCGCGGCGGAACTCCCTCATGGCGCAGTGACTCCACCACCGCCCCGCAGACCGGGCACACTCGCCCGCGTGGGCATTCAAGACACTCGGCGGGCACCATCACCCTGCCCGACAGCTCGCGCATGCGCTCCCACGCCTCGGCAAAGCCGGTGCATGCATCGGTATCATTGCCGCCGCAAAAGAGATCTGCACTCAGCCCCGGGAGCATACCGCAGGGCAGCATACGGCCATCCCATGTGATCCAAAACGCGCCGCGACCTGCCATGCATCCGCCCCTTGCGCCCTGTCCCTCTGCCGCCGAGACGGCATCGCGGCATTCGTCAAATATCCGCACGCGGCGAGCGCGGTCATCATCGTCCAGCGTCAGTCTGTCAAAGCGGGCGCAGAGCCTGCCCTGCTCCTCCGGCGAGAGTATGCCGCCACACTCGCTATCCTTAGCGCACCGCACCGGCGGAAAGATAAATCCTGCCGTGCGCACGGCAACGCCCTGCGATTTGGCAAATTCGATAATGGCCTCCATATCTGCGGCGTTGTGGCGGGTAAAGGTGGTATTAAAGACCATCGGCACGCCCGCGCGGCGAAGGCGCTCCACTCCCTCGCGCATACGGCTGTAGCCATCGGGTACACCGCACACGGCGCGATAGGTCTCATCCGACATGCCGTAGATCGTAATATTGACAGCCTCCGGCAGGTAAGCCTTAAAGCAATCGGCGACCTTGCCGTCGATAAGTGAGGCATTTGTATTGACAGACACCATAAGTCCCATTTTTGCAAGGCTTGTATAAAGCTCGCAAAAGTCACCCCTTATCATCGGCTCGCCGCCGGTAAGCAAAAGATATATCATCCCCGCTCCGACCGCCTCACGACCGAGCGAGAGCCACTGCTCGGTCGTGAGCTCGCGACCCGCGGTCTGCTGTTCGGCGGGCGACATATGGATATAGCACATCTCGCAGGAAAAATCACAGCGCGGGGTGATCTCAAATGTGCCGCTGACGGGTATATGATTTGCCGCGCCCCTCATGAACGCATATCTTTTTATATCCATTATTCAGCCGTTCGGGACCGTAAAAGCTTAAGGCACCACCGCACAATTCTTTTCGTTCAATTGCGCCGTCAAAATAATCGTCAGATGAAACAATTTTTCGCGCGCGCAGCTTATCCTACGCGAAGGGAAACTGTGAAATATGACGTATCTTATGCATGCAAGTGGACGAAAAAGGCTCCGGCTGTGAATTGCGCGGTGGTGCCTTAAGATCCTTTACGGCCCCGCCTTTGTTTGTTTTTTTATTTTACGGTAAGTGTAAGGCTCTTTGCATCAGGTGAGCGCTTGCCATCTGCATTCACGGCGTAGATGGTATATGTGTGCTCGCCGCGCACCTCTGCCGCTATCCTTATCTGCGCGCCGTATTTGCCGGCGGCGGTATATGCGGGATCCGACCATGCTATGCGCACAAAGTCGACCTTGTTGCCGTCCTCGTCATACATCAAAAACTTTTGAGTGTTCGTGTCATCTCTGACATATGCCACGGTAACGAACAACTTGCCGACATATGCATAGGAGGACTGAGAGGCAAAGGAGATGAACCAGTCATCGCCCTCCGCAACATCTGTCATTAAAATGAGATCCCCGTGCAGCTCGCCGAGCTTTTCGGCGGCGGCATCTACCGCGGCCTGATCGGCAGCGGTATCAGCCCTGACTGCCCGCGCCTTTGCGGCACAGAGAGAATACGCCTTGTAGGTCTCCTCGGTATAGAGATCACCTGCACAAGCATCAAACACCGCAAGAGCCGCATCAAGCTTTGTGTGATCAAGGTTGAGGATCAGCGCAGCTTTTGCGGTCTTGATCTTATCGACCGCGCCGCTGACATCCGCCGCCGTGGGCTTGGCCATGGCAAGGACACCCTCGCCCGCCTCGACCGCGGACCTGTACGCCGCAACACTTTCGGCAGTGTAGAGGGTGGTGTCAAGGGCAGCCGCCTCCGCTATCAAAACCTCAAGCTCACTCACATCGGGATATTGATATATCTCGGGAGCTTTGACATTTGAAACATCAGGGAGGTCGCCGCACGCTTTCACTATAGCTTGGATGTCGGAAAAACCAATTTTTTGGTTGGCATCCGCATCCCAAGCCTTGATACCGTTCATGCGGAGCAGTGGGAGAACGCCATTTTTCACATCAGCTTCGCTCTCGGTTCCGGGGGAGTCACACCAGATACAGAATGCACTGCCGAGAACACTGGTATTATCTTTTGCCGCGTTCACCCCGGATCCATCACTTGCAGTAAAAACATAAGGTGCCCAACCCTCGTATATACCTTGGGGATCGGCTTTCGGATAAGCTGCTTTTCCAAGAACATAATAATTGTAATCGTTTATGAAGTTGTATACTTCGTATCCATTGTTAAGATATGTTTGAACGTTATTATTGCCACTGTTTGCTGTAGCTTGCCAACACTGTATCTCAAATCCCGGATTCAGCTCAACCACTTTTTGCCAACCTGTATCAGCCGAGCGGAGTGCGTCGTCATTCCACATACGTATCGATGTGTAACCGCACTCGGCAACAAGATCGTATATTTCATTCATGTACAGCATGAACGCATCGTATGCTACAGCGTTGGATTTTCCGGTTTTTTTGATAGCATATTCTTTCCAATGGTCAAGCTGTTGCCATTTAGAAACATTTGAATCTATCGAATCGCCCCAACCCAAGAGTTCATCGCCACCAATATCAAACTTGGTGCAACCAAGCTCTTTAAAAAACTCGGCATATTCTTTGTAAAGAGTTTTGGCAAAAGTAACGGCTTCTTCGTTTGATATATCTATACCACGCGAATATTCTTTTTGCGCCGCCTCGGACCCAGAGCCCTGTACAATGGCAGTCTTACCATTATAATGAAAGTAGTTGCCTATATCGGTATTATACTTTGCATTATACTTTTTCACGGCATAGTTCATATGCCCGGGACTATCGAGCGAGGGTATTATCTCAACGTGATAAAGCTTTGCCGCCTCGGCTATCTCACGCATCTCATCTTGCGTAATATATTTACCGTTATCCTCGGCTACGCCATCTTTAGCTCCGCCAACGCAAAGGGTAGCATCACCGCCTGCAAGCCAAGGGTATTTCTTGCTTTCAAGTCTAAAGCCCATCTCCTCCGAGAAATGGATATAGATGGCGTTCATATTTGACCACGATATCTCGCGGATCATATCCTTGATCCATTCGGGGCTGTAATATTTACGTCCACAATCAAGGAAGAATGCGCGCTCGGGGTAATCGGGAGCACCTGTTACATTGTTAAGCGGCATTTTTGAGTTATCCCCGCACCGCAGTGCCTTGATAAGGTATCTGCAACCGTAGAAAAGCCCATCGGCATCCGATGCGCTGATGTGCAGCTGTCCGCTCTCACTGTTTATTTCGTAGCCCTCTTTGGCAATACCGAGCGTGCTGTCAAGCAGGAGAACTATATCCTTGCCGCCGGCCTTTTCGGCATCACCGTATGCAATGCCCATGGCCGTTTTATCGTTGACAAATTCGGACATCTCGCCGGCAAAAAGCTCCACCTGCGCCTTGAGATCGGTATCATCGATCTTTGAATTTTCTGTTTCTACCCAGTATATCACTGTATCTTCTCCAACATCCCAGTCTAAAGTTTTTGTTTCAGGTAAAAGTCCCACCGACGGTGCGATGGTCTCAACTGCGGCAATTATCCACGCCAGCAGTTTGTTCAAACCGGTCTTAAAGTTCATTGTGTCCTCCTCGGGGCTCGCCCTCGGTAAAGCTGAGCAGAAACTCCGCCGCGCTTTCGTCCGGCAGGCAATAAAGCCCGAGCATTTTTGCGTGTTTTGTTATTTTATCGACAAGGGTCAGCAGTTCTTCGTTAAACTGCGGATCGTTATCGCTTTTTACAGCCTCGCTGTAAAGGGTAAGGAATGCCTCTCTCATGCCGAGCGTGTCCGCACTATTGGCGGGAGCTTTGCTGAGTCGCACGACCGCAGCCACCGGGGCGGAAAGATCGCGCCATATGCCGGAGGTCCCGGCCATTGGACTGCCCCATGCGTAAAGCGTATCCCCAACGTAGCCGAGCACGGTCTTATCACCGTTTATGACCTCGGCGCCGAGTGCGCTCTCCCACATTGAGGCGTGTGTGGATTTTCCCCCGCCGGACGGCGCGGTAAATACGAACGCACGGCCGCGGTAAAGCACAGATGAGGCGTGAAGCACCAGTCTGCCGCAGGAGAGCAGTGCGCGCTCCGGGGCGAGATACAGGAGCCAGTTGGCGTTTTCTCGCAATGCGGGGGCGAGATCGCGCGGAATATGGAGACGCACGTGCCGTGCATCGCCCTCCTCCACTCGCACTATCCGCTCGCCGCCGCGCCACAGCCAACTGTCACTGTGCCACCTCTCCCCGCCGGCCTTTGGCGGCGGGGAGAGAGTGACAGTCAGCATGACATCCGCCTCCCCGCCGTCATCGGCAAGGAATGGCGCAAAGCATGCGGGTAGCTTAAAGGGGACCGGAGATGCTATCCTAAAGCCGATACCGGCTACTTTAAAGTCTTGTGTATGGGGGACCATTAGGAAATCAAGGCTTTTATAACATTACTGTGATAGCAGATGGTATCAAAGTCAGGGATAGCGCCCTCTCCAACTATATTTTTACACTGCATATACTCATTGAAATAATTAAAGAGCTCACCCATGATATCATCCATATCAGCTCTGTCCGCCTCACACCCGGCGGCGATCGGTTTATCGAGCTGCATCGCCTCAACATACACAGCGGGTCTTTCGTAAACCCTTTTCATTTGTCTACCTCTCATTTAACTTTTGCCGACACCTCTACGGTATTAACCGAGGAAAGTCCATCGGCATTGTATGCGCGCACTGTATAGTTAAGCACCTCTCCGCGCTTGGCCTCGACCTGCCATACCGCGCTTACCGTAGTGGCATAGCCGGGAAAGCCTATCGTATACCGGCGCACCTCAACCACCTGACCGGCGGCATCGGTAACAACTATCTTTTGGAGCGGCTCGGTGGTGCGCACGGTAAGTGTCACCGTAGCCTTTTTGCTGAATATTCCGCGTACGGCAAGCACATCTGTGTGCTTTATCGAAAGTGCGGGATCGTAAGGATCGCTGTAGTACGCGGCAAGCGCCCGAGCCTCGACCATCAGCGGCTCGGCAGCGAGCTGCTCGGCGGTGGTGGTGTCATCTACGGTCTTCTCGATCGTCAAGCCCTTGTACTTGATGTTTGTGAGCACGAGTGCCTGATATCCCTCGCCCTCGTCCTTGGTGCCGATAAAGAGCGTGCAGCAGCCGTTCTCATCAAAATCGGCATCGGTAATGGCAAGTTCGATATATTGCTCGGTTCCGCCGGAGACATACACCATGTGTTGGCCATTGATCACTTCATGCGCCGTTTTACCGGCGATAAGATATGTGCTTTGCGAGTCCCCCTCCATAGCAAATTCGCTTGAGGAAGCCTTGCGGTGTGCGCCGATGTGGAGCATTATTTGCTCCGCACCCTCAACCTTTTTAAGCTTGAGCGCCAAAAAGCTGTTGGCATTTGTGCCGTCAAGATACAGCTCGTTGTTGGGTCCATCGTCCAGATATTTATTAACATCGGTTATAGATGTAAGCGTTGATCCGTCATCCTCAACGTTTTCAATAAGAGTAGAGCCGGAAACCATCGTGCCGCTGTTTGAATCTACCTCTGCATACCATGCCCGGCCCTCACCTATAAGGTTCTTTATCTCATAGAACTCGGCGTTTGCCTCAGATGCGTTGTAGTATTCGGTCTGATCGGCCGCTTTGAGCGGCTGATAGATCCTCACGCCGTCGATATATAGCGTGCGCGCCTTGGTGGCTGTTCCGCCCGCCGCGGCGAGAGTCACGGTGTAGGTATCAAGCGGCAGTCCCTTTACCGCAAGTATCGGCACCTGATAGAGGTCGCCGCCCTTGCACTCGGTGATAACCGGGAACTGCTTGACGGTTTGACCGGTGGTATTGCTTACCACCTTTACCGACACGACCGCGTAGATATCCTGCGTGGTGCGGCTGAGTATCTCAAAGCCGGTACCGCGGAATTCAAAGCTCATAACGTCGGCTGTCTTTCCCACGCACAGGCGGTGGATAGTGCCGTTTGAGGAGTCGCCGACAGGTGCAGAGTCTGCCGAGTTGCCGCCGCCCGCCCTCTCGGCAGTGGGAGCGGTATCATTTGCAAGCAGATCGCCAAAGTTGAATACGGAAATCGAGCTAACAAATTCCTTAATGGCATTCAATACATCTTGGCGGGAATAGCCGCCGCTCGCCTTATCGCCTGCATAGTTTGGATCGGATCCGTAGGGGGTATCCTGCGCCGCCGATTGCGATTGGCCGCGGTCGGAGGTCTCAAAGTACTCCCATGTGTTACCATCCGAGTTGATATAGGTAATACCCTCAAAATCATCCTCGTAGTAGACTACATTTGCAGGGGCGATGTAGATCGTTTCGGTCATCTCAACTCCGGTCTTGGTGGTGACGGCATCGGCACCGTCTTCAAGTATCGTAACGTTGAGCGTTACCGCCTCAACACCGTTCATGAAGCTCGTCATGGTATAGGTGATGGACATGCCGCTAACATCTACAGTACCGTATGTTGCATTCGGCTCTGCAATAGTCGGTGCTGCGGTGGTCTTGTAGGGGTTTACACCAAGGGTAAGTATATCGTTATTAAGGAAGGTCTCGTTACCGTCAAATCTAACCGGGAGGTTATAATCGATAACGAACTTATCATCGGTAACATCGTAGCTGTAAACGGTGACGGACACAGGGCCGCACTCGCCGACCATATAGTAATAAGTGGAGGCACCGGTTTGGTGCTTATCCGAGCCGCCGATCTCTGCGGCCACATATTCCACACCGCCGCTGACGACAGATGCGTTATTGTTGTACTTATAGGTATCGGTATCGGCTTTACCCGAAGCAGAGCAAAGACTTATTTTGGCATCGGCCGATACGGTATTCATGTTGGCGGCAGTGAGTGCTTTGTTTACATGCTCGATCAGTTCCGCCGTGGTAGCCGTAACGCCCTTACCCGCCCACTCATAGTAGTGTAGCGGCTCGTAGACCACCGTTGACTTTTTAACCGTCGAGGTATCGATACCTGTCAGTGTGCGGTATCTTGTATTGCTGCCGTCGGTGACAGCTTTTGTGTAGACGGTATTGGTAAACTGATCGGATACCCACGATGTATCGGGAATGGTATATTTAAATCCGAACAGGGATATACGATCGCCGACCTCAAGGCCATCCGCCAGCAATTGCTTGAGCTCGGCCTCGGTCAAAGTGCCAATGGCATGATCCGCCTTTTTGTTGCCGTTCTTATCATAGACTGCGGCGTACAGATCCTCGATCTTGGTTTCGCTGTTGAGCTTTATCGAATCCTTGGTAAGCTTTACGCCTATCTGCGTGTCATCAAACACAAGGTCGATTATCTTGGCCTCGCCGTTGTTTGTAAGCTCGTATTGATATTTTACAGGCTTTGTCGCATCGATGTAACCGCCGTTGCCGACCTCGCTGCCGTTCTGGTATGCCGACTTTTCGGTCACCATGGAGGGGTCAACTATACGGATGTTAGTTTCAATACCGAAGTTGGCGGCCGTACCATGGCGCTCCATGTAGAAGAAGTCGAAGTCATATACCTCACCGTCGTGCAGACCGCAAATCTCCTTGACCTCGTTGAGGTTGATGCCGCACTTGGATATTGAGTGCGCACCGCCCATATCCATCACGCGGATGCCGTTGATGTAAAGATAAACATCGTCGTCACCGGTGAAGTTGAAGTACATGTTGTCATCCTCATAGAAGATGAACTGCGCATGCCCCTCAAGCGTGAGGTTGTAGTTGGTGTTGGCGTAGTACTTTGTGAGGTCGGTAGCATTTGGATCGGTCACCTTGAGGTACTCGTTACCATTGTTACCGTAGTACATGCCGTTTATAGGATTAAACCTATTTTCCGGGAGAAGATTGCCGCGCGGTTCCTCTGTTGCACCGCTTGATGTATAACGCGGTGTTATGGTCGTGGTTTGCGAATTATAAATAACACCGTTTACGGTATCATAAACGCTATCATCATATGCAGAGTTAAAAACATACGCATTGCCCTTTTTAACAAGGTTTATTTGATGGTACCCGGATACCGTTTGTCCATAGCCCTCGTTGTCGCTGAACAAGGTTGAAAGCAAAAAGTATGCGGCATCGTAATATGTTTTACAATCGGTCGCTTTTGTAAGTGACTTGTTTTTTGATTCCTCATATGCACCCAAGCCGTCGGTCAAGCACCGTCTGAACACCTCGGCAAGGTCACGTGTAGCCTTTGAATCGTTCCCAACATAATTGTTGTTGTCATCAAACAGCTTTGTGCCCATGACGTACCACATGTTATATGTTCCGTCTTCGTTTTTCCACACTTCTTTGAGCGTATCGCGCATATACTCGGCAATATATTTTACCGTTGCCTCTGTATAAACAGGTTTGCTGTTCACAAGATTTGGCTCAACAAGGTTAGTTCTTACATATGCTCCGTAAAGGATCTGCGGGACGTTGCTGTTAAGTACTACATTTTTATTACTCGTAGGTGCAGAGTTCCAAGCACCATTTTCTACCAATTCAGTTCCGGAGATAGCAGCCGAGTTCGACAAATTATTCAAATGGTCCTTGTCAATTGTTTGCAAAAGTCCATAGCCGCGAGTACCTCCATGGTGATATACTGACGAACTCACACCACCGTTTGCATAACGATCGGCATCATCTTTCGAAGCAAAAAACGCTATGTACTCAATATCGATCGACTTACCCTCCGGCAATCTTGGATATATAGTAACGTAGTTTACCTCTGCATCGCCCGAGCCCAAGTCGATCACAACTCTTTTGAAAGGTTCTTTCAAGCCTATATTATAGCCGTCTTTAGTTAAACTTACGTAGTTTGATGTACCTCCGCCATTTGTCCTGTGGCCTATCTCGGGGCTTTGATCTGTCTCCGAATCGGTTCTATAGCTAACTACGGCATACCGCATTTGTGCGCGAGTCAGATTAGATGAGGCGTAGGTGATATATGCACCGGTTGTGGTTACCGTATACCTAACATAACCATCGGCAACCGTTTTATTATACTTTTCGCCACTTGTTTCGTTAGTAAATTTTTTTGCCGGCGCAGGAACATCTCCATCGTAAATCGTTGAATCACCTGTCGCCCCCAACTCATTCCACTCAAACAACATACCGTCTGCGGCGTAGTCGCGGATGGTTATCGGAAGGGCGACGTACTCGCCAAGGGTCGAGTCGTTCGCCGCAAAGCTCGGCAGTGCCATCACCGGCAGTGTGCCAAGCAGAATGAGCATGGCAAGTATCCCCGCCGGCAGCCTTTGGCCGCAAAATGTCTTTTTCATTTTGTCTCCTCCGTTTTTTCTGTTATCTCAATATAGTTATATTTGACGAGTTCTGATAAAAACTCGTCTATGTCCGCCGCAACCTGCTCGGGGGTGGCGTCATATTCCTCAAGCATGGCCTCTATCAGCTCGCGGCGCGTGGCAGGCCTCTCAAGCCGCTCCCACAAAAAACCGCCCGAACCGCTGAGCACCGCTACCTGCCTTGCATTCATCTCCGCACTGCCCACAGGCAGCACAAGGCTCTCGCCGCACAGCTCTCTTGCACACCATCCGGCACGCCTGCAATAGACCGCCTCGGGTCCCGCCCTGCCGTTTCCGTACTCTACCATTACATACTGCTCCTTTCGGTCCGCTATCGCAACTTTTCTGAACTTTTCTGAGGCAATAATAATATTTTTTGCAAATAAAGATTTACACTATATCATATCATGTTCATACATAAAGAGTCAACACCACCCCGACATATTTACTGCGAGTTTACATTTGATTCAGAATCGCCATATGAACAGGTCACGCCTCTACCTTACGCGTACACATTCGGTCACCACTTTTCCATTTAATGCTCCGCCGTCGATAAAAGCCCTATTATCTAAAAAAATGATTTTTGGTTGAATACTGTTGACAAACCCACCTCTTTGTGCTATAATATCAGCATTAACACACCAAACTACTATGTTGGTAGTTTGGTGGCGATTTTGGAGGACAAAAATGTCACGTATATTTACATCCGCAGATCAGCTTATAGGTCACACCCCGCTGCTTGAGCTGTGCGGCATTCAAAAAAAGCTGGGGCTTTCGGCACACCTGCTTGCAAAGGTAGAATTTTTTAACCCCGCGGGATCGGTCAAGGATCGTGTGGCGCGCTCCATGCTTGACGATGCCGAGGCGCGCGGACTGATATCTCCCGGCTCTGTTATAATCGAGCCTACATCCGGCAACACAGGCATCGGTCTTGCTTCTGTCGCCGCCGCGCGCGGCTACCGCATGATAATAGTTATGCCGGATTCGATGTCGATAGAACGCCGCAAGATAATGCAGGCTTACGGCGCGGAGCTGGTGCTCACACCCGGTGCGCAGGGCATGAGCGGCGCAATAGCTCGCGCAAATGAGATAGCCGCCGAGATGCCTGGCAGTATCGTTGCGGGGCAGTTTTCCAACCCCGCCAACCCGCGCGCACACATCGAGACCACAGGCCCCGAGATATTTGAGGATACCGACGGTCAGGTAGATATTTTTGTTGCAGGCGTGGGCACCGGCGGCACGATAACCGGTGTGGGGCAGTATTTAAGATCAAAGCTTCCCGAGGTGAGGATAGTTGCGGTCGAGCCGCAGAGCTCGGCGGTGCTTTCCGGTGAGCCGGCGGGGAAGCACGGTATTCAGGGCATTGGCGCGGGTTTTATCCCGGAGGTGCTTGACACAACGGTATACGATGAGATAATCAAGATCTCAAACGAGGATGCCTACAAATACGGCAGGATGATGGGACGCACCGAGGGGCTCTTGGTGGGTATTTCCTCCGGTGCGGCTCTGGCGGCGGCGGTGGAGCTTGCTCGCCGTGAGGAGAACAGCGGCAAAAATATCGTTCTGCTGCTCCCCGACACCGGGGACAGGTACCTCTCCACACCGATGTTTGAGGAGAGCGCGGACTGATGATATCAACACGCGGACGATATGCCGTAAGGCTTATGATAGAGCTTGCGGAGCGGGCGGGGGAGACCGTTCCCATGCACCGCATTGCGGCAGAGCAAGGAATATCCCCAAAATATCTTGAAAAGATCCTCCCCCCGCTCGTGCGGGCGGGGCTGGTGTGCGGCACTCACGGCAAAGGCGGCGGCTACCGCTTGGCCGTATCGCCCCGGGAGTGCACCGTGGCCGACATTCTGCACGCCGCCGAGGGCAGTATGGCACCGGTGGCATGTCTTGAGGGCGGCGAGGTGCGCTGTGAACGCTCGGCGTGCTGCAAAACGCTTGCCATGTGGCAGGAATATTACAGGCTGAGCGAGGACTACTTTGGCGGCATCACCCTTGCCTCCCTTACAACGAGCGGGCGAGGGGATACCGCTGCGGGTGAGACGGTGGAGGCATGAGGCGGCGCATTCTTTTTGTTGTCGGAACAAAGCCGGAGGCGATAAAGATAGCGCCGATACTGCTTGAGCTTGCCCGCCGCGGTGCGGTGGATGCGCGCCTTTGCCTTAGCGGTCAGCACCGCGAGCTGGTGTATGAGGTGGCGCGGGAGTTTGGGCTTACCGCCGACTACGATCTTGCCATAATGCGTGATGGGCAATCGCTTTTTGACATAACTCGCGGTGTGCTTTGCGGCCTTGAGAGCGTACTTGACGACTGCCGCCCGGATATGGTGGCAGTTCACGGTGACACCACCACCGCCTTTGCAGCCGCGCTTGCCGCTTTTTATAAAAGGATACCTATAGCGCACATCGAGGCGGGTCTGCGCACGGACAGGCTGGATTCGCCCTACCCCGAGGAGTTTGACCGCCGCGCCATAGATCTTTTAAGCACGCTGGACTTCACCATCACCGAGTCGGCGCGTGAGCGGCTGATCGGCGAGGGCAAGGACCCACGGCGCATCTTTTGCGTTGGCAGTACCGCCATCGATGCGGTGCGGCTGTCGCTTGACAGTGACATGCCCGCGCAACTGCCAAGTGCGGCGGCCGGGCGGCGGCTGATAATTCTAACCCTACACAGGCGAGAGAGCGGCGAGGAGGTGCGGCGCGGGATAATGCGTGCAGTGCGTCGCGCTGTCTGCGAGCGGGCTGACACAGCTCTGCTCTGCCCCATGCACCCCGCGCCGACAGACCGTCGGATAACGCGGGAGGAGCTTGCGGGAGAGGATAGGATAATACTCACCCCGCCGCTCGGCATGACTGAGTTCCACCGCCTGATGAGCCGCGCACACCTGATAGTGACGGATTCCGGCGGGATAGAGGAGGAAGCGCCCGCTTTGGGCATTCCCACCATAGTCGCGCGGGAGGCGACCGAACGCCCGGAGGGGCTTGAAAGCGGTGTGATGACGCTAGCGGGCACGCAGGGGGAGGATATCTACCGCGAGGTGTGCCGCCTGCTTGACGATTCAGCCGCCTACACCGCCGCCGCACGCCCCATCACCTGCTTTGGTGACGGGCATGCCGCCCGCCGAGTAGCCGACGTGCTTGAGCGCGAGCTTTGATAAATGCAAAAAAGTAAAACGGAAAAACACCGATATATTCGCCTAAAAAGCAAATATATCGGTTTTTTGATGCATATAACGCTTTTTATATTCGCACCGAGCCGAAAAACTGATACTCGGCCGCGCCGCGCAGGGTGATCTCGCCATCGCTCCCGATACCCACGAACAGCCGCCCGCCGCGCATTTCGACCGTCAACTCGCCGTCGCCCGGTGCGCAATGACCGCAAAGCGATGCCGCCACGGCGGCGGCACACGCACCTGTACCGCAGGCAAGTGTTTCTCCACTACCGCGCTCAAATACGCGAACGGCAATGCGGCGGCGATCCAACACCTTTACAAATTCAATATTTGCGCGGTCCGGAAATATCGGTGCACGCTCAAGCATCGCGCCGCCCTCTGCCAGCTCCGCCGCGGGATCGTTGCAAAAAACAACGCAATGCGGGTTGCCCATCGAAAGGCAGGTGATGCGCCGCTCACGCCCGCCTATCATGACCGCTCGGTCTATCACACGCTCGCCATCAAGTGACATGGGGATCAGCGCGGGATGCAGCTCGGCTCGACCCATCGATACCTTTATCATGTCTATCGTGTCGCCGTCTCGCTCCGCGCACCTCACACCGGAGAGCGTTTCAATATTCAGCACACACTGCTCGCAGCTATCGGCGTGTCTGTCAAACAGATAGCGCGCCACGCACCGCAGTGCATTGCCGCACATCCGTCCCTCACTGCCGTCACTGTTAAAGATGCGCATAAGGGCGGCATTTTTTACATCCTGCGGCGGGCAGATAAGCACCACGCCGTCACCGCCAATTCCGAAATGACGATCGGACAGGCGGCGGGTAAGCTCTCCCATATCACGCCCGCGAAGTACCCGCGCGGCCTCGGAGCTTTCATCCCTGACATCTATAAATATGTAGTCATTGCCGCAGCCCTGCATTTTGATAAATTCCAGCGTGCCGCGCTCACTTCTGTTTATGCTTGATATAGGCATTACGCCACCTCCCGCGCAAGCCGCGCCGATCAACGATAAAAAGGTGATATAAATATGTATATGATGCAGAGACGGCTTATATACGCACTAAACCTCGGCCGCTCTGCGATCTTATCCCAACCTTATCAAAGGCTGATAAGATCGTAAAGCTCACCACGGCCGTCCTCGCCGAGCCGCCGCAGAATGAGCGATGCCGTACGGTCAAATTCGGTATGGTCGATAAGCCTGAATGCCGCCGCCATAACATCGATAAGCCGCGAGGGGCTATCCTGATCCGCCATTACGCCAAGAGCCAAAAAGCGCATGAGTGCGTAAACGGCGCAAAGTGCGGTGTACTCACTGCGCAGGCTCTCAGGGCGATCCTGGAAGGGAAACTCGGAGAAGAACATGTGATTTACCAATATATTTTCAAAAAAGCTCTCCCAATTTGCAAAGCTCGCTTCAAAATGCTCACGCGCGGCAAGATAACGCTCATGCGCGCCGTCTCCGGTGCCGAAATAAGACAGTGCCGCCTCGCCGAATTCGCGTATGCTTTGACTGCGACTGTCAAACACGTCCGTCATCTCGGCGGCTATAGCGAGTCCGCTCCGCAGGTGCTCCGCGCGGACCTGCTCGCCCTCGCTGACAAAGGGAACAGGTGTTCTTGAAAGAATGCGGCTGAGTGCCGCGGCATCGTTATCTGCGGCGGCACGCTCGACCGCCGCCATGGCATCGCCAAGGCAGGCAAGCCGAGCGGAGAGCGGAAGCCCGCGCTCCTGCATGACGGATATCAGATAAAGCCGTATCTCACGCCCCATGCCGAGCGTAACAAAATGCTCACGCCGCTCCGGAAGCTGCGGCATATTGACCGTCATTCGGCGCAAAACAAATGAGAGCGGTCGCTCATGTGCCATCAAAAGCTCAAGCACCGCCTCACAGCTGTTTGAGCAGGAGCATTCGTAAAGCCCCTCCTCAACGCGCACACCGCGCGGGTAGAGTCTGCAAACATCAGGTAATATTCCCTCCCCCAGCTCCGCTTGAAGAGCGCAAAGACCATCCGCTTGCCGCAGGGGGCAGTTGCCGTCATACTTCGGTTCAAAAATTGCGTATTTATCCTCGGTCGGGTGATCGATGATGCGCATGCCGCAATCAAGTCGGCGGCGCAGATCCGCCCTACAATCAAGCCCCACCAGATGAAAATAATTTTCCATCGAGATGGATATCGGCCATCCGACACAACAGGCCGCGCGACACGCCCCCATTTTGCAGGCAAAATCGGGATAATAATCAGGTACTAAAAATGTGTGCGTTTCATTCATTATACGCTCACCCCCAAGGAACCCCAAAGCAGGCGACCGCTGCGCACTTTTCATGCGGCAATCGGAGGATCGGCTTCAGGCTCAAGACTATTAAAGTTACATAACTTTGACTTTTTGTTTGTTTTTGTAAGTCAAAGGAAAGAAAAAGCGGCAAAGGCGCAACTACTCACGCCTTTGCTCGCACGGAATTATATCACTTTTTTTGCCATTTTACAAGGCGTATCGAAAAAATTTTCAGAATAAAAAGTATTTTTTTAACATTTTGATCCCATTCAGATCTCGACCGGCTTTGCATACTCGTCAGGCGGGATGGGGCAGGTGTATCCTGCCGCCGCCGCGACCTTAAATTCTGCCGCCGCCTCCTCAAGCAAAGCGGGATCCTCATAAAGATCGATAGCCGCCGCGGCAAGCACACAGCCGGCAGTTAAAAGCCCTTTGTGACCTATGCTTGTAGCCCCGCAGGCAACATTCTGCCAGGAGTGCCCCGGCGCACCCGATGGGAAGCAAACGGCGTGCAGCTGAGCCGTAGGTGTTTGCCATGAAACATCACCCACATCCGTAGACCCCGGCCCAAAGACATAGCCGTCCCACAGCGGGCAAAGGAAATCATTAAGCGGCGCATGTCCGCCATCGCTGAGCTTTTTAACCGTTTCCGCCGCAGTGCTGTCAAACTTGGCGGCAATACCGGGGAGAGTACCGTGGTCGGGATAGGTCGCCTTAAGCGCGGCGGCGTATTGCTTTTCCTCCTCGGTATACTCGGCAACGCCAAGCTCTGAATAGTTTTTGTAGAGCAGGCGTTCAAGTGCGTGGTTCGGCACGGTGTTTGAGCATCCGTCTATAAACACGCGCTCGTAGGTGGTCTCTGTCATCATTGCCGCGCCGTCGGCTATCTTATCCACACGCGCTTGAAGCGCCAAGGCATCCGCTACCGCGATGGAACGCACCATATAAAGCACGCTTGCGTGCGGCTGTACAACGTTCGGGGATGCACCGCCGCCGTCTATCATGGCGTAATGGATGCGGGCATCAGACTTTGTATGCTCGCGCAGATATTGCACGCCAACATTCATCAGCTCGACCGCATCAAGAGCACTGCGACCGTCCTCGGGGTCACCCGCGGCATGCGCGGCCACGCCCTTAAAACGATAAAGGATTTGAATGCAGGAGTTGCATGTACCCGTTGCCACCTCGTTGACATCCTCAGGATGCCATGTCAGGGCGCAATCAAGACCGTACCAAAGTCCTTCCTTGGCCATAAACGCCTTGCCGGCGCCGCCCTCCTCGCCGGGAGTGCCGTAAAAGATGACAGTACCCTCGCGGCCGGTATCCTCAAGATATTTTTTTATACCGTATGCAGCCGCAAGCGCGCCCGCGCCGAGCATGTTGTGCCCGCAACCGTGGCCACTGCCGCCGGGGACGAGCTCCTGCCGCTCGGCAATGCCGCCGACCTGCGAAAGCCCGGAGAGCGCATCAAACTCGCCAAGTATTCCAATGACAGGCCTGCCGCTTCCAAAGCTGCCGGAGAAGGCGGTTTTTATCCCACACAGCTCCCGCTCCACGCTAAAGCCCAACTGCTCAAGTACACGGCAGTAGGCCTCTGCGGATTTGTATTCCTTAAGAGATAGCTCGGCATACTGCCAGATCTCATCCGAGAGCGAAAAAAACTCGCCCGCGTTTTGCTTTATGGCCTCAATGGCCGCCATTTTTGCCTTGTTCATAACCGGATCACCTTAAATTAAAGATAAAAACTGCAAGCGCAAGCTTTGATCAAAAGCTACGCCAAATGATCGATCATCGCGACCCGATATGATAATAGGATCATATCAGTCATATCGGATCGTATGACTTAAAACATCAAGAAAAAAACAAATAAAATAATTACAGCACCTTGCTGAGAAAGTCGCGCAGACGCGGGTTTTGCGGGTTTTTAAACAGCTCATCCGGCGTTCCCTGCTCCATGATATTGCCGTCGTCCACAAACAGTACCCTGTCTGAGACCTCGCGGGCGAATGCCATCTCATGAGTGACTATTACCATCGTCATGCCCGTATTGGCCAGACTCTTCATAAGATCCAGCACCTCGCCTATCATCTCCGGGTCAAGCGCCGAGGTAGGCTCGTCAAACAGCATAACATCGGGATCCATCATCAGCGCACGCACGATTGCGATACGCTGCTTTTGACCGCCGGAAAGCGTTGAGGGGTAAGCATCCTTTTTATCAAGAAGACCGATACGAGCAAGTAGCTGTTCAGCCTGCTGTGTGGCCTCCTCCTGCGTTTTTAGCTTTAGCTTTACCGGAGCCAGAGTCATGTTGCCCATAACGGTCAGGTTGTTGAACAGATTGAACTGCTGGAACACCATGCCCATCTTTTGGCGCGCAAGGTTGATATCAACATGATTCGCCTTATATATATCGTCCAGCTGCGAACGGTAGGCGTTGCCCTCCGCCGAGAATTTTTCATGCAAAAGATCCTCTGCTTTGATCTTGGCTACCGCATCCTCATCCGACATGCCCGCATCAACGAGCTTGCGGTATGTTCTGGATACACGAATAACTTCCTTGTGGAGATAAGGATCCACGGGGGTAAGGAGCTTGCCCTCCATCCACACCTCGCCAAAGGTCGGGACCTCAAGCAGGTTCATACAACGGAGCAGTGTGCTTTTACCGGATCCGGAGGGACCGATTATCGATACGACCTCGCCGGCATCCACCTCGGCAGATACACCGCGCAAAACATGCAGATCACCAAAATCTTTATAAAGGCCGCGTATCTGAAGCATCGGCATGGCATTTTTAGTATTCTCAGGCGCGTTCATGCTTTAATCTCCTTTCAAATACTCCTATCACCTTGGAGAGGATAAAGGTTAAGACAAAGTAGATAACACCAACTATCATTAGCGTGGGGAGCGAGCTGAAGGTTGCACCCTTTACTATTTGGTAGGATGTCATAAGCTCACCAACAAAGAAGGTCGATGCCAAGGATGTCTCCTTGATCACGGTAACAAATTCGTTGGCAAGAGCAGGCAGGATGTTTTTTATCGCTTGCGGCAACACAACGGATATCATCGTGGTCTTAGCTCCAAGTCCCAAGCTGCGCGCCGCCTCGGTCTGACCCTTATCAACGGCCTGAATGCCGGATCTTATGACCTCGGAAACATATGCACCACTGTTTAGCACCAGCGCTATCGATATAGTGGCAAAATCGCTGATCTGCCAAAACGGAAGCAGCATGGGTATCATAAAATAACCGATGTATAGCTGTAACAGCAAAGGTGTGCCGCGTATGACCTCAATAAGCGCGGTAACTATCCATGTTAATGGTTTGATGCTTGACATTTTGCCCATGGCCAAAAGCGCACCAAGTATCGCTCCAAAGAAAACGGTTATAAGGGATAACAGCAAAGTGCCGGAAAGACCTGTTATAAGAAATGTCTTCCAATACTTCGCAAAGATCTCCCACATTGTGACAAAAAACTCGCCAAACGACATCAGAAATCTCCTTGATCTTTAATATACACAGCCGCCCAAAATGACGGCAACCCAACTATCTTTGATTTTAAAATACGCCAAGCTGTCACGTACTGATTGCCTCGGCCATTGGCACAAGTACGCGACAGCCTGGATTTTATATTATATCGATCCCCGATCGACCTGTTTTTGCGGCGGCGCGGACGCCGTGGCTTATGCCCCGGCTATCGCCTGTGGGAGAGCTATTATTCTGCGCTTGTGATCTTGTTGCCCTCGTCATCGTAACCAAGCTCGTCGCTGGTCTTGACCTCGGAGTAGATCTGGCATGCCTCGTACCAGCTGTCATAAACATTGGCACTCATGGCTTTGGCAAGAGCTGCGTTGACCTTCTCAAGCAGGGCGCTGTCATTCTTATTGAGGAGGATAACATTGTTTTTGTACTTTTCCTCAACAAAGAACTCAAAACCGGACTTACCGATCTTATCAGGGTTCTTGCTTATAAATGCATCACCGTTACCGGCGGCAACCGCAAGTGCATCGATCTTACCGGCTACAAGAGCCTCAACGGCAACGCCAAGATCGGTGTAGAGCTGCAGGCAATCTTCGCCAAAGTTCTCCTTTACAAGCAGCTCCTGAAGCGAACCGCCTTGTGCGCCTATCTTCATACCGGCAAAGGATTCCTTGGTGGTCAGCTTGTTTTCGTTGGCTTTGGTGGTGATGATGATCTGCTCGCTCTCATTCTCACCGGCAATGTAGTAATCCGAGATAAGGAAATTTTCGGCACGCTCGGCAGTCCAAGAGAAGCCGGAGATGGCAAGATCGGCAGCACCGGTCTGAACAGCGGACATGCAAGCATCAAAAGACATCGGCTTTATCTCAAGCTTCATATCAAGCTCTTTGGCGATATACTGTGCAAGCAGGATGTCAAATCCAACATACTGGTCCTGACCGCTCTTGGCAACGTCAACAAACTCCATGGGAGCGAAGTCGGGGGAGGTAACTACTGTCAGTACTTCTTTGTTTGAATCGTCAAACTTGTACTGTTTTAAATATTTGTTGTAGGCCTTGTCAAGGTCTCCGCCCTCTGTTGTGCAGGAAGCAAGTGTAAAGATCGCGCCGCAAAGCATGATGGCGGCAAGCATAAGGGAAAGTATTTTTTTCATGATATTCCTCCATTGATGAGCTATGTTATTTTTTTGTGTGCTCGTCTGTGATGCTGTTATTATACTGCATAATTATTCGATTGTCAAGCGTTTTTCTGCATATTTTTTCGATTTGTGCGAATAATTATTCGCGGTGCTGTTTTGGGGGCGTTTTTTGTGCATTATAGACAACAAAGCGGCCGGTTTGTTCTTCGCGCGCCCCCGAACAACACCTGCCGCTTTGTTTCGTATGCATTTTATGAGTGAATATTCATTTGGATATTCAGTATATTATACGCCACGCGGTGCTTTTCAC
>CAZFVR010000020.1:16518-32008 GCA_964522215.1 uncultured Ruminococcus sp. | reverse complement strand
CATGGCTGGGATGGCCGGATTCGGACCGACGAATGCAGGAGTCAAAGTCCTGTGCCTTACCGCTTGGCGACATCCCAATAAGACCATACTATTTTATCATATTTGCGCGGATATGTCAATACCTTTTTTCCGAAAGTTGCATTTTTTGCGCTCAAACATAAGGACGCCCGCGCGGGCGTCCTTATGTTATTCGATAATATCGTACATCCGCATCAGTTCTATGCGTTCGCGGCCGAGCTTTATCGAGCCGGAGGCACTGTTGTTATTCTTGCCGGATCGTTTTTCCCCGGCGTAGTGGCAAATGCGTTGCACCCACGCCACAGGCAACAGCCAGTGGTGCCGTTTTAGGTATTGATACCGCCCCTCAAGGTAGCGGCGGGGAGGGAAGACCGAGCGGAGCAGTCCGCTTTTTTTGCCGCGGCGGTTGGATCTTACCGCGTTCAGCGTGACGGTGGAGGAGTGCAGCCGCGTGTAGTCGTTAGAGCCGAAAATTCCGCCGCTCAGCGTGTCGCGCAGCAGCGGCTCAACGTCGATATCCGCGCCCCAAGGATCTGATAACGCCAAGTCGATGCCCAGCACATCCTGCGCTATCTTAAATGCGGCATCGGCAAAGGTCGCAGCGTGGACCTCGGCGCATTGAAAGCGCAAAAGCGGCCAGTCGATCTCGTCAAAATAATTTTTTGCCCAAAGGCCTATGTCGCAAAACTGGCGCAGACCTATTCCGCAGGCCACAAAATGCTTGTACGCGTGCAGGATGAGATAAAGCAGGTGCTCGTGCGGCGGCAGTGATAAAAAGCCGTCCACCTCCACAGCGCGCTCGCGTGCGTTGGCAAAAAAGGAATTAAGATCGTCGTGCGCATCCTCGGATGAGTCAAACAGGCGGCGGTGAAGCTCAATGTAGAGCGGCGTGCCGCCCTTGCGGTAGGATACCTCGTCGGAGGTGGCAAGCGAGTCGTCGGCTGTGTCGGTCGTAAGCCCCAGCGAGAGCAAAAGCTCGTGGCAGGCAAAAAACTCGTCGTCTGAGATCAGTATGTCATCATCGGAGCTTATGCGGTGGTCGCGCAGAGGATAAAGCCTGTCGCATAGCTGCCCCTTTATCATGATGGGGTGAAGGCCCGCCTCCCGCAGTGCGCGGTAGACCGCGGCAAATTCCGCCGAGCGAACGGTCTGCCCCACGACCTGCGCGATCACTTGCTTTTTTGTGATGGCAAACAGCTCGGCATCCTCACCCTCCACCGGCAACCGCCGCAGATGCTCAAATATAAACGGTAAAAGCTTTTGCTGATCCGCCAGCTTAAATAACGCGGGGAAGGAATCGTACTCCCCGGGTGCATTATCCGGATGCTTTCTGAGTATGGAGTTCATGATGGCCATCAGATTGCGCTCGTGTTGGTTAAAGATCATGCGAAGTACCTTTTTTTAGTGTGCTTTGTGTAGTTTGCTCAAAAGTTTTTTAAAGTAGGGGGAGAGCATCTCCTTGGCCGCAAGGAAAGTCTCTTTGTCAAAGATAGATGCAACGACGAAAAACAGCGGAACTATTATTACGCAGGAGATGGCCGCCCACAGAATGATGCGTGGGTATGTATCAAGCGCAACGTGCGTAAATATCTGTTTGGATATAATCGTTACAATAATGAACAGCCCAAGATTGACCAACCACCTGCGGTATGTCTTCCACGGACTCCGATCCGGTATCCGCTTGTTGGTGTAGCTGATCATTATTCATTCATGTTGGCTCCTATCGTGTATGACTTTTAAAATTTCTTCCACTGTTTTATATACCCAAAAAGGGAGTGCTTTTAAGGAAAGCAATCTCAATCTTTGGGTTCTGCCCAGACCGGCTTTTTTGTAAATACAGTAATTGTCTCGGATGTCTTTTTTTAAAAGAGATACGATCTCGCGGTACGATCCTGAGGAGAGTGCGATCTCTCTTAACGTCCATAAAATACAATTGCACAGTCGCTGAGTGGCATAGATCTCAAGCTCCGGGTGGTGTTTTTTTGTCCAATCTAAATTCTGTTTGCAATGATCATACCAGGCTAATTTTTTTTCTGAAAAATCGGATGTTGTTATGCTATCGGGGCGATGTACATAATGATAAAATACTTTGTTGGTGTATAACACCTTGGTACAACGCTCGAGTAAATATAATACAATTGCCTCATCTTCATTTATTTCGCCGGCAGGGAAACTAATATTATCAAATACTTCTCTGCGATAAATTTTACCCCACGCCGCCCATGAAGTGCAAAAATAGCGCTTCATTGCGTCGGTATTAGAAAGAATATCTATATGTTCTTTACCATGAAATGTTGTTTTTAAAATTTTAGTTACTCCGCCAATGGATATTTCGTCATTAACGCCACCGGCGGATATGTCGGCATTGGCCATATTAGCCGCTTTCACAAGAGATTCATACATATCAGCCTCAACCCAATCATCACTATCAATAAATGAGATCCAGCTCCCGGATGCAATATCAATGCCGGCATTTCTTGCATCGGACAATCCACCGTTGGGCTTGTGTATTACTTTGACTCTATTATCCTTCGCTGCATATTGGTCACATATTGTTGGGCAATTATCTGGTGAACCGTCATCTATGAGGATTATTTCGATATTGCGATATGTTTGCGCAAGCACCGAATCGACGCAACGATGGAGAGATGATTCGACTTTATAAACTGGAATGATAATACTAACAAGATCGTTCATTTAATGAAACTCCGGCGTTAATAGGAATTGCAGATCTCAATTATTGTATGATTGTTTGAAGTAGAGTGCTTTCGAAATTTGAAAGGGATGCTTCAAAAGATAGCTCTTGCGTTCTTGTAGGAATGCGATGACGGTATATATCTAACAATTTTGGGTTTTCTAATATTTCTTTCATGCCACGAAAGATGCCGTCTTCTGAATTTTCCATTACAAGCCCATACTGCCCATTGCATAGCCATTCTTGAATACCGCAGCATTCTGTGGCGAGTACCGGGGTTCCGATAAGAAGGCTCTCTCCTACGACCAAAGAAAAGGACTCGTCTCGCGATGATAACAGAAATGCGGATGCCTTTTTGATATAACAATATGGGTTGCTGATATAGCCTAAAAGGAATATTTTTTCATTTAATCCATACTGAGACACCATGCTTTTAAGGCGTTCTTTGTCCGGTCCGTCACCCAAAATATAAACAGCGAACTTGTCAAATCCGATGTCACATAACTGTCTGCATGCAATTATCAATCTGTCAAAGCCTTTTTCCTCGGCGAGTCTTCCGACACATATAAAATTAACACTACCGTTCTCCGGGAAATCAATATCACAGAAGGCGTTGGATTTTTCACGTATTTCACTATCGTTTAGTGGATTGTAAACCACATCAATGTTGTAATTGCCAAATTTCTTTTTGAAATTCTCTTTGCAGGCTTCAGAAACGCAGACGATCTGATGAAATTTGCTATATATCCGTTGCGCACTTGCGGGGGTTTGAAATTCTTTGAGTTTTGAACCACGGGAAATTACATCCATATGAACCCAGCAGATCCTTTTTGAATGTTTATTTGTACTTCCGGAAATAACTTTTGCAGCGCCGCCATCCGACGCCGCAATTTCTATATCATAATGATCATGAATAAATAATCTGTGTAGCAGCTTGGGCGGTAATAGATCTATAAGTCTAATGATCCCTTTTACATAGTGCTTAAAAAAGAATGGAATAACCATAATATCATCTCTCACCATAGATTGGCAGTGCCCACCATACCAAAATGTTTGCACTGTAATATCATATTTATTAGGATCAAGATGATTGATTATATCAAGTGTGACTTTTTCTATTCCACCTTTATCAAATGCTTCAAGCAGGAACAGCACCTTTTTCTTATTTGATTTAGGAAGATCGGCTTGCAATGATTTTCTTTTTACTTTAACCATAACGCAGACTCCGTTGTATATATAAGTAGTATTATTGTGTTTCTACAATTAATACATGCCTTTGATGAGAAGCGGTATTATAGTCATGCTTGCAACACCCATCATTACACTATCATGAACACACAGTGTGCGTAAAATATCAAGCGACTGGTTACGGGTGGTTAATGTTTCTTTTTTAAACTTGTTATAATCTGCTCCCATTTTGTTATGACTGCCTTTCTGTCAAACCTATCCATGTCCAAACTGGTGTTTTTCGAGAATTGAATTCGTTGCATAGGATTCTCTATCAAAAAGCATAATTTGTCCGCTAATGCTTTGGCGTTTCCGCTTTCGACCAAGAAACCATTTTCACCATCACGGATTATCTCTGATGGGCCTGTCATAATATCGAAACTTACTATGGGAAGTCCGTAGGATTTTGCCTCGAGCAGAACCATTGGCAGCCCCTCAATTTCCGATGTCAACACATATATGGCGGCGTGACTATACTCAGCATCAATGTTTTTGATCTTACCTGTTAACAGTATGTTTTTTTCCAGAGAATATTCCTTGATCTTGGACTCGATCTGCTCCTTTTCCGGACCGTCTCCGCAGATCCTCCAAATCCAATCGGGGTGCGCAGAAAAAACAAATCTGCCCACTTCGGGAATCAGCGTGAACCGTTTGATCGAAGATAGGTGCCCGACGGATAAGATCGTTTTGGATTCGGTAGGGTAACTGTGCGTATGCGTGGCGACAGGATTGGGGATAACTGTTATCGGTGCGCAATGATCGATGTTGTCTGTATAGTTCTGCTTATCCCTCTCGGTGAGGACCACCAAGGCACCGCTGAACTTTGCTGCAAAACGACGAATATAAGGGAAAAAGCGGGAGTTCCAATTGTTATAAAAATTGGAGTGTTCCCAGGTGATCGTTTTTGTTTTTGTGCCCCAAGCGGCTATCACGCCGTATATAGACATTCCGGTATCAACATTTATGGCAATATCTATCTGCTCTTTTCTAAAAAAACGATGTATTGCTTTGCGCTGGCGCTTAGCCGGTAACTGTACAAGTTTTACGTCATCAGCAAGTTTAAAAAAGCTTTCGCCACTGTGCAGACTAAGCAAATATATATCGTGGTGATTGCAAAGCTCATTGGCTAAAAAAGCCGTCATACGTTCCGTGCCTCCCGCACGAGACATATCCCCCTCAAGAAAAGCTATTTTCATAGGCTGTCAAGCATCCTCTCTACCGCCTTCACTGTTTTATCTCGGCTAAAGGCTGTGCCTCTGATCTGCGCTTGCTTTTTGTAATGACCAAGCAGGTCAGGGCTTTCAAGCATGCGCTTGATTCCTTGATAAATGCCCGCCTCGGAGTTTTCTACAACCAATCCATATTCATCATTTTGCCCCAACAGTTCGCGCGCACCGGAACAATCTGTGCTTACTACCGGCGTGCCGACGATCAACGATTCGGTAACTGCGGTTGAAAAGCCCTCGCGGCGAGATGAGCAAACATAAAGATCGCAGCGAGCCATATATTGATATGGGTTCTCACGAAAGCCTATCATGTGAAAACTGTCGCTCACTCCAAGCATACGCGCCTGTGCCTCTAACCTGTTTTTTTCTTCGCCTATACCTATTAGATAGATAGAATGCTTTAAGCCATCATCGAGCAGCTTTTTATGTACATTTAAAAGTCTGTCATAGCCTTTTACGGGGACGAGCTTGGCTACAGAGCAAATGCGTATTCCGCCATCGGGAAAAAGCGGATCATTGGTTTCGATCTTGGATAGATTGATGATCTTTTCTGTTTCGTTAGTATTGTAAAGCACATCCATCTGCGTTTTGACAGGCAGTGCATTTAAAAAGATCTGCTTGACGGTTGATGACACGGCAATGAGCCTGTCGTAGGTGTCATACAGGCGCACGGCCTCTTTGGAAGATCTAAACCCAATAGATGCTTTGGAGGGTGTGGGCAGCTCGATATGTACCCATGCAACTTTTTTTGTGTTGGGGTCATGGCAGCCAGTAACTATTCTTGACGTTGGACCTTCCAAATATGAAACAATAACATCATATTTTTCGTGGATCAGATGATCAAACAAGCGCTCGGGAGAAAAACATTTCATTAAGGTTGTATTCCCTCTGAATTGTTTTTTTGCTCCGGGAATGTATCTAACATGCGGCTGAAGATACTGCCGGTTCACGCCAACATCAAACAGTGTTTGCACCGTAACGTTGAATTTTCCGGCGTCAAGGTTATTTGCCAAATTAACAAGCACTCGTTCCGCTCCGCCGTGGGCAAGATTGGGAATCAAAAATAATATTTTTTTCATGGCCATTGCTCCACAAAATGAGAATTAATATATTCCCAAAGGGATATACTGGAAAAGCCGGTGTCAAACACGCTCTGTATGAGGTTACCGTACACAAAATATCCGGTATACCCCGCAACGCAGCATATCGTAAGCACGGTGCGCGTTTTCTTGTCAACTTTTTCAATTATCCACGGTATAACGACGACCTGTGCTGCAAGAAAGTAATTAGCAAGTCGCGCAAAATAATTGGCTGTGCCAAACAATCCAACAAACATGATCAACGCGTTTAACATTGCCATATTGAACAATATATTTTCCGAACGTGTTGTTTTTGCAAATAACTTGTGCCCGCATATAAAAGCAAGCCCCAATGGGACAAAACTAACAAGTACACGGAATATATTCACTCCCTCACCAATAAACGATTCCGCATTATAATTACCTCCGATCATTGAAGTTACATCCAAGATCGTCCCTATCATGCTGTTGAGTCCGAACCCTGCTGCTATGAACAATGCCATATATAGATATGTCCTCCAGCTGAGCGGCCGGAAATCCATAAAGAGCAGCAACAAATAGACAATAGAGTAGGGGTGGAATAACGTGGCGATACAAACGATCACGATAAACTTTATATTTTGTTTCTGAAACAAATAATCCAGAGCCAGCAGGCATAATGCAGTAGCTGCGCATTGCTTGATTGCTGCAAAGGTAAATGTGTAAAATCCGGTCGCAAACATCAAAAAGGTAGCTAAAACAAATTTGTCTGTGTATCTTCTCACAAATCTTACGTAGCAGAATACCGTAAGCAATGCATAAAACATTAAATAATCCTGTGTGGAAAATCCAATGGTCTTCATTACGGAGTTTAGCAGCGCAAAGCCGATTCCCTGTGCAAAGGAGGCGGTGTTTGACTGTGCGAAATCTGACAATAGGGGAGTGAGATCATATATTTGAATATACGTAACGGTATCATTGTACCAGGTACGCAGTCCGCAATAAACACCAAGGTACATAATCAACAGAAATGTAAAGAGGTGCTCTCTGTAAGCAGTGTTGTTGCGAATGATCCTTTCTTGGTTTTCGCGACGTTCAATTATAAATGCCAACACCAGCGATAGTGCCAGCAACAGCCATAATTTTGACAAAAGTGCCTCCTAAATAAAAATGGTCTGGGGGTGCAGATCCACTAAACCATCACCGCAAACGGGTCTTGTGCAATAGGTTATAGATCGAGGACGAGAGCGGAGCGATTGCGATGGGCCATATGCTTGTGGATATATTGTTCACATTGCAAAGCAACGCCGGGCACGCTCCGGCTTTTCGCCGCGCCCAAACCAGCAGTAGTGGATCTTTTTGGGGATCATGTATTAGACTCCATTCTTTTTTTGTGCAATCTGTTATACAGTGGCATGGGGAGCAGGCCGACGATAATTGGCCTCAACGCGTATATATAAGCCCGTGCGCCGAGGTGCAGCATTTTTGCCGCTTTTATGCGAACTCTAAACTCGTTGATCCGATATTTAAATTTTCTGCGTGAGTATGCGTTTCTATCATCACGCATTGAATAAAGCGGCTCGGCTATATTCATGCCGCGATATCCGCGGGCGTACATTTTTACCCACAGATCATAATCCTCTACCCGTAACAGCCGCGGATCTTCTGTGTATCCGCCAACATCCGTGTAGGCTTGCCGTTTTACAAGACAGGGGGCGTGACAAAATGGTGTCCCGGCAATAAAATCCGTTTTTCGAGGGAATTCCACCGGTTTGTTGCGACCCCAAACGCCGTTCTCGTCAAAATATAGCATGGCGGTGCTTACTATTGCAATATCCGGGTGAGCGGACATTGCCGATATTTCCTTTTCAAATCTTGTCGGTGCAGAAATATCGTCTCCGTCATGCCTTGCGATATATTCGCCACCCGCCAAAGCCAAACACCTGTTCAGCGTGTGGTTGAGTCCCATATTGCGCTCGTTTTTTATCAATGTTATCCTGCTTGGATGCGTTTGGCGGTAATGCTCGGCTATTTGATATGTAGAGTCAGTCGAGCCGTCATCGCACATGATTAGATCCCAATCGGTGTACGTTTGGGTCAACAGTGAATCAAGCGATTCGCCTAACGTGTTCGCACAGTTATATATGCCCATGATCACGGTGATCTTCATTTGTTTAGTATTTCTCCTTCGGGCGCAACAACAACGGCATTTGGCGGTACGTCGTGTATCACCACGGCGTTAGTACCTATTTTTGCTCCGGATCCTACATGAACATTTCCTATAATTTTTGCGCCTGCTCCTATCAGTACATTGTCACCGATGATAGGCGCTCCGCCTTTTCCCTCGCCGATAGTTACTTGGTGAAAAATCGTGCAATCATGTCCGATTACAGCGCGATGAGATATAATAATCCCATACAAGCCGTGAGGTAGCAGAGGCGGGCTTTTAAAGGTAGCTCCATATCCCAAATGAGTCCCCATGGATGCGTTGTTAAAAGCATCACTGCGCTTGATGAGGAAAAGTCTGTAGGTGTTGATCAATCTTGTGAGCCATCCGTGACGCCATGATACAACTTTTTCGCGGCGTTTCCAATACCGTATCTCATTATAGTGCTGAACATATGACCTAACAAATCGCTCGGCTTTGCTAAGATCGGACTGTGTATGCTTCATTTTGCTTTTCCTGAGATAATAATAGTTCGAGGGTTTGCGATACAACAATTTTTTTGTCGAAATATTGCGCCATATGCGTGCGGCTCTGGCGTCCCATGCTTTCTTTTTGTTGGGGGCTGAGATCGCAAAATGCCTGTATTGTTGCGGCGAGGGCATCGGCATCTCTTGCCGGGCAGAGATAACCGGAGCCGTCAGATACGGCCTCGCGACAGCCGGGAATATCGCTTGTAATTATCGGGCGGCCGGTCGCGGCGGCCTCAAGCAGGACGTTTGACATCCCCTCGTGGTAGGATGGCAAAACTATGCAATGCGCCGCGCGGTAAAACGGGCGTACATCCGGCTGCTGACCGTGATATATCACGGTGCCGTCCCGCACCTGCTCGTCCATGGCGGCGCGGTATTCCTCCTCAAAGGAGCCGACTACGTGAAATTCCACGCGGTCGCCAAAAAGTGCTTTAAGCTTTCGTGCAGCGGCAAAAAACTCGTCAATTCCTTTTTCATGCATCACTCTGCCCACAAAAAGGAATTTTATTATCTCTCCATCGGGATATGGCGCATATGGAAAATCATCAAGATTCACACCTGCGCCGTTTAACACAACTGATCTGCCGTGGGGGAGTATTCCGGTCGCCTCAAGGGTGGCGTGGTTACCGCTGTTTTCAAAAAAGATCACGCGCGCCCGCTTCAGCGCCGGGCGATAGAGCGAGAGCACCAATTTTTTCAGGAGTCCGCCGTTTTCGATGGCACTGCCAAGCCCGGTTATATTCACCGCGTACGGGATATGCGCCATTCGGCAAGCCAGGCCGCCGTATATGTTGGGCTTGATGGTGTATGTTATCACAAGATCCGGGGCAACATCCCGCAATATCCTGCGATACTTTCGCAAAAGGCCAAGATCCTTCACCGGGTTCATCCCGCGGCGGGAGAGGTCGGTCTCCATGTAATGAAACCCCAATTCCTCAAGCTCCGGTATAAATTGTCCGTTTGGCAGTGATATGTATACTTCATAGCCGAGTTTGCTGAGTTCGGCAAGCAGATCCTTGCGAAAACGGTATAGCCCAACATCGTTGTTGGCGAGTACCAACAGCCTTTTATTTGATTTTTTTTGCGGGAATGCCGACATAGGTTCCGCTCTCCTCGATATTATTGATGACCACGGCTCCGGCGCCTATCATGCAATCGCTGCAAATGGTCAGATTGTTGCTTACAGTTGCACCTATGCCGATCCATGTACTGGGGCCTATTTTTACCGTGCCGCCAAGTTTGGCACCGACCGAGATATGTGTAAAATCCTCGATTGTATTATCGTGCTCCACCACCGCAGAGGTGTTTATTATACAATGGTTTCCTATGTGTGCCGATGGCGATATTACCGCGTTAGCCATCACTGCGCTCCCCGCGCCGATAGTTACATCCCAATTGGATATCACTGCCCGGGGATGGATGGCGGTATAATAGTTAACATTGCCAAGCCGATCGGCTATTGTCTTGCGTATTTGAGCGTTACCGATGGCTATGATAAAATGTGCGCAAGGATACTTTATATAGTCCGCAACTCCACCGAGTATTTTAATTCTGCTCGTATCGCCGGCTATATGTGGCGCATCGTCAAGAAAACCCAACAGATCGTCACCGTTTAGTTGTACAATATCGGCAATCACTTTGCCGTGGCCGCCTGCGCCGATTATAATTACGTCTTTAGATCTATTTTTCATTGGCGAGTACTTGCTGTGTCCCCGTAAACGCATCCATTGTTGCGCTATCGGCGGCATTTATGCCCTCGCGGCGCAGTACACAGCGCACGGTGGCGAGAATTATCTTTATATCTGTTATTAAACTGATCGTTTGGGTGTATTCGATATCATGCGCAAAGCGCTCCTCCCAGCTTGAGAGGTTACGGCCGTTGACCTGTGCCAGTCCCGTAAGTCCGGGGCGCACGTCATGGCGGTGGTGCTGCTCCTCGCTGTAGAGCGGCAGATATTTTACAAGCAATGGTCTGGGGCCTACTATGCTCATCTTACCGCGAAAGATATCCCAAAGCTCGGGGAGCTCATCGAGGCTTGTTGAGCGCAGTTTTTTGCCGAACGGTGTCAGGCGCTCGGCATCGGGCAGGAGTGCGCCGCCGGCATCCCGCGCATCGGTCATGGTGCGGAACTTATGCATTATAAATATCCGCTCGTCCTTGCCGGGGCGCTCTTGGCAAAATATTACCGGAGCGCCGAGCTTTACTCTTACCAATATTGCCACTGTGAGCATTACTGGGGAGAGTATTACAAGTGCCATGCCGGAGAGCAGGATATCAAGCAGGCGTTTTATGTATTTTTCGTATATTCCCGCGCGGCGTTTTGCGTGCCCACTCATTCAAACAGCCCCCTGATGACCGCGCACACGGCGTCAACATCCGCCGGGCTCATTTTTGTATCGCTCGGCAGGCAGACTCCGCGGCCAAATATATCATTGCAAACAGGCTCGTCCGTGATGCTCACAAACGGAGAGTCGGCAAATATCGGTTGCAGGTTCATGGGCTTCCAGATGTGTCTGCCCTCGATGTTTGCGGCATCAAGCGCCGCCAAAAGCTCGGTGGGGGTCACGCGCTCACCCTCGTTGATGAGCAGAGATGAGAGCCAACGGTTGGGGGCAGATCTTTCAAGTGCGGGCTGCATTACAAGGGGAAGCCCCGCAAGCCCCGCACGATATCTTTCAAATATCGCGCGTTTTTGCTCGACGCGCTGTGGCAGTACCTTGGCCTGACCGCGACCGATGCCCGCCGAGATGTTGCTGAGGCGGTAATTGTAGCCTATCTCCTCATGCTGATACCAAGGATAAGGCTCGCGCGCCTGTGTTGCCAGCTTTAGTGCGTGGCGGGCGGTGGCCTCGTCATGGCACAGCAGCATGCCGCCGCCGGAGGTGGTGATTATCTTATTTCCGTTAAAGGAGAGTGCGCCAAAATCGCCGAATGTACCGCATTTTTTGCCGTCATACTCCGAGCCGAGTGCCTCGGCGGCATCCTCAATAAGTGCCACGTCGGCATCCGCACAGATCTCGCGAAGCTCTGCAAGCTTTGCGGGAGTACCGTAAAGGTGTACCGCAACCACTGCACGCGGCTTGCCGTATGTATCAAAGGCGCGACGCAGTGCGGCGGGGTCGATGTTCCATGTCTCACGCTCGCTGTCAATAAACACCGGGCGCGCACCCACGTATGTCACCGGGTTGACCGATGCCGAAAAGGTGAGGCTTTGGCAGAATACAAGGTCGCCCGGTCTGACACCCGCCAGCAGCATAGACATATGCAGTGCGGCTGTACCGGAGGAGAGCGCCACTGTTTGCTCCGCGCCGGTATATGCGGAAATGTCTTGCTCAAAGCCTGTAACATTTTCGCCAAGCGGTGCTATCCAGTTTTTTTCAAATGCGTCCCTTATGTATTCAAGCTCATAGCCCTCGTCGGACATATGAGGCGTTGCAAGCATGATCCTTTTGTTCATTGCAGTTCATCCCGATAATATCTAAGACAGTAGCCCTGCGGCCGCTTGCGCGCAGTGGTGGTAACGGCCGAGTACTCTTGCATTAAATTATATCACTTTTCCTCTAAAAAAGCAATAGATTTGAGTTAAACATTGAATTTTATTTTGTTGCAGGTTTCATGAGGTGCCCGGGATGCTTATAGCGGCGATGTTCGGCATGGTGCGCGGGGCGTTTCTTTATTTGTGGCTGTAGACGGTTGCGACATCCTTTGTTGTGGCGGGAGCCGTCCCTCGCCCTGCGGAGTTTATACACAGCCGCAAGCAAATGCGATATCCATCGCCCCTACGTCAAGGGGATGTAATTTCGCTTGCGGACGGATAAAAGCAAGAGCTTACGATCCCTTGGGAGCCACGCGCCTGCTCTCGCGGCGCCGGGGAGCCTTGGCAAAAATCGCAGATTTAACTTATAGACATATAGAAAGCAAGATTTTATTGTTTTGATATTTTCCGTTATCAATACGACTTCGCGGTGTGAGCCTTTGGAAGCAGCTTTGCATTTTGTCGCAGACGTGACGGATGAAAAGGTGAAAAAGGATTTGCGCACTGCGGAGATCTTCATTATTCACGCGGGGTTCCCGCCGGCGACAACAGGGCGCCACTATGGTGAAGATATAAATAATTTTGAAATCAGCTCCTGCGGATTTATTCCAAAACCGCGTGCCAAGCGTGCATTACTCGTACGCAGCACGGAATTTCACCGCGCTGGTCGCCCGCCGTGCCTTTAAAACAAAGCCTCCCCGCCGCGGCAATATGCCGCGGCGGGGAGTGGGGGGCGTTACCAGTCCCAATCGGTATAGCCGCCGCCCTTTACGTTATTTTGATAGCAATGCACCAATCTGCCGTCCTCAACGCAAATGCCGTCGGTGCGTTCACCGCCGTAAAATACCATATCGGTATTTGCGTAGCGTGTGGCGTTTGAGAGTATCTTTTTCCGTGAGCTGTTTGCCACAGCGCCTCCGCTCGTTTGCGGGGCAAAAACTACCGTGGCTTGGATCTTGGGATAAAGCGCGATATCGTTGTAAACATGGTGCGCTATCTGCACTATGTCGCCGCGCATGGCGGCATCGCTGTACATATCAAGTATCCTGTTTGCCGCGGGCTTGTTGATATCGCCCAGCAGCCAAAATGACTTACCGTCAAACTCGATCTTCAGCACCATGCTGGAGTTGTTAAAGTCACCTGCCACGCCGCTGATGCCGGTGGTGGCGTTTACAAGATCTTCATGAGTGTACATAACGTGAACCTTGATATCGGCAAGGCTGAATGTCTCTCCCGTGTGTACCTGCATAAATTTTATCTGCTCTCGCTTGAAGTACTTTTGCAGATACTGTATGAGCTTTGCATGGTTATTCATTCCGTCGCGGAATATCTCGGTCTCGGAATAGAATGAGGGGAAGTTAAAGAACACGCGCTCAAGCGTCAGCTGTGAGCTGTACTCCTGAAAGAAGAGCGATATTCCCGCCAGGTGGTCGTTGTGCGCGTGGGTCACCGCCCATGCGGCGATCTTTATCTTGCCGGTCTTCGTGCCCGTGACCTCGCGCAAAAATTCCATAAATCCGCGGCGTTGTGCGGCATCAAATTGCTTGTGACTGCCGCCGTCCATAACAAACACAGAGTTATCGGCAAGCTTTATAACATACATCATGCCGCAGTTTATGCGGGTCTTGCCGTCGGTATCCTTCCCGCTCGTGCCAAGACTGTTCATGGGAACGCCGTATTGGTAGAGCACCGTGCTGTCGCCCGATTGCTTTGTGTAGGTGTAGCCAAAGTCTTGTACCGTTCCGTCACTGCTCTTATCAAGTATCACGCGCACTTCCTTGGTGTTGCTGGTGTAGTAGGTATATATCAGCTGATCGTAGCCTGTGTATTGCGCGTAGATGCTGTTATCATAGCTGTAGCTGTAGACCTCGGTGTAGCCGTACTGCTTAAGGCGTGCGCGGTAGTCGTTAAAGCCGCCGAGGGAGGTGGAGGATATTATCATCTCCATCGTTTCATTGGTCTTGGGGAGCAGGGGATCGTCTATACCTTGGCCGCCGCGATAGAGTGCGGATGAGTACTTCCCGCCAACATAGGATGGCACTGTGCGCAGCAGCCATTTCGCACCTTCGTTTGAGCTGTACATGCCGCATTCGGTGCAACGGCGGTCGCCGGTGCTGCCGACGGAGGCGTAGCTGTGGGGGAGCTGACGTCCTATAACGCCGCAATAAATGCAACGCTCAGGGTCGCCGCAGGTATTATTGGCGGTGAATTTATGGCCGGAGCACCCTGCGCTCTTGGAGGTCAAAAGCGGGTCCTTGAGGTCGCTCGGTCGTTCGCCCGTGCCCTCCCAAATTATAATGTTGTCAATGTAGCCGTTCTGTGCGCCGCCGGTTTTGATGGCAATGCCGCCGCCAAGCTCATCGGGCGAGCAGTATTTTTTTATGTCGCCGAATGCCGTGGGGGAGCTCACAAGCGTCCATTTGTCGCTGCCTGGGTAGCCGGGGGTGTTTACGCGCATGTAAACGGTGGCACCGCGGCTCCAATCCATGACATAGCGGATGGATACGCTGATGCCGGAGAAGGACTGCTGCGAGCTTTTGTAGCTCTGACCGAGCAGCTTTGAGATTATTGAATTTGAGTTGGTGTTTGCGGCGTAATCCTTTGTGCCGGATCTGTCATAGGTGTACCATGAGCCGGAGTAGTGGATCTGGTTGTTGGCCGTGCCGCGGTTGCGGAAGTGGAAGGAGTTGTAGCTCATACCGTTGTAATCGCTAACAAGTGCAATGTAACGGTCGGCTGCGGAGGCATCGGTGTAGAGGATATCATACTGATATGTATAGTTCTGCTCATGGTATGCGCCAAACTGCGCAGGGGTGAGGACTATTACATAAGAGTCGCTTGCATTGCTTGAGTTGTTTTGGATATACAGCATGCGGCTGCCGTTTTGGTCGACAATGCTGTATTTTGATGTATTGTTTTTGTATGCGCCGTTTTTTATGGTATCCTTTGTCCAGGATAGGCGCTGAAGTACAAGATCACTGCTTGCGGAGAGGGACTGACTATCAAAATTCTGATAGTAGATCAAACGTCCCG
>CAZFVR010000020.1:0-16418 GCA_964522215.1 uncultured Ruminococcus sp. | reverse complement strand
CTATCAAAATTCTGATAGTAGATCAAACGTCCCGTCGGCTCGGGGTCGGGAGTTTTGGTAGTCTCCGGTGCCGCAGTCGTTCCCTCGCCGGTGGTCGTTGCTGGCGCCGCTTCCGTTGTGTCGGTGGGGGCGGCGGATGATACCGGGGCGGCGGAGGAGTCCGTCCCCTCGGTCGTGGTCTCGCCGCCGTTTTGCGGCTTGCAGGCGACAAGCGAGAGCAGGGTAGTGGTGATCATGATAACTGCCAATATCAGTGACAGTATCCGTGTTGGTCTTCGTGTCATTTCGGTCAGGTCCTTTCCCGGTGGCGACCGTGCGATGCAGGTCCGCTCGTTGTTTAAATTATACCATCACTGCGGTATCAAAGTCAATATTTTTCGGGCAATTATAATAAAAAATATCGGATGCACCGAAAAAGCTCGGTGCATCCGATGGGTCATCGTCCAACACGTGTGATTTTTATTTGACAGTGACCTTTTTGTAGGCTTTTTTGCCGCGGCGGAAGACTATTCCCGCACGCAGTGAATCGCCTGTGTATTTTGCCTTAAGATCCGTCACCTTTTCGCCGTCGGCGGAAACACCGCCCTGCTCAACGGCGCGTCGTGCCTCTGATTTGGAGGCCACAAGTCCTGCCTTTACAAGGATGGTGAGTATATCCATGTCGCCCGCCTCGTCGAGATCCGCGGCGGATAGCTCGGTGGTGGGAATGGCGGCATCCGCTCCCGCACCAAAGAGGGCGCGTGCACTTGCCTCGGCGCGTTCTGCCTCCTCTTTGCCGTGAACAAGGGATGTAAGCTCAAAGGCCAGTATCTCCTTTGCACGGTTAAGGTCGCTGCCCTGCCAGCTGTTCATTTCGTTTATCTGCTCCATGGGCAGGAAGGTCAGCATGCGGATGCACTTGAGTACATCATCATCTCCAACGTTGCGCCAGTACTGATAAAAATCGTAGGGGCTGGTCTTTTTGGGATCGAGCCAAACTGCGTTGCCTGCGGTCTTGCCCATCTTTTTGCCCTGCGAGTCGGTAAGCAGGGTAATGGTCATGGCGTGGGCATCCTGACCCAGCTTGCGGCGGATAAGCTCTGTGCCGCCCAACATGTTGGACCACTGGTCGTCGCCGCCAAACTGCATGTTGCAGCCGTACTTTTGGAAGAGATAATAAAAGTCGTAGGACTGCATTATCATATAGTTGAATTCAAAGAAGGAAAGTCCCTTTTCCATGCGTTGCTTGTAGCACTCTGCGCGCAGCATGTTGTTTACCGAGAAGCATGCGCCAACCTCGCGCAAAAGCTCAACATAGTTGAGGTCAAGCAGCCAGTCGGCATTGTTGACCATTTGAGCCTTGCCCTCGCCGAATTCGATAAAGCGCTCCATCTGACGGCGGAAGCATTCCGCATTGTGATCTATATCCTCGCGTGTCAGCATCTTGCGCATGTCGGTACGACCGGAGGGGTCGCCTATCATAGTTGTGCCGCCGCCGATAAGAGCTATGGGCTTGTTGCCCGCCATTTGCAAACGTTTCATAAGTGTGAGCGCCATAAAGTGGCCCGCCGTCAGGCTGTCAGCGGTGCAGTCAAAGCCAATGTAGAACTTTGCCTTGCCCTCGTTTACCATACTGCGTATCTCGTCCTCATTGGTTACTTGGGCTATGAGACCGCGTGCCCGGAGTTCTTCGTAGATAGTCATTTTATATTCCTTTCGGGGATGTTTTGAGCGTTTTTGTGCGATGTCCGTTGCCGATGTGCGGGGTGTGTATCGATCCGCCTGCATCGGCGGTCGATCATCATTGATCGATCATCATTGACCCGTCATAGCCTCGTTTATCTTTTTTATGCTTGCGTTCATAACGGATGCGATGGACTTGGCATTGCGTGCCCAGCCGGAGGCTGTGTTATTTTTAACGGCATTGCGGAAGGGACTGTAGGAGTTGTTGGCAAGGGGCGTGGTGAATATACGTCCGAGGTCCATAACGACCGTGCGCTTTATCATGTCATACATCACGCTGTCGTCGGGGCTTTCGGAATAGCGTATCTTCATCGACTGCTCAAACAGCGCGGGTGTTACTCTGCGATAGCCCTCAGAGCCCATGCATTCAAGCACTGCGGCGGCCGCATCGGCATCGCGTGCCTTTACGGATACCGAATAAAGCGTGTAGGGGAATGCCATGCAGGTCTTGTAATCCGTCTGGTTGAGATCGTATTTCGGTATGGGCAGTATGCCGTATTTAAAGCTTTCGGAGCCGTCCTTGAGAGAGCCGGAGGCTATGTACACACGGTCGATAGTAAATATCGTCTGCTCGGCAAGGAATGCCTGTGCCGAGGATTGATTGCTTACCGTGCCCTTGGCGTAAGCATACCCGCTGGAGTGCAGGAAGTTTGTTACCTTTTCAAGCAGATTTGCGGTCTTCTCTCCGGTATAATCGGGGGAGATAGCCAGCTCGCCATCGGCGTTTTTGATAACAGAGCCGATATCCGATCCGATAAAGAATGCATCAAAGTGCAGATCTATCGTTTCAAAGCCGTAAAAATCGCCGTAGTCAACAAGCCCGTTACCGTTATCGTCACGATAAATGCCTTGGCACAGCTCTATCAGCTTGTCGATAGTCCATTGGCCTTCGTTGGCGATGGCGTAAAGATCGGCCTCCGTCATATCCGAGTGATGGTTCACAAACTGGGTCTTGTTAAAGAATGTTGCGTACATCATGTATAGCATGTTGGTGGAGATATCGCCGGAGGTGAAATACAGTTTGCCCTTTATCGTTGCGCTGTCGGTAAGGCTTTCCGGCCACCAAGGCTTTTCAAAATCAATATGGTCAAGTGCAAGCAGGTTTTGGGTAAGACCGTTCATGGCAAGCGTTGCGGCCGTCATGCTGTAGCCGGCAAAGATATCATATCCGCCGCCCGCGGCAACACTGTTTGTAGCAGCCTCAACAAAGCCCTTTTGATTGTCAAAGTTGCCCTTTGTTCCCACCCAATCAAGGGTAACGCCCAGGCGCTCCTCAACCTTTTTGTTGCGCTCTATCAGTCTTGAGTTGACGATATTGCCGTCATTTTGATCGTCCTCAATAAAAAACTCGGGGCGTTCAACGTCAGACCAGTACAAAAATGTGACTGTGTCGTTTATCTTTAGTGTTTCGGGCAGATCGTCATCCACAAAGGCGCTTGCGGTCTCCGTGGTGGCGGGTTCGCTCGTGTCGGGGAGAGTTGTGTCATCGGGGTCGGCTGTTGGGTTATTTGCGCATGCGGTAAAGGTCAGTGCGAGCGTAATGAGAGTTGCGAGAGCCGCCAGTGCGGCAGTGAGCCTTGGGAACATCGTTGTACTTTGCTTCATGGTACCGTCCTCCTGTGATAAATGGTGGCCTGTGGCCTTATTACCGATTTAATTATACAGTGTTTTAAATGGATTGTCAATACCTGCAATATATAAAATGATCTTATCTGTTAATGCTTTTTAATGCCCCGGTGAATGAGGCATGCATGACCCGGCGCATTTCATTCGGCATCATGCCGAGAGCATATCAAGCGCGGCGGTAACTATGTTCATGGCACCGCTGATGGCCATGAAGATATAAACGTATTGTTTGATCTTTTTGCCGTCAAGGCGGGCAAATACCCGCCCGCCGAGCCAAAGCCCCAGCGCCATGCCGATAACGCCGACCGCAAAATAAACTATCACGTTTTTGGTAACAAAGCCGGCGGCTACCTTTACGCATATCGAGTAGATATTGGATATCGTAAAGTATGCCTGTATCGTGGCCATATAGTGCTTTGTATCCTGCTCGGATTCCATGTAATATATAACAACGGGAGGACCGCCCATTGAAAACAGACCGCCGAGAATGCCGGAAAGGCAGCCGCAAAGCAGTCCGCCGTACCATGTGGGTCGGATATGTATCTTTTTTGAAAACACCAAAAAGTAAATACTCAGCAGTATCAGAGCCGCACCAAGCAGCATGCGAAGCAGTGCATCCCCCTGACCCTTCATAAAGTTGACGGTGATAAAAATAAACGCCATGTTGCCGATCATTGGGAATATGAGATTCTTCCAGTGGATATCGCGGAACATCCTTGCCGCAATGGCAAGCGACATCAGCATCGAAAGCATGGTGCTGAGCGCGTTGGCCTCGGTGTAGAGTGGCAAAATATAGGGCAGGAACGTCATGGCAAAAATGCCGAATCCAAACCCGGACACACGCTGAATAAAGCATGCGCCAAAGGCAATGAGTGCAATAAGGATCAGTTGCAGAGAGGTGTCCATTTTTGTGTGCTCTTTTCAAAAAAGATATATGAATATAAAAGCATATAGCTTATTTTAACACAATTCTCACGCCGTGTCAAGCACGCAAAGCTGTCTTTTGGGGCCTCACTTGCAGTGTTACAAAACAAAAAACGTGCGGTGCAACTAATATGCCTCGGGGCTGTAAAAAGCATGTGCCCTTTACAGCCCCGAGAGGGTTTATTTAGCCGTTGTTACATAAGCTATAAAATCTGAGCCGTGGTTTGTCCGACCCTCGATGCGATCGCCTTGTTCGAGTTTTCCTGAGGTCACGACCTTGCCGTCGCGATATACCGCCACATTCGCAACAGCGATAAAATCATTTTTGAATTCATTCACTCGATTCAGCGCTTCTTCCGCTGTAGAACATTGTGCTGCCGCATACACAAGTTCCTGCAATTTTTCCATTGCATCCATATAATCCGCGTCACCGAAATCCTTGCCGGAACGATTCAACACGATCTCCTTTTCCTTGTTATCTCCGTCAAGATATTTCACGGTGATCTTGGCTGGCAGCTCTATGCTTCCCGATCTGACCTCTACAGCATCTGCCTTATTACTCGACATCACGGTTATGCTGCTAACTGTTTTTTCGCTATCAACAGCAGTAATTTCCTGTTTTAACTCTTCGACGGTCTTCGCGTTTCGCATGATCTCGGATATTTCCATTGCGGTTTTTCCGTGTATTGGTTCGTTTCCGTCAACGGGGAGCCTATACAACTCAATATTACCGTCGTTAAATTCGATCTCAACGATCGAGAATACCGCAAGATATCCGTGAGGTTTGGTAAAATTCGCTTTGTAAAGATCATATCCCGAATATGCACGTATTTCACGAACCAGTCCGATATTATCAGCCGCCGCAACAGTATTGCGCAAATAATCGATGTGATCTGCAATGGTGGTGCATTGCGGGTCCTTTCTTATTTCAATAAGAGCCAAGCGCACGGTTTCGAGCAGTTTCTCGGCGGTGATCGGGACTGCAGAGGCAGTCGTATCATCGTTGAATGCCTCGGTGGTGGGCGATTTTGTGTTGGGATCTTGCTGGTCATTGGTATTGTTTACCCAAGGATCTCCACTGTTGTTCGGCTGCCCGGGCTTATTTTCTGCGCAGGCAACGAGCAACACTGCAAGCAAGGAGATCACAAAAAGCAGCGATAAGGCGGTTTTGAAGTTGCTTCTTAATGTCCTCATTTTTTTGACTCCTTTATTATTTTTTTAATTTTGCGACACGTGGCATAAATCGCACAATTATATTGCCTCCTTTTTTTGTTTTTTTTTCCAATGTGTCACATCTGTATTATAACAAATAATAATACGATTGTCAATAACTATTGAGGTAAAAAATGAAAAAATGTAGTATCACAATAGATGCGAGACTTAAAAGCAAAAAATGCACAAAGTGATCGAGTTCTGTTAAAGCGGAAATGCCCCTCCCAAAAACAGAAATGACTCGATCACATAAAGCAACATTGCTGCGGAAGGCATCCTGCCCCGCTCTGAAAATAACGGCCTAATACCTGCCTTACGGATGCGGACGAACCGCAGGAAACGCTGACCTCTCGGGCAGTAAAGCTTACCAAGACTCACGGCATCGACGAACACCTCAAAGAAACCGTTCAAATGAGGTGGTTAGATACTCTGCGGCAGACGGAACTTTATGCAAATACTTTTCGGGAAGTCATACGACAAATAACACGAGATCGCTGTCTTTGGGGCAGCGATCCTTTTTGCCCCCGATGATCATGATGTATCATTGATCAAGTGGGATGCAATGAAATATCATACGACAAGGATCTCCCCCCCGGCGGTGGGCATTTAAATAAAAATTCCCATTCATAAAGCGGGGCGGGCGGCGCAAAATAGTAGCAGAGAACGCAACACGCCGATGCGCGAGCGGAGCTTGACACCGCAAAGTGTCACGGCATACGCGGACTCAATTAATATAGATCGTGGGCATCCGCGTATGCGAGTGCACACACAAGGAGTTTAAAATGTCCAACAATAAGAATCTTGTTCCCGAAGCTAAGGCTGCACTTGATAAGTTTAAGATGGAGGCCGCAGGTGAGGTCGGCGTTGATCTTGCCAACGGTTATAACGGTGATCTCACCTCCCGTCAGGCCGGCTCTGTTGGCGGTCAGATGGTAAAGAAGATGATCGAAAAGTACGAGAACGATATCAAGTCCGGCAAATAAAGTCAATAATATCCTAAGGTAAACTCAAAAAACTCAAAACAGTAAAGAAAATAAGACCAAAAGGGGATCGGTCAAGTACCGGTCCCCTGTAGTTTATCCCAAAGTGATCTGTTTATTATTTTAGTTTTTCGGCGGACTCACAGGCGTGAAGCCTGTCGTCCCAAAAGCACAGCTGCTCTGCGGTGTGAAAATAATGCTCGCGCGCCGAGGGGGGCTGCCAAGATCTTTGATTTTGGCATGCGGCGATAAGCCGCACGTATCCCCGCCGTGCGGTACTCGATCGTAAAACGAGGTTTTACTATCGGCTAAAGTGCAAAGGTGAGCTGGCATCCGACCGCGGCGCTCATCTTCTCTTATAAAGCAGCACCTCGGGAGATGTGCAACCCTCGCCGTACTCGCAAATAAGCAAAAAGCTCTCGCGCGCTATAATGCCGAAGCAGGTCTTGCCGCTGTCGTCAAAAAGATTCCGCACCTGTGCTCCGAGGTACATCTCGTTGTCATCCAAAAAGCGCACGGTGCCGCCGCCGGGCAGTGGGTATTCAAGATTTACAAAACGCCCCACCATCGGGTACATCTCCCGTACCTCCTCCATGCCGGGAATGGAGAGCGCGTTTATCTCGCGTATGATGCCGGTTTTGAATTCAAGATAAGCATCGCGCCCGCCGGTGAGTATGTATTTGGCAAAATAGCACTGCCGCCCATAGGGGCAGCCGTTTGTTGCGGCACAGCCGGGGCAGGATCGGCGGGAGGGACATTCCGTGCAGTCAGCGCCGCAAAGTGAATCACAGGGTTTGTTTGAGATAGACATTTTAAACTCCTTTTGTTTATTGATTATACTATTTGATGATCTTTAGTTTTTTGCGATATCATCCTCGGCGGCGGGGGAGGGGAGAGGGGCGCATTTGTCGTCACCGCCCTCGCGCAGCTCCGCTCCGTAGCGGCAGATCACCGAGATCGCTATAAACGCTGCGCCGAGCGCCGCCGCGCCGCTGTTGCCGATCTCGGGGGAGACGGTCCCCTCTATCATTGCCTCTATGATCTCCTGCGCAACTCTCGCCAGCACAGTCGTGACCATGGGTATCCATAAAAGATGCACGCCCAAAAGCATAAGCTCACGTGAGCCATTGCGAGTAAATGGAGTTCCCGCCGCCAGCTCGTGGTCAAAATAACGACGTGCAAGTGTTGCCACTATCAGCTCGCCGCCGCAAAGGATGGCACCCGCAAATATTGCCGACCATATCGTGCCGGTATTGATGCCCGCCTTATCGATGAGGAGTGTGTGCAGCGTGACGCCGTCGAGCTTTAGCGATTCCGCGCCTATTCCCATGCCGGCACAGCCGATGATACAGCCGCAAATGCCTATTATGCAGCATATTTTTATAACGGTACACAGTACCTGCGCGACCTTTGCCGCGACTTGAATGATCTTTAAGCTTTTCATATAGATCCTTTCTCTTGTTTTTGATAATATATTTGTAATTGGTTTTGGTGATGCGCCGGGGGATGCGTTGCCCCTTTACTGTTGCCTCTCGCAGAGCGTGTGGCGGATGTTTGTAAAGAGGTCGGCCAGCAGTAAGCAGCAAAAGGCTATGCCGAGCGTTACCGCCTTGGCATCGGAGAATACCGACAGTACCAAAAACAATCCACCGCCGATGTCTGTCCCTGCGGCGGCTATGATCAAGAGCTTTTGGATAATAGCGTTGTTCATTTCAGATCCTTTTCTTGTTTTATATATTTACGCATTGTTATGCCTGCATTTTTTGAGACGAATAAGAACGCGCTTGTTTTGAAACGTCAGTTTTAGAACGTGCTTTATTATACTGCCAAAGAGCTGTTCTGTCAATCGGTAAAAAGATATTATTATTTAGATATCATACTAAGTTCAAAAAACAAAAGCGATGTGCCGGGACCTTGCGTCCCGGCACGTCGCTGTGCTGTGATCGTATATTTTATGGGCTTTTTGTGGTGCCGTCGTTAAATGTCCCCGCCAAAACCGTAGCCAAGGTCGATATCGGTGTGCATGTCGCCGTCTCCTTCGCTTTGTGCTTTTGCGCGGCGACCCTCTCTGTGGCCGGGTCTGCCGTGACCGCGCCTCGGCGGCTCACCATCGCCCGGCTCGCCATCGGCATCGGGAAGATCCGTGTTGTCTATGTACCTTTGCGCCTGTGTTGTAAACAGCTTATAGTACTCGCCGTGCAGGGCCATCAGCTCGCGATGGTCGCCTTCCTCTATCACCTCGCCGTTGCGCAAAACAATGATCTTGCTTGCAATAACGGCGGAGGAAAGGCGGTGAGAGACGAATATCGTGGTCTTGCCCTCGCGCAAACGGTCAAAAGTGTTGAATATCTCCTGCTCGGCCATTGGGTCAAGGGATGCTGTGGGCTCGTCAAGTATAAGTATATCCGATTCGCGGTAAAACGCGCGTGCTATGGCAAGCTTTTGCCACTGCCCGCCGGATAGCTCAATGCCATCCTGCTCGAATATACGCATAAGCGGCGTGTCATAGTCACGCGGGAGCGCACTTATGTACTCGTCCGCACTGCTCTGGTGTGCGCTCTCTCGCACGCGCAGGGGATCCGGCTCGGCATCGATATTGCCAAAGGAGATATTTTCCGAGACGGACACGGCGTATTTGCCAAAATCCTGGAATATTATGCCGAATATGCTGTAAAGCTCATGCGTGTCATACTCGCGGATGTCCCGCCCGTCAAGCAATATCCTGCCCTCGGTGGGGTCGTAAAGGCGGGTGAGCAGCTTTATCAGCGTGGTCTTTCCCGCGCCGTTAAGACCCACAAGCACAACGGTCTCGCCCGGACGAAGCTTGAGGTTGATGTTTTTTATCACCTTTCTGTCGGTACCGGGATAGGCAAAGCTTACGTTTTCAAATTCTATCGTGTGCGGCGCACCGTGCGAAACGCTTTGCGGCGGCTCAACCGATGGCACTACCGTTTGCGTCTCCTTCATAAAGGAGACAAGGTTATCGATAAAGAGTGTGCCCTCATATATCGAGGCGGAGGTGGATATAAAGGAGGAAACACAGCTGGCGATTGAGGTCAGCGCACCGGTGTAGAGCGAATAGTCGCCTATCTTAAATCTGCCGTCAAAAACCCCGCGTGCGATAAGCGCATAGCAAAGGCAGTTGGCCGCGCAGGATACGATGGCGGAAAGCACCAGCCAAAAGCTCTCGCGCACTATCAGCGATTTAAGCCCCGCAAAATAGTGTGCAAAGACTTCTTTGTAACGGTCGATAAAGGTATCCGAAAGATTAAATATGCGTATCTCCTTGGCCATATCCTTGTTAACGAGCAGGTCGGAATAATAATTCATCTGCCTGCGGTCCTTGGAGCGGTGGCGCATATATTGGAAGTTTTTGCGGCGGTAATAAAAGTTTATTATCGCGGAGGGGAGGGATACCGATGCTATCAGCAGGGGGATCCACCACATATCGGGTATCTGAGCCAGTATCACAAGATATCCAACGAGGGATATTACCGTACTTACGACAGAAAAGGTCGATTGCAGCGTTTGTATCGGTCGCGAGCCGGCCTCGCGGTTGGCGTTTTCAAGCTTTTCGTAAAAGCCGGGCATATCAAAGGACGCAAGGTCAAGCGTTTTGGCCTTTTCCATTATCTGCACCTTGACCTGCTTTACTACCTTTTGCCCCGCTATGCGGATTATCGAGTTTGATATCCGCGTTACCACTCGGTTGAGCAGTCTAAAGGCAAAAAGACCTATCAAGAGACCAAGCAACACCGAGCCTACAAATTGCAGCTCATACGGAATGCCTGATGCCTCGGCAATTGCGCGGTCGCTCGTTAACTGTTGCATCTCGTTTGTGATGCGCGCGGTGATAAGCGAGCCTATGATAGGCGTTATGCCGTCAAATACCGAGATAAAGAGCATGGTAAACAGTATCAGGGGATCTGTTTGCCACACAAGGACGAATGTGTAGAATAGACGGTAAAAGAAACCGCCAAGCAGCTCGCGCAGATAGCGCGGCACGTCCCTGAGATTTTCGGGTTTCGGAACCCTTTCATACTGATAACCGCCACGTCCCATCGGCGGAGGTCCTCCCGGTCCCATGAGTACACCCTCTTTCGTTTTTCTTTTCCTTTTTTGTTGGTGCTATCATTATATCACAAAATGGTTGCAGATGCAACCTTTTTAATAAAAAAAGTGAAAAAATATGCCGCGCATCTTGCATTATCGTCCCGTTCATGCTAAAATATAAAAAAATACCGTAATTCGATGCTGTACGCAAGAACCCGTTTTTGGGGGCGGCAGATCGGATCTAAGGAGCAAACCATGCATCTTTATCCATCAGATATATTATTGCCGGATCCCGAGAGAGTGGATCTTCGGTCATGGCCCGTTGTTGCCTGCGACCAATACACCGGCGAGCCGGAATATTGGAAAAGGGTCGAGGCAGTGGTGGGTGACCGCCCATCCTCTCTGCGCCTTATGCTCCCCGAGGTCTATCTCGGCGAGCGCGATGCGCGAATACCCGCGATACACGCCGCCATGCAAGAATACACAAAGGGCGGCATTTTGCAGACCCATCGCCGCCGCGCCGTGTGGGTGGAACGTACGCAAAGCGACGGTCGTCACCGCCGCGGTCTTGTTGCTGCGATAGATCTTGAGGAATATGATTTTAACGAGGACTCGCAGTCCCCAATACGCCCCACCGAGCGCACGGTAGCGGAGCGCATTCCGCCGCGTGTGGGAGTGCGCCGCGGTGCAATGCTTGAGATGCCGCATGTTATGCTGCTTATCGATGATCCCGGTAACAGCGTGCTGTGGAGATTTGAGGGGCGCGTGCCGGATGCGTACGATATCGATCTTATGGAGGGCGGCGGTCATGTTTGCGGCGGCTTTGTGGGAGCTACCGAGCTTTGTGATGTTAATGCCGCGCTTGATTCGCTGGTGGCATCTCGCATGTCTCGGGACGGCGGCAGTCCCATCGTTTTGGCGGTGGGTGACGGTAACCATTCGCTTGCCACCGCAAAAACGGTTTGGGATGAGTATCGCGCGGCGGGTGCCCCGCCCACTCACCCCGCCCGCTTTGCCCTTTGCGAGGTTGTCAACCTGCATGATCCCGCGCTTGAATTTGAGCCGATATACAGGCTGGCCTTTGATTGCGATGCCGCAGCTCTTATTCGCGGCTTCCGCGAGTATGCCCGGAGCCTCCGCGGCAGTGAGACGGCACAGGAGTTTGAGCTGATAGTTGGCGGCCGCTCGGAGCGGGTAGTCGTCGAGTCGCCCGAAAAAACATTGCCGGTGGCCACGCTTCAGGATTATCTGGACAGCTATGCCGCAGGGCATGAGCTGGGGCTTGATTACATACACGGCAAGGAGAGTCTGCGCACGCTGGCATCCCGCCCGGGATATGTAGGCTTTTTGTTTGAGGGAATGAAAAAAAGCGAGCTGTTCCGCGCGGTCGAGCATAACGGCCCTCTGCCGCGCAAGACCTTTTCGATGGGTCACGCCGCTGATAAACGCTATTATCTTGAATGCCGCAGGATAGACGAATAAAGCGCCGCCCGCTTGGCTGAAAATTCACATTTTTATTACCTGTTTGCCACACCTGTCGCCGCCGAGTGGGTTATAATAGTAAATGAGCAGTCGTTTCCAAACGCCCGAGATACACCGTGGTATGACCGTAATATATTATATATAATTAATAGGAAGCTTTTTGCCCATGTCGTATACTGCGGCGCTATCCGCCGCGATCCATCGACAGCTTATCGAGTCGATCACTCATCCAAAAAGAAAGGAAGTCTTTCGCTGTTGCGAAAGCTGCGTGAGAAAATGAAAACAACAAAAAAGATCTTTTCGATCCTCCTTGCCCTTGCAATGCTCATGACGCTATTGGTCGGTTGCGGTGTGTGCGGCAATGGCGAAGATACCACCGGGTACCCGGGCTCTGAAACGAGCAGCGGGGGCGCGTCCTCAACTACCGATAGTGGGATTATACCGCTGCCGGATACCGAGGTCGGATGGTTGCTTGGCGCTTTTATTGATGCGGCTTATGCATCCGGCGCGGGGCTTACCTCACTTGATGATAACGGAAAAAAGCTTGCCGCGGCGTGGAGCGAGGCGGCAGCAGATGCCGAAAATGTTATGAACAGCGTACTGGCGGGTTATGCCGCAGGCAGCGTTAGCTATGAAAAGGCGGCGGCGCTATTTCGCTCCTTTATGCTGATCGACGGCGCGAGGGCTGCCGCCGAGTCACTGCTCCAAAAGACTGATGCCATAGCTGCGGCGGCGGAATCTACCAAAGCCATGAGCGAGTATATCTCGCGCGGCAAATATATGCAGGCATCTCGCGCGGCGGCGGCACTCCCTGCCGACAGCACCGAGGCGCGCACCGCGGCCGGGGCTATGATAGGATCTCACATAGATGATTTTAAAGCCGGTGTCAGCTCCGCCGTGATCGAATATATGGTCAGATATAAGATCGCTGACGGCAAGAGCTATCTTGCCGGTCTGCGTGGCCTTGGGATCGATGACCATATCGCCGCTGAGGAGGCAAGACTTGAGGCCTATCGTGTCTCGCAGGAGGATGACCTTGAAAAGGTCACTGTTTCGCAAACGCTTGAGAACATCTACACCCACTGCATGATAGCCTTTCCGGAGATCAACTTTGCATCCTCCTCCACCTACCGCAACTGCGGCGACGACTGCCTGACATATCATGAGTTCACCTATCTTTTGAATTCCCTTTATGAAAAGGGATATATCCTGATAGATGCAAACAGCCTTTATGATGCCGAAAGCGGCAAGTCGGTCAAGAGCATGATGCTCCCGCGCGGCAAAAAACCGCTGATACTCACCTTTGATGATGTCACCTACGATTCCCGCAAGCAGGGACGCGGTATGGTTGATAAGATAATACTTGACGAGGACGGTTACATTTGTACCTATACCAAGATGGCGGACGGCACCGAGGTCATCTCCTACGATAACGAGCATTTCCCGGTGCTGGATGCCTTTGTGCGCGAGCACCCGGACTTTACCTTTCACGGCGCGCGCGGAACGATATTCTTTACCGGCTTTGACGGTATACTCGGCTACCGCACGCAATCCGAGCCGTTGACGGAGGACGAGGCTGCACTTGGGCTTGACCGCAATGCCGAGATAGCTGAGGCAAGCCGCATAGTTGCTGCAATGAAGGAGGAGGGCTGGACATTTGGCTCTCACAGCTACAACCACCGCCATATGACCAGGCTCAGCGATGCAAACTTTAAGCTTGATACCGATATGTGGGAGGCGGAGGTCGGATCTATCGTTGGTCCCACGCAGCTCTTCTGCTGGCCTTACGGCGACCATACCGATGCCAACTACAACGCAAACCTGCGTAAAGGTGAGCTTCATAAGTATCTTTATGATAAGGGCTTTCGCATCTTCTTTGGATGCGGCTCGGCAAGATACGTGGCAAGCGAGCCGGATGGACTTGGCATCTTTACCGACCGCAAGGGTATGACCGGAAATGTGCTTTATTACATCGCGATGGAGTACAAGTCCTACCTGCGCGATTACCTGTATCTTATCGATCCCGAAAAGATGTGGGATCCCTTGAGACTTCCTTATAAGTATATGCCGCCCTACAAGGCGTAAAATAGGATAAATTCGGCAAGACACTGAAATCAGGTCGGTATCGATCCGATCCAATCAAATAAACAGTACCGCCCGTTGCGCAGAAGATAAAAAAGCTGTGCGGCGGGCGGTGTCTGTTTCCCATTGCGACATATTTATCACCCCGCGTGGTGTATACTTTAAATAAGCGCGGAGGTGGGGAATGGGTGAGACGGTTTATGTTGATGTTTTGTTTATTATCAATTTCAGCATGGACTTTTTGTGCTTTTACATATGCTCCCGCCTTTTTGGGTACAAGCCGATAATATGGCGTACCACAGTGGCATCTGTTATAGGCGGGGCGTATTCGGTGCTGGTCACCTGTCTTGATATGCCCGGCGGGGCAAGACTGCCGATGGATATTTCTCTCCTGCTTTTGATGTGCATGATAGCCGGCATCGGCGGGCGACCAAAGCTTGTGGGGGCGGCGGCCTACGCCGGGATATCCGCAGCGCTCGGCGGGATCATGACGGCAATATTCAGTATGCTGTCGGCCGGCGGCCTGATCGAGGGAGGCGACCCGGCGGAGGGCGGGGAGATATCGGCATGGGTGTTTGCGCTCGTTGCGGCGGCGGGAGCGGCTGCCTCTCTTGTCGGTGGCAGTAGACTGCGCCGTCACCGTGCCGCTCGACGTGTGCGTGTGCAGGTGACATTTGGCGGGCGCTCCTCCGAGTTTGAGGGCATGGTGGATAGCGGCAACCTGCTTTGCGATCCGCTCAGCGGCAAGCGGGTGATGATATGCGAGCTTTCGGCACTTGAGGGGCTTATCGATCCGCGCACCGCGGCAATGATACGCGGCGGCGGTATCACCGGGCGACATGCCGCCATCGGTTCTGAAAAACTGCGCTTGATCCCCGCCAGCGGCGCACTGGGGGATGGTCTGCTTTGCGCACTGATGCCGAGCGGTATCAGGATAACCGATCCGGATAGCGGGCGGGTGCTGGAGGCGGATATGCTTATAGCACCCGTCCCGCGCCGCCTCTCCGCCGATGGCTGCCGCGCCCTGTTGCCGTCTGATGTGATCTGATCGAAAAAACAACTGTACATATTTCAAAAAAAACAAAAACAAAATGGAAACAAGGGGGATGTACACATGTGGTTGAGGCTTTTATTCGCCCGCTTGAGGGTAGCCGCGGCAAGGATCGTATACCGCCTGTCGCCGCGCGGAATATATTATGTCAGTGGGCCGGATACCCTGCCGCCGCCGCTAACGGCAGAGGAGGAGTCGGAGGCGGTGCGCCGACTCTCCGATCACCCGGAGGACGGCGGCGCGCGGGATGCACTCATCGAGCATAACCTGCGGCTCGTAGTTTACATAGCCAGAAGATTTGAGTCTACCGGAATCGGGATCGAGGATCTGGTCTCCATCGGCACGATGGGGCTTATCAAGGCCATCGGCTCCTTTCGCGCCGAAAAAAATATTAAGCTTGCCACATATGCCTCGCGGTGCATCGAAAACGAGATACTGATGTATATCCGCAAGCGCTCGGCGGCGCGGTGCGAGGTGTCGCTTGATGAGCCGCTGAACGTTGATTGGGACGGCAACGAGCTGCTCCTCTCCGATGTTTTGGGTAGCGATGAGGGCTGGGTGGGCGAGGAGTACGCCGCGCGGGAGGAGAGACGGATGATCCGCCGCGCCGTTGCCGCGCTGGACGAGCGGGAGCGCAGGATAATAGAACTGCGCTTTGGTCTTGATGGCGGCGATGAGATGACCCAAAAGGAGGTCGCCGACCTGCTCGGTATATCGCAGTCGTATATCTCCCGTCTTGAAAAAAAGATAATCGCCCGCCTCCGCCACGACCTTGCGGGCAAAATAGGGTGAGCGTGAGCGGTCTTGAGAATAAAGCAAGTAAAAAGAAAAAAGCCGCCATGCGGCGGCGGAATGAGGATATAAATGGATAACTTACAGGCAGAACGCGGTGTTACGCCGTCGGATATTGCGGGCTTTGTCTTGGCGCTTAAAGAAAAAGAGCACTCGGCGGCTACGGTGCGGCCGGTACTCTGCGCGGCGACCTTAACGCTGATGGACTTGTGGATCCCGAGGATGCTCTCTACCTGCTTAAGAATACATTCTTTGGCAGCCAGTATCCCATCAGCCAGTACGCCGACTTCACCGCCGATGGCAAGGTCGATTCGGATGATGCCATCTACCTCCTTAAGCACACATTCTTTGGCACACAGTATCCGCTGAACTGAATATTATCACTAAAGCTCGGGACATCCGTCCCGGGCTTTTTTATCCCCCGGTGACCGCGACGACGGATATTGCATTCGTTTGCGGATGCATATAAACCCCGTGACAAAAGACGATACTTT
>CAZFVR010000019.1:0-32476 GCA_964522215.1 uncultured Ruminococcus sp. | reverse complement strand
AGTTTTTTCGCCGAATGTTTGCTGAGGCGGCGCGGGTTGCTCCCCGCGCCGCCCTTTTTGGGGACGGTCGCGGGCGAGATGTGGGATCTTTTGCGCCGGTCGTCTCCTGCGCGATATGTTTACATTATTTTTTTATATATATATTAAAAAAACTATTGAAAAAATCCGCGAATTGTGGTAATATTATAATTGACTTTATCTATCGCTTTAACACTTTGCTTTGCGATGGGTGACAAAACTTGGGGTGGTTGGTCGTATGTTGTTCCTTGCTTCATCTGCATCATTTTTTGACAGGCTTGCCGAGCTGTTCGGGCGAGCGCTTGAGTTTTGCAATTCATACGTGCTTGATGCCATAAAGGATATAGGCATCAGCGATGTTATAGATATACTTATTTTGGCTACGCTCCTGTTTTATATCTACAGGTTCATTCGCAACCGCCGCGCGGGCAGACTCGCCATAGGCGTTTTGTTCGTTATTGCGGCCATGCTCCTCAGTATGGCGCTCAATCTGCGCGCAATGAAGTTTATCCTGCAAAATTTTTATCAGGTCGGCATGATAGCGATAATCGTTATCTTTCAGTCGGATCTTCGCGCCGCGCTTGAACGCTTTGGTACAACGCCGATAAAGGGACTTAAAAATCTCAACGCGGGTGAGATGAAAAAGATAGTTGAGATGTCAGATGTGATCAGTGAGGCCGCCGATGCTTTGGCGCGTACCCGTACCGGTGCGCTTATCGTCATCGAGCGGGATACAAAGCTTGGTGAGTATCTGGGGCAGGGAGTTATACTCAATGCCGAAATGTCCTCTCCGCTGCTGCGCAATATATTCGTCAACAAAGCTCCGCTTCATGACGGAGCGGTGATAGTTCGCGGTCAGCGCATATACGCCGCGGGGTGCTATCTGCCGCTTTCGGGCAAGGATGTAAATAAGGATCTCGGCACTCGCCACAGGGCGGCGCTGGGGCTTAGCGAGGCAAGCGATGCGATAGTTGTGGTGGTATCCGAGGAGACCGGCACTATATCGATAGCGCATGACGGCGAGCTTGAGCGCAATTTTAACTACGCTACGCTAAAGCAAAAGCTTTTGGGCTATCTTATGCCGGAGGACGGCACCATCAAAAAGATAAGCCGCCGCGCCAAGCGCCAAGCCGAGCGTGCCGCACGCAGAAAAAACGCGGATGAAAACAAAAACGAAAAAAACTGACGGAGGCTTGTATCGGAAATGAAAAGATCGAATGAGAACGAATACACCGAGTATGATGCCTCCGGTGAGCAGACGGAAAGTCGCGGCGGGCTGCAGATATTTGCAAGGATAGTTTGCCTTTTGCTGGCCTTTGTTATCTGGCTCTATGTGGTGGATAATGACTCGGAGGATTACGAGAAGACCTTTACCCTCATACCGATCGATATCGAGGGGGCGGAGGTGCTGGCTGAGCTTAGCGGCATGTCTGTTATAAATCTTGAGGAGAGTGCGGTCAGCGTTACCGTTCGCGGTAAGCGCAGTGAGCTTAACGCGCTCACATCAGAGGAATTTCATGCATATGTAAACGTCAGCATGCTCACCACGGCGGATAGACATCTCCTTCCCGTGATGGTGGATATGCCGGGCGGCGTTGAGCGGCGCAATACCGAGCCGTCGGCGGTCAATGTGTATACCGACGAGCTGGCCGAGCGTGATATACCGATAGAGGTAGTGCCGAAATATCGAATGGCTGCCACATATACCATCGACAGCATACAAAAAAGCATTGAAACGGTGCGGGTGCACGGTCCGCGTGAGCTGATAAACAGGATCACCGCCGCGCGCGCCGATGTGGAGCTTGGCGAGGTCGTGTCAAGTGTTGAGGCGACCGGTGTGCTCATACCTGTCGATAAGGACGGCGTTGAGGTGGACGGTAAATATCTGCGGCTGGATTCCCGCGATATAACGGTGCGTGTTTCGGTGCATACCGAAAAGAGCGTGCCGCTGACGGTCAAAGTGTCGCCTGATGTTCCTGTCGAGGGATATCGCGGTTACACGCTGTCGGTGCCAAAGATAACGCTGCGCGGCGACCCGGCGGTGCTTGCTGATATCGAGGAGCTCTCGGTGCTCAATATCTCAACAAATCAGATAAAGGAGTACACCGTTCCGTTTTCAAGCGTAAAGCTGCCGGATGGCGTTACGGCAATAGCTCCGCCGGACAGCATAAAGGTATCGCTGATATTTGAGGCCGTAAAGCCGCCGGAAACAACACCTCCCGATACCGAGGCGCCATCCCCGGATACATCAGCCGTGCCGGATCCTGTGGTGTCTCCCGACGAGACAACAAATCCGACAGGCGTAAGATGACAGAAGATATATAAAACAAAGGATCCTCGATAAAAGGGCACGTCCTTTTATCGAGGATCGGGAGATAAAAAATGAGTAAAATAACGCTTCGCCGACTGCTGACCGGGCCTATAGTGCTTCCGTACACAGCCGGCGATGCGGCGGCGTTTGATGCTGCCGCAAGAATGATGAAGCGTATCGGAGCGGAGGGAGTGCCGCTTCGTTTTCACCTTTACAGGCGCTCGCTCGATGCACGCAGGCGGGACATGATACGCTTTGTTTATATCATCGCCGCCGAGGCGGACGAGCCGTTTTCAATAGATGCGCGCCGCGCCGCCGATGAGGGCGTGCGTGAGATGCCGAGTGATGATATCGAGATAGTTCGGGGCGTATCCCCAATGTCCGCGCCTCCCTTGGTGGTGGGCATGGGACCTGCCGGAATGTTTGCGGCACTTATGCTGGCCGAGTGTGGGTATTCTCCCATATTAATAGACCGCGGCGACCCCACTGCCGAGCGCGTGCGCCGCGTTGCCGGCTTTTTTGGCGGCGGCGAGCTTGATCCCGAATCAAATGTGCAGTTTGGCGCGGGCGGGGCGGGAACCTTCTCGGACGGCAAGCTTGTAACGAGAATAGGCGACCCGCGCGTATCATATGTAATGAGGCGGCTTTGCGAGTTTGGTGCGCCGCAGGAGATAATGTGGCGTGCCAAGCCGCACGTCGGTACTGATCTTTTGCGGGACGTGGTGGATCGCTTGATCGGTCGCGTTGTGGAATGCGGCGGTCAAGCGCTCTATCGGTGCCGCTTGATCGGCATCAGGGAGCAGGCGGACGGCACTCTTGTTGCCAACACCACACTTGGCGATATCAAGTGCGGTGCGGTGGTGCTTGCCATCGGTCACAGCGCAAGGGATACATACGATAAGCTCATATGTGACGGCTATGCGCTTGAGGCAAAGCCGTTTTCGGTCGGTGTGCGCGTTGAGCATATCACCGAGGATATAGACCGCGCCATGTTCGGCTCTCATGCGGGTGACGAGCGACTGGGGCATGCCGAGTATACGCTGTCAGATACCAAGGGCGAGCGTGGTGTTTACACCTTTTGCATGTGTCCGGGCGGTGAGGTGATCGCCGCGGCAAGCGAGGCAGACGGAGTGGTGGTCAACGGCATGAGCTCGCACGCTCGTGCGGGAAAAAATTCAAACTCGGCGCTGGCTGTCAGCGTTCTGCCGTCTGATCTTGACGGTTCGATCCGCGGCGGCATTGAGTTTCAGCGCATGCTTGAGCGTGCGGCATTCAGGGCAGGCGGCGGAGATCATACCGTGCCCGTGGAGACCGCCGGAGATTTCCGCGCCGGACCCAAACGCGCGGGCGCATCACTTACGCAGCCCTCGCGCATCATGCCCACATACACTCGCGGTTCATGGCGCACTGCCGATCTTTGGGGCGTACTGCCGGAGCCTATCTGCCGCGGGCTTTGCCGCGGACTTGAGATATTCAACTCGCGTATTGCGGGATTTGGTGCGGATGATGTTGTGCTGTCGGGTGTTGAGACCCGCACCTCCGCTCCTTTGCGCATCCTGCGCGGTGAGGATAGGCGCGCACTCGGGCGGGGAGCGATTTATCCCTGTGGAGAGGGCGCGGGTTACGCCGGCGGAATCACGAGCGCAGCGCTTGACGGCATAAATACCGCGCTTGCCATAATTGCAGCCAACGCGCCGTCGGTCAAAGGTTGACCAAATAACAAAATAAAAAGTAAAATGAAGATCGTTCTCGGCGAATGAAAATATTTTTTGAGACATTCAAAAAACGTGCGAGAACAAAAAGCATACAAGAACAAGAATAACAACCGGCGGCGGCTCAGATGGCGCGGTTTGCCCGTAGCACTGCCGCGGAGAAAATGGTAACGAGAGGGGAGAGGCGTATGAAGAGCGAGGGAGTTGTGATATCTACCGATGGCAGGTATGCCATTGTTGCCACCGAAAGGCGTGCGGCCTGCGAGGGCTGTCATAAGCGCGGAGAGGGCGGCGAATGCTCGGTGTGCAGCCTTCTTGGCGGCGAGTCCCGCCTTGATACGCGCGCCCTCAATCGCGTGGGGGCGAGGGTCGGTGATACCGTTGAGCTTGAAAGCAGCAGCGGCCGCATGCTTTGGTATGCCGCGTTGGTGTTCCTACTGCCCTGCGTACTCGGCATACTTGCCTATATGGCAGCAGGCGCTCTGACGCAGAGCGAGGCCGTGCGCTCGCTTTGCGCTGTGGGAGGATTCGCCTTGGGACTTATCGGTGCCGCGCTTTATTCAAGGTTTGTGGCGGGCGCGCGTGTTGATGTGGTCGTAAGTGCCGTAATTGCATCGGGTACGGCGGATGATGAGTCCTACGAGAGTCAAGCAAGTGATATCTAACGCATGCAGATGCTGCAGACGATACTTGTGGCATTAACATTAAACAGAATAATTTTCAGCAGATAAATAAAAACAGATAAAATTACGGATTTGATATATGAGTGAAAACAATGATATAAAGATCGGCGGCGGGGGAAAGATCTGGGAGCTTCGCTCGCCCGACCCCAACGAGAGTGAGCTGCGCGACATATACGCCATTGCCGATGCGCTTGGGCTTTCACATGTTACCGCCAGACTTCTTTGGGGGCGCGGTTACAAGACCCCGGCCGATGCATCCTGCTTTTTGTCGATGGGGGATGCGCTGATGCATGATCCCTTCCTTTTGCCCGGAATGCAGGAGGCAGTGGAGCGTATAGAGGCGGCACTTGCCGATCCCGAGGAGCATATAGTGATCTACGGCGACTATGATGTTGACGGCGTTACATCTGTCAGCACACTGCGGCTCTATCTTTCAAGCCGCGCGCCGGAGCTTTTGATAGATCATTACATTCCCAGCCGCACCGAGGAGGGCTACGGCATGACATGCGCGGCGCTTGATAAGATAGCCGAGCGCGGCGCGACCTTGATCATTACCGTTGATACAGGCATCACCGCCGAGGAAGAGGTGCGCTACGCCGCCGAGCTCGGCATAGATGTAATAATTACCGACCACCACGAATGCCGCGAGACATTGCCGAATGCCGTGGCGGTAATAGATCCGCACAGGAGCGACAGCCCCTATCCTTTTTGCGAGCTGGCGGGCGTTGGCGTGGTCTTTAAGCTGATATCCGCCTGCGAGCTTGCGCGGGCGCGCAGAGAGGGACGGTCGGATGCCGATGCCGTGAGGGGTGTATTTGCCGATTATGCCGATCTTACTGCCATCGGCACGATAGCGGATGTTATGCCGCTGATAGATGAAAACAGGCTGATAGTCGCCTATGGGCTGTCTCTTATCGAGCATACAAAGCGCCCGGGCCTTTGCGCATTGCTTGATGCGGTGCAATCGGGGCAGGGAACTCGCAGTGCGGACGGCACTGCCGCCGCCCCCAAAAAGCGGCGTATAAATGCCGGCTTTATCGGCTTTGGAATAGCACCGCGCATCAACGCGGCGGGTCGTATGGCTCACGCAAATATCGCAGCCGAGCTGTTTTTGACCTCCGACCGCAAAAGGGCGGACGAGCTTGCCGCAACCCTTTGCAATATCAACCGCGAGCGGCAGATAGAGGAAAATCGCACTGCCGAGGAGGCCTTTGCAAAGATCGAGGAGGAGTGCGACCTTAAAGAGGACCGCGTGATAGTTGTGGCGGGCGATAGCTGGAAGCAGGGTATCATAGGCATAGTTGCCTCCCGTGTTGTTGAAAAATACGGTATGCCGGCTATACTCATCACCTTTGACGGCTCACACCGAGATGACGATGATGATGATGAGGTGGCGGACGAAATAATCGATGAGGCAGACGGAGATGATGACAGCGCCGTCGGATGCGATGATGACACTGCCGGCGGCAAGCGGATCTGCGGCTCACCTACAGATATAGGCAAGGGCTCGGGGCGCAGTGTACGCGGGATCAATCTTTGTGATGCGCTTACCTCCTGTGCCGATATACTCACACGCTACGGCGGCCATGAGCTGGCGGCGGGACTTTCGGTCGAGCGCGGTAAGGTGGATGAATTCCGCCGCCGCATAAACGAGTATGCTCGCCGTCGTCTCGGCGGGGAGGAGATACGACTTACCGTTACCGCCGATTGCGAGGTGGCGGGCGGTGAGCTTTCAATGCATTTGGCGGAGGAGCTTCGCGCCATGGAGCCTTGCGGTGTGGCAAATCCCACCCCAAGCTTTATTTTGCGTGAGGCGACTGTTATGCGCATCACACCGATAGGCGCGGGCAAGCATACAAAGCTCATGATAAACGCAAATGTAAGCAAGAGCGGCCGCGCGGGCGGCACTATACTCACCGCGCTTTGGTTCGGTATGCAGCCATCCTCGCTCGAATTCAGAGAAAATGACAGCATAGACCTGCTCTTTACGCTTGATATAAACGAATTTCGCGGTGTATCGTCACTGCAGCTGCTCATAACCGATGCAAGGCTCAGCCGCGGGCGGATAGATGAAAAACGGCGCGACCGCGAGCTTTACGAGAGCATCATGTCAGGCGCCGTTGCGGCGGAGCCCATATACCTGCCCGAGAGGGCGGATTTTACTGCCGCGTACCGCGCTGTCTGCCGCGAGCTTGAAGCGGGGCGGGATACCTTTGCCGCCGATATAGCAACTCACCTTGTCGGGGCGCGAATGAACCCGATAAAATTCAGGATAATACTTTCGGTCTTCGCCGAAACAGGCATTTTTGCCGTTGAAGAACCAAGGCAGGATATCTTCCGTCTGTCACAGCTACCCCGTGGGCGCGGAAAGGTCGATCTTGAAGGCTCCGGCATAATGCGCCGTTTGCGTGCGGCGGTCGGGACAAATAATTCCAAAACGGAAGAACGATAAAATGGATACAAGGGACAACAAAGACAACAAAAAAGATATACAGGATCAAAGCCCGGCGGCAGGCGTTGCAAATACCGGCGATGCTATTGATACAGGTGGTGCTGCCGATATCGCCGATACTGCCGATAACGCGGCGAGTGCCGAGGCGGCGTCCGAGCAGCTCGCGCCAAAAGCAGCAGAGCTGCCGCGCGGCGTGCTGACGGACGATCCCGAATCCGCCTGCCCGTCAAATGACGGTGCGCATACGCAGATACCCTCCGCCGCAGGGCCGGAGCGGCTCTTTGGCATCCTGCGCGCGGCGGGGAACGGCAAAAATTATGATATCGAAAAGATACGCCGCGCGTATGATTATGCCGCGCGTATGCATGACGGTCAATTCCGTGACAGCGGTGAGCCGTATGTCTCACACCCGCTGGCCGTTGCCGAGATAGTTGCGGGGTTGGGGCTGGATACGGATTCTGTTTGCGCCGCGCTGTTGCATGATACAGTTGAGGACTGCGCGGACAAAACGAGCCTTGAGGATATAACAAAAAACTTTGGTGCGACCGTTGCAATGCTGGTGGATGGTCTTACAAAGATAGTGGCGTTGAGCGTTGAGGACAAGGAAGAGGAGCATATAGAGAACCTGCGCAAGATGCTGCTTGCCATGTCCAAGGATATCCGCGTTATCTTTATAAAGCTTTGCGACCGCCTGCACAATATGCGCACTCTGGATGCAAAAACAGAGAAGAAACAGCGTACCATCGCGCTGGAGACGATGCAGGTCTACGCGCCGCTTGCTCACCGCCTTGGTATGCAAAGGGTAAAGCAGGAGCTGGAAAACCTCGGACTTTTTTATCTTGACCCTATCGGATATGCCGAGGTAAAGGGCGATATCGAAAAAAAGTACGGCCAAAACCAAAACTTTATAGAAAACATTCGCGCCACAGTCGATGCCAAACTGCGGGAATATAATATCGATTTTGTTCTTGAGGGGCGTATCAAAACGGTATACAGCATATACCGCAAGATGTACAATCAAAACAAGAGCTTTGATGAGATATACGACTTTTACGCTCTGCGTATAATCGTTGGCACAGAGCTTGAGTGCTACACGGTGCTGGGTATCATCCACGAGATGTTTAAATCAATGCCGGGTCGCTTTAAGGATTATATCTCAATGCCAAAGCCCAACATGTACCGCTCGCTCCATACAACGGTAATAGGGCGGGACGGCATTCCCTTTGAGGTGCAGATAAGAACGCGCGAGATGCATGAGATAGCCGAGTACGGTGTTGCCGCTCACTGGAAATATAAGAGCGGCGAGCGTTCGCGTGCGGACGTTGACCATAAGCTTGAGTGGATAGCACGCCTTATCGAGACAGAGGACGGCACACGCGACCCGGATGAGTTCATGCAGGCGATAAAAACAGACGTCTTCCACGAGGAGACATACGTGTTTACGCCCAAGGGTGATGTTATAGCTCTGCCGTACGGTGCCACCGTTATCGATTTCGCCTATGCTATACACTCGGCAGTCGGCAATAAGATGACAGGTGCCAAGATCAACGGTATGATAGTTCCCATCGACCGCGTACCGCAAAACGGAGAGATAGTTGAGATAATCACATCCTCCGCCACAAAGGGACCGAGCCGCGACTGGCTTAAGATAGTTAAGACCAGCGAGGCACGCACAAAGATCCGCCAGTGGTTCAAAAAGGAAAAACGCGCTGATAATATCATCGTCGGCCGCGCATCTCTTGAGGCGGAGCTTAAACGCTACGGCCGTTCCTTTACCGATGCACAGTTTCAGGATGTCTGCGCCGCTGTCAGCTCGCGCATCGGCTTTGCATCAAACGATGATCTTTTCAATACCATCGGATATGGCGGACTTTCGGTATCAAAGCTCTCGCTGAAGCTGCGTGATGAGTTTGATCGAATAGTAAAGCCGGAGGAGGTACCTCAGCCCATAACCGAGGCGGCGCAGGTGCAGGTCGCCAAAGCGCCCAAAAACGTTAAGACCAACAGCGGAGTCATCGTTGACGGCGAGGTCGGGTGCGAGGTCAAATTTGCCAGGTGCTGTAACCCGCTCCCGGGTGACCCGATAATCGGCTTTATCACGCAAGGACACGGTATATCCATCCATAAGCGCGATTGCCCAAACGTCATATCGGGCATGCATAATCTTTATAATGCCGAGCGTTGGATACCCGCAGGCTGGGAAAAAGGCGCGGGCGGCAGCGGTGCCGGCGTTTACGAGGCGCAGGTGCAGATCCATGCCTATGACAGGATCTCGCTTATTGCGGATATCACGGGTGCTTTGGCCGAAATGAAGGTATCGATACTGCAGATAAACTCGCAAAAACGCTCTGATGACACCATGCTGATAGGCGTTAAGGTCGCATGCAAAAATATCGACCATTACGGATCTATCGTATCCCGCCTGCGCGGGCTTGCGGATGTGATAGATGTCACACGCGGCTTTGCTTGATAGGTGCGATAGCTTTCAAGGCGGCAAAACAAAAAGAATCGACGAAATAATATAAAAACAAAGAAAAAATAAAGAAAAAATAAAGTGCAGAGTACGGCGGGGGTGCCCCGAGTACGTTGTAACAACTAAAACTTTACTTTTCAGCACCACCAATCATCATATCGAATGATCCCACAGGCGCTACGCTCCCGCTCCCACATGGAGTGTGCTCCTAATATAGACGGCATTTTCATAGTTCACAGCCCACCTCATCCACCGCTCCGCTGACGCCCCCGCCGGGGGAAGGCTCGGAGAGCCCGGACCTTGACTTATAGACATATAGAAGGCAAGATCTTGATATTTTGATATCTACAGTTTTCTAATGGCTTGGCACTATGTTTGCACTAACAAAAAAGCCTCCCAAGTGCTGTGGAAGGTGGCGAAGCGGCGCGAGGAGAGTGACTGACAGTCCGGTGGGCTGTCAGTGTCCGAGCGTGACCGAGCCGCGGTGAGTGGCACGCAAAAGCGTGACGGGGAATCGTTAAGTTTTAGATATTACATTGTACGCGTGCTCGGCGCGGAAATAATAAATTTGGAGAGTCAAAATGATCGCAGTAATACAGCGCGTATCAACAGCCACGGTCGAGGTAGACGGGACCGTTTGCGGCAGGTGCGGCAGAGGAATGCTAATACTACTCGGAGTGGCGGCCGGTGACTGCACGCGCGATGCTGAAGTCCTTGCCGAAAAAATAGCCAAGCTTCGTATATTTGAGGACGGTACAGGTAAGATGAATCGTTCGCTTATCGATGTTGGGGGCGGTGTGCTTGTGGTCTCAAACTTTACGCTCCTTGCCGATTACAGGCACGGTAACCGCCCAAGCTATATAGGTGCGGCCGCGCCTGACGATGCCAAGCGGCTATACGAGCATTTTTCTGCTCATATCGCCGCCGCGGGAATCCCCGTTGGCAACGGAAAATTCGGCGCGGATATGCAGGTGTCCCTTGTAAACGACGGCCCGGTCACCCTGACCCTTGACAGCCGCATTCTCCTTGGAAAGGCAGGGGAGGCGCAATGATCATCCACCTTGACGGCAAGATAAACCGTTACTATGTACAAACGCTTTGCATGATATTCTTCCCGGGTGAGACCTTCTCAGAGGGAGAGTTGCCGGCCGACGATAAGCCGGAGCTTTGGGTCCGACTTGAATCAAACGAGGTAGGCTACACTGCCTACGCGCGTGCCATGCTCGGCGCGCGCGAGTTTGAGGCCGAGCGTACACAGCTGAGGGAGGATACTCTGACTGACGAACGCGCGCTAAAGCTTGCGGTAGGCGGTGCGGTCATCGGTGCACTCGGGCTTTTGGTGGAATATCGCCCGTCATGGGGCATGCTCACAGGTGTGAGACCCTCAAAGGTCGCCACTGAAATGCTCTCCCGCGGCATGAGCAAGACCCGCGTTAAAAGAACGCTGGTGGGGCAGTATATGGCATTCCCCAAAAAAGCGGCACTGGCGACCGAGGTCGCGCTCAACGAGCAAAAGATAATCGGCAAGCCCGCACCCGGGGATTGCTCGCTGTACATATCCATACCCTTTTGCCCAACGCGCTGTGCATATTGCTCCTTTGTTTCCTATACATCAAAAAAACTGCTTTCGCTGATACCGGAGTATGTTGAAAGGCTCTGCGCGGACGTGCGTGAGATGACCGCCGCGGCAAAGCGGCTGGGACTGCGCGTGCGCACAGTATACGTTGGCGGCGGAACGCCGTCCATCCTCACGCCGGAGCAAACGCACAGCCTTTTGTCCGCCGTGGCAGAGAATGTGGATATCTCGGCGCTTGAGGAATTCACCTTTGAGGCAGGGCGTCCCGATACCATAACGGCAGAAAAACTGCGTGTGATAGCAAACTCAGGCGTTACCCGTATCAGCGTAAATCCGCAGTCGCTCAGCCGTGAGGTGCTGGCGGGAATAGGCCGCTCGCACTCGGTAGATGATTTTATGCGCGCATATTCGGAGGCGCGTGATTCAGGAATTCCATGTATTAATACCGACCTCATAGCGGGTCTGCCGGGGGATAGCTTTGCGCGTTTCTCCGCAACCATGGATGGCATTTTGGCACTGCGGCCGGAGAATATCACCGTACACACATTCTGCGTTAAAAAGGCGGCGGAGCTTCGCCAAAACGCCGGCATATATTCGATCCGCGGCGGAGATGTGGGCAAGTGCGTTGATTATTCGCAGATAAAGGCGCAGCAGGCGGGATATTCCCCCTATTATATGTACAGGCAAAAAAATACCGTAGGTAATTTTGAAAACGTGGGCTTCTCACTTGACGGCTTTGAGGGCAGATATAACATCTACATGATGGAGGAGGTCCATACTATCCTGGCGGCAGGTGCGGGAGCTGTCACAAAGCTCGTTCGGCTTGATCCTGTCGGCGGCGGTCGCCCGGTGATACGCCGTCTGTTTAACCCAAAATATCCGTATGAGTACCTGCGCGAAAACAGGTGCGGAGAACTCCTTGACGGAATAAACAAATTTTTTGAGGAATATCCTCTGCCCTCAGACCCGAATGCGTAAGACAGAAATAAATCCCACATGTGCGTAATATAATCTTATGAGTTTTTATTTCTCATACACCTTACAGTCGATTGTAAAAGTCATCATATAAAAATCAAATTCGTTTTTTGGCCGCTCTGCCGCCGAAAAAACACTTTTAGGCGAGCAGTGTGAGCCCGCGCGCCGTGGGGAGCTGTCAAAATCCGTGATCTTGACATGCGGTGATAAGCGCGCGTATCCCCGCCGCGCGGTCCTCGAGCGTAAAACGATAATTTACGATCGGCTACTTATGATGGGAGGGAGAAAGCTGAAAGATCAAGAAAAACGCGGTGATGGGATCGATATCAATGCCAAAAAGGTGGATCGTTTGACGGGTCGGAGCCACGCAGGCGAGGGCGCGGCCGCACGCAGATACATGAGCGGCATGCTGATCCTCTCTGCCTCCACACTCATCTCCAAGGTGATAGGACTTGTTTTTAAGATCCCAATGATGTCCTTGGTGGGTATCGAGGGTATGGCCTATTTTTCCTCCGCGTACCATATATACATACTCCTTTTGACCCTCTCAACCGCCGGTCTGCCTGTTGCCTTGTCAATGATGACGGCGGCGGCCAAGGCGGAGGGCGATGGGCGGCGGGTGGATAGGATATTCGGTGTGTCGTTGGCCATGCTCCTGCCGATAGGAGCGGTCGGGAGCGCGGTGCTCTACATTGGCGCGGATACTTTTGCCGCGCTGATAGAGATACCCGGATCTGCCGAGGCATTGCGGGCAATATCGCCAACACTGTTTTTTATCTGTGCATCAAGCGCCATGCGCGGGTATTTCCAAGGGCATGAGATAATGCTCCCAACGGCGGTATCACAGCTTATCGAGTCGCTTTCAAAGCTCGTGCTCGGCATGGGGCTTGCAACCATTGCCATACGCGGCGGGGCGGATGCTCCCGATACTGCCGCGGCCGCAATATTCGGGCTTACCATCGGTGTGGCGGGCGGCGCGGCATATCTTGCCGTAAAAAAGCTGATCCACCGCCGCAGTAATGCAAAAAACAGCTATACCTATCGACTGTCTGCGGACCGCGTGGGCCTGCGGCGGATAGCCGCCGATATGCTGAGGCTTGCGTTCCCGATAACCGTCAGCGCATCGGTAACGAGCATCGCGGGGCTGTGTGACACCGCGCTTATCACCGCAAGACTTACCGATGGCGGCATGGCGCATTCGGCGGCGGTCGCGGTGTACAGCGGATATGCAAATCTCGCCCTGCCGCTTTATAATCTGCCAACCGCCCTTATAACTCCGGTTGCAATGTCGCTCGTGCCTGCGGTCTCCGCTGCGGTGGCGGCAAAGGATGAACGCTCGGCCACGCGTGTGCTTGGCAGTGCGTTTCGCGTTACAATGTTCGCCGCAATACCCGCCGCGTTGGGGCTTGCAGTATTTGCAGATCCGATCCTCCGCCTTATCTACCCAAGCCAAGCGGATGCCATAGCTGCCGCCGCGCCGCTACTTGCGGTGCTCGCGCCCGCCGTGGTCTCCTCCTGCCTGATCACAGTAACCAATGCGGTACTGCAGGCATGGGGGCATCCGTCGCTTCCCATCATATCCATTATTGCAGGCACGGTGGTCAAGGCCGCATCGGAATATATCCTGGTCGGCTCAAGTATCGGCGCATTCGGCGCACCCATCAGCACGCTTTTGTGCGGTGCGACGGTCACGGCGCTCAATCTCGTATTCATGCGCAAATATGCCGGCAGCAGAGCAGGGGAGACTCTCTCCCCCTCCCGCATATTGCGTGTGATCGCGGCATCAGCTATAGCCGTTGCCGCCGCTGTGGCGGTATATGCTGTCGTACTGCGCATGATAGGCGGCAGAGTTTTGCCTCTCTTGGCGGCCATTGCCGTGGCGGTGCTGCTCTACATCCCGTCGGCGGTCGCATGGCGGGCGGTGGAGGAGGCGGATGTCGCCGCCCTGCCCGGCGGTGAGCGCATAGCCCGCATCCTTCGGCGCATCATGCCGAGGACGGATGTTCAACAATAGATCCGATAAAATAAAATCAGACTAAAAAAGAATAAAATAAAGGAAGACGAAAGCATGACACATCAGGAAGATATCAAATATCTGGTCGAAAAAAAGCCCGGTACATATACATTTGCCGATCTTTGCAAGATACATGAGCTTTTGCGTGCCGAGGATGGCTGTCCGTGGGATCGCGAGCAGACACACGAGAGCATTCGCGGGAGCTTTATCGAGGAGACATACGAGGTGATTGAGGCGATAGACAACAAAGACCCGGTCCTTATGCGCGAAGAACTTGGTGACGTACTCCTTCAGGTGGTGTTTCACGCACAGATCGCCGCAGAGGACGGCGAGTTTACAATAAATGATGTGGCAAACGACATCTGCGAAAAGCTTATCCATCGTCACCCGCACATTTTCGGTAATGTAAATGCGGAGACGACAGATGAGGTGCTGAAAAACTGGGAGCAGATCAAAAGCACCGAAAAGCATCGCGATACCCTTACCTCCAAGCTTCGCGCCGTGCCGCCGGCACTGCCCGCACTCATGCGCGCTCAAAAGGTGGGCAAAAAAGCACCGTTTTTTGATTTTGACGATGCAGATGCAGTCCTTGCTAAGCTGCGTGAGGAAACGGACGAGGTGGCGGAGGCCATACGCGGCGGCTCGCAGGATGATATTGAGGAGGAGATCGGTGATCTGCTCTTAACTGTCACGAGTCTTGCCCGCAAGACCGGGGTTGACAGCGAGCTGGCGCTGACCCACGCTGTGAATAAGTTTATCGATCGCTTTGAGGTGGTGGAGCGCGAGGCTGAAAAACAGGGGCGGCATCCAAACGAGATGACGATGGCAGAGCTTGATGGGATATGGGATCGCATCAAGCATCAAAAAGTGTGAACAAATTGTAAAATGTGCTTTTGCGGCACTTGCGGTATTGAATCGCACTCCAAAACAAAGTATAATAAAAATATATACCCGAAAAATCGGGCAGAGGATAACAATACAATGCGACTTGATAAATACCTTAAGGTCTCCCGCGTTATTAAGCGGCGCACCGTGGCAAACGATGCGTGCGATGCGGGGCATATCTCCGTAAACGGCAAGGTCGCCAAGGCATCCTATGATGTTAAGGAGGGGGATACCGTTACGGTATCCTTTGGTCAACGCCAGCTGGTCTTTCGCGTGCTCGATGTGCGCGAGCATGTTGGCAAGGCAGACGCCTCGGATATGTACGAAATAATCAGCCAGTGACCTGCCGCGCCGTCATATACATTCGCACCTTTGCATATATTCTTATGAATCAAACTAGTATCTGCGGGGGGCACTATGAATGGTAACGGCAATAGTATCGGCGTCGGTGAAATAAAAAAGAGCGCAGCGCAGGCTGACAGAGCGAGCGCGGCACATGAGATCGCCATAAGGGGCAGACGGAGCATGAATATCAGCGGTGTCAGCGAGCTGATAAGCTTTGACGAGGGCAGTGTTACCGCAGCTACCGTTTGCGGCGAGCTGACGGTGGACGGCTCTGAGCTTCATATAGGCACATTTGATACCGAACGCGGCATTTTGTCGATTGACGGCAATATTTGCGGTATCTTTTATGACGACGAGCCAAAGGAGAGTGCGCCGCGCAAGCGCCGCCTCTTTGGACGTTAAATGGATGTTATGAAGATCTCACCGCGCACGCAGGCGTGCATGCTGTTGGCATCGGCACTGCTTGGAGTGGCGGCGGGGATCATACTTGATCTTATCTTTCTGCTTCGCGCAGCCTGCCGTCGCGGCGGTGAAGTTGGCAAAACGGCGGCGCTGTATCGGCGCTCGTTCCCGCTTATCGGAGTTATCGGAGAGCGGCGGGGCGTGGCACGGCGGTGCATACTGCCGATAGCGTTTTTAGCAGACCTTTCACTGCCGCTTGCGTGGGCGGCGGCGCAGATGTGCGTGTTCTACGCGGTGGATGATGGTGTGTTCCGTTTGGGCGGTATACTTGCAAGCCTTTTTGGGGCATTAGCTTGGCGAAAAACGCTGGGACGACTGACCCGCGCGTGCGGCGAGCTTTTGATATTTGCTGTCCGTGTGGCGGTGGCATATCTTTTCTATCCGCTTTGCAGGATCCTTCGGTGGTCACGGAGAATGATAGAACGGTGCACGGCGTTGATTGCAAGGTGTGTGCGTGAGCGCGGTATCAAAAAATACAGCGCGCGCGAGTGGCGGCGCATGCAGAATATGGCCGCGGATGGTTTTGGTCTTTTGGACACCCGACAGCCGAAGAAACAGGTGATAGCAAAAGGCAAGAGGCGTTCGGCGCATGCGGAATGGTAAATCGGAATTATATAATTATAAAAATGCGGATCTTTGGGATCTGAAGTTTAAAGAGGGGAGCATCGTGATGGTGGATCGCGGGGGCTATTACGGAAAGATAACGCTTGGTAAAGCAGGATTTTTTGTTAAGCTGGCACTTTTGTGCGTGGCTGTATGCCTGCTGGTAACCTCCTTTACATTGCTTATGAAATACGATCGCTTGGTTGACGAGCAGGAGCGGCTTGAGGCGGAGATCGCCGCCGCAGAGGTCCGTGCTGCCGAGCTTGAATATGAGCTGGGGGCTCCTATGGATAGGGATTACATAATCAGAGTCGCCCACAAAAAGCTGGGGCTGGTGCTGCCGGAGGAGATAGTTTACTACACTGATCTGGAGAGCATAGATTGATCGAGAAAAGCAAAAAAATAAAAGCCAAAAATACGGCAACACATTATTACATTTATAATGATATAAGCATAAGCGAGCCTTGACCGATGCCCGGTCAAGGCTCGCTTATTATTTGGTCTGTAATAAAAGCTTGTTTTTTGTTGCTTATACACCAAGCGGTGTTAGGTTTTTTCCGTGCCGTGCTGCTCTCCGCCGGGGGCGGCGGGAGAATGCCTGTCGGTCGGCTGTGTGCGGGGTAGGGTAAATTCAAATTCGCAGTTTTTGCCCGGCTCACTACGCAGTGTGATATCCTCGCCGTGCGCCTTAATAATCGTCTTTGCAATAAACATACCAAGTCCCACGCCGCTCTTATCCTTGCCGCGACTGCGGTCGCTCTTGTAAAAGCGCTCAAATATATATGGCTGGTCCTCACGGGGAATGCCCTCACCATCGTTGTATACCGATGTGGATATCCGCCGCCCCTCAATGTATTTTATGCAGATACGCAGCATACCGCCGTCAAAGGAGAACTTTATCGCATTGTCAACGATGTTGTAAAGGATCTGATAAATAGCATCGTGGTCGCCCATAACATACATATTGTCGTCATCAATGTTAAATTCAACCTCAAGGTGGCGGCCGTCAATGCGTTGTTCGCAGGATATAAGCACCTGCCTCGCCATCTCGCAGATATCAAAGGGCGCCATGACAAACTTGCGGTCACCCGCCTGTATGCGGGAGATATCAAGCAGTGTGGCCACGAGCCGCGATAGACGTTGTACCTCATCGCGGATAATGGTCAGGTAATGCTCGTGCCTCTCCGGTGGTATCGCCCCCGAAAGGATGCAATCTATAAAGCCGGATATCGTGGTCATCGGCGTGCGCATGTCGTGCGAAACGCTGGACATAAAATTACTGCGCATATCGTCAAGCGATGCCAGCGACTGTGCCATGTTGTTAAAGGCCGTGGCAAGCTCAGCTACCTCATCGTTGCCAACAACCGGAACTCGCACCGTAAAATCGCCCGCCGCAAAGCTCTTGGCGGCGCGGCTCATGTCCTTTAGCGGACTTATTATCCTGTTTGTGATAAAATACACGGCGATAAGCGCCGCAAGCATTACCCAAAGGCTTGCCAAAACTATCGTTCTGGTGGTCACGGTGCTGAGCTGACCATCCGACACCGCCCGCACGCAAGCGTATACCGAGCCGCATATATAGTTGTCGTTGATATATATCGGATAGGCGCTGATATAGCTCCGCTCTTCTATGATGCCTTCTATGTTGCCGACGGATCGCACCGCTTCATTTTGGCTCAACTCATCGATCAGCTGTTTGGGGATGAATTTGCCCACCGGTGAGCGGGGAATATCCGAGTTAGTGACGATGATCATGCCGTCGTTCGTCACCACAAAGAGCGATAGCTCCTCGTTGTTTGATGTGACGATGGCATCAAGGAGGGTTCGAACATCGTCCCTGTATATTTCGCAAAAAGCAGAAAGATCTGCCGTGGTCGATAGCGTATCAAACTCGCCGATCCCCACTGCGGCGGCAGACGAGGCGGCGGATACCGTTGCCTCCCGCGCGCCGGCAGAGTATCCGTTTACGATACTGCCTACGATAACGGTCAAAATGGTAAAGCTGATCAGTATTATAAGCATAAAAGCAAGGATGTATTTGGCAAATACGCTTTTAAACATTCAATGCCTCCCGGGATGTTACTATACTTACGGTATACTATAGCGGACAGGGGCTGTCGCAAAAGCGACAGCCCCTTGTTCTGGATCATTGTCGGGTCGAGGTGTCAGTTGCCGACTACTTCAAATTTATATCCGACTCCCCAAACAGTCTTAAGGTTCCATTTGTCGGAGATGCCCTCAAGCTTTTCGCGCAGTCTCTTAACGTGAACGTCAACTGTGCGTGAGTCGCCAAGGTAATCAAAGCCCCAGACCTTATCCAGCAGCTGATCGCGGGTAAATACGCGATTGTAGTTGGAGGCAAGGAAGTAGAGGAGCTCAAGCTCCTTGGGAGGAATATCCACCGAGCGACCGTTGAGCTTAAGCTCGTACTTTTGACGGCTGATCTCTATGTTTTCAAATTTAATGACCTCACTGTCACCCGGTTCCTCGTGGGTATTGCAGCGGCGCAGTACTGCCTTGATGCGAGCGAACAGCTCGTTCATATCAAAGGGCTTAACAACAAAGTCATCTGCACCAAGCTCAAGGCAAACCACCTTGTCAACAACATCTACCTTTGCTGTTATCATTATTATCGGCTTGGTCGAGAACTTTCTTATCTCGGCGCAAACGTCGCGCCCGCTCTTTCCGGGAAGCATGATGTCGAGCAGCATTATGTCCGGCTCGTATTTTTTAAATGTGTCGATAGCTTCAAAGCCATCGGCGGCTGTTCTTACTTCATATCCCTCGTTTTCAAGGCTCTGCTTAAGTAAGTCCCTGATATTGCTGTCATCATCAACAACGAGAATTTTAGTGTAATTCATTTGTGACCTCCCTGAGTTATTCTATTCCTTTTGTTATATGATTTTCTTATCTGTTTGTTTATATAGGCGATATTATTTGCGCATCGCCTCGTAGTCCGAAGCCGCAGAATGCCCGCCGTGAAAAAATATCCATTTACCTATTAACGATTATACATGCATTGTAAGTGCTCTGTGTGACGGTTAAATGAATTTTTAGGTCAAAAGCAATGCCTCCCGCGATCGGCAATACCATGCTCATCTTATTATATCACAAAAAAAGCGATTTGCAAATAGCTTTAGGCGATTTTGTTCATATTTTTTTTAATTATTTTGGACTGACAGAATGACCTGCTGCCAAGATATCTGCAACGGCAGGGTCTCGATGGCTCATTTTAGAAAAAATCCGTTCATCCGGCGCGAATGCTCGGAAACGTCAGGAGTTCCTCTGTGTACGATGCAGCAGTACGAGCAGAGGCAAAAGAATATCAACAAAGCGCAGGCGGAATATCCTGTGATGCTCTCGCGCGTATTGTGCTGTGATATTGATGTACTGCTTGAAGAGACAGAACCAAAAAAAGACCGAATAGAGTGGAAGATCAATGGATATTTAGAGCTGTTTTTTGGGTGCCGATCCGGTGAACTTGTGCGATTTTTAAAAAAACGGAGCTATTTTTGCGTAACCGCTTGAGAAAACCTGCATTATATGCTATAATTATAAGGAAATAAAGAAAGGCGAAAAGTCCAAAGATCCGGGCTTTTCGGATAGGTAAAAATAAATTATGAAACTTGGTATCGTAGGACTGCCGAATGTTGGCAAGAGCACGCTTTTTAATGCGCTGACGAGTGCGGGGGCGGATTCGGCAAACTATCCCTTTTGCACCATCGAGCCGAATGTAGGTGTTGTACCCGTTCCGGATGCACGCCTTGATGCACTGGCAAAAATGTACGATCCCGAAAAATATACCCCTGCCACTGTCGAGTTTTTTGACATTGCGGGTCTTGTCCGCGGTGCGGCACAGGGAGAAGGACTGGGCAACAAGTTTTTGTCTCACATAAGGGAGTGCGATGCTATCCTCCACGTTGTACGTTGCTTTGAGGATGAGAATATAATCCATGTTGACGGCGGTGTTGACCCGGTGCGTGACGTTGAGACCATCAATTACGAGCTTATACTCTCCGATCTTGAGATAGTTGAGCGCAAGCTTGAGAGGCTGCGCAAAAACGCACGTAATGATAAGTCGCTGGCCGCTGAGCTTGACTTTTTTGAGCGCCTTGTCGCGCATCTTGGCGAGGGACATGCGGCGCGGGCGATGGATATGAGCGATGATGAGTTGGCAATGCTTGCCGATGCGCCCCTCCTGTCAAGCAAGCCTGTGATATATGTTGCAAATGTCGGCGAGGATGATCTGGGCGGCGAGCCGCTCTCAAATCCCCATTATGCCGCACTGCGCGAGTATGCCGAGGGCGAGCATTCGGGCTGTTCGGCGGTGTGCGCCGGTATCGAGGCTGAGATAGCCGAGCTGGATGCCGATGAAAAGGCGGCGTTCCTTGAGGATCTCGGCATTGCCGAATCCGGCCTTGACAGACTTATCCGCGCAAGCTATGAGCTTTTGGGGCTTATTTCTTTCCTGACGGCAGGACCCAAGGAAGTGCGCGCGTGGACGATCAAGCGCGGCACAAAAGCCCCCGGTGCGGCCGGCAAGATACACAGCGACTTTGAGCGCGGTTTTATACGCGCCGAGATAGTATCCTTTGATGACCTTATGCGCTGCGGCTCTATGCTTGCGGCAAAGGAGGCAGGCCTTGTGCGCAGCGAGGGCAAGGAATATGTTATGCAGGATGGCGATGTTACCCTGTTTAGGTTCAACGTTTGAGCTGTATATGCGGTATCGTTTGAAAATAAATACAGAACCTCGGTATCGAACGCGCGGCGTTCGATACCGAGGCTTTTATAAGTTTTTATGGGATCTATAAGAACATTTTTTCTATCTCGGCGCGAAGGAGCGGGTGCTCGCTGAGCTCCGGATCGGCCCGGAGCAGCTTTGCGGCGGCCTCGGTGGCGGAGGCAAGCAGCCCCGCATCCCCGCAAAGATCGGCAAAGCGAAATCTCACGCCGCCGCTTTGGCGCACGCCCTCGCCGCGTTTGCCGAAAAAGTCGCCAGGGCCGCGCAGGGCAAGATCCTCCTCGGCTATATCAAAGCCGTTTTGCGTTTTTGTAAGCACAGCCAGTCGTCGCCGCGCGTTTTCGGAGCGACTGTCGGATACCAAGATGCAATAGGATCGCCGTGTGCCGCGCCCAACGCGCCCGCGCAGCTGATGCAGCTGTGAGAGACCAAAGCGCTCGGCATTTTCAACGATCATCAGCGAGGCATTCGGAACGTTCACACCGACCTCAATGACGGTGGTGGATACCAAAACATCGCTCTCTCCGTCGGCAAACGCACGCATAACGGCATCCTTTTCGCCGGGCTTCATTTTGCCGTGCACGAGAGAGATGCGCAGGGATGGCAGGGCACAGCGTAATTCCTCGGCATAAACGGTTGCAGCCTTGAGCGGCGGTTTGACCTCAAAACCGTCATCCTCGATATCCTCTATCCCGACCTCTCCGCTGTCGGGGGCTTCCGACTCCTCAATTGATGGGCAAACAATGTACACCTGCCCGCCCTCGGCAACCGTTTTTTCTATAAACGCGTTTATCCGCTCGCGATAGCTCTCGTTGACCGCAAAGGTATCGACCTTTTGTCGCCCGGGCGGCATCTCATCTATCTTTGAAACATCAAGGTCGCCGTACAGTGTCAGTGCAAGTGAGCGCGGGATGGGCGTGGCACTCATGGCCAGCACATGAACATGTGCGCCGCCGCTCGCAAGTGTGGCGCGCTGGGCAACACCAAAACGGTGTTGCTCGTCTGTCACTGCCAGCGCAAGATCGGCAAATTCAACACCCTCGGATATCAGCGCGTGCGTGCCTATCACTATATCGGTGCGAAGCTCCGCGGAAGGATTTACAAGTGACTCGCGAATGCGGCGCTTTTCGGTGGCGGTAGCAGAGCCCGTCAGCAGGGATACAGTGATGCCGAGAGATGAAAGCATCGGGGCAAGCTCTGCATAGTGCTGCCTTGCAAGTATCTCGGTCGGTGCCATAAGGGCCGCCTGGTGACCGCTCATAACGGCTATGAGCATTGCCGCCGCGGCAACTACCGTTTTACCGCAACCAACGTCCCCAACAACTATACGCTCCATGGGAATGTCACGCTTCATGTCGGCGGCGATCTCGGATATCGTGCGCTTTTGCGCTCCCGTCAGCTCATACGGCAAAAGGCGGAGCAGGGGAGTAATGTTTTGCTTTGCGCATATAGGCGCGCCGCGCTCCCGCTCATGCTTTTGCCGTCCCGCAAGCCCAAGCGAAAAGTAAAAAAGCTCGTCAAATATCAGCCTGCGCTTTGCGGCGGCCAAGGCAACGTAACTCTCCGGCAGGTGGATGGCACGCAGCGCAAAGCCAAGGGTGGGCAACCCCAGCTCACAGCGTATCTCCTCGGGCAGGGGATCGGTAATCGAGGTGGCGCAAAGTCGCATGGCCTCCGCAACATTTTGCGCCAGCTGTTTTTGCGTCAGCCCCTCGGATAGCGGATATACCGCCGTAAAATCCGGCAGTCGCCCCTCCTCCCACGGCTCGTAGGCGGGGGAGGTCATTCTGTAGCGGCTACCCTTGCCGTGAACTTCAACAGCGCCGTAAAAGCGCCATGTGGTGCCAAGCACAAATTTGCCGCGCAGATAATCCTGATTAAAAAAAGTGATCTCCGCCGCAGCACTCTCGTCATAGGCGCGGAATTTCAGCAGGGAGAGCCGCCGCGGCAGTCTGGCGCAGCGCGGCTCAGTGGCTACCGTCAGCACGAGCGCGGTCTTACCGTCGCCGTTCTGGATATCCGAAAGCTTGCGAATATCCCCGCGATTTTCATAAGCTCGCGGGATGTGATATAAAAGATCCTCAAGAGTCACAACTCCCATCCGCGCATATGCCTCGGCTCTTGCGCGCCCAACGCCGGATAGCGACGTTATCGGTGATGTAAGTCCAACGCCCCCCATGGTAATTGTAGCCTCCCTCAAAAAAATCGTCCGTGATCGCATCATGGCCGCGTGCGGCCTGTATTTTGATCATTTTGTATCATTTATATATTATAAACGACCTGCGGCTGCATGTCAATAAAAAGTTTCTTGACAAACCGTCTTTGTTGTTTTATAATAGTCTTGTAAAGACTAAGGAACTATTATTTAAGATATAAAAATGTATCTGAAAGGAATAAAGAAAATGTCAAAAGGACTTATTATCGTTGACCCCGGACACGGCAAGACCGCCAACCCGCACACCACGCGTGAGGGCTTTTATGAGGGAACGCAAAACTTTATCCTCTCACAGTATCTGCGTGACGAGCTGATAGCACGCGGCTTTGAGGTAAAGGTAACACGCGAAACTGTGGATGACGATCCCGAGCTTACAGAGCGCGGCCGGATGGCAGGCAGACTTGGAGCAGTTATGTTCCTCTCCCTTCACTCAAACGCCCCCGGCGCATCTCGCTCACCGGAGGATTATGCCAAGGTAAAAGGAGCAGAGACCTTTTATTCGGTGAGCGATGAGGAGGGCAACGCACCCATTGCACGCGCTCTTACCGATGCCGTTGTAAAGACCATGGGCACGCTTGACCGCGGTATAAAGACCCGCCGCCACCCGGATGATCCCAATACCGATTACTATTCCGTCATCCGCAACGCCGCGCAGTCGGGCTGCCGCCGCGCGTTTCTTATCGAGCACGGCTTCCATACCAACCCCGAGGATTCTGCCTTCCTGCAAAGTTCGGAGTGCCTTGCGCGCCTTGCCAAGGCGGAGGCAGAGGTTATCGATAAATACTTCGGTTGATCGAGCTTTTCTTCATCCGAAAAAGTGAACCAAAATACAGCCACCCCTGCCGAACGTGCGCGTTCGGCAGGGGTGGTGTTTTGGTGAATCTGTTTACATCGTATTTTTAATGATTTGTCAGCTGCAATGGTCAAGCTGTCATATTTTTGGCCGTTTACCTCGCATGTGCCGATGCGGCGCACTCGGTAAAGCCATGCTTTGCGGCACAGCGCAGCATGTGGACATTGCCCGACTATGTTTATGTGTAGCTCATCGGCTCCACGATCGCAATAACAGCTCATAAAGGCGCGAGCGCTCTGTCATCGGCTCGCGCGGTCATCAGTGCTTGACCGCTCTGTCTCGGTCGTGAAAACCGGAGCGCATAGTCCTCGGTGCCGGCTTCGATCATATCCCGCAGTATGATGCCCTCGAATTCTATCCTCAATATTATAATTGAATTATTGAATTATTGAATTATTGAGTGCGGGTATCGAAGCGTTTTTCATTTGATAGTCTCAAACTTAACAAGGCTGGTGTTGCCGGAGCAGCCGTTTACCTGTCCGCCGGTGATGACTATAACGTCCCCGGACGAGACAAGCCCGGATCTTTTTGCTACCGCTACCGCGTGATAGAACAAAACATCCGCCGATTGAAATTCCTCGCTCATGGCGGGGATCACAGCCCAAGAGAGTGCCAGCTTGCGCCATACCTTTTCATCCGTTGTCATGCCAATGATGGGCTTGGGAGAACGGAAGCGGGATACCATTCTGGCAGTTGCACCGCTGCGCGAGCAAACGACTATCAGCTTGGCATCAATATCGATGGCCAGCGAGCAGGCGGAGTGCGAGATCGCATCTATCTGATTTTTGATTTTAAACTTTGCGGTGTGGAACAGCTCATTGTAGTCGATGTCCCGCTCTGTCTGCTCGGCTATCTTCGCCATGGCCGCGACCGCCTCAACGGGGTAGCTGCCTGCCGCAGTCTCGCCGGAGAGCATCAGTGCGCTCGTGCCGTCGTATACCGCGTTTGCAACGTCGGAGATCTCCGCACGCGTGGGGCGCGGGTTGTGTATCATCGATTCAAGCATCTCTGTTGCGGTGATAACGCGCTTGCCGCGGAAACGGCAGGTTGTTATCATCATTTTTTGAATGGCGGGGAGCTGCTCAAAGGGTATCTCAACACCCATGTCGCCGCGTGCGACCATAATGCCGTCCGAGGCATCGATTATGTCAACGATATTGTCAACGCCGGAGCGATTTTCGATCTTTGCGATTATATCAATGTCGTCGCCGCCGTTTGCATGCAAAAATTCGCGCACATCCTCAACGTTTTCCTTGCTTGAAACGAAGGAGAGAGCTATAAAATCAACGTCGTTTTCAATGCCGAAAAGCATATCCGCCTTGTCCTGCTCGCTCAAAAACACCTGATTCAGCACACGGCCGGGAAAGCTCATGCTCTTGCGGTCGCTGAGAGTGCCGCCGTTGATTATCTCGGTCTCTATATCGTTGCCGTTTATACTTGTAACGTGAAACTCAAGCAGACCGTTTGCAAGCAGTATCACCGCCCCCGGCTCAAGCTCGTCCGGCAGCGATTTGTAGGAGACGGATACACGCGTTTCATCGCCCTGTATTTCATCCGTTGTAAAGGTAAAATGATTGCCTGCTGTCAGCGTGACAGGGCCGTTTGCAAAGCGACCTATGCGGTATTCGGGCCCTTTTGTATCGAGCATGATGGCAACGGGCATCCCAAGCTCATCTCTGGCCGCCTTAACGGCATCCATCATTTTTTTATGCTCAGAATGCTCACCGTGCGAAAAATTAAAGCGCGCAACGCTCATTCCCGCCTTTATCATCTGCTTTAATATATCGACCGAGGAACAAGCCGGTCCTATGGTACAAACGATCTTTGTTTTTCTCATTTTGATCCTAAAACCCCATGTGTATTTATTTTCCGATGTGCAGCCAAATTATGTAATACCGCCATCGGCGACAACTTTCTCCATTTAAATGATAGCACAAAACACTGCCGATGTCAACAATTATTATGAGATTTTTTTTGTCGAATTATGCATATTTGCTGTTTTGCCTTTTGTATTACCGAAGTCTGCGGCGATCCCGACCCGCAACGACGGCAAACGTTATCCCGGGCGACACAGGATCGAAATGATCCTACCATTAAGCCGTAATATGCCCCGATCTCGCCAATGTTTGAAATATCGGTGCTCGAAAAATGCGCAATTTGCAGATGTTTATAAAAAAACGTCCAAAAATGAAAAAATACAAAATACATCTTGCAAAATGCAAAGAAGTGTAGTATAATATAAAGCAATTATCCGCCACCTGCGGAATATAGGCTTATGCCGCGGGTATGATCTGCAGTCGCCGGGCACGACCGATAGGCCGTTGCATTCCGAGCACCACGCACGACCGCGAGCCATTGCCGAAAAACGGAGAATGACCATGCTTGAGATCTCACCAAAATCAAACCTGCTTGAACAAAAATCATATAAATACTCACTTCAGGATATCCCGGAGCCAAACCTCTACCGCGAGGTGTACAGCTATGAGGAGGTCCCGAAGGTCCCCTTTAACCACCGCCGTGTGCCGCTTGGAATGCCGGCGGAGATCTGGATAACGGATACCACCTTTCGCGATGGTATGCAATCGCAAGCGCCCTACTCGCCTGAGCAGATCGTTGATATATACAAAATGCTCTCCCGCCTCGGCGGCCCCAAGGGTATAATCAGATCCACCGAATTTTTCGTTTACAGCGAAAACGACCGCCGTGCGCTTAATGCCTGCCGCGAGCTGGGGCTTGAATTCCCGGAGATCACAACATGGATCCGAGCCAGCGAAAAGGATTTTAAGCTTGTGCGCGACCTTGGTATCAAGGAGACCGGTATTCTTGTATCCTGCTCCGACTATCATATATTCAAAAAGCTCGGTATGACGCGCGGTCAAGCGCTTGAGCACTACCTGCGCATAATATCCGAGGCGCTTGAGATGGGCATCTGCCCACGTTGTCACTTTGAGGATATCACCCGCGCCGATTTTTACGGCTTTGTGGTGCCGTTCGTCAACGAGATACAGCGGCTCTCGCAGGAATCCGGCATTCCCATCCGCATCCGCGCGTGCGACACCATGGGATATGGCGAGCCGTACAGCGAGGTGGCACTGCCGCGAAGCGTGCCGGGCATAATCTACGGCTTACAGCATTACTCGGATGTTCCCAGCGCCATGCTTGAGTGGCACGGTCATAACGATTTTTACAAGGGCGTAGCCAACGCCACCTGCGCGTGGTTGTTTGGCGCATCGGCCGTCAACTGCTCAATGCTCGGCATCGGCGAGCGCACCGGCAACGTACCGCTTGAGGCGATGGTGTTTGAATATGCATCCCTGCGCGGGACACTTGACGGTATGGATCCCACCGTCATTACCGAGATAGCAGAATACTTCAGAGACAATATCGGCTATGATATCCCGCCCATGACCCCATTTGTGGGTGAAAACTTTAATGTTACCCGCGCCGGCATTCACGCCGACGGCATGATAAAGGACGAGGAGATATATAACATCTTTGATACCGCAAGGCTGCTTGGCCGTCCCGCGGGCGTTACCGTAAGTTCCACATCCGGGCTTGCGGGAATAGCATACTGGATAAATTCTCACTATCGCTTGATCGGTGAGGAGGCAATGACAAAAAAAGATCCCATGGTGGTATATATTAAGGAATGGGTGGATGCGCAGTATGCTGCAGGTCGCCAGACCGTTATATCCTCTAAGGAGCTTGAACAGTTGATCATAAAATACAAAAACGACCAGAACAGCGAGGACTGAAAGATGGGAAAAACGATTGCACAAAAGATAATCGGTGCGCACCTCATTGAGGGTGATATGACGGCGGGGTCGGAGATAGCGATAAAGATAGACCGCACGCTGACACAGGATGCCACAGGCACCATGGCGTATATAGAGTTTGAATCGATGGGGCTTGATAGGGTCAAAACAGAGCTCTCTGTCGCCTATGTTGATCATAACACCTTGCAAGCAGGGTTTGAAAACGCCGATGATCATGAATATCTTCGCACCGTGGCTGCAAAATACGGCGTTTATTATTCCCGCCCCGGGAACGGAGTTTGCCACCAGATAAATCTTGAGCGCTTTGGTGTGCCCGGCAAAACTCTTGTCGGCTCGGATAGCCACACACCCACCGCGGGCGGCATAGGCATGCTTGCCTTTGGCGCGGGCGGGCTTGATGTTGCCGTTGCCATGGGCGGCGGCGCGTATCGAATGATAATGCCGCGCATGATACTTGTGCGCCTATCCGGAAAGCGTTCGCCGTGGGTTGCAGCAAAGGATGTCATCCTTGAGCTTTTGCGCCGCAAGAGCGTAAAGGGTGGCGTGGGAGCTATAATCGAATGGGGCGGAGAGGGAATAGCAGATCTAAGCGTTCCCGAGCGTGCAACCATAACCAATATGGGGGCGGAGCTTGGTGCCACTACATCGATCTTTCCCTCCGATGATACCACCCTTGCTTTCCTCCGTGCCGAGGGGCGGGAGGCGGATCACACACCTCTTGCATCCGACCCGGATGCCGAATATGACGAGATAATTGATATCGATCTTTCTACCCTTGAGCCAATGATCGCCTGCCCGCACAGCCCGGATAACGTGGTGCGGGTGCGGGATGTTGCAGGTATGCCGATACAGCAGGTGTGTGTAGGCTCTTGCACAAACTCATCTCTTGCCGACCTTTTGACGGTGTCTGCCATACTGCGCGGCAGGACTGTTGCGCCGTCTGTCGGCATGTCAGTCTCCCCGGGATCAAAGCAGGTGCTTTCAATGCTCGCCGAGTGCGGCGCACTGGGGGATATCATTGCATCCGGCGCAAGACTGCTTGAGTGCGCTTGCGGCCCTTGCATAGGCATGGGCTTCTCTCCCTCCTCTGGCGGAGTGTCACTGCGCACATTCAACCGCAATTTTGAGGGGCGCAGCGGAACGCGCGATGCGGGCGTTTATCTTGTCTCACCCGAGACCGCCGCGGCATCCGCCATCATGGGCGTGATAACAGATCCGCGTACGCTCGGAGATAAGCCGGAGATCACTCTGCCTGCATCGTTTAAGATAGATGACAGCGCGATAATTCCTCCGCTCTCACCGGATGAGGCGCACGAGGCGGTCGTCCGGCGCGGCCCGAACATCAAGGGCTATCCCACTACATACCCGCTCGGCGATTCGATAGATGCCGCCGTGTCACTAAAGGTCGGGGATAATATCACCACCGACCATATAATGCCCGCGGGCGCTAAGATATTGCCCTACCGTTCAAACATTCCAAAGCTCTCCGAGTTCTGCTTTGGCGTATGCGATGCAACGTTCCCGGAGCGTGCACGCGCCATGGGGCAGAGCATTGTTGTGGGCGGCGTAAACTACGGACAGGGCTCATCGCGTGAGCATGCCGCCCTCGTACCTCTGTATCTTGGCGTGCGTGCCGTAATTGCAAAAAGCTTTGCACGCATCCACCGCGATAATCTATTAAATGCCGGCATACTGCCCTTGACGTTTGCAGATCCCGAGGATTATGAGCTTATATCCGAGGGGGACGAGCTGGTGCTTGATACATCTGATGCCGCACTTGCCGCCGGGTGTGTGCTGCTTACCGATAAAACGAGCGGACATAAGATAAAGCTTACCGCAGCGCTCAGCGAACGCGGATGTGCCATCCTGCGGGCGGGCGGACTTCTTCGCTACTCGGCGGAAAACTGACCCCGCAACTCCAAAGACCGTAAAAGTCAGATCCACGGTCTTCGGTAAAGACACAACGAAAAAGCAAAAAACATAAAACGAAAAAACAAAAAAGGAGCTTTCGCGATCGCGAAAAACGTAAAAAATGTGCAAGGATACAGATCGAGATAACGAAAAATATATTGCCTGTGCTGTTGAGTCCTTTGAGACCATACTTCGTGAGCAGTTGGCACGCAACGAGCGCATGCGCACAGCACCGCCCCCTGTTGATTTTGATAAGCTTGATAAGATCGTCATCGGCTGTTGCGGCGGCGACGGCATCGGCCCCATCATTACCGCCGAGGCAAAGCGTGTGCTTGCCGCTCTGCTTGATGACGAGATAAAATGCGGGCGAGTGGAGCTGCGCGATATCGAGGGCTTGACGATAGAGAATCGTCTTGCCGCGGGACGTGCCATTCCCGACGATGTTTTGGCAAAGATAAAGGAATGCAATGTTATCCTTAAGGGTCCCACCACCACTCCGCAGGGCGGTACAGGTCCGCGCGAGCTTGAAAGCGCCAATGTTGCCATGCGCCGCGAGCTTGACCTGTTTGCTAACGTCCGACCGGTGTCGATCCCGGAGGAGGGGATAGACTGGACCTTCTTCCGTGAGAATACCGAGGGCGAGTATGTGCTCGGCAGTCGCGGAGTCAGCGTCCCCAACGAGCTTTCCTGCGATTTTAAGGTCACAACATCTGAGGGCACGGCGCGCATTGCCCGCGCGGCATTCGATTTTGCCAAAAAGAACGGCAAGCGGCGCGTCCTTTGTATCACTAAGGCAAATATAATGAAAAAGACCGATGGCGATTTCTCTCGCATCGCGCACGCGATCGCCGAGGCGGAGTATCCCGAATTGACGGTAGAGGATTGGTATATCGATATCATGACAGCAAAGCTGCTTGATACCTCCTGCCGCTCCGGGTTTGAGGTCTTCCTGCTTCCCAACCTTTACGGTGATATCATCACCGATGAGGCGGCACAGCTTCAAGGCGGTGTGGGCACAGCAGGCAGTGCAAACATCGGCTCACGCTATGCAATGTTTGAGGCAATACACGGATCCGCTCCCAGAATGATCGAGCGCGGTGACGGCGATTACGCCAACCCCGCAAGCATGTTCCGCGCGGCGGAGATGCTGCTGCGCCATATCGGCTTTGCCGATCGTGCCGAACGCCTGCGTGCGGCGGTCGATGCGGCAACGGCTCCCGACTCGCCTATAAAGATCACCGGCCGCCGCGGCGGCTCAAGCTGCCGTGAGATGGGTCAGTATGTCATAGACAGACTGTCAAAATAAATATCATAATAATATTCTAAGACCGAGGGGGTCGCCGCTTGATGCGGCGCCCCCCTTGCTGTATAATGTTACCGAAATGACACAAAATCAAAAGGAGCTTGATCGATCTCGGTGCGGATGAAACACAAAACAGTAATCATAAATATAGAAAGAAATACCCTGCAGGAAACTAAGGGGCGGCTCTCCGGCGCACAGCTCAAGGCCATAGCTATGGCCTCCATGCTTGCCGATCATCTCAATAAAGCCGTTATCTATCGGTATCTTGATGGCGGGGGTGCTTTTTTCGGTCGATTATGACTATCACGCCATACTTATGGGTTGGTTTTTCTATCTGTTTTATGACCGCCCGCCGCTTGCCCTGCCATTTTGTGCGCTGGTGCTTTGTAAAACACCTGCGGCGTGGCTCGGTCTCCTCCTTTGCCTTGCGTATAACGGACGGCGCGGCAAACAGCAAAAGCTTGCGGCGTACAGCTTTTACCCGGCGCATATGCTCATACTCGGCATCCTGCGTATGATCCTGAAGATATAGCATAAAAAACGTAAAAAGGTGCGGTTTAATAAAACTTAAACATTTCTCAAAGCTTTCGGAAACGAAGCTGCGGTATAATATGCTCACAACAGCAATGAAAAACAAAAATAAAGCATAGATCAGGAGAAATGAAAAATGAACAACAAAGACACCGAATATCTTGTAAGAAGCATCCGCACCAAGTATACCGAGCGCAGTCACACCGAGCTTGATGAACTTATAGCGCTGGATAAAAAGGCTAAACGCCCTGCCGATATTTTTGCATATGTCTTCGGCAGTGTCAGCGCGCTCATCATGGGCGCGGGCATGAGCCTTGTGATGACCGATATCGGCACAGCTCTCGGCATCGCCTCACCCCTCGTCCCCGGAATCGTTATCGGCATTCTCGGTATGGCTGCGGCTATCGTAAACTATCCCATCTATCGCACTATCCTCGCCTCCCGCCGCAAAAAGTTTGCGGGCAGAGTGAACGAGCTCAGCGATAAGCTTTTGAATGATAAGAAATAATAACTGCAAGCGCAAAAACAAGGGCGGCGATCGTCGCCCTTGTTTTTGCAAAAAAAATTGAGAAAAATGCAAAAAAGGTATTGACAAACGGCAAGACATGTGGTATAATTACTAACGTCGCCGGCA